>NZ_JBTYIP020000028.1:0-131952 GCF_054877945.1 Singulisphaera rosea | reverse complement strand
TTGACGTTCCTGGACCGCCTGCACCGTCAGTTGCAGGAAGCGGTCCCCGAAGTCGAACTGCGAACCGAGTTGGTGCGGTTGTGGTGGTTGCGCCGGCAGCGGCCGCGATCGAACAGCAAGGGTGACGTCGGGGGTGCAGGCCATGTAGCCCATCTGGTCCAAATGGTGCTCTGCCAAGGGCGGGACACGAATTGGCGAGAGTCGTACGAGGCGGTGGGAAAGGTGTTGCGTGGGGCGGTGCGAGCCAGTAGCGCGGTGGAGTGTATGAACAGTGTGCTGCGGATGCACCAGTCACGCCATCGAACGGTAAGCCAAGGCATGCTGGACCTGAAGCGGTTGTACTGGAATTGCCGAGCGTTTTGCGAGGGGAAACGACGCAAGCACAGCCCTTATGAACTTCTGGGGCTGAAGCTGCCCAGTTACCGGTTCTTGGACCTGCTTGAGATCCCGGCAACGTCCTGACTTCAACCAGTGTCAGGCTCTGGACTTGCGATTTGGGACGATCCCCTCGTAGGTGAACCTGGTGGGGCGGTGAAAGCCCCGTTCCAAGGAGACCGCTGGTAAGCGTAACCGCCGTTGCAGGCGTAGCTTGTGCCGCCGATTGAGCCTACTCCTGAGTCGGATGGGCATACTAACACGGTAAATTCTGCGTTTCCAACTGTCGTATTTGCCTTATCGCTTGTGTCAACATCGAAGTTGAAGGCGTTGAAGGCTGCCAACTGGTCCAGGCGGGGCAGGATCATGCTATGGACGGAATGCCCTTTGAGGCCGTTGATCGCCAAAGGGAAACTCATTACCGTATCATGATAGTTTGCCAAAGCGATACCAAACTGATGCAAGTTGTTCTTGCACTGAAGGTTTCTGGCAGCCTCGCGGGCTGATTGGACGGCTGGTAGCAGCAGAGCTACCAACAGACCGATGATTGCGATCACGACCAGCATTTCGATAAGAGTAAGCCCGCGGAAGCCGCCTTTTTGCCGCTGCACTTGCATCGCTCACCTCCATCGCGTCCTGCTCGAAAACCTGGCTGGATCCCTTTGGAAGCCGGCTAAGACTTTGCGTAACCATTCGTAGAATCAATATGTAAATTCTATCAAATAATTAAAGAAACATGAAGAAGCCATGTGAGGTAAAGCCAGCACGTTCGAACGCTTGAAAACCTGAGCCTTCCCGACTTCGGTCGACCAGTCGAACCGTCATCCCCGTTCAAGGCGTCTCAAATCCGTAGTGTCCGCGCACTCGGCCCACGATTCGATTCGACGACCCGTCGCGACTTCTCGGAATCATATCGGCACGGGGCCTCGATATTTAACATCACTGTACGAGCGAGGCCGAGTTGCGACCACCCAGGGGATTGCCCTATCGTCGGTGGCGAGGAGTCGGGAGGGGTGGCTCTTCTCGCCCTGGATGGATCAGTCCTCGGGATGACGAGATCGCGTGGCGAGGACATCTTGGCGTTCTCCCCATTGGATCCAGGCCTCGGCCATCAGTCGCACCTCACCCAGGACTTCGGGCGGTACAGGGTTTTGCGCGGTGATTGCTTCGAGGGCCCAGAACCACTGATTGGGCTCGCGGCTCAACTCCTCGAGGATCATAGGGACGACAGGAGGTCCCATCCCGATGATCCGCTGGTAGGGTTTGAGCATGGCGATCTGGACCGGGTTGGAGAGGTGGTGCGATTCTTGTTTCCATTCGGCCGCGTGTCGCCTGAATCGTTCCGCCATGATGAGATCTACCGTCGCGGATTGAGTCGACGAGGGGGTTTTCGACATGGCCGTGCGTTCCTCGCACGCGGACATAGGTTACGGGTGGTTGTCGAGTTGCGCGGTCATTCTAACGGCCAGGGCGAAACGCCCCAAGGCGGACTGGAGCCGGACTCCTCGGCAGGCAAGAATTCTCGATGATGGCTCGAGAACAAGGAGGACCTGAGATCTCCTCTGAAGGTATAGAGAAGACCTCATGAGCGGCTCTCGCCGTTCGGAGTTTTCAGGCTTTGGTCGGTTGTGTGCTATCATTTGCTCATGATGGATCGGGCCAGGGAGTGGCTTTCGAACGGGGGCGGGATGCCCGGGGTTCGAATGGTCACACTCGTCGAGGGCTCGCGCCATGCGTCGTCAAGGCAGGCTGGAACTCCGTCCGGGGGTGGAGGGCGTCGAGGAACGTCGGTTGACGACGGCGGGGCTTGATGGGGCGGCGGCGGGGATTCACGCGGCGGCGAGGGGGAATGGGGCGGCGCACGCGGAGATCGCGGCGGCGAATTTTCACGGGCATCGACACGGCCCGGTTCGCGGGCACTTCCGGGCGCATCTTCGATTTGGCAGGCCGGGGGCGGTGCCGGTGGATTTCGTCCCCATCGTGCTGGTGGGCGGAGTCGGGAGTGGGAACGGGAGTAGCGTCGCGAGGCTGCCGGCCAACTATCTCGACTGGGGCGTGGTCACGCTCTGGAATAACACGTCGAGCACGGTCACGTTCTCGGCCTCGGCGTCAACGTATAACGGGGGGCGTTTCTCGCCGTTCCAACTGGCCAGTGGGGGAAGTCAGTCGTTCTTTGCTCCTGTGGTCGGGGGGAACAAGCCGGTGTTCCGCATCAGCTTCTACGCCGACAACAGCAACCCGATCACGTTGCAGTACGAAAACACGGTGTTCGCCCCGGCGACGTACAACCCGCCGAGTACGGCCGGGTTCCCGTACGCGATTAACGCGGGATTGACGACGCCGTATATCACGCAGATCTGATTTTGTCCTCGATCAACTCGACGGGCGGTTGCGAGGTCGGGGGATGGCGGTGTCGTGCCAGTATTGACGGAGGGTCTGGACGAGGTCGCAGTAGCGGGGGTACTCGGCGGGCTTCTGGATGAAGGTGTTGGCCCCGGCCTGGTAGGTTTGAAGGACGTCCTCGTCGCGGCGGGAGGTGGTCAGGACGACCACGGGGATCGAGCGCAGGAGGGGGTCGTTCTTGATCTGGGTGAGGACCTGGCAGCCGTCGAGGCCGGGGAGGTTCAGGTCGAGGAGGATGAGGTCCGGCTCCATGTCAGCAGGGACTTCGGGCTGTCGCAGTTTGACGAGATATTCGAGGGCCCGCTTGCCGTCGTGGATGACGGTGAGGCGGTGTTCGACGTTCCCCTCGTGGAGGGCGCGCTCGATGATCTTGACGTCGGCCCGACTGTCCTCGACCAGCAGGATGTGAAATTCAGGACGCATGGGGCGCTTCGGTCCGTGACTCGGTTGAAGGCGGACGGCTCAGGCTGATGAAAAAGGTCGAGCCTTGACCTGGCTCGCTCTCGACCCAGATCCGGCCGCCGTGGGCCTGGACGATCTTGGTACAGATCGCAAGGCCCGCGCCGGTCCCTTCGTATTCTTCTCGGGTGTGCAGTCGACGAAAGAGTTGAAAAATCTTGGCATGGAACTGGGGGTCGATCCCGATGCCATTGTCCTTCACGTAGATCGTGACCTGGGGGCCGGGGTCGACCGACAAGGCCCCGATCTCGACCCAGGGGGCCGGCTCCGTGTTGTACTTCAGGCCGTTGCCGATCAGGTTCGCTAGGAGTTGGCCGAGTCGGTCGCGGTCTCCCCAGATCATGGGAAGGGGTGCGGGGACTCGGATCTCGGCCCCCTTGGTCCGGATCAGTTCGGCGAGGTCGGCCTTCACCACCTCGACGACATCATCCAGATTAACGGCCGAGAGGTCGCCTGTCACCCTCCCGGCACGGGAGAGGTTGAGCAACCCGTGGATCAGGGACCGCATCCGACGCGCCGCCTCGACGAGATATCGTACATATTCTTGACCGTTCGCGTCCAGTTGGTCGCCGCAATCGCGCAGGAGGAAGTCGGAGAAGGCGATGAGCGTCCGCAAAGGTTCCTGGAGGTCGTGAGAGACGACGTAGGCGAACTCGTCCATCTCCTTGTTCTTGCTCGAGAGCTCCTCGTTCGTCCGGGCGAGGCGGTCGTTCTTCTCGTGGAGCTCGGCCTCGAGCCGGTTGCGGGCGGTGACGTCCTGCGTGACGTTGCGGGAGCGGAGGAAGCGGCCGTCGTGCCCTAACACGGTCGTGCCCGAGACCCAGACGTCGATCAACTCGCCGCTGGGCTTGATCCACTGGCTCGCGGTCTCGGTCGAGCCGGTGCGGACGAAGTCGGCGAACCTCGAGGCGAAGAGGCTTCGGCGCGACTCGGGGAGGATCCGCTCGTACGACCGGCCGATCAGGTCCTCGCGTCGATATCCCAGGGTCCGCAGCAGGGTGTCGTTGCACTCGATGAACCGGCCGTGGTCGTCGAGGCTGAAGTACATCGCGGGGGAGTTCTGGTAGAGGTCGCGATAGCGTTCCTTGAGCTCCTCGAGCTCGCGGTTGATCTGCCGGAGCTGCTCGTTGACCTGGGTCAGCTCGCGGGTCCGGAGCCTGAGCTCGCGCTCGGCCCTGACCTTGATCGTGACGTCGGTGATGTGGCAGCGCAGGTGGGTGATCTTCAGGTCCGGGCCATAGCGGACCCCGACGTTCATCTCGATGGCTTTCGGCTTCTCCCTGGCGGTCTTGATGCGGACGATGAGGCCGTGGAGCTCGCCACGGACGAGCGCGGCGCGGAGCTGTTCCTTGGCGCGCGGGTAGTCGTCGGGATGGACGATCTCCAGGAACGACTTCTCGCGAAGCTGCCTCAGGTTCCAGCCGAGGAATTCTTGCTCGGCCGGGCTCGACTCGAGCCAACGGAAGCTCTTCGGCTCGAGCCGGCTGACCATGTCCGTCGACGAGAATTCGCCCGACTGGCTGGGGTCGAAGTTGTCCCCGAAGTTGGGGATGGACGAGAGGATGCTGCTCCTGGTGAGCGAGTCGAGTGCGATCTGCGGCCCGGATTCACCGAGGCTGGAGTTGAACACGGGGGCGGCTTGAGGGGTCGGGGCCGAGGGGAGCGGCCACGACTTCCGCCACTCCCGGAGTGCCCTGATCAAACCCATGAGCTCGGGGACCGGGGTCGCCTCGAGCGGCCGGTGGGGGTCTTCGGCCGCGGCCTGCACCTCCTCGGTGAGTCGATCGATCGGCTCGATCCACCGCGTCGAGTCGGCGCCCCGCCAGGCGGCCACGGCGAGGACCGTCAGGACCATCGAGAGGCCGAGCATGATGAACCCCACCCCGGCCCCGAGCATCGCGATGGTGATCAGGGAAGGCGAGAGCCCGGCCACCGCGATGGCGAGTCCGGGGATCCAGAGTTCTCGGGACGGGAGCTTGCGTCGATTCTTGGGCCGTCGGCTCGAGGGCATGGTCGACTTCGCGTGGAGAGTGGGTCGGGAGCGTTGGTTGAAGACGAGGTCGGGCTCAGGCTGTCGTCGAGATCCGAGGACCGGCTTGCGGGAGCCAGACGGTGAAGCGGGCGCCCCCTTCGGGCGCGTTGCAGACGGTCAGGCGGCCTTGCTGCTCCTTGAGGATCTCGGACGCCATGTAGAGGCCATAGCCGCTCCCGGCCTCCTTCGTCGTGAAGTAAGGTTCGAAGATCCGCTCGAGGATGCCGACGGGGATCCCTGGACCGTCGTCGGTGACCTCGATCTTCACCCAGTCGATGTCGTCGTGGTGATCGGGGGCGATCCGTACGAGGATTCGGCCGTCCGACTTGGTGGCGCCGATCGCCTCGTGGGCGTTACCGAAGAGGCTGAGGAGGACCTGGATCAGCCGCCCGGCATCCCCTTTCGCATAAGGGGCCTGCTCGGCGACCTCGACCTCGATCCGGATCTTCGACCCACGCGGGTCGGTCCCTTTGAGGAAGAGGTCGGTCGATTCGCGGACGAGCGGGGGGATCTCCAGGGTCGTGATGACCGCCGCCCCGCCCCTTACTGTGGTCATGAGGTGCTCGAGTCGGACCTGGAGCACCTGGGCATTGCGCAGGATCGGTTCGATCCACTGGATGTTGGGGTCGTCCGGCGGGAGCTGGAACCGCATCAACTCGGCGCTTCCGCGGATCACCGAGAGGGGCCCTCGGATCTCGTGGACGATCCCCGCCAGCAGTCGGCCGAGCTGGGCGAGGTGCTCATTCAGGACCGTGGTGACCGACATCTGGCGGAATTGGATCAATCGTCGGATGCGAGCGACGAAGATCTGTCCGGGCGCGTCTTTCGAGATGTAGTCGTCGGCCCCCGCCTCGAGGCCCATGAGGACGTCGGCGTCGTTATCGCGGACGGTGAGCATGAGGACGGGGACGCCCGCGATCTGAGGATCGGCGCGGATGGCCCGGCAGACGGAATGGCCGTCGGTGTCGGGCAGGTTCACGTCCAGGACGATCGCGTGGGGACGGACCTCACGCGCTTTCGCCGGGGCCTCGAGCCCCCGCGCGATCTCGTGGACCGAGTGGCCGGCGCGAGTGAGCAAGGTCCGGAACAGGGCCCGGTCGGCGGGGCTGTCGTCGACGATCAGGACCGAGCTCATTCGGTGACAACTCCTGTGACCCGCCCCGACGCCGGCCGCCCGAGGTTCGCCGTTCGGAGCCGTCGGCCTGGCCACTCCGCCCTCGGGGACGGGTACGGATCCGGATCCCTGATTCCTCCGAAGGCGGGGCCTCGCGTATAATACGACAATTGCGATGGGAGCGACACTCACCGATCCGGAAGAGGGAACACGATCGATCCGTCGCCCGCGCCGGGGCGTGTGAACCGAGACCCGGCCCTTTGACTTCGGCAAGGAATCCAACGGACCATGGCCATCGCCTCGACCTGCGAAGAGACCCTCCCCCTGCCCTTCGCCCCTTACCGCGACGTGCCCTCCGAAGAGCTCGCCGAGCGGATCGTCGCGGTGAAGCGAGAGCTGGGCGACTCGCTGCTGATCCTCGGGCATCACTATCAGCAGGACGAGGTCATCCGTTTTGCCGACTTGCGCGGCGATAGCTACAAGCTCAGCCAGCTCGCCGCCAGGAGTGAGACCTGCCGCACGATCGTCTTCTGCGGCGTCCACTTCATGGCCGAGACGGCCGACGTGCTGACCCGTCCCGAGGTCGAGGTAATCCTCCCCGACCTCGCCGCGGGTTGCAGCATGGCCGACATGGCCGACCTCGACGCCGTCGAGGCCGCCTGGACCGACCTCGGCGACGTGATCGACACCGACGACCTGATGCCCGTCACCTACATCAACTCGACGGCCGACCTGAAAGGATTCTGCGGACGGCATGGCGGGATCGTTTGCACCAGCTCGAATGCCAGGGCCGTCCTCGAGTGGGCGTTCGCCAGGCGCAAACGGGTGCTGTTTTTCCCCGACCAGCACCTCGGGCGCAACACGGCCCGGGCGATGGGGATCCCGCTCGAGGAGATGGTCGTCTGGAACCCCCGCCTCCCGCTCGGCGGCAACACTCCGGAGTCGATCGAGGGGAGCCGGGTCCTGCTCTGGAAGGGACATTGCTCGGTCCACCAGATGTTCAAGCCCGCACACGTCGCCCAGTTCCGCGAGCGGTTCCCGGGGATCAAGGTTCTCGTCCACCCCGAGTGCATGATGTCGGTGGTCGACGCGGCCGACATGGTGGGGTCCACCGAGTTCATCCTCAAGACGGTCGCCGAGTCTCCCGCCGGCTCGACCTGGGCGGTCGGGACCGAACTCCATCTGGTCAACCGCCTGGCGGCCGAGCACCCCGACAAGTCGATCCATTTCCTCTCCCCGATGGTCTGCATGTGCGCGACCATGTACCGGATCGACCTCCCGCACCTGGCCTGGACCCTCGAAAACCTGGCGAAGGGCGTCACCGTGAACCGCATCGTCGTGCCCGAGGCGACGGCGCATTGGGCTCGTGTCGCCTTGCAACGGATGCTCGAGGTCCACTGAGGTCGTGTCCCGAATCTCGTTGGCCCAAGCACCAATCCCGCCACATGAGCCAAATGGGTTTCCGCGGGGATCTACGATGACAATCCAGGGAGGGTCGTCGATGTCGAGAGCGTCAGAA
The DNA here is from genome assembly GCF_054877945.1 of Singulisphaera rosea. Classification (NCBI taxonomy): domain Bacteria; kingdom Pseudomonadati; phylum Planctomycetota; class Planctomycetia; order Isosphaerales; family Isosphaeraceae; genus Singulisphaera; species Singulisphaera rosea. The sequence continues at coordinate 124,050 of NZ_JBTYIP020000028.1, read as the reverse complement.
CCCCGTTTCTCAAGAAACAGTCAGGTTTCGGGAGTAAGACCGGCCCGTCCATGGGTTGTGAGCGAATAATGCCCGACACGGACCGATCGACGTCCCAGGGACCCGCGCCATCGTCCTCGCAGGGCCTGCTCGACTCGTCGACCGGAGGTCCGCGCCCTCGTGCCTGGTTCTCGCGGTTCATTCTGATTTCGACGTGGACTTACGCGGTCGTCGTCCTGGCGGTGCTCGTCCTGATCCACTGGGTGGGCGATGCCTGGTGGGGTGTGAGTGTCATCCTGTTCTTACCTCGCTGGCTATTCGTCGTCCTGGTCGTCGTCCTCGGGTTGGCGAGTGCCCTGGTGAGGCAGAAGTCGCACTGGGTTTTCCAACTGGCGATCGGACTGGTCGTCGTGGGCCCGCTCATGGGCTTCTCGTTGCCGATCCAGCGGCTTTGGACTCGATCCGTCCCGGGCGATCGGTTCCGGATCGTCACGTATAACGTGGCCCACGGCCCGCGCGACGTCGAGGCTTTCACTCAACTGCTCGACCGGGAGCACGTCGACTTCGTCGCCTTCCAGGAGATCGATGAGGCGCACGAGTTCCTCGACGCCTACTTCGCCAAGGGGTGGTATCGCGACAGGCGACATTTCCTGGCGAGCCGGTACCCGATCACCGAGGAGGTCGAGCTCCCCGAAACGTTTCATCCCGACGGGCGGACCTCGGCCCGGATGACCCGGATTCGGGTCCGAACCGACCGTGGCGTCGATCTCATCGTGGCGTCGGTCCACCTGCCGACGCTCCGACCGGGGCTGCTCCGTTTCCTCGATCGGGATGTTCCCGGGCTCGAGCGCCAGATCCGTTGGTGGCGGGACGAGCTTGAACGAGTCGTTTCGGTGCTCTCGGAGTGCGGGGACACCCCCTTCCTCGTCGGTGGCGACTTCAACATGCCTTCCGACGATGCGTCGATGGCCTCGCTGCGGACGGCGCTCCGGTTCGGCTTCGAGGATTCGGGTTGGGGATTCGGGTATACGCGGCCGACGCGTTACCCTTGGTTTCGGATCGACCACCTCATGTCCAGCCCGGAGTGGTCTTTCGAGCGTTGCTGGGTCGGGCCGGACTTCGGCTCGGACCACCTCCCCGTGCTCGCGGAGGTCGTGCTGCCGGGCGAGGCCCGGCCGGTCCCCAGCCCTTCCCATTGAGCATGTCGGCGGTATGACGACGATTGGTGCCGGCTTGGGCATGCCGGTTGCACCTCATTCGGGTTGCGGTTAAGGTTTGGAGGACAAAGCTCCCCGTCCTCCCTGGAAGGAACGAGGCGAGTCGGTCCGGGCTAGTCCCCCGCCTTTGTCAGGGCGAGTGGCCCTTACCCCTTGGCCTCCCGACGTCGTGCCGCACTCGTCTTCCCGTTCGAGTCCGATGCCATCGGCCTCATCGAGGGGATCGCCGGTCCGGCCTCGACCCCCTTTCGCCGTCGGGGAACGACCATCGGCCGCGTCCGCCCCGATCCCGATCGAACTGACGAAGGATACTGCGAGCCCATGTCCATGCCCGCGACGATCTCCAAGGCCTCCGGCACGTCGGTGGATGACATCAACCTGATCATTCGCGCCGAGCATTGGGACCCGTTCTCCGTGCTCGGCCCGCACGAGCTCACGGCGGGCGGCTCTCGGGTCCAGGTCGTGCGGGCCTTCCTCCCCGAGGCGCGGAGCGCCTGGCTCGTCGACCTGGCGAAAGGGGAACCCGGCGTCCGCGTGCCGATGGAACGGATCCACCCCGACGGCTTCTTCGAGCACGTCCTCACCGGTCGGACCGGGCCTCTCGCCTACCGGATCGCGGTCGAGGATCACGAAGGGCATGGTTGGGAATTCGTGGATCCGTATCGGTTCGGGCCGGTGCTCACGGACTTCGACCTCCACCTGCTCGGCGAGGGGACCCACTACCGCAACTTCGAACGGCTCGGGGCGCACCTCCGGGTGATCGACGGCATCCGCGGCGTCCACTTCGCGGTCTGGGCCCCGAACGCCCAACGCGTCAGCGTGATCGGCAACTTCAACCACTGGGACGGGCGCCGGCACCCGATGCGCAGCTGCGGGCCGACCGGGATCTGGGAGATCTTCATCCCCGACCTCAGCCAGGGCGAGGTCTACAAGTTCGAGATCAAGAATCGGGACAACGGCTACCTCGTCCAGAAGTCCGACCCTTACGCCCTCGCCGCCGAGCTCCGGCCGAAGACCGCGTCGGTCGTCTGGGACGTTTCTCGGTTCGAGTGGGGCGATTCCGACTGGATGGCGAATCGGGAGGCCACCCAGTCGTTGCAGAGCCCGATCTCGATCTACGAGATCCATCTCGGGTCCTGGCGTCGCAACGTCGAGGAGGGGAACCGATTCCTGACGTATCGGGAGCTCGCCGACCAACTCGTCGACTATCTCCGCGAGACCCAATTCACCCACGTCGAGCTGCTGCCGATTAGTGAGCATCCATTCGACGGCAGTTGGGGCTATCAGCCGGTCGGTTACTTCGCCCCGACCTCGAGGCACGGGAGCCCCGACGACTTCGTCTACTTCGTCGACACGCTCCATCGCAACGGCTACGGGGTGATCCTCGACTGGGTCCCGGCCCACTTCCCCCGCGACCTCCACGGGCTCGGCTACTTCGACGGCACCCACTTGTATGAGCATGCCGACCCCCGTCTGGGGGAGCATCGCGACTGGGGCACGAAGATCTTCAACTACGGGCGCCCCGAGGTCCGCAACTTCCTGTTCGGCAACGCCCTCTTCTGGCTCGAGCAATACCACCTCGACGGCCTCCGCGTGGACGCCGTGGCCTCGATGCTCTACCTCGACTACTCGAGGGAAGCGGGCGAGTGGATCCCGAATGTCCACGGCGGCAACGAGAACCTCGAGGCGATCGACTTCCTCAAGCGGCTCAACGAGCTCTGCCACCAGGAGCACCCCGGCGTCCTGACGATCGCCGAGGAGTCGACGAGCTGGTCCGGGGTCTCGCGGCCGACCTACCTCGGCGGGCTCGGCTTCAGCCTGAAGTGGAACATGGGCTGGATGAACGACACGCTCGCGTACATGGCGAAAGACCCGGTCTACCGCAAGTACGAGCACGGGGCGCTGACCTTCAGCATGATCTATGCGTTCAACGAGAACTTCATGCTGCCCCTCTCGCACGACGAGGTGGTCCACGGCAAGAAGTCGCTGATCGACAAGATGCCCGGCGATGCCTGGCAGAAGTTCGCGAACCTTCGGCTCCTGTACGGGTACATGTTCGGCCACCCGGGCAAGAAGCTGCTGTTCATGGGCGACGAGCTCGCGCAGTGGCGCGAGTGGACGCACGACGGCAGCATCGACTGGCATCTGCTCCAGTGGCGCGACCACCAGGGGATCAAGAATCTCGTCGGCGACCTGAACGCCATGTACCGGTCCGACCCGGCCCTTTACCAGGTCGACTTCGACTGGCAAGGGTTCGACTGGCTCGAGCTCCACGACTGGGAGAACAGCGTGCTCGCCTTCCTCCGCCGTGGCAAGGACCCCAACGACTCGGTCGTGGTCGTCTGCAACTTCACGCCAGTCGTCCGCGATGGATATCGCATCGGCGTGCCGAGCGGCGGCTACTACCGCGAGATCCTCAACACCGACTCCGAATGCTACGGCGGCACCAACGTCGGCAATTCGGGAGGCGTCTGGGCCAACCACGAGCCGCACGGAGGACGGCCGTTCTCTCTCTCGCTCAAGATCCCGCCCCTGGGCGTCCTCTTCCTGAAATGTCCCGGCGGCTCCTGATCATCGAACGATCTTTTACAAGCCCGAAGCGCAAGCGAGTGACTCTTTCTCCATGAAAATAGAAGACTCACTCGCTTGCGCTTCGGGCTTGTATTGGAGGGGTCTCGCCCGACTGATGAGCCTCGCTCGAATGAAGGCGGATCCTGGCCCTCGCGTCTATCGGCCCGCCGGGTCGTCCGCGAAGTCTTCAAGTCGGAGGCCCGGCTTCCCTCCACCCGACCTCCCCTTGGATGCGGGGGCGGCGACGTCCGGCGTGCGGATCATCTGGGGGATCAGCTCGTCGATTGCGACGTCCCACTGCATCTGACCGATGGCGACGACGGCGCTCTTCTTCCGGGCTTCGATCTTGATGATCCGGCCCGGCCGGTCGTATCCGAACCGAGGGACGACGACGCGGTCCCCGGGTTGAAGCCGGGCTCTGGCCTCGACCAGCCTCGCGTCGTTCTCGGCCTGGCGATGGAGGTCGGAGAGGCGCTGGTTGAGTGCCTCGCGACTCCGCTCGGCCTCGGCCTGGGCGGTCAGGGCCGCCTGACGAGCGTCCTCGGCGTCCTTCCGGAGCTTCTGGAGGATCTCCAACTCGGGGAGGTCGCGCCCTCGAGACTCCGAGAGATACCGGGACGCTCGCGAGACCAGGTGCTCGGGCAGCTTCAGCCGGAGCGCGATCTGGAGCGCGTTCGACTGGCCGATGTCGCCGATGTGCAGCCGATATCGGGGCTGGAGCGTCTCGAGGTCGAACTCGACGGCCGCGTTCTCGGCGCGAGGATTCGAGAGGGCGTAGGTTTTGAGGTCGCCGATGTGGGTCGTGACGATCGCGCGGCAGCCGAGGCTGTCGAGCTCGTCGAGGATCGAACGCCCGAGCGCCCCCCCCTCCGCCGGGTCGGTCCCCGCGCCCATCTCGTCGAGGAGGACGAGCGAGCGTTCGGTCGTCTTGGTCAGGATGTCTGAGACGCGTCGGATATGCGACGAGAAGGTGGAGAGGGATTGCTCGAGGCTCTGCTCGTCGCCGATGTCGGAGAGGACTTGATCGAACACGGGGAATTGCGACCCCTGGTGCGCCGGGACGTGCAGGCCGGCTTGGGCCATGACCGCGAGGAGCCCGACCGTCTTCAAGGCCACCGTCTTGCCGCCCGTGTTGGGCCCGGTGACCACGAGGATCTGGAACTGGAGCCCGAGGTGGACGTCGATCGGGACGACCGTCCTGGGCTCCTCCTTCGGGGGCGGAGGAGGCGGAACTACCTCCGCCGACCCGAGCTCGGACTCGGATTCTGGTTCGCGCTCTGGCTCAGGTTCCGGGGATCGTTCGCGGCGGAGGGCGGGATCGTCTCGGAAGAGTGCTTCGAGGAGGGGGTGGCGGGCGCCTCGAAGGACCAGCTTGCCGGCCTCGTTGAGGTCGGGCGGTGTCATCCGGTAGTCGAGGCTGTAGCGTCCTCGGGCGTGGATCAGGTCGAGCTCGGCCAGGGTGTCGAGGCTCCCGAGCAAGGAGTCGGCGACCTGCCCGACCTGGGCGCTGAGCCAGCGGAGGATCCGGCGGATTTCCTTGGCCTCCTTGGCGCGGAGGAACGAGAGCTGGGCGGACTGCTCGGCGATGGCCTGGGGTTCGACGAACACCGTCTCGTTGCTGGCGCTGGTGCGGTGGACCGACCCCTGGATCTCGCCGCGGTGCTCCTTCGCGATCGGCAGGACGTAGTGATGCCCGACCATCGTGAAGTTCGGATAGCGGAGGATCCGCTTGATCTCGTTCGAGCGGAGCATCCGCCGGAGGGTTTCCTGGATCCGCTCCTCGACCTGGCCCACCTCCCGGCGAATCGCCGAGAGCTTGCGGCTGGCGGTGTCCAGGACGTTGCCTCGGTCGTCGATGCACGACTCGATCGCGGCGACGACTCCCGAAAACTCGCCGACGCTCCCCTTGAGGGCACCGAGGCGTGGGAATCCGTCCGCGACCCGGCCGAGCCACTGGTCGAGGTTGCCGACGGCCCTGAGGGTCTCGACGGTTTCGGCGAGTTCTTCGGAGTCGAGCATCGCGCCGACCTGGGCGCGGCGGACATGGGCCCGGATGTCGTGCAAGCCGCCGAAGGGGGGAGAGAGGCCGCTCGCAAGGGCCTCGGCCATCTCGGTCGTCAGCGCCTGCCTGGCCCGGACTTCCCCGGCGTCTCGGCTCGGCTCGATCCGACGCGCGGCGTCCTTGCCCAGCGAGCATGCCGCGCGCGCCGCGACCAGGGTGCGAATCTTGTCGAACTCGAGCAATTCCAGCGTGTGCGTGTCCATATCCCCTCTCGGCGCCTTCGCGAGCCGAGGCCGTGTGTCTCGATCCTCAGGCGACACGCCCCGCGTCTTCTGGGTTCGCCCCCGTTCCCATTATCGCACGCCAAGGGCCGAGTCGGCCATGCCACGCGAACCTGGAGGCGATCCGTTGCTGGATTCGAACGCCGACGAGCCTACGCCTTCTCGCGATGGCGGAGGCTCGGTCGAGTCAAGCTCGGCTCCTATCAGCGGCGGAGCACCGCCGACGGGTCTGACGGGAGGCCGACGGAGGCGCCAATCGCGTCGGCGGTCGAGGGTGTCGCCGCCGCGGCGTGCTCGGTCGAGACGGTCTCCGGCAGAAACGCCTTGCGCCAGTCGGAGGGCTGCACCCCGAGATCCTTGCCGGTGATCTTCTGGAGGGCATTGAGCGACGCGAGCCGGAGGGCCGGGTCCTTGTGGTCCATCGTCGTGATCAGGACCTCGAGGATCCGAGGGTCCTTCGCCTTCAACTCGCCGAGCCCTTCGATCGCCGCGATCCGGCAGTCTTCAAGCTGGTCCACGGTCATGACGCGCGAGAGCATCGTCGCGTCTTCGGGGCGCCCCACCTTGCCGAGGGCGCGGAGGGCATGGATTCGGACGACCCCTTCGTGATCGCTCGTCGCCCGGATCAAGACCTCACGTGCGGCGGGATCCTTGAGGTCGCCGAGAGTTCGGCAGATCACCGCCCGAGTGGCGACGGGTTCTGTCCCCTGCTCGAGCTTCGCGATCAGGACCTTGACGGCCTCGGCCTTCTGCGCGTCGCTGTCATAGCAGTGCGGCGACGCGAGCTTCTGGTAGGCGATGAAGCGGACGTTCGGGTCGGGATCCTGTCGGACCTTGTTCAGGAACGACTTGGCCGTGGTCCCCTGGAAGTTCGAGCAACCCACGAACGTCGCCAAGAAGGCTGCCATCCAGAGGGCATGCCCTCTCCCTCCTCGATTTTTTGGAGGTGGCAAGGACGACGGCTCGGTGGGCGATGCCCACCCTACGGGAGAGGAAACCAGAGATCGCGTATCGCGGAGGGATGGATCGCGGTGCGACGCGCCGAGGTCGGGATTCGCACGGCCGATCGCGGAGACGGTCGGCTCGTGGGTTGGGAACCCGAGGCGCGGAAAATCGGTGAGGAGGGTTCTCAAGGATTTCCGATAAGTGTCGTCCATGACCGTTCCGCCCTATCCCACAATCCTTGTGGGCCAATGGTTCGGCGCCATCGGAGCCGCCTGGGGAGAAGCGGATGCCCGGCCGTCCCGCGGCCGGGGCGAAGGCGCTCCGACAGAATCGCGGCGGCATCTTAGTCGGTGTCCCGAAAACGGCCAAGGTCAACCCGCGTGCCACGCTCGAGCGTTCGAGCCGTTGCGCCGGTTGGCGGGCGCGATCTCTCGTCATTATGATTGGGGCGAACGAAGGCGGGTCGTCCGGTCACCTCCCATCTTGGTCCGCCCCGAGTCTTCGCCGACGAGGAAATTCATCCATGTCTGAAATCGTCAATCGCCGAACATTCTTATCCGCGAGCGCCGCGGCCGGCCTGGGCGCCTCGGCCTTGGGCGCCGCGCCCGTACGCCCGCCGGGGGCGCATCGGCCGGTGGTCGTCTCGAGCGAGAACGGCTTGAAGACCGTCGAGAAGGCCATGGAGCTGATCAAGGCCGGCGCCGACCCGCTCGACGCGGCGATCGAAGGGGTCGCCATCGTCGAGGCCGACCCGAGCGACCACACCGTCGGCTACGGCGGGATCCCGAACGAGGAAGGAGTCGTTGAGCTCGACGCCGCCGTCATGCACGGTCCGTCTCACGGCGGGGGTGCGGTCGCCTCGATCCGGAACATCATGCACCCCGCCGCCGTGGCACGACTCGTCATGAAGCGGACCGACCACTGCCTGCTCGTGGGCGAAGGGGCGCTGAAGTTCGCGAGGGCGCACGGGGTCCCCGAGACGAACCTTCTCACCGAAGAATCTCGCGAGATCTGGCTGCACTGGAAGGAGACGAACGGGAAGGATAGCGACTGGATCGCCCCGCCGAACTCGGAGCTCTCGCCGGCGGTCCGCAAGTTCTTCGGGATCCGCGAGCACGGCACGATCCACTGCTCGGCGCTCGACACCCACGGCAATGTCGGCTGCGTGACGACGACGTCGGGCCTCTTCTATAAGATCCCGGGCCGGGTCGGCGACTCGCCGATCCTGGGTGCGGGGCTGTTCCTCGACAACGAGGTCGGCTCGGCCGGCTCGACGGGACGAGGCGAAGCCAACCTCCTCAACCTCTCGAGCCACTCGATCGTCGAGGGGATGCGCCGAGGCCTCTCGCCCGAGCAGGCGGTCCTCGAAGCCTGCAAACGCGTCGTCGCCACCAACCGCAATCCTCGCCTGCGCGATGGGAAGGGCCGGCCCAACTTCCAGGTCAAGTTCTACTGCGTGTCGAAGGACGGGCGCTACGCGGGCGCGAGCCTCTGGGCCGGCGCGAAGATGGCCATCCACGATGGCGAATCGGCCCGCCTCGTCGACTGCAAGCCGCTGTATGACACGCCCGCGCCGGATTGACCGGCCGTCGTATGTGCTGAACTGATGAGCGAGGTGATCGAGTCATCCGCGTGAGACGCAACGCCCCCCTCGAGGTTGCGAGGGGGGGCGTTTCGCATTCGAAGATCGAGCCCTGCCGTCGGACCGAGTTGCGGGGCGAGGGCGGGAGTGGCACGGTTCGACGATCGGATCGAATTAGGCGGTGGCGGGCAGCGAGGAGAGATGCTTCTCGCCGGCTTTGGAGACGTGGTAGCGGATGACGCCGCTGGTCTTGTCCTTCGCGCCCTTCTTGATGAGCTTCTTGCCGGCGAGGGCGTCGAGGGTCTTCGCCTCGGCCTTCTTGTCGGCCAGGTAGCCCTGCTCCTTGGTGCCGAGGACGACCTTGAGCAGGTCGAGCTGACGGTCGGTCAGCTTGACCACGGGGGCCTTCTTCGGAGTGACCTTCTTCGTGGCCGTGGTGGCCTTCGGGGTCCCGGCCTTCGGGGCGGTCTCGGACGCCACGGCGGGAGCCGCGGCCTTCTTCGCGGCCTTGGGGGCGGGTGCAGGTGCGGGTGCGGACTTGGCTGCCGGAGCCGCCTTCGGTGCGGCCTTCGCCGGGGCGGCCGGGGCCGCCTTCTTCGTCGCCGCAGTCGTCGCGGCCTTGGGGGTCACGGCCTTCTTCGGGGCGGCCTTCGCCGGGGTGGCCGGTGCGTCGCCGCTCGTCTTCGTCGCCGCTTTCTTCTTCACCGCCATCTCTTCGAGCCCTCGCCTCAGTAGAAGATCAATCATCAAGGATCGGCACCCTATCACCGATACCGCCGATCCCTTCATAACGAAATATAACCGAAGCGGGAAGACGAAGATGGGTTCGTCGACGCGCGATCCCCGGGGCTTCTCGGCAAAACCGCGAGAAATGTCGCGGCATTCGCTGCTATTGAAATATAAAAACATGATCGTAAATTAAAAATTGTCGAGTCCACGTATTTTGTGAGATTGATTTTTGATCTTATTTTTCTCGAAATTTTCGCGCGTTCTGGCCCGCGACGTATTTCGGGGATGCCCCCGGACGTCGTGCCTTCGGCGATGCGGCCGCTCGCGGCATACGCACTCGGCGTGCGCCGGATTTTTTTCGAGCACCGCGAGATTTTCTCCCGGCCTCGACCTTCGAGGCTCGTGAATGAGCGCCCTTGCCGTCGGAGTGTCGCCCGTCTCGCGGCGATCAAGCTCGCAACGATCATCCTCACGACGAGACTCGAGCCCCAACCAAGTCTCACGTCGCGCCATCGACATCATCGGACCAAGCGCTTGAGTGTTTCTCTCATGCTCAATCGCTCGATTGACTCTGCGGCCCGCAAAGTCCGTGAGGCCTGCCACGTCCCCCGGTCGTTGGGCGCGACATCCGGCGCCATGCTCGCCAACATCACCCGACTCCGCGGTTGAAGGATCGTCGATGGGCCCCGGCGCGACCAGGGCTCTCGGCTCGGTCGAATCGGGGGGGCGATCGCTCCCGTTCGGAGGCTCCACGACCCGGCCGAGGCGGGGGTGAGATTCGAACGTTAAAATTTATAAATCATCATAACTTGGTCGCTTGGCTGTCGTGACGAGGGACGCGTGGCGAGGTCGTCCCGGGGGCGGAGCGTATTCGGAACGCTCGAGGAGACCCGGCGGCGTCGGGTCAAGTCGATCGGGGCGCCGGCCTCGGGATTTCTCGGCGAACGCGAGTGGCGTGGGTTGGTGGGCTTGAAGGTTCGCCCGGAATGCCTTAACTTGACCCTGGGATTGCCCGGCCCCTCGCCGTGGCGTCGCGGCATCCAGTTCGGATTCATGTGATGCGATGTCGCCGGCCCGTACCCACGGCGGGAGGCCGGTCGAGGAGGTGTCAGCGAGCACGATGTACGTACCCAAGTCGCTTTTCTTCACCAAAGGGGTCGGAACGCATCGCGAGAAGCTGACCAGCTTCGAGTTGGCTTTGCGTGACGCCAAGATCGCTTGTTATAACCTCGTGCGCGTCTCGAGCATCTTCCCGCCGCATTGCGACGTCGTCACGATCGAGGACGGCCTGACCCATCTGGAGCCGGGCCAGATCGTCCACTGTGTCATGAGCGAGAGCGCGACGGCCGAGCCGAACCGCCTCATCGCCGCCAGCGTCGGCGTGGCGATCCCCCGCGATCGCAGCACGTTCGGTTACCTGTCGGAGCACCATTCCTATGGCCAGACGGCCAAGGTGGCGGCCGACTACGCCGAAGACCTCGCCGCCGAGATGCTCGCCACCGTCCTCGGGATCGAGTTCAACCCCGATAGCTCCTGGGACGAGAAGCGCGAGATCTGGAAGATCGCCGACGTGATCGCCGACTCCCGAGAGGTCACGGCGTCCGCCGTCGGCCACAAGGGCGGCCACTGGACCACCGTCGTCGCCGCCGCCATCCTCTTGCCCTGAATCGCACCGAATCGGGCGAGGAGTTTCGACGACGATGACGCCGCAAGGCCCTGAACTCAACGTGCTGCAACGGGTCAGTCAGCATCGAATCGCCCCCCCGGCCGTCTCGGGGGGCGACCTCGCCGCCGACCTGATCGATCAGGCGTTCCTCAGCTATAATGCCGGCAGGCTCCGCGAAATCTGCCAGGTCTTTACCCGCAAACTCCTCGAGCCCGACTGCACCGTCGGGCTGACGATTTCGGGAGCCCTGACCCCCGCAGGCCTGGGGATGAGCTGCCTCATCCCGCTCGTGAAGGCCGGGTTCGTCGACTGGATCGTCTCGACGGGGGCGAACCTCTACCACGACACGCACTACGCGCTCGACCTCCCGCTCCACCAGAGCCGGCCCAACCTCGACGACTTCGTGCTCCGGCAGAACGACATCATCCGGATCTACGACATCGTCTTCGACTACGCGACCCTCCTCGACACCGACGCCTTCTACCGGGAGTTGATCCGGGACGAGACGTTCGCCAGGCCGATGGGGACCGCGGAGTTCCACTACGAGGTGGGCCGTTACCTCGTCGCCCGCGCCGGGGCGTTGGGACGGCCGGCGAACAGCCTGCTCGCGGCCGCTTACGAGGCCGGGGTGCCGATCTACACATCGAGCCCCGCCGACAGCTCGATCGGGATGAATCTCGCCGCGCTGAGCCTCCAGGGTGGGAAGCTCCAGATCGACACGCTCCGGGACGTCAATGAGACGGCTTCGATCGTCCACGACGCCAAGCGGAGTGGAGGTAAGTCGGGGGTGTTGATCCTTGGCGGCGGCAGCCCCAAGAACTTCATCCTCCAGACTGAGCCCCAGATCCAGGAAGTCCTCGGGCTGGCGGAGAGCGGCCACGACTACTTCCTCCAGATTACCGACGCACGCCCCGACACGGGCGGCCTCTCGGGTGCGACGGCGAGCGAGGCGATGACCTGGGGCAAGGTCGACCCTGACAAGCTTCCCGACTCGGTTACGTGCTATACCGATAGCACGATTGCCTTGCCGCTCCTGACGGCCTACGCACTCGCCAGGCACGCCCCTCGCCCGCTCCGGCGGCTCTACGACAAGCGCGAGGCCTCGTACGAGGCGCTCCGCTCTGAGTATCTGAAGCGTCAGTCCGAAGGGGAGCCCGACCCGTCGGCGAGGAAGAAGTTGAACTGAGGCGACCGACGACGGTCGTGCCTACGTGTCCCTCTCCGTCCCAACTCGCACGATCAAGGTCAGCCCCGACGAGCCGGATCTCGGCGCCTTGCAAGAGGCCGCCGAGCTCCTGCGTCGGGGCCGCCTCGTCGCCTTCGCGACCGAGACCGTCTACGGACTGGGCGCCGACGCCACCAACCCGGAGGCGGTCGCTCGGATCTTCGAGGCCAAAGGACGCCCCTCGTATAATCCTCTGATCGTCCACGCCAGCGACCTCGAAATGGCTCGGAGTTGCGTTTCAACGTGGCCCGAGCGTGCCGAGGTTCTTGCCCATCATTTCTGGCCTGGGCCGCTCACGATGGTCCTTCCCCGGTCGGCCTTCATCCCAGACATCGTGACCGCGGGTCGAGGTACCGTCGGGGTGCGCATCCCCCGCCCGAAGGTGGCCAGGGCCGTCATCGAACTGGCCCGAGTTCCCCTCGCCGCACCGAGCGCCAACCGCTCGACCCGGATCTCGCCCACCGACGCTCGACACGTCCGCAAGGAACTCGAGGGCCGCGTCGACCTCATCATCGACAGCGGACCGACCTCCGTCGGGATCGAGTCGACGGTCCTCGACCTGACTTCCGATCCGCCCCAAGTTCTTCGCCCCGGCACGATCACCGGGAGCCTCTTGAGCGGGGCACTCGGGATCGAGGTCGTTGGCCAGATCAACGTCGCCGATGGAACATCGGCGCACTCGAGCCCCGGCCAGATGTCGATCCACTACGCACCGATGACCCCGACGTTTCGGGTCCAACTCGACGCGTGGACGACGTTGCCGGGCTCGGGCCGCTGGGCTCTGATCTCGATCGGGTCGACTCCGAGAATCCCTGGTGAGAGCCGGCCGACGTGGCACGTCCGACTCCCAGACCCGGCCGTCGCGGAAGCCCGCCTCTATGCGGCTCTTCACGCCCTCGATTCCCGACGCCTGGATTTCCTCGTCATCAGCACGCCACCGAGCGAGCCGGTTTGGGTCGCTATCTTCGACCGGATCGGTCGCGCGTCACGTCCATGGCCTGGCTGATATTTTAGGCTCTTGAAACCCGGTTTTTCATCAACCGGGTTTCTGACGCTGCGATTGACAACCCCTCCTGGGGTGTCATCCTCAACTCCCGCAGATACCCGGGTTTCGAGGGTTTTGTCGGGTGGGCAACTGCCCACCGGAACTTCCGAAATGCCGGTGGGCAATGCTCACCCGACACGAACCTCAGCATCAACCGGTGTTCGACAGGGGACTCAGTCGAACAGGCGACGTTGCTCGTCGAGGAGGCCGAACGCTTCGAACTCGGGGGCGGGTTCAGGGAGTCCCAGGTGGCGGTAGGCCATCGGGGTGGCTCGGCGGCCTCGAGGGGTGCGGATGATGAAGTGCCGTCGGAGCAAGTAGGGCTCGACCTCGTCGGTGAGCGTGTCGACGGCCAGGTTCATCGTGGCCGCGAGCGCCTCGGCGCCGGTGGGGCCGCCGCCGAAGACGTTGACGAGGGTCTCGAGGTAGCGGCGGTCCTGCTTGTCCATGCCCTCCGAGTCGATCTCCTGCATGGCCAGGGCGTCTCGGGCGATCGAGAGCGTGATGTGGCCGTCGGCACGGGCCGTCGCGTAGTCCCGGACCCAACGCAGGCGAGCGTTCGCGAGGCGAGGTGTCCCTCGGCTCCGCTGCGCGAGCTCCCAGGCGGCTTCGGGGGTGATCGTCGTCCGGAGCTTCTCCGAATTGACCAGGACGATCTTCGCGAGGTCGTCGACGTCGTAGAACTCGAGGTGCTCGTGGAGGTGGAAGCGGTCGCGGAGGGGCCCGGAGAGCATCCCGCTGCGGGTCGTCGCGCCGATGATCGTGAACTTCTTCAGGGGGAGGTTGATCGTCCGCGCCGACATCCCTTCGCCGAGGACCACGTCGACCCGGAAATCTTCCATCACGGGATAGATGAATTCCTCGACGGTCTTGGGCATCCGATGGATCTCGTCGATGAAGAGGATGGAGCCTTCCGCGGCGTTCGTGAGGTAAGGCATCACGTCCATCTTCTTGTCGAGCGCCGGGCCGCTCGTCATGTTGAGCTCGACGCCCAACTCATTGTGCAAGACGGTTGCGAAGGTCGTCTTGCCGAGGCCGGGGGGCCCGTCGAAGAGGATGTGCGGGAGCGGTTCCTTTCGCTTCTTCGACGCCTCGAGGGCGATCGAGAGCCGCTCGGCGACCTTCCGCTGGCCGATCACCTCGGTCAGTCGTTGTGGTCGGAGCTTCTCGTCAACCGGGTCGACCGGACGTCCTTCCTCGACGCGCCGGCGAGGCTCCTCGGGTGTCCCCCCCTGCCCTCCCGTGATGATTGCCTCTCGCATCGGTCCCCTCCTTGCCAGCCCATCGGTGTTCGCGGGTCGCTTGTGCGTCAATCCGCGTCGCGATTCTGCTGATAGATGGCATCGATCATGTCGGCGACGCTCTTGAACTTCTTCTTCCCGGCCAAGGCGCGGTCGAGTGCCTGCCGAGCCTGACTCTCGGTGTGACCGACCGACAGGAGCGCGGCGTAGGTGTCACGAATCACGTCGGGCTCGGCGTTTTCGGGCGAGCCATTGACCTGCGCGGGAGTGGCCCCGGCGGCTTCCTGCCCGACGATCAGGGCATACTTGCCGACCTTCCGACGCAACTTCGCGACGATCCGCTCGGCGGTCGCCTCGCCGATCCCCGGATAGGTGGCCAGCATCTTCACGTCCTGGTCCTGGATCGTCCGCGCCAGCTCGCGGACCGGCCGGACCATCGCCCGGAGCGCCTTGCGGACCCCGACGCCGTCGACCGAACAGAAGATCTCGAAGAATTCGCGGTCGATCGACGAGAGGAAACCGACCAGCCGGGGGGACATCCTCCCCCCCATCGCATTCCCCTCGATATAGAAGATCGTGTGGAGCGCGACGATCTCGCCGACCTTCCCTTGCAACTGACGTCGAGTGTGCTCGGGGATCAGCACCTCGATCTCCATCGGCTCGACCGACAGGGTCAACTCCTCCTCGGCGACCGTGCGGAGGATGCCTCGAATTTGCGAGATCAACGAAGGCACCACCCTTTCCAGGGATCCGGGGTTTCTGTGTTTATGTTCACCATTATGCCGCCCGATCAGCCCCGACGCAAGTCGATTTCGTCAGGACCCGCCGTGGTCTCGGGGCCTTATCGACTCCTGACAAAGGGGAATCGGGTCCGATCGGGAGGGCCGCACTCCTTCCGAATTCTTTACGAGACGGAATGGGGGCGGTGATTCCGTGTGATATCCTGTATGACACCTGCCCCTCCGATGGATGGGTCCGGGCCGGATTTCCGTATCCTCTGCGGGAATCTTGCCGACTGCTTCGGATGCGCGGTCCCCGCGATGGTTGGCTGATATGAGGATCGGAACGGCTTTTTGCCCTGGAACGGAATGGCAAAAGGCGCCCGAGGCTTTCCTTCGACACCCCCGGCGAATACCTTAGACGGCGACTCTGGGTAGCCGTCTGGTTCGGCGACGGGAGCGGATGGCGCGAAGACCTACTCGACCGGTCGGTGGTCCTTCGCAACAATCCTTCCCGTTTCCTTAGGCTCGAAGTTCGGTTCGCCGAGCCTTCGGGCTGTCGAGGGCCGCGCCGACGGTCGCCTTCCACTCGCCCCTCTCTCGCGAGCCGAGTGCCATGCCACGAAAGCCGGGACATTCGGAGGTAACTACGTGGATGAGGTCTCATGACTCCGGGGCGAAGTTGGATCCCCCCCCACGAGAGGCGTTTAAGATGCCGTCGGATCATGAAGACGGTTTTCACTTCTGGCGGGGCTACCTTCTTGCCTTGCCGCTAGGAATTTTGTTATGGCTCCTAATTCTTTGGTTAATCAAGCTCGTGTTGTTTTAGAAAGGTCATCGGTCGCGTTACCTACGACTGAGGTAATCGACATCGAAGCCGAGTGCGCGTTCCTTTTCCCTCTCACTCGGCCACTGGTGCGTCCCCTAGCCTCGGATTCGAAGCGGGAAATGACTGAGTAGGATGCCTCGGAGCTTGGTGACGCCCCGGACCGCGGGATGTCGAGGAGCCCCGTGCGTTGCTGCGCATCATCCTGCTCAACCCGGGGAAACCAGGACGGGCACCCGGCCCCGGTGTCAAACCGCGAGGGCCCTGGCCAGGCTTGGCCGGGAGCCAGTCCCCGCTTCTTCCGAAGTGCATGACATGTGCGAGGACCGTTTCAGGCCCGCGAGGAGGGGACGCGGTCGACGACCGTGAGTTGCCAACGACCGTCCTCCTCGATCGTGAGCGTCTTGTCGTGGTAGCGGGCGAAGTCCCCTTCGCCGATGCTCAGGTAAGTGATCGACGCCTCCGCGAGCTGGCGATAGAACCCTTCCACCTGGTGAGCCTCGAGCGAGTCCGCGACCCGGTCGAGGAAGACGAATCGGGGATGGCCGAGGAGGATGCTCGCCAGGATCAAACGGCTCTGATCGCCGGGCGCGAGGACGGTCGACCAATCCTGCACGGAGTCGAGTCCCCCGGCCCTGGTCAACGCGGGACCGAGACCGACCTCTCGGGCCACCGCGAGGATCTCGGCGTCGCTGGGCGGCTCGGATGGGATCCGTAGGAGGAATTGCTCGCGGAGAGTTCCGCGCGGGGCGAAGAGTTGTCGAGGCACGAGCATGAGCTCACCATGCCCCGGGCGTTCGATCCGCCCCTCGCCTTCCTGCCGGACCCCGGCCGTCGCGAGGAAGAGCGACATCTTGGCGCGGTCGTCCGGCCCGCTCACGAATAGGTTTTCCCCCTCGCCGATCGAAATCGAAAGCCCTTTGATCAAGGGAGCCCGGCGGTTGCTGGCGCGGAGCGTGAGTTGGTCGAAGGTGATGCCTTCGGATCGCTCGACGACCTCGATCGACGAAGCCAGGGGCGTCCTCGCCTCTTCGAGGGCCGAGGTGATCGTGTGGAGTCGGCCCGAGACGGCGGCGAACGACGAGAGCGTCTCGAACTGGGTGACGATGAGCGAGAATGCGCCGAGGACCTGGGCGAACGCCATCAACGATTGCGTCACCACGCCGAACTCGACCCGGCCGCTCATATAAAGCGGCGCCACGATCAGCAGGGGGACGATCTGGAGCAGATAGTTGTAGCCGTTGGTCAGGAAGCCGAGGTTTCGGCTCACGGCGATGATAGCCCGGTTGTTCTGGACGAGGTCTGTGAGGAGGGCCTGGAGCCTCGCCCTCATCGTCCCCTCGATCCCCATGACGGCGATCGTCTCGGAACACTCCCGGACGCGGATGAGCGCGTAGCGCAGGTCCGCCTCCACCTTGAGCTGGCGGTTGTCGAGGCGGACGAGCGACCGGCCCAGGCCGATCGTCGCCAAAGTGCCGACCGTCGCATAGCCCAGCGCGGTCGCGACGAGCCAGGGGGTGATCGACCACAGCACCCCGAGGAATGCCACGGACGTGATCGTCGCGTTCAACGAAAGCAGGAAGAACGAGAGGGTCGTCTGAGTATACGCCTTCACATCCTCAGTGATTCGCTGGTCCGGGTTGTCGACCTCTTTGGCCGTCTCGAGTCGCAGGTAGGCGTGCTCGTCGAGATATCGGTCCATCAGGGTTTCGGTCAGCCAGGTCCGCCAGAGGAGCCGGAGCCGCTCCTCCGAGAACCGAGAGAATACCGCAGCAACCGTCGAACCGGCGAAGACGCATAGGTAGAGGATCGCGTAGAGCCGAAACCCGCGTCTGTCGCGGTCGGAGATGGCCGTCATGAAGTCGCGGCCGACGTAGCTGTTCAGCACGTTCAGGACGTTGATGGAGAGCAAGACAACGACGAGAGTCCCCGACCAGCCCAGCGCCTTCCACCGGACCTCTGACGAGAAGAAGCTCCTCAAGTCCAGGAAGAATCGCCTCGAGACGCCACGAAAGTCATCGATCATATTTGAACTGGCCAACCCTCGAACGTAGTTCAATTTGCCCGACGATACCACGGTTTTCGTTTCCCGGTTCTTGCAAATCCCGATCCCGGAAGGGTCCCAGTCGGCCTCGTTTGTCGCTCTCTTTGGGAGGGGCCACCCGGCCTCCCGGCTTGGTGTGGACGGCCTTCGGACGTGCAATGCGTGCGAACGATCGGGTCGGCCGGGTCGAGGGCACGTGGTTTGCGATAGTGTTTTTGAGGTCCTGGGCTACACCGATTTGGGTTTGCCTCTATAATAGTTTGCACGAGGCCTTAAGCCATAGGACCTCGGGATGAAAGGCCCTCGGCAAGCGACGATCGGGATTGGTCCTCAGGCGACATCGGCCTCGACCTGACGCCCTCGGGCGCCATCAAGACGCCGAGCGGTCCCCCCACCACGACCTCCGGTCGAAACGGATATCGATTGATATCCATAATTGATTGATCCCCAATGTTGACTCCCCGCGATTTTTGGATCGATCCGTGGTTGGGTCACCAAGGACTCACTGATGAGATCTCGACTCGCATTACGACCCGATCTTTGGGACTGCCAGCTCGAAGACCGTTGCCTGATGGCGAGCGGTCCCTCGCCGTTCCTGCCCTATAGCCCGTTCACCAATTCCGTGATCTCGCCGGCCGGCGGTTCTGGTGGTAGCGGTGGCGGCGGCGGTGGTGGCAGCAGTGGTGGAAGTGGCTCGACGTATCCCGGCCCGACGTTCTTCTCCTACTCGGTCGGGAACAACTTCGCCAGCGGGGTGAGCCTCGCCTCGAACGGGATGGGTTCGTCCTGGATTTCCCCGGGCATCGGCGGATATCGGGCGCAATTCATCCCCTTCAGCATCACCACCAGCCCGTTCCTCGGGACCGGTCTCGCCACCTTGATGTCGCGCAGCGGCGGTGGTGGTGGCGGGAGCGGAGGCGGTGGTGGCGGTGGAAACGCGACGCCAGGCACGACCAGCTCGGGGTTCAGCGGCTACGGCAGCTCCTTCAGCAGCGGGTTCAACTTCGCCCTCAGCCCGACGAACAACTACGGGATGACCGCGACGACCCTCGGGTCGGTCCCCGTCCACACCTTCGGGGGTGGCGGCGACATGACCGACGCACCTCCTTACACCAACCCCGCCATGCCCGAGTCACCCTCGCCCATGCAAGGTGGGGACGGTTCCGACGCCGGTGGAGTCATGCCGACTCCCGCGATCGGACGGAACCCCCTGGGCGACCCCTTGCGGTCGAACCCGGGGATGATGAATTCCCAAATGCCTGGCGGGGCTCGCAGTGGTCCCTGACCATTGCTCTCTCCCCATCCCCAATGCCAAACCAAACCCCGGCTTTCCTTCGAAGCCGGGGTTTCGCTTTGGGCCCTGCTTCTTTCACCTCGTCAAGTGCCGGCGCTCCTCCGAACCCGAACCGGACGTCGAGCTATTTCCGACACAGGATGATCGACGACGCCTTCGTTCGCCTCGCGCCTTCCTCTCCACGCGTTTCCTGTCCCACGCCTCCCCCGGCTCTTGAAACGACTGTCGACAACGGGTACACGGGGGCTGCGCCCAAAGCTCTTCGCGTGGGACGTTTGGCTCGATCCAACATGACAAGTGGAGAGCCCCGGGGCGGCTTCCTTGACGCGCCGGGAGCTCCGGGGCTAGGGGGCCATGGAGGCTCGACGTCAGAATCATGAGGTCGTTGGGAACCAGAGGGTTCGTCGACGAGGTTGGGTGCGTTACGATCCGAATCAGTCGCGGAGTTTACCACCCGAAATCGGGAGGGCTCAGGTCGATGGATTTCGGTGGGTTCGTCCTCTGGTTACTCCTGGCCCTGGGACTGCTCGGCGGCAGCCTGTTCGTCGTCGCCGTGTTCATCAAACGCTCCTCGAAACGATGGCCTCAGTTCGGTCTGTGGCTTGTCGGGCTGATGATGCTTGCGGTCTTCGGACGCCACCTGTATCAGGTCTATTGGCTCGACGAGCGGCTTTTGGTGGCGGCCGCCAAAGGGGACTTGGCGCAAGTTCAAACCCTGTTGTCCGCCGGGGCCAGCCCGAGTGCGACTTGGGAGGACGGAATTTCGGCCCTCTCTCTGGCCCACACTCGGGGCCATAAAGATGTCGTGCTCGTTTTAGAACGAGCCGATGAAATCCGGTAGGTAGGCGAACGTAGATGAACGGTTCGCGTGAGGATGGCTACAAGGCGAATCCGGCATCGGTTTTGCTGAGATTCGGGTCTGTAGGGTGTTCGTCGGTCATCGAGAGCCGGGGTTTGCGCTGTCTTTGACCCAGGTCTCCGTGGGGCGCAAGCCTATCAACGCGCCGGGCCTTGTGAGCGGATTTGGGCCGTCCGTGCAGCCGACGAGTACACGGTCGGCTTACTCCTGTTGAGACCGGGACGGCATGCCCGATACGGAGAACCATCCATGTCCGAGGTTCGAGGTCCAGGCGGGGTCGAGGACTCCGCGCATGCCGAAGCCGTCCGCGAGCTCGAAGCCGCGATTCGGTCGCGAATCCAGGTCACCGGTCGAGATCATCAGACCTGGACCGAGATCCTCGATATTTTGGTTGGGCTAGGATACAAGAAGGGTCCCGATGAACAGGGCGAGACCGAGGCGTACGGTGGAATTCAACGGAGGACATTGACGGATCGGGCCGGGGACCTTCCTCCGAAGGGCTCCTCTCAAGATCCTTCAGATCCGCGGTGAGTCGGCCGCAGCTCCTGAGACGATGGCGTCACTCGGCCAACCGCGGACTTCGCCCCCATTGGGTCGTCGATCTCCATTTCTTCGATGGCGAATGCGCGGATAGCGAACATGACTCCGGCCGAGCCCGACGCCGATTTTCTCGAGACGATCCGCGCGTTGTTCGCCGAATACCGTCGCGAAGGGCTGGGTGAAACGGAAGCCAGGGAGCGGATCCTCGATGGGCTCCTGGCGACGCTCGACGCCGAAACGGCCGAGGGGCGAGACCTCGAGACGTTGCTCGGGCGCTGGATCCGTGCAGTCGAGGCGGCGTCGCTCCCGGCCGCCAACGAGTCGAGCGCACGCCTCCGCCAGGCCGGGTGGATCCTCGTCGAAGCCGCGGAGTTCGGGATCAACGTCCACCACTGGGTCGTGTCCGGATCCAACGGTGAAAACCTGGTCCGATCCGAAGCCACGACGCGAGACGAAGCCTGGCACGGGGCCTGTCAGCAGGCCGCGACCCTGGGGATGCTCGGCCGCAGGGCGATCCCGCCGGAATCCACTTCGTAATGGCCTCGAGCGGTTTTCCTCCGACGTCGCATCGCAAGCGAAAACGATTCCAAGGCTGCCTCGTGGTTGTCGCTCACGGCAGGTTCTCGATAAGCCGGAGCGATTCGCTCCCTCGATGGATGCATGGCAATCGCCCGAATTCGGGTCGACTTGACGAGATGTGGGACGAGCCCCGCGGACGTCGGGCTTCGGATCCGATGCTACCTTCAATCATTCGGCAGGGATCTCTCCCGAGACCGCCTGCGAGGTCCAATGGCCCGGGCGTTTCCGGCTCCATCTCGCCGCTCAGGTCTGCGATGGGGAACGCATAAGAATTGCCGTGGTCGAAGTCTTGTAAATCCCATCGATCTTGGCGGCAAACTCGACCTGGGTTTTTTGGCCGTTCAATTTTGACGGGTGGTTTTTTATGACCTAAGCTCCGTTGGGTAGTCCCTTCTCGAATGCGCCAGCCTCGAGCTCCGCGCTTGAGAACTCAGGGCGATGACGCCGGACTTACCTCCTCGCCGGGTCGTACCCGGCCGCTCAGCCTCGATAAGAATAGATTGCGCTGGCAGCCCCCCAAAACGGGGAAGGGACCACCCTCGTCCCGGTCCGGAGCCACGGGGATCCGAGAGTGTTCGTTTGGTATTTGTTAAATTGATACATGTAATGAAAATTAAAATGATTTTAGTCCGGTTGGGCGAGGGTGAACTTTTCCTCGGTGTTTACGATATCGATGTCCCATGTCCGCCTCCTCCCACCCAACGGTCGACGTCGATCGCGGGCTGAATTGCGATGAAGCGGTATCCAGTGAATTTCCAAGGAGTCGGCCGTCAATGAATCACGCGGTTGATTGCGAAGATGCTCTGCTTGAAGGCCACTCGGACGCACTCGCGCGTGCCTGGGACGAACAGCGAGAAGCCCGGGTCGCATATCCAGTCGCGTTCCTGATCACGGGCGATGCCCTCACGGGTTACCTCGAGACGTTTGCGCGGGTCCTGCTCGGTGCACGAACGCCCTTGTCCGCGGATGAGACCTACTGTGGCGCGACCGGTCTCGAGTTGATGCACAGAGCCCTCCTTGACCATGCAGTCATCGACTGGGTCTTCATTCGCAAGGAACTGATCACTGCCTTGTCTCAGAATGATGGGCCGACGGTCGTGATGGTCCTCGGTGACCGGATTCGAATCGCAAGTGCCCTCACCCATGCATTCTGTTGTTGACCTGCCTGGCACTCGACACACTTCTCAACGCACTTCTCACGTGAAACTCCATCCATCACGGATCGCGTTTGCGTGTCGTCTGACCATGCATGCTCGCCCGACATCAGGCCATCAGGTCTTTGAGGTCGGCCGCTCACGCTCCGCCCTCATCTAAGTCGAACAAGATCGTGAGTGGATGCAGCCCTGCGGCGTGACTTCGTAGCCATTTGGACGGCTTCGCCCCCGATTCGCATGCGGGCACGCACATTGCTCCGGCGCGGCCGTCTCTTATGATGGTTGAGCGTTCGGTGGGTCGTTGGTCGATTCGGCTTCGACCCGAAGGAATGCGGCTGATAGGATCACGTCGGGATTGGGTGTGTTCGCAACGGAAGGAGACGAGCGCTGCGACTCCCCCGCCTGACGATCCGGCACCTGATGGTGGCCATCGCGATCCTCGCGATTGGTCTCGGTGCCAAACGGCATTGGGATCATTGGTGGGAGAGCATGATCGCTCTCCACTACGTAACCCAGGAGGCGGTTGCCCTGGCCTACGTCAAAACTCATCCCAGGTCGTGGTGTCCGACTCGGGGACGTCTGCATCTCAACCCCGGGAGCGTCGACCCTCGCCACGACCCCCGGACCTTCACGGCCGTCGTGCGCGAGGATCTGGTCCATACCAATGGGAAGGACCACCTGACCTTCCGCGACCTCGTCGTCGATGAAACGGCCCGCTTCGACTCGGGTTACGGGTTCCGCGTCTTCGGGAGCTCGGGGATTCGCCTGGAGCGCTGCGAGGCGTACCGTTGCGGCAAGCATCACTTCGGGATCATCAACTCGACGGGATTCGTCGGCGAGGATCTGCTTGCGTCCCGGACGATGCCCGACCAAGGTGTCGGGGGCGCCTCGGCCTTCATTACCTACAGCGAACGCTCTCGAAAGGGAGACACGTCGCATTACCGTCGTTGCGTCGCCGAACATCCCGAGGACACCGGGACGGGCGGACGCTACCCGGCGTTCGTGACCCACGGCGAGGGGATCGGCTCGATCGTGCCGGAAGACTTGACCTCACGGCTCGGCGACGTCTCGCTTGGCAACAGTAAGTCGGGGGCCGAGATCCGAGTCAAAGGGGGCGATTGGAGGATGCCGTGCTTGGGATCTACGGCGAAAAGATCGTCGTCGACGGCCTGACGGTCTCCGGCCCTCGCGGCGGTGTCGTGCTCGAAGGACGCGAGAACGTCCTTCAGAATGTGCTCATTACAGGATCCAACCCCGGATTCTCGGGATACCAGGCGGCGATCGTCGAAGGGGGGACGGACAACAGCGTGCGGTTTTGTACCGTCGTCCTGGACCCGAAGGCGCCGGACTTCGACGCGGCGATCAGCTTGAAGCGGAACGGGAGCGGCCTGCGTTGGTATGGCAACATCCTCATGACCAACGGGACGGCCGTGCGGACGTGGTTCGCCGGGTTCGAGCCCAAGGGGCTCGTGGCCTCCTCCAACTTCTATGCCCCGAACGCTCGCTTCGAGACGCGGTATGACGGCCGAGCGCGTTGCTCTCCCTCCAGGCAGGGAAAGACCTGGGCTTAGACCGTGACTCGCGCGACGGCGATCCGCGCTTCGTCGCGCCCTCGAGCGGTGACTACTCCCTGTCCAACCCCTCGCCCGCCCTCGACGCCGCCACCGGAGTTGCGGCAGGCTCAGGGCGAATCCCGACCGACCTTCGAGGGAGCCCCAGGCCTCAGGGACCTGCCCTCGACCTCGGCGCCTTCGAGTCTCCCGCCCACTGACTCCCGCCCTCAGTCCACCTCTGTAGTCGACACCAGCGTCCTCGCCCTCTTTGGTCGATCCCCAGAATGCGGCCCAGAAAGACACCTTACGCATCCACGGATGAAATAATGCTTAGTAACTCGTGTCCTAGAATTGCCGTATTGTCTCCAGGTACCGGCGGTCACCGTCCAAGATTGGCGACGATCCCCCCATGAGAGCCAAGGGGAGCGTCGTCCGGGTGTGCAAAGAAGGGTCCTGACCGTGCCTCACGGCTTTGGAACCCTGGAGGAATGAGCAACGGAGCGACCCGTCCGACGTGAGGGCCCTCGACGGAGGCCTTATTACGTGGCTCTCGGGTAGTGAGGAAGGCGTGGGAGTACGATCGCCAGAGGTCGAGGGCGATGGGGAGGATTCGATCAGGGTTGAAAGCAAAGGGAGGGGCGTGAGTCGCAATGGGACAGATAACCGACGCAAGGACCGCGGCGCTGCCCGCTATCACGCGAACCTCGGCACGTTCCACGTTCACCGCCAAGCGGCGGTGCTCGGCTACCTCGTCGAGCATGGCCCGCTGACCATCAGCGCGGCTTGTGGCCCTTCGTTGCTCCAGGCTGCTTCCGTGGGAACCCGAGCTCCTTCTCCCAGTCTCTTTCCTGGAGGAGGTTGGCTCGCGCAAGGATGCGTTCTCGGATGATCCCTCGCAGGGACTCGTTGTGTTTTTCGACGGCGACGTTGATGTTCGCGACCTTCGGCTTAATGTAGGCAAGATCCCGTTCGAACCGAGTGCGAAACTCGGAGGGGTCGGCGGCGGTGTGTTCGTATGTGAGCGATATCTCCCCACTGGTTCCGTAGATGTCGGCCGCGACTCGATCTCGCAAATTGGTCTCTGGTGGCAAGCAACGGAAGAGCTCGACCGCCCCCTCGAAAGGCACGTAGAAACAGACCCTGATGGCTGGTGTCGGGTTGGCGGCACCCTGATTTATGGTCGTGTCGTCTTTGTCCCAGGTGATCCCAGCTTCGACCAGTCGGATCGGAGCGATCGAATTCTTGGCCACCAATTCTTCGCAGAGCAACCCGGTGTCCTCGACGAGCAATGCCTCCCTCTTCAGTCTGTCGATCGATTCGACGACCGGCTTTTGTCTGTCTCGGAGGTATTCCTGGAGGTCCCTATCGTTGAAGAGGATATTCGCCATGGCCTGGTGTCCTGGTGGTAGATGAGGTGGGGAAGCTCGGAATCGTATAGGGGAAAAGCGAGCATCGCTCCCGACCGAGGAGAGCCTACGAGCAACGGATCCCCTACCCATCATACTCGGGGCGGCCGGGGTGCGCATCGGCGGGACGACGAGAGCGAGGGAGTGTAGTCTCCGTGCCGATCAACGGGCGTTGGTGTGCGGACCGGGAACGATGGGCCTCGATCGCGTGGGCTGCCTACCTCGCCTCGCTTGAGGCTTTCATCCTCCGCGAGATGATCGAGCTCTCGGACGGGATGGACTCCTGGGCCCCAATCGCGTCGTCGGCTTGGCTCGCAAGCTGGTGGTTCTCGTTGGGCGCGTGGGTCGCCTCGATGATGGCCCCGAATGTGAGCGCCCGCGAGCCGGGAGAGTCCCGTTGAGCCCCCTCGAGCCCGACTCGGCGACGCTGGTCTTGATCCGGGCATTGCTCGCCCGCCACCGGGCCGAGGGCCTGGACGGTGCCGAGGCCAGACGTCGAATCCTGGACGAGCTCCGGGCATCGATCTCGGCCGAGGCCGTCGAGAATGATGACCTCGGGACCATCGTGGCCAGGTGGCAATGGGCGATCGAGCAGGTATCCTGTGATGGGTGTCGATCCTCCTCGGCGGAGGACAAGGTGGGCAAGCGGGTCGAGAACCTGACGTCGCTTGAATCGCAGGCCTTTGATTTCAGGCCATCAGCCCCGTTTGAGGACGTTCGGCAACGTTTCCGGGGGCGACTTTGAGATGGGATTCGAAACACAGAACCCCTGGTTTCCCAGGGGTTTGCGATTCAGCGAGGATGATGGGGCTCGAACCCACAACCTCCGGCGTGACAGGCCGAGCCTTCCTAGTGATCGAAAAAACAGGTTCACGCTCTAAGTTGCTATTTGGAATGATGTTGTGGCGTGCGTGAAATCCCGAGAAATCCCGAAAAATAGTCCGAAATCGAGCCGGAAACGGCCAATCCGGGGGAATAACCGGGGGAAATGGGGTCTGGGATTGGTTGCCGCTTATGGAAAATGTGACCTTGGGATGGCCATGTGACTGCCCCGCAATAGGGCGTCTTCCGCATCTCGGCCGCCGTGGTCGACTATGATGGGACGGGGCGTCATGGCGCACGACCTCGACTTACTCCCATCTCTCTCCAGTAAGGGGGACCCCTCCCATGATCGTTCGAACGCTCTTGTCCGATTGGGTTGGGTTTCTCCTGACCTGCCTGATGGTGCTTTGCGTCGGCATTGGCCTGCACAGCGACAACGGGCCCTCGGTCTTCGAGAAGGCTCTCGCCCTTGGGTCTCTGGCAATCGTCGGAGCGTGGTTCGCAGCCAAGGGCTCGGTCTGGTTGCATGCAAACGCGCGAAGTGCCAAGGTCCGATAGTCGCTCTCGTGGCGAGAGCCGGTGCCCAGGTCATAACTTGCATATCCGAAGGCCCTCTTCCTCGCCCACTGCTGCCGTGTATGGCCAGCTTCGAGGCGACCCCGAGCGGCCCGCGGTGCCGGGTAGAGGCCTCGCCAGGGACGACCCTCGATTTTTTTATATACCTGGGGGTAAGTGCCTACAAAACCTACAGAACCCCCCTCAGAGGGCAAATCGGAGCGACAATCCTTGCCTATCCCGCCTACTCGATGGTCACACCTGCTTCGGTCATAACTTGCATATCCGAAGGCCTGTGGCGTCGAGCCATTCACGATCAGGAACCGCCTTCTGGTCGTCGACCTTGCCCCGACCGGCGAGCTTCACTCCATCCGATTTCTGCCAGGCAGCACGATGTCCGACACGTTCCATCTACTCGATCTCCCGTCACAAGCCATCGCAGTCCAGCATCTCCTGTCCGGCCGACCCGCGGCGGAGAAGTTGGCCTGGCTGAGCGTCCGCGGGCGGCTCGAGCGTGTTGAGACGCGAGTAGCCACCGATCGCCTCGTATATCACTTCGAGTCCTTCATCGGGCTCGGATGCGCCTTATTCATCGACGAAGATGAGTTCGTGTTCTTCGGCGACCACACGACCTATACCGCCAATCGCTGAAGGGTTGGCCTTATGGCTCGCCGACTTAGTTGACCCACCCCGTAGCATCGAGGTAGCCCAAAGCCTGGGGGGTTCAGGGGGCTACTCCGCGCCGACCCCCACTCCCAATCCCCCCGGGGGCCAGGGGGATGGTGTGGACTTCCCGCCCCTCCTCACATCCTCGCCGAATCGGCAACCGTCCCATCCTCCGCCCCTCGCCTGTCGCGCCCGCTATCGTTACAATTGTCCGTTAACGTACAGTCGCGGGCATTGGAGTCCCCGTGCCACGGTGGCGATGAGGCTACCGCGTGCCGGGGTATACAGACGATTCCGCTGGGCCTTCCGGCGACCGCCACCCGGGTCGGGGTCCACTCCCCATCCGGGTGTGAAGTCGGCCAGGTTCGGTGCCCATCTCACCCCTCATTGTCGAAAGGGAAGCCATGAAAGATCCGATCGCACAGGACCTCGAGCAAGGCGCCATGGGCATCCTCAACAACGTCCGGCCGACGCTTCAAGCGCTCCATGCCGGGGCCGGGATGACTAACGCTGTGTGTGCCATCGCCAACGCCATCCCCCTGACTCTCAAGGCACTGGCCGAGGCCAACCTCGTGGCGGTTCCGAAGGCGTCGGGATAACCGGCGATGGTGCATCGTGGTGCATTTCTCGCGCGACCTCATGCAACATTTTGCAGCGCGATTTCGGGTGCATCGGGGCCTGGAATTCTGGCGGTTCCCTCTGACAGGTAGGTACTTGCGTCCAGGAACCGGCTAACGAGCCAAGCCGACCGTGTTGCACGATCCTTTCGAGACCGTGCACCACGACTTTGGAGTCCTGGCGGGGTGAGCAACGGAGCGACCGAAGGGGCCTCGGGTGGGGAGGAATTATGGGACGGCACCTTGGAACGGCACACCTGGCGATCCGGCCCTGGGGCATGAGGCGCAAGCCTCGACGTCCCGCTCCCCGCGCCGGCGGCCCTCCGATCGAGGAGTCACCCCCACTCCCAGGCGCCACCGACACCGGGCTCCTCGCCCTCGCCCTCTACACCCGGATCCTCGCCGACCTGGGGGATGACGTCGGGGTCCGGCCGGCGGTCTCGTGCGAGCTCGGCGGCCACATCATCTCGCTTGGGGCCTACCCCCTCAACGTCGACTTCATGGCGGAGATGATCTCCCGCTCCGAAGCCATGCGACTCGAGGGCGACGCGCCCCACGAGATCCGCGAGACGTTCATGGAATGGACCCGGGATGCCCTGGAGATGACGGGGACGGAGTCGTGGCTGGCGGAGTCCTGGATTGCCTCATGCCAGCGACTGGCGGCCTACACGACGGGAGGGGCCTGATGGTCATTTCAACCCATCGACGCCGTGCCGACCCCCGGCTCATGCATCACCGTGCAACATCCAAAGCGATCCCTCCCAGGTTTGGAGCGGGTCAATCTCCGTTGCGACGAATCGAGTTGCGTCGACAAGGCTGGTCGGCAACCGCCCTGACGTGTTGCAGACCCCTTGGCTCGAGGAGGGAGGCGACGTGTTCGACTTGAAAGGCCTCGGCGATCAGTTCGACCCGATGGTCGTCGCCGGGGTGAAGGCGTACATGCGGACCGATCCGGCCGAGCGGGCTCGCTACCTCTACGCCCATGCCGCGACGGCCCGGGAGCTCATGAGGCTCGCCCTCGAGGTCGGGCCGGCCGTCTTCCCAGGCGTCGACCGGGAGACGATCTATTCGGTCGTCCGACGCACCATCCTCGAGCGACTGGTCACCATTGCCGAGGAGGCCGGACTCGATGCCCACAACTCGGAGACCTACATCGCGACCATCCAACGCGCCTTCGACGAGGCGACGATGACGCCGGACACTTCCACGCTCCCGGCTCGGGAGTGGATGGCCACCATCCGAGACCGCATCCGGGCCACGGTCCAGGTCTATCGGGAGATCGGGTGATGGCGATCGGAAGGTTCCTCAACGCGCCCGGGTCACTTCAAGCTGAGCTCGCGTTTACCAACCCAGCCGACCTTGCCCTTCAAGGTGGGGTCCTCATGGTACTGGTCGGGGCCGGGTCGCGAAGTATCCCGTTGGATCGCGCTCTCCACGGTCACCATGTAGCCGTCGGGGAGCGTTTCCATGACGCGGAGTCGGCTCCCCTTGTAGAGAAGGCGGTAACGGTCGGAATCTGGTTCGGGGTCGGGCCCGTTACCTGGACCGTGCTCGATTCGATCTATGTAGGCATCGAAGTACTGTTTGTCCAGATGGAGAGTCACCATCTCGGACTTGACCGCAATGGTGCCACCTTCGCGGACCCCGCATCCACAGATCACGAGCATGGTCGTCGCAAACACCGCAGCCCGAATCATGGCGTCGCCCCATCAGTGGTCCCAAACCCTCGTCGCGTAAGCCGCGCATCCTATCCGGTCCATTCAAACAGGACTATCCAATGGTGACCCAGGAAGTACTCGAACTGGTCTATAAGCAGACCGGTACGGGCTCGCTACTCTCGTCCATCGAGCAGTTGGACAAGTCGACGACCAACTACAAAGAGCTCATTGTCGAGCTCGACAAGGCCCAGAAGGCCGGCGAGATCACCGTCGAGGAGATGATCTCCACGATGGGGAAATACGGGGCCGAGCTCGCCAGGGAGACGAAGCTCCTCGAGTCCCTCCGAGACGTCCAGGCCAAGCTCAACCAGACGAACGCTTCGGCCAGCCCCGAGGTATACGACCTCGCCGACGCCTATGACCTGGTGGCGCAGGCTGAGAAGAAGTTCGTCGTGTCGACCGCCGATGTCGTCACCGCCACGAAGCAGATGGCGGATGCCCAGGATAGGGCCACAGCTTCGAAGAACGCCGCCAACGCCGCAAACAAGGGCGTTGGAGCTTCGACCGCGAACGTGGGGCGTGCGGCGCTCGAGGCTTCCCGCGCCATCGAGGACATGCAATACGGGTTCGCGGGGGTCGTGAACAACATCCCCGGCGTCGTCACGGCGTTCGGCGGGAGCATGGGGATGACGGCCGCGATCTCGCTTTGCTCCATCGGGGTCAACCAGCTCATCAACCATTACGACGACCTCTTGGGAGTCTTCTCCTCGAAGGAGCCGTTCCGACTCGCCACGGCCGGGTTGGACGAGATCAAGAAGCGGATCGAGGAGTTGGAGAAGAAGGAGGTCAAGCTCTCCATCGACCAGACGGAGATCGATGCGGCCCGCGCCAAGCTGAAGGAGATGGCGACGACGGAGCAGGCGTTTGACCGGTTCCGGGGGATCAAGGGGGAGAACGAAAAGCAGGCCGGGGAGCAGGCCGAGCAACTCCTCAGCATGGCACCTGGCGGCGCTAAGAAGCTGGCCGACGACCTCGCAGCGGCCATCGGCAAGCGGCTCGTCGGGGAGGATGGTCAACTCGCGGACCTGCAGCGCCAATTCGAGTCCGCGAAGAGGAAAGCCGCCGACTCGAGGACCATGGAGGCGTCAGAGCGGGCGGCTGGGGTGCATGGGGCAGCCGCGACCTTTGCTGCTGAAGCCAGACGGGCTGATTCCCATGCCAAAGCCCTCGCCAACGACATCGACAAGCGCCGCCGCGCCATCCTCGGCGACGACGCGCTCGGAGTCCGCGGGGAAGCCCATCGCGAAGTCGGCGGCCTGTTCGCCGGGGTGTCGAACGGGAACGACCCGGCGGCACGCAAGCGACTGGCCGAGGAGCTCCGCAAGATCGGCCAAGGGCGGCTTGCCAACGACATCGCCCGGACCACTCCCGAGATGGTCGCTCAGGCCGAGCGCGAGGAGACCTCCGATCGACACGACGAGGCCGACACCGACATGCGGAAGTTCCTCCGCTCGCTCGAGAAGTCCCTCAAGACGAAGGAGGAGAAGGAGGAGCACAAGCGCCTCGCCGTGCCGCTCGAGGCGCTGGCGAAGGCCAGCGACATCGCCGAAAGGGCGGCCAAGGCGATCCCCGTCGCCGAGAAGCAAGGGGGCTTGACTGGCGAGGATGGGGCCTTCCACAAGGCCGACACCCCGGAAGCCCAGTTCGCCTTGGTGAAGTCCATCGTCGAGGCCGAGATCCGGAAGCGCCTCGCTCAGCAAGGAATCGCCTTCGGTGCCGGGTCGGACAAGACCATCGGCGGGGCCGCCTCCACCATCATGGGGACCGCCCGGAGCCGGATCGCCGCCGCGAAGGCCAAGGCTGCGGCCGATGCGAAGGCCGCGAAGACGAAGGACGGTGCCGACACCAAGAAGCAGATCGAGGCCCAGATCGAGGCGGAGAACGCCAGCCTCAAGTCGGGTGGCTATGAGGCTGGGGCTGGGGCCGCGCTTGCCAAACTCCAGGCCCAGGGCGGCATGCATGACAGGTTCGGCCGGTTCCACAAGATGAACAACGACCAGATGATGGTCGCAGTGAACCGGATGATCCAGCAGCAACTCGCGGCCAACAACCCGGGCATGGATCCCCAACGCCGTGAGGACCTGGCTACCGTCGCGACGGTCCGAGCCAACGCCGACATCCAGCAACGGATGATGAACCTCAGCGGTGCCGGGATGAACAACACCCAGCGCCTCATCGCCGTCGCGGGCCAGCTCAACCAGGAGCTCGCCCAGATGCTGGCCCAGGTCCAACAGCAAGGGATGCAGATCGGCCAACTCGAGCGGTCCGCCCAGGTCCGCAGCCGGACGCGACGGAACCGGATCAACTGAGGACCTCGACCCACACCACGGACACAGTCGCCCCTCGACGTCGACAGGGCGGCTCCTCAACGGAGAGGGACGGGCGACGATGAACGTGCCGCGAGAGAGCCTGACGGACGCCCAGCAAGGCATCCTCCGCGCCATCGTGGCCGGCAAGGAAGCCTGGACGTCGCAACGCGCCCTTGAGGCCGCCGGGTTCTCGACTGAGGACCTGGCGGCGTTCGAGGCGGCGCACCTGATCGAGCGCTGGGACCTCGGCGGGGAACCGGCCTGGACTCTCAGCCCCCTCGGCGCCTCCACCTTCGAGCCGGCACCCGTCGAGCTCGTCGAGGATCCGAACGGGGACAAGCTCCGTTGGGGGTGGCCGAGCGAGCAACCGTTTTACTACCGCGTCCCTCGCGAGGGTAAGGGCCACGGCTATCGCATCCCCGATGAGGCTCGGCTCGTCTGCCCGGCACCTCCGCCGGATAGCTACCTCGACGACGAGACTGGCCGTCCCCTCGCCCTCGACCCGGCCGACGGGGAGCCGCTTGTGCTATTCGGGAGGACGGTCGTCGTCGATCCCCGGTTGATCGGGGGGCAAGCCAAGGGCAAGGCCAAGGGGCGACCTCGAGGCAGCAAGAGGGCCCCGAAGCTCACCAAGGCCCAGATCCGAGCCAGACGGAATGAGGACTGGAGGATAGCCCACGACGTCGGCCAACTCGATCCGGTAACCGGCCGGCTCATGCGTCGGCCCATCTCGATGATCGCCGTGCTCGAGGGCGTCCCCGAGCGCACGGTCCGCCATGGGATCGCAATGGCTCGTCGTCGCCTCGAAGCGGTCCGGGCGACTGCCGCGGCTTGTTGAGGTCAGCGCACCACGAAAGGGGATCGATGCTCACACGCTACATCTCGAGGGCAGGCGACGACGCGACCGGGACCGGGTCCCACCGTAAACCGTGGAAGACGGTCAACCGGGCCTATGAGGCATCCGAGGACGGAGACACCGTCTTCGTCGCCGACACCGACCCGTTCCCCCGCCTCGGCCGATCGAGGCCCCTCAGCTTCGAGGTTCGGAGGAAGACGAGGGAGCACCATCGCCAGAGGGCAAGGGCGCTGGGGAGGCTCCGTGCCCGGTTGAAAGGATCGAGGCCGAGGACGAGTTGTCGTCAGCAGGTAAGACCGGCTTCCCGGAGATGAGGGGAGAACCATGCGAACGCTCTCGAGCCCTGACATGTTCGGCCAACTCCCCCGCCAACTCGGGAAGGCCGAGGAACGCGCGGCCCTCGAGGAGTTGGCGGAGCTCCGCCCCTCGATGACCGTCGATCCTGGGTCCCGGCCGCGCTACCACCAACTCCGAGACCGGTTCGCGATGGCCAACGTCCGGTTGTTGAAACACATCGCCTGGCGGTTCCGGGACTGCAACGTCGAGTTCGACGACCTGGTCCAGGCCGGGATGTGCGGCATGCTGACGGCGATCGACCGATGGGAGAGCGAGAAGGCCGGGAAGGTATCCTTCGCCGCGTACGCCGTGTGGTGGATCCGGAAGGCGATGCAAGACGAGGTCAACGAGGTCGCCTATCCCGTCCGCCTCACGAGGAGCCCGGGCGCGGTTACCTATGCCAAGGAGATCGTCCGGCAGTCGCTCGACATCCCCTTGGGACCGGACGACCAACGGACCCTCGGCCAGCTCATCGAGGCCGAGGACGATGGGGCTCGTCGAGCCGTCGAGGATGGGCTCGACGCGGAGACGTTGCTCGGTCTAACCGAAGGCCGAGGTCGCGAGGTCTTGCGGCTTTACTACCTCGATGGCCTGATGCACAAGGAGATCGGGGCCCGGATGGGGTTCACGGCCCAGCATGCCGGGCAGATCGTTCGAGATTCGCTCGAGACGATTCGAGGGGCCTGCGTGGCGAGTTAGACCCCTTCAGAGGGTGACCGTGAATTTTTGAGATACCTGGGGGTACCTACCGGCAAAACCGGCAGAACCTCTGCTAGAGCCCGAAAACGGGCTTGCTATCTTATCCACACTTCCTAAACGACGGACTCGTTAAGAGCAGCCGATCCGCTCGACTCTTCCATCTCGCTACTCGGGCCGGATATCTTCCCGTCGCTGATCAACCCGCAATCCATCCGGGACCGACCAACATGACCGCTCCGCGTCGAGGCGACGGAGAGTCTCCTCCCATCGTCGTGGCCAAGCGCCTACGCTCCCCGCATCCCCTAGTTGCCTGGACGTACGACTGCCTGAAGTCGTCCGAATTCAGCCGGTGGGGAAAAGTCTGTGGATATCCGGATTGTCTGGACGTCGCTGTGACGTCTGGGAGCGTCGACAGGGCAATGCGGATCATGGATGCACTGATCAAGGCTCTGGAGCGACGCTCGTTCCTGATCAGGATAGACGCTGATCCTCCTCGGAAGACCTACGCGGAAATCGACGGCGAGTCCGTCGCGTTTCGCATCATGGAGCGCACCACAACGCGCCGCCGAGCACGCCGATTGGTCAAAGGACCGGATGGGCAACTGCGCGAAGACCTATTGGGTTTAGAGGTCGAATACCTGCCCACCGGCGACCTACGTTTGTTCCTGGACGATGATACACAGAAGGCATGGCAGGATTCGGAGGACCATCGCATTGAGGAGGCCCTGACTTCTTTCGTGGACGGGATCATCTGCAAGGTGGCGGAACTGCGAGAGAGACGAGTCCGTTGGGCACGTGAGGCTGAGATCCGTGCGGAGAGGCAACGTCAAGCCGAAAAGGTGGAGCGTCTCAAACGCCAGGAAGAAGAGCGGGTGCGGAAGCTGACCGACATGCAAGTCGCGTGGACCCAGGCCCAGCAGCTCCGGGCCTTCATCGTCGCGGTCCGCGAGCGGGCGGAGCAGATCGGCAAGGACGTCTCGCCGGAGAGCGGGCTCGGCCGCTGGCAGGCATGGGCCGAGGAGTGTGCGGAGAGGCTGGACCCAGTCGACCGGCTCTTGGCCAACATCGACATCAGCGACGCCACGTCCTGACAGTCCGCTCGATGAGCAGCCGACTCGTTGGGAAATTCAGAGTGAGGAACTGTCAGGCAATCTACATGAAATACGTGCGATAACAGATTAGGGCCGCTCCTTGACTTGGCTGTATTTTTTGCATAATATCTGAGTAATGGGTGAGCCTTTGCAATGTAGCGGGCTCATTTTTGCCGCCGTGAGGGCCGCTAAAGTCCGGGCTTCCCGGGTATTCCAGTTAGTTATATATTTTTATTTCAAAATCGTTCGCATAAGACGACTGCGCTGTTCGTCGCTGCTGTTGAGTTTTAGGCGAGCATTGGGCATCGCTATCAACACAGCGAAGCATTTGAACGTCTCTTACTGTCCGACGGCGTACTGGGAGGACTTTAGCCCCTGTGCGAGCGTCGGGTGGCAAGAACGCTGTTTCGGGGGTTCGAGCCTGTGCTCGCGATCCGGATCCTGCGTTCCAGCCATCGCTCCCCCGATCCAGAGGGGGGTTGTGAGCGTGGAACCCGAAGGAGCGCCTCTTTGTTTGGATGAGCGAGGTTTCGAGGCAGTTGAGGTCGTTAGTCTGAAGGATGCCAACATATCTTTGATTAGCGGCATTCTTGACTTCCTGAGGCCTCATCGTCCGGAATTCGTAGTCTCTCTTGCGACGCTGGGATTGTTGGGACTCGCGTGCCACGAGCTCAAAGAGCCTTGGCCCGTAGTTACCTTCGAACTCATTGCCGTCGCGTTCGCCGTGTTTGTGATCCTGATCGGACGAACCAATGCCCAAAGAGACGAAGCGTCCGGCCCGGATGACCCTGGAACTGCCCTCGAAAGCTCGGGGGAAGCTCGAGAAGCTGAGTCAGGACACCGACCAGAGTCTCTCCGAGGTGATCCGCCGCGCTCTCTCCCTGTACGATCTCGTGGGGGAGGCCGCAACGGCCGGAAGCAGACTGATCGTCCGAGATCCCGAGGGGAAGGAGAGGGACATCCTCCTACCTGAGTTCTCGGCAGAAAAAACCACTACCTGAACCTAGCCTGTTCTCCCTTGCCAAGATGCAACAAGGGAGGGTCTGAGCCGAGGTTCACGACAGGAAGGCCGGGTGCCGATGGGTGCCCGGCCTTTCTTTGCGCGCGATGGGATGAGAGGGTAAGATCGCGCGCCGGGTCGGCTCAGGATCTAACGATGCCACCAACGAATGAGTTTGGTGAATAGACCGCTATGACAGCTCGCCTACACCGCGGTCAGGAAGCCGAGATGCGAACCATCGTGCTCGCCTACCTCGCGGCCAACGGCCCTCTTCCCTTAAGCGATATCTGGCACGCGATAGCGGACGAGATGTCGGACACGTACGTCAAGCTCACCCTCAAGTCCCTCGTCGAGCGTGTTGAGGTGATCGCGGCCACGGAGGAGATCACTCGCGAGGTCCGGTCCCAGTTCGGCAAGACGAGGCCGGCCATCTTGCTGGTGACCACGTACCGGATCGCAACGACTCCTGGCCCACCAGCCAAGCGCGATAGCCAATCCCCTCGTCCATCCGGGCCCGTGAGCAGGCGAGACAGGCCGAAGCCGCCACGAGGGTGAAGACGAGGCGGCCTCGATGGTGTTTTGGATGTGCTCAAGCCCCGGTCGCGGCGAGCCGCGCGGACCATTCAGGGGCCTGGAGCCGAGCTCGGAGCGAGTCGAGCTCTGGGGCGGTGGGGCCGTCGCCGCTGGCCGGGCTCGTCATCTGCGGCCGGTGTGGGAAGCGGATGGCGGTCCACTACGTCGGCCGGGCCCAGATCCTCCGCTACACGTGCAGGACCGGGGTGCCAGATGCGCGCGGAGGGTGCTGCCATTCGTTGGCTGGCCGGGTCCTTGACCAACTCGTCGCCGACCGTGTGCTGGCCGCCTTGCATCCCGGCGCTCTGGAGCTGAGCCTGGCCGCGGCCGACGACGTGATGCGGGAGCGGTCGGCGTTGAACGAGAACTGGCGACAGCGGCTGGAGCGGGGCCGCACTCAAGCGGCCCGGATCGAGCGGCAGTATCAGGCGGCCGAACCGGAGAATCGGCTTGTCCAGCGGACGCTGGAGCGGCGGTGGGAGGAGGCGTTGCAGGAGGTCCGGCGGCTGGAAGAAGAGTACGCCCGCTTCCTTCAGACGCAGCCAATCACGCTCACCCGTCACGAGGTGGACCAGATCCGCGAGTTGGCTCGTGACCTACCGGCGCTGTGGGACGCCCCGACGACCACACCGGTGGACCGTCAGCAGGTCATCCGGTTCCTGGTCGAGCGGGTCGAAGTGGAGATCGAGGGGGTCAGTGATCGGCTCCGGGTAACCATCACCTGGGCGGGTGGTCAGCACACCCGCCATGAGCTGATCCGCCCGGTCGGGCGGTACGAGCAGACCGCCGATTTCGACCGGCTGATGGCCCGCATCGGGGAACTTCGTGCCACGGGGCAGACGTCCGCCGCGATCGCCGACCGGCTGAACGCGGAGGGGTTCCGCCCGCCGAAAGGGGCGGTGCGGTTCCACAAGGACATCGTTAGCCGTCTCGTGCGGAGTCACACACCGGGCGACCGGCCGGCCCGGAAGTCGGACCGGGCCGCGTTGGGTCGGGACGAATGGTTCGTGATCGACCTGGCCGGCAAGCTGGGGATCGGGAAGAACACGCTCCACGCGTGGCTCCAGCGGGGTTGGGTCCGGTACCGGCGGTTGCCCGGCTACCGGGGCCGGTGCGTGTGCTGGGCCGACGCCGGAGAGCTCGACCGGCTCGGTCGGTTGGCCCACACGCCACGGGGTTGGTGGGACCCGGCGCTGCCATCGGAGCTGACGACGCCTAAGTCGCGGCCGGGACAGTGAGCCGGAGGGGCGGCCCGCGAGCTTCGCCGGCCGCCTGCCTTTGCTACCCGGGTGCGGTCAGTACCGGAGGACGTCGGCGTGATTCGCTCAGTCGATTCGGCTACGATCCAAGCCTCATGGCGTTCTTGCCACGTCGATTGCCTTGACGAGTCTGACGACCCGAACCATTCGAGGGATCCTCAGTTGGTCGACTGGGGGTGACGGCGAGTTTGTCGCAGCCCGTGGAGTTGCTGGAGCGGACGGCCAAATGGGAATAATCACCAACGAGACGCTGATCAACCACTTGCATTGCCGGCGGAAGGCGTTCCTCAAGGCCGCCGGTGCGCCCGGAGAAGTACACGACATTGAGCGGGTCCGAATCGACTTGGATCGGGCTTACATCCAACGGGCCCTCGAAGTCTACCTCGCCCGGTACACCGAGCGAGAGATCGTGCGCAGTCCACCCTCGCTAGAGGCAGCGATCAGATTCGGCCCTCGCATCATTCTCGACGCCACCGCCGCGGCAGGCAACGTCCGATCGCTGATCCAGCTGATGGAGAGAGTCGAAGATGGAGCCGGAAAGGGTACCCCCTCCTACGTCCCCGTGATGTTCGTCCGGAACGACAAGATCACGAAGCGGGACAAGCTCCTGCTCACCTTCCAGGCCCACGCCCTGAACTCGGTGCTTGGGACGTTGCCCACCCAAGCCAGGATCGTCCACGGTGAGGAGTACGGGGCCCTGAGAGTCAGGATCGAGCCGCTGGTTGGACAAGTGCGCGGGTTGATCGAACAGATCGAGGCCGACCTCCGGCGGGATAGTCCACCCACGCTGGCCCTGAACGGGCACTGCAACGAGTGCGAGTTTCGGGGTGCCTGCCGGGGGATCGCGGAGGCGACGGACGACCTGAGCCTGCTCCGGGGACTCTCGGGGAAGGAGGTCGAAAAGCTGCGCGGCCGAGGGATCGCCACAGTCGCTCAGCTCTCGCACACCTATCGGCCCGGCCGTCGGGGCAAGCGGAGAGCGGGAGCGGCCCGCAAGCACGAACCCGCTCTCCAGGCCCTGGCCCTCCGCGAGCGGAAGGTCTTCGTTCTCGACCGGCCGCTGATGCCGATCCCGCGCGTCGCCCTCTACCTCGACGTCGAAGGGGTGCCCGACCAGAAATCCTACTACCTGATCGGCCTGCTCGCGGTCGAGGAGGGCCGTTCCACGAGCTACTCCTTCTGGGCCGATGACTCGACCCAGCAGAAGGCTATCTGGCAAGCCTGCGCTGAAGTCATCGAGGGATTTCGGGACTACACTGTCTATCATTACGGCCGGTACGAGCAGGGCTTCCTCGACCGGATGAGGCAATCGGCGAACGCGGACGAGGCTGCGGCGATCGATCGCATTCGATCCAAGTCCTGCAACGTCCTTGGGGTGATCTACTCGCACTTCTATTTCCCGACCCACTCGAACAGCCTGAAGGACATCGGCAAGCTCGTGGGCGCCGGATGGTCCTCCGAGAAAGCTTCGGGAATCCAGAGCCTGGCATGGCGGCTGGCCTGGGAGTCGAGCCACGACGAGGCGCTGAAGCAGCAACTCCTGCTGTATAACCGTGAGGACTGTTCGGCGCTGCGCAAGGTCACGGAGTTTCTGCTGTCGGCGTGCAACGACGGAATGGCGACCAGCGAGGCAGGCCCACCCGTCGCATCCGCCGAGGACATCCGACAGGAGGGGCCTTTCCGGTTCCAGAAGACCGAGTTTTTCTGCCCCGAACTCGATCAAATCAACAGGCGCGCATACTCCGACTACCAGCGTGAAAAGATCTATGTCCGCACCAGCCCGGCCGTCCGCAAGAGTCTGCGGCGGAAGCAGCGTCTCCGCAAGAGGACTCTTAGGGTCAACGAGCACATCGAGTGCAGCAAGCCGGATCGCTGTCCGGAGTGCAGTGGCACCCAGATCCACATTTACCAGAGGCCGGTGGGCCACAGGACGGTGTTTGACCTGAGGTTTAGCTCGTCAGGTGTCAGGAGATGGGTCACCCAATACAGCTCGCTACGGTACAGGTGCGGAACCTGCAAGAACACGTTCCTGGCCGATGAGTACCGATCCGTTGGAATCCGAATCGGCAACGACCTCGCCAGTTGGGTACTCTACCACCACGTGGCGCTGCGTCAGACACACGAGGACGTGGAACTGAGTCTTAACGAGATCTTCGGATTCTCCGCTGGCTACCATGTCTTGAGGAAGACTATTCCCTGGGAAGCCGGTCGGCATGCGGCTACGTACGAGCGGCTGAAAGAGAAGCTCCGACGCGGAACCCTGATCCACGGCGACGAGAGCAAGGTCGCCCTCAAGAAGCACAGTGGATACGTCTGGGCGTTCACGAACCTGGAAGAGGTTGTCTATGTCTACACCCCCACACGTGAGGGTACGATCCTCGAGGAGATGCTCAACGGGTTTGGGGGCGTCCTCGTCTCCGACTTTTACTCGGCCTATGACTCTGTCAAGTGTGCCCAGCAGAAGTGCCTCATCCACCTGGCGAGGGATATCAACGACGACCTGTTTCACTGCCCATTCGACGGGGGACTGAAGGGACTGGCCCAGGCGTTCGTTGCCGTCCTAAAGCCGATCGTCGACACGATCGACAAGTTCGGCCTCAGGTGTTGCCATCTGAGGAAACATAAGCAGGACGTCGACCGGTTTATCCGCTTGGTGGTTTCGGCGGACTACCAATCGGAGGCGGCGAGGAAGTATCAGAATAGGATCAAGAAGTATCAATCCAGTCTGTTCACGTTCCTCGATCACGATGGCATCCCGTGGAACAACAACAATGCCGAGAATGCCATCAAGCGGTTCGCCTCCCGGCGCAAGATGATGGGCGCATCATACGTCGAGCAGGGGATTCAGGATTACCTGCTGTTCCTGAGCATCTACGAGACCTGCCGGCTCAAGGGCGTGAGCTTCCTGAAGTTCCTGCGCTCCGGCCTGTTCGACCTGGATGCTTTCGAGAAGGAGTTTGGTCGTTAGGTCGAACCGTGACTTCCCTGCCAACTCGATCTCCTTTCACCGGGGATCGCGGGAGACATTGACGCCGTTTGGAATTGGTGAAGAATTAAGTGACACGGGCCGACGCGTTGTCGGTCGAACGGCCGAGAGAAAAGCCCGGATAGAACTGTCAAAGGAGGCAGTATGGCTGGCCAACGTCGATGTCGCAGTACGTGGCCAGTTATGTCGGCGTCAATGCCGACACCGACCACGGAGAGGGTTGGGTCGTTTTCCGATGGCCTCACGAACGCTACGGCTATGAGGAACTCACGATCGATCTCGATGGAAACTGTCGTCGCCGGATGCCCATCTACTCAGGGGCCGGCCCGCCTGAATTCGTCGAGCCACGACGAGACGGCATCAGGATTCGTATCGGCCCCGCCCTGGCTCAGAAACTGGGTCTTGAGGAGGAGATCGAGATAGTATTTCGCCTTCCTGATTCCGAGTTCGTCGAGTTGCGCCGCGTGGTCGACTACTTCGGCGGCCTGGAGGTCTGATTTGGAAGCCGAGCATCGAAAGTCGGCGGTCCCAGACCCGCGCGTGATCGTGCAAGCCGCGAGGATCGGGAGTCATGCCCGCATAGCTTGGCTGTTGGTCGCGCACACTGATAAGGTTGCGGAAAGAACCGCCAAGGAGGACCCCCGCCGTGAAACATTCCCTCTCCATCGATCGCTTCGAGGGCACCCTCGCCGTCCTGCTAACCGAGGACGGCGATCAGATCAACGTCCCGAAATCGATGCTCCCCAAGGGCTCGAAGGCCGGGGACGTGCTCACCTTGACGCTCGAGCGTGACGAGGCGGCAACCCGCCAGGTCGCAGACAAGACGGCCCAGGTGCAGGCCGAGCTCCGCAAGACCGACCCGGGCGGGGACGTGAAGCTATGAGGCGGGCGTTCGATGTGCTCGCGCTGGCGTTGCTCCTGGCGCCACTCGCGCTCGGCCAGGCCCCGAGCGACCCCGCCGTCGAGCCGGGCAAGCTGACGATCGACTTCCTCGACGTCGGTCAGGGGGATGCGATCCTGATCCGCTCGCCCGAGGGCAAGACCGCCCTGATCGACGCCGGGCCCTCGAAGAAGGTTATCGATAACCTTCAAGCCCTCGGGGTCAACTCGATCGACCTCGTAGCCGTCTCCCATCACCACGCCGACCACTATGGAGGGATGTCGGCTGTCATCGCCCGGTACCGGCCCCGGTTCTTCCTCGCGACCGACTCACCACACACGACGACGCTCTACCTCCGCCTCCTCGAGACGGTCCGGGATGCCGGGGTCCGGGCGCTCTTCCCCACCGAGGCCCCGCGGCGGATCGAGCTCGGATCGGCGGTCCTCACGGTCCTACCCCAGCCACCGCTCGACGCCAACGACGAGAACGACAACTCGATCGGGATCCGCGTCCAACTCGGGGGATTCGCGGCGCTCCTGACGGGAGACTCCCAGGACGCCGAACGGGCCTGGTGGCGCCAGCGTTGCCCCGAGCTCGTCGACAACGTCCAGGTCCTCAAGCTGGCCCACCACGGCTCGAGGAACGGCACCGATGCGGCCTGGCTCCGCCTGACGGCCCCGCGCCTCGCAGTGTGCAGCGTCGGGGCCACGAACGACTACGGGCATCCAAATCCCCTGACGCTCGCCCAGGTGGCACGCCAGGGCGTCCGGTTGCTCCGCACGGACCTGGACGGGACCATCGAGGCCTTCCCGTAGCAGGCGGACATAAAACGTCGCGAAGCCGGGAACACGGCATATCGAGAAGGTCCACGGCGCCGGGTAGCCGTCCGGCTTCTTGTGGTTGTGGAGACCTGTGCGAGTTCGCTTATTTCTCGCTTGGCAGGATTGCGTGGCGGCCGGAAGGCTTTTCCCTTGGGGATGCGGGACACTCACGTATGATTGTCCAAATCGGGTCGCCGTCGGAATGTTGAATTAGGAATAACTTGTCGAGGACCGGATAGTTTTTATCGACGGATGTCGAATTGTAACTTCCATCTTCCGGGGGACACTTCGACTTTTCCTCGGAAGAAAGATAACTCTTGGAAACCGGTAGCCACTGGTCCTTGTAGACAAAGCAATAGCGACGACCCGGGTCGTCTTCAGCCTGATAGACATAGCCCTTCTCGACTGCCCCGGACAATCCGGCCGGCAAGTCGATTTTGTCTCCCTCGCCAAGCCAGCCGATTACCCGACTACGGTATAGGTAATAGCAATCAGAATTGCCGATAACATCACTCATAAAGAGCCCAAGCGATTTCCCGTCATGCCGTTCCCGGTAGATTGCTAGCAAACGACCGGCAACCAGGTCCTCCATGCTCTCTGAGCGGTCATTTGACCATCCTTCCGGTTCATCCGAGACGAAAGATCGTGTGAAACCGTCACCTGGCCCTATCCCACCCTCGACGACGTAGCCATAGCATAAGCGATAAAAGTCGAGTGATTCGTTTACGTCGTAGGTTGGTCCGTATCTCGATGACGTCCCCCAATGGGGTGGCAATTCGGGCAACTCGGAAAGAAAGCCCTCTTTCACGAGGGCCGCGAGTTCTCGGGGGTAACGTCCGTGCTTTCGGTGGAATTCGGTCAGGGCGACGATGATCGGCTCGCAGATTGGCTGGGCATTTGCCAGGACGCTGTCCGGGCTCGGTCCCGCGAAGTTCAGCAGGAGGAGCCCGCAGGTGACAATGCAACCGAGAGGAACGGCTATCAAAGCCCCGACAACGCACAAACCCGCAATCGAGATAGGCCGCTTCATGAATTCCCTCAGATAACTTGGCCGTTCGCCCTTGGCGGATCGAGGCCGAGAACCGCGCCTTGGTCGGGACTCGCGTGATCCGTTACTCCGCCCTAATGTACCGGGTGGGCTCAAAGGGGTCACCGTCCGCGCTCGTTGAGCACTGAGCAATCCCCTCGTCCAACTCCGCCAGGATCCGCTCCGGGTCGTCGATGAACCTCCCCTGCGCGGACAGGTCTCTGCCCAGGCGGTCGAAGTCGATCGGCGCTGCCGGCTGCAACACGCCGTAGGTCGAGGCTTCGTCCGGACGACGACCTCGAGGCGATGGGATCGTATGGCCAGCGTCGAGGCGGGGCGGGCGCTTGTCGATGGCCATTCCGTTGACCTCCAGGACGGTCGGGATAAGGATTGTCCATTGCCCTCTATCGGATCGCGGGCGTGGAGCGCTCAATCGACAACGCCTCGGGAAATTGCTCACATAGGATCCGAGTGGCTGCA
Source organism: Singulisphaera rosea (assembly GCF_054877945.1). Classification (NCBI taxonomy): domain Bacteria; kingdom Pseudomonadati; phylum Planctomycetota; class Planctomycetia; order Isosphaerales; family Isosphaeraceae; genus Singulisphaera; species Singulisphaera rosea. The sequence goes on along the minus strand of NZ_JBTYIP020000028.1, from coordinate 79,898 downwards.
GGGCTCGCACGCGGCGAGCCGAGGTGTTGGATCCGATGCCGTTCCCCTGGCCAATTTTGAACGAGAGAGTCATGTCCTCGAGAGTCGTCTTATCGCGGGCCCGCACATCGCCGCCGAGCCTGGGTGGCATCATGGCTGCGATCGCAGGCTTGGCATCCGCATTCGCACTTCTCCCCATCGTCGTGTCCGCGGCATTAGCGACTTCGGTGGTGAGCATCCTGGTCCTACAAGGTCTGCGATTGCCTTTGGCAACGGAGAGAGCCGGCCTATGGGGATGGCTACCCTGGCTGCTCTTGTCAACAGCTCTCGTAGCCTGCCCAATCGCCACAATTCTCATCGGCACTGAGTACGTGGATACCGGATCGCTCGCCGAAGCAATGTGGGCGGTCCGCATTGTGAACCGGCTTGCTTACGCCCAGATGGGCGTCTCTGTGGTAGCCTCAGTCGCAGTCGTCGTGCTGGGGAGGGGCAAGTACAGGTGGCTGGCTTGGGCGGCCATCCTGTTCATTGCTATGTTTAACATCCTGCTGGGGCGTGGCGCAAGAGTCGGAATAATGCGTTATCAATACAATTGTTCGTTTGTAAAAACTCTCATTCATAGGAAGGATGGATCAGTCATCGGGATGGGGCTGTACCTGACAGTCGCCAGACCAGCCGCCCCGCCTCGCGATGGTCCATCAGCACGATCACGCGCCGGCGTAGGCCATGGCACCGGCCGAGTGACCTGATGATCCCCTCCCGCTCCAGCTTCAGAAGGGTATAGCCGACGATCCCCAGCGAGCGGCCCGAGGCCTCGGCGATCTTCCGGTTCGTGGCTGAGCACAGGAGCCCCTGACGGTCCGCGAGCGCGTAGACGGCGAAGAGGACCGCATTCCGATTCATCAGTCGGCCGAGCGCCACGTCGTCCACGGGGAGGCTCCTCGTCGGAGGGAGAACGGATGAGGCCGCTCTCGCTGGGTTCAATCACTCCGCATCAACGCGAGCTGACACTGGGAAGCTCCGGCTCCGGCTCCTCCGGCATCGGTGGAATGGTCTCCCAGGGGCGGGCCGCCGCTCGCCTGTACCATCGCTCCAACGCCGCGTGGTACTCGGCCATCTTCCGATAATGGGCTGCCCATGCCAACTCGATGGCCCCTTGCTGCTGGGCGGCCGTATCCTCGGGCTTGGCCCACTCCAGGAACTTTCGGGCCCTGGCCTCGACCTCATCAGCGATCTGCAGGTCTATCTGCGGTTGGTTTCGGAGGGCGTCCGCCAAGGCGCCGTATATCGCCGACCTCTCCCGCATCTGCAACGCCCAGGGCACGACTCGGACGCCGACCCAGCTCAAGAGGGCCGAGAACATGACCAGTATCATGACCGTGCGGAGACCGATGCGGAACCGGATCTGACGCATGGTTCCCTCCGACTCTGATCGCGGCAGAGGACCCGGGTCGAGAGGAGAGCGGCCCCGGCCGGGGTGGTCGGGGCCGCGTCATTCGCCTCTGGGAACGAGAGTGACCTGGGGATGGATTACTCGGACGCTTCCTTCTCTCGTCGCTTCAACTCCTTCACGACAGCAGAGCGGATGAACGCCGCGACCGAATTCCCCTCCTGATCCGCCGCCGCCTGAATCCGGTTGTGGAGGTCTTCGTCCACTCGCAAGCGGATATCGATCTTGTCTTCAGTCCTCACCTTCTTACGCCCCATTTAGGCCCCTCCGTTCCGCAAAGTATCCGCTACCAGCGTACCTTGCGGGGAGGGTCTGTACCAGAAACATCCGCAGTGAGTGTACGGGATAACATGCGGACGGTCAAGCCATAAAGTATCCGCAAAAAATCCGCTCTACCCTATTGATATGTCCGCAATCTGCGGATACTATATCCCTGTCGAGACGAGGAACGAACCCAAGCCCAAAGGATCCGACCGATGACGACCGCCACCCTCTCCGCTGTCCTCCTGACCCACGACACCGCCTATCTGGCCAGCGTCAAGGATGCTACCCAGGACGCCTTCGAGACGATCATGGCTGCCAACCTGGCCGCAAAGCCCACGATCGAGGCTGAGGCCGTCAGCCTCCAGGACAACGCCGCGACCGATCTGGTGACCTTCGAGGCGATCGTGGCCTTCGGCGTCAAGCTGGCGGCCCTTCCCAAGGCCGAGGTCCTGGAGGGGGCGCAGGCGATCGGGCTCGTCGGGATGACGCACCGCTCGAAGGGCGAGGTCCTGGAGGCCGTCGTCGGCCGGATCCGGTCGGTGAAGCAGTCGGCCATGCGGGTCGCGATCAGCGACCGCAAGGCCGGGTGATGAGGGCCTCTGCCGCCGTCCTCTGCGTAGCCCGAAATCCAATCTTTGCCTAGCCTAAACTTAATCTAAGGACCCCAGCCGTGTCCCACGTCGTGCCAATCGTCGCCGCGTTGCTACCGATCGTCCGCCTATCCGTATCGATCGAGTTGCCGCGCTGGTGCGGCCGGCTCGTCGGGCACGAGCCCGTCCGGGTCGCCTCGATCCCCCGCCGCTACCGACGACGTCGCCGGGCCGCCTGAGCGGTCTGTTCGAAGTGGAGTGGGCCGCCCCCCGCGCCAACGGGAGACGGCCCTGGTGGAAAGCCCAGTGAACCCCGTCAAGAGTCTAAGGAGCCAGTCCGATGGCCATGCTCGCCGTTCGCCGTGCGCCCGTCAAGCCGAGACGTATCTCCCCCAGGTCCGAGCTTCATTTCGGGGCCGGGCTGCTCCCCGACATCCCCCTGTCGCTGGCCGAGGTCGTCCGAGCGACCCCGATCGATCAGCGCGACCTGCCGACTGTCGAAGGCGCGGGCCTGACCGCCGAGGAGTCGAGGCGGGTTACCGGGTGTCAGAACCGGGCGCGGGCCGAGTATGCCCGATCGTGTCCCGAGGCCTCGCTTGCCGAGTGCGACGTGGTCGCCCGCAAGGCGGCAACCGACGAGCTCCGGCGGACGCTTCGAGACCGGCCGGCGGCTCCCCCGCTCAAGCCCCGAGTGGTCGAGGTGGCCAAGCCCACCATCGAGGAGCTCACCCCCAGCCTCTCCGTCGTCAAGCCGGTCGCGGCCCCTCGGCTGTTCATCCCGTCCCAGTCCGATCGACAGTGGTGGGCTGAGCACTCGCCCACGCGCAACGAGCTGTACAACGTCGTCGGTCGGTGCGCGGTCGTCGTCGAGCCCGAGGTCTCCGACTTCCATGCCTGGCTCGAGGACGGATGCCCGGATCCGGAACCCGAACTGACCCCGGCGGGGACATGGGCCTGACGAACATAGGCGTCGTCTTTGAGGCGACGCCTATGCTCTTGTCGGCCGGAGCGGCTGTCGCCGACAGGTGACGGCCGCGACTGTCCGGAGAGGTCCTAGTGACCGCGATACGACTCTCGAGGATGGTCGGCGCGGTACTCGTGAACCCGCTTCAAGTTCTCGTACTGCGCGATCCTCTCCTGTATCAGTTCAACGCCGGGACTAGCCTGCATGTTCATAGGTGCAGTCGCCAACGACGCTTTGCGATCTGCGAGGAGCACACGGAAGCGACCTAACAGCTCGCCATACTTGACCGCAAACGAACGGTCCCTTGCAGACCTGGCACGCATCCTCAACTCGTCGGCGACCCCGAGGCACAAGGCTACGATCGCGGTCGCAATCATGAGTCGCCTGACCGTCATCTTGGGGACTCGCATAGGGGCTCATTCCTTGATTCAAGACCCTCAACCAAAGGTCGGCCCAAGGAGGACGTCCGACACCTATCACTATTAGGATTTTCGATACTGCGCGAGAGCTGATATCGGGTTTGCCACGGCTCGACGTCGAGGTCTAGTCTTTGCGGAGCGGTTCACGGGGATGCTCGGCGGCGTACTCATAGCGGCGCTTCGATTGTTCAAGAGCTTGGATCAGCCCCCGGGTTGTTTTGAGAACCATGAGGTTGAGGTCATCAACTGCATCCCCCGGCGCGTGGAGCCGCCTCGCCACGTCCTTATTTGCCCACTCACGCAACTGGTCGGCCTCGCTCGCGAAAAGAGCCGCCAATTTGCGGTACTCCGCGGCCCTGTTTCGCATCCTAATCTGGTCGGTGACGCCGAGGGCCAATGCCACGATCGCCACTACGATCATGAGCCGCATGGTGGTGATCCGTAGCCTGGGGAGCCGCATGGGTCGGCCTCGCGTATCAGGCTTCAAGTGGTTGGCTTGGAACTGTAGAGCCAACGAAACCCGATGACAGTCATGAGGATCCCAATTGCCACCACTGCGCCGTCCGACTTCCCTGGTCCGAGGATCGCAATCGCAACCGGGATGTAGACAAGACCGAGCGCAATTTGACACCAGGCAAGGCGCCGATTGAGGTAGCCCTTCGGCTTGCTCGGGTCAGTGGCCATGTGAGTTGCGCTCCGGTGGAACGGCCCTTCCCTCGCTCGAGACCCAGGGGAAGGTTATTGCCCACCCCAATTAAGGGTGGTCTGCAGGCCAAATGTCGTTTCGGTGCCGGCGGGTTAGTAGGGCGAAATGTGTCTCGCCCCGAGTCCAACACGATGGAGGTTCCGATGACAGAGCAGACCGCGATCACAGCCAGCGATCTTTACAGGACCATCAACCAGCGCCCGTTCCTGCCGTTCGAAATCTACCTGACTGACTATAGCAAGGTGGTCGTGTCGAACCGAGATGCGATCGCTTACAGGAAGGGCGGGTCGAAACTCGTCATCCTCAACGATGACGACTCGGCCAAGTGGATCCTGATCGAGCACGTCGTCCAAGTCATGACCCAGGTCGCGGACTAAAGCTGATCGTCAGCAAGGCCCAACCCTCGCCGGTCACTCAAGAACTCAGAAACCCCTATAGGGGTTTCTGAGTGACCTCGGCGGGGTTACTTCTTCTTGGGTTTGCGATCGCTTTGCGCCGGCGGATTGTAAACGACTTGGTAGATCGCAGGGCCAGTCAATCGGGATGACGCCCACCCTGGCCGTCCCCAATCGATTACCGCGCGAGAGTGTACCACGATAGTCGGGCCAATCGTCGGAGCCGCGAGTTCACGTCTTTTCGGATTCGTGCGAAGCAAGGCTGCTGCCGCATCATCCTCTGATGGGATAAACATCTCGGCACCACCATACAAGCGGTGGATTCTGTTAGATGGATCAAGAGGATTTCTAAACTCGCCGCCATCGCACTCGCCAATCTTCGAAGGCTTACTGTCGATCCTGACGATGAGGGTAGCGCCGACATGGATCATGGCGCCCATGGCGTATTCAGGCCAATCTCCTTCTTCCCTCTGCATCCGTTCGTTCTCGGCCTTTTCATGAAGCCGTGCACGATGGATCTCGTCCCGCAAATCCTCGTCGGGGATGGGCTCATGATGGACGGTGATCGGCTGAGGCTCCTCGCTGGGCCTTAGAGAAGTCACTCCCCTGGCTCGCTTCTCCTCCGCCTCACGAGCCTCGCGAATCTCCTCCTCCCACTCCTCCTGGGTCATACGCTCGGATCGGCCTGTAACCGGATTGGTCCGCAACGATTCGGTCGGATGCCTCTCATGCATGGGGGGTCGACGCCAGCGCCATCTATCTCTCTTCCCTTCTTCAGCCCGATTCATTGAGCGTTGCCAGCGGTCGACGTCTTCGCCGGTCAAATCCACACCTTTTAATGCATGGTGGTAACCAAAATCACGCCACCCGAGAGCGATGATATCGAAAGCCAAGTCCCTCGCTTCATCGCCACCCTTATTCAGCCCGCGGATGATTTCAGGGAGGAGCTCGCTTCCCTGCTGGCCCTCCAACGCTAGCGCCCGTAATGCCTCGGTCCTAGTCAGACGTAGGGCGTGGAACAAGTCGACGATCGCAGCCTCGTCTTCCCTAAAATCCTTGTCTGGGAGGTCAGTGGGAGGGGGAAATTCCCTCTCGTCGTCGGCAAGCCAATCCAGTGGCACATCGAACGCTTGCGCCAACTTCAGTGCGTCTGACATATCGGGCAGGGATGTTCCCTTAAACCAAGCGCTCAGCGTGCTCGCGCTTCGACCAACGACAGGGACGAGCCGTCGCTGGCTCCATTCCTTTTGGTTGCAGAGCATTGTGAGTTTGTCGGCGAATTTCATTTGCGGATTCTGGCACGAATTATTCGGCAAGTCCATCCCGTACGCCGGATCGCACGCCGAATCTCAATCGACGCATTGACTGTTCGGTTATCAGAATGTAATATTCGCTTGACCGCACACATTCTTCAGCTCATGAAAGGAAGGAGGTCCCCATTCGCACCATGACGCAAGCCTCGGCGGAGTTGGGGCGGAACCCTCGCGACTCACGGACGTTGATCCTAGCGCGTCGGATTCCGACCATCCACCTGGGAGGATCGATCGGCCTCACGGACGAGGCTTTCGATCAGCTAAAGATCGCCTTCGCGGAGATCGATCGCGAGGCAGAGTTCCGTGGCATCAAGGTGCCGGTTCCCGCCTAATCTCTCGCTCAGAGCAAACCGTTTTCGGTTCGATCCGGCTCGCACGGACCCGGTCAACGTCCGCGCATGGAAAGGGGCCGAGGGTCTTGCCACCCCCCGGCCCTGAGTAGGTTCCCCCGCGTAAGGAGAAGCCTCATGTTTCAGTCTACCGCGCCGATCCGGATCCTTGCACCACGGGAGCGGACGCCCCGCCCCAAGGTGCCTTCACGCGACCCCTCGGCACTGTCAGCCGAGGAGTTGGCCATCAAGCTCGGGCTCGACGAGACGAACCCAGCCGGCGCCGTCGAGAGGGATCCGGCCGAGTGGCCGGACTCCTCGGACTTCTTCTTTTACCACCCGTTCGGGCGTCCGTTGCCCTGACAAAACGTCGGGCCGGGTCCCGACTGGCATCGGTCCCCGGCCCTCTGGTCTCAAACCCCAGGCTCATTTGGAGTCAGACCCGCATGGATCATAGCAGACGAGTCAAGTTCGGCCACCTCATCCCCGCCCAAGTCGGCGGGGACGGTGCCTCGATGGTCGTCCCTCGGCGGAAGGCCCGTTTCCCCTTCGTCGGGAAGCATGTCCATTACGAGATGTGGCCCGACATGCACCTGCAGGTCACCGTCGCGGCCGTGGCCCGCGGAAAGTGGGAGCGTGGCCCCGGCGATTGGGCGGAGGGACTTCACCCGATCGCCGCAGGGCCGATCGTCATCCTCGTTGGGGTTCGATGGGTGTTCAAACCTGGATTCAAGGGGGAGATCGGGGATCTTTTCGACAGGACGTTCGCGAAGGGAGGTGCCGAGTGACCAACCGCATCTTCCGAACGCTGGGGGGCGACGGGGCCTCCCTCGAGTTGCCCGGTTCCTGGCGCGACCTCACCGCGCTCTGGAGCCAACTCTATCGCGACCCCAGCGGCGGCTATCGCGTCCTCTCCGTCTGCGTGGCCTCACGGCTCGCATGGCGGAGACGAGACCTGAGGGAGTGTGTCAGGTTCCGACTGGCCCACCCCTGGGTCATGAAGGCCGGGCCGGTCGTCGTCGTGGTCTCGATCAAGCCGGTCGGGCTGAGCGACTCGGATTGGTCTGACCTCATCACCGAGGACATGACGAGGAGGGGCGCTCGATGAACATGGCCATCAGCCGCGGCAAACGTCGCCCTCGACTCCGCGTGCTCCCCGCGCATTCCCTATCCGCGAGGCCTCGTCGCCTCGTCGGGTTCAAGTTCACCTCTTTCAGCATGAAGGCGATCCTCGAGCATTGGAGCGAGGACGAGTGGTCACTCATGCACGAGGCCGAGAGGCCTGAGGAGGCGCAGCACATCCCCGGATTCGGGTGGATCACGTTGGAGGCCTCGATGCAACGCGACTGGCCGGAATTCGACGCGGTCTTGGCCTCCAATCCGGGGGGCTCGTGATGGCTCGGAACCCACCCGATCCAATCCCCGGCGACGGCACGGGCCTCGTGCTGCAGCGCGTCGCCTCCGAGCTCGCCGGGATCACTCCCTATCAACTCTACCGCCTCGTCGCGGCCCGGCGGATCCGCCGGGTCCGCGTCGGCTATCGATTCCTCGTCTCCCTCGGCGACGCATTGGCCGAGGGGCGACGTCCTCGCTTTGAACGGAGGATCCTCGATTGACAGTCAGCAGCGCCGGGACGAAGAGCATCGCCCAAAGTTGGATGGAACGTGCCGGCGAGCTGGCCGACTGGGTCGAGGCCCACATGGTCAATCGCAGGGATGCGTTCGGCCATTACATCAGGCCCGAGGATCGCCGGGACCCGGACTTGTCGGCGTACACCGACAAGTCCGGCCTGACTCGAGAAGTCCTCGTGAGGCACTTCCGTGCCTCGCACGCCGGAGACGTGATCGGGCTCCATTCGACCGCTCGCGACGAGGCGAGTGGCGATGGAGAGGTTGGCGCGTGCTGGTCGCGGTGGATCGCTGTCGACATCGACCGGCACGACGACGCCACGGATCCGGGCGCGACATGGGAGGCAGCCCACGCCTGGTACGTTGCGTCGCGGTCGATCGGGTTCTCGCCGCTCCTCTTGGACTCCAATGGCCGGGGAGGCTATCACCTCCTCCTCGTCTTCGCCCGGCCCGTCTCGACGGCGAAGGTCTTCAACTTCGGGCGATGGTTGACGAGGGACTGGCAAGCGCAGGGCCTATCGGGACAACCGGAGACCTTCCCGAAGCAATTCGCCATCAAGCTCGGTGGCTATGGGAACTGGCTCCGGCTCCCGGGTCGTCACCACACCCGCGACCACTACTCGCGGGTGTGGGATGGTCTCGGTTGGCTCGAGGGGGATGAGGCCGTTGCGGCGATCCTCGCGACCGGCGGGACACCGGCGGAAGTCATCCCGGCCGAGGCCTTGCGCCCCGAGCCACGCGCCAAGGCTCGAGGGCCGAACCGTCAATGGGACGGCTCGCAGGACGCGACGCTCGCCCGGGACGCGCTCGGTTCGCTCCGCCACGTCGTCGACGAGTATGACGCCTGGATCCAGATCGGCATGAGCTTGACGTCCCTGGGTCCCGAGGGACTCGCGCTCTGGGAGGACTGGTCGGCGCAGGGGGCGAAGTTCGACGAAGGCGCCTGCGAGCGGAAATGGCAGACGTTCTCCCGCGACGGCGGTCTCAAGCTGGGGACCCTCTTCCACGACGCGAAGCTGGTCGGTTGGTCGCGTCCCTTCATTGCAACAAACCATGCCGACGGTCCACCGCCCCGGGAGCACACGGCGAGCGGCAATGGCCGAGGGGGCGGTTCGAACGGCCGGGGGAGCTCCTCGTCTCCGCCCAATGGCGAGGGTGGAGACGAGGAGCCCTCTCATCAGTCGTGGGGGGCGGACGGGCAACCTGAGGAGGGTTTTGTAGGTTCTGTAGGGTCCCAGGGGCAGGACTTCTTTAATTCAGCGCCCCGCCCGATCCGGACGGATCTCCGGCCCGTCCCGCCGATGCGCCTGGAGCTGCTCCCCAAGCCGTTCCGCCCATGGCTCGGGGACATATCGGACCGGGTGGGCTGCTCCCTCGATTTCGTCGCGGTCGCCTCGATGGTCGCGGCGGCAACCGTCATCGGCCGCAAGGTGGCGATCCGCCCCAAGCGGCACGACGACTGGACCGTCGTCCCGAACCTCTGGGGGATGATCGTCGGTCGTCCTGGTCTCCTCAAGACCCCCGCGCTCAACGAGGCCATGAAGCCGCTCCGGCGGTTGGAGGCAATGGCGAGGGAGGACTATGCCGCTCGGATCAAGGAACATCAGGTCAACCTGATCGTGGGGCAGGCCCAGGCCGATGCCGCCAAGGCAAAGTTGAAGAAGGCCGCGGCGAAGGACTTCTCCGCGGAGAACCTCCAGCGGCTCGCCGAGGAGACCCTCGCGGCCGCCGCGGCCGAGGAGCCGAAGGAGCGCCGTTACATCCTGAATGACACGACCGTCGAGAAGCTCGGCGAGGTCCTCAAGGCGAACCCGAATGGCGTCCTCGTCTTCCGGGACGAGCTACTCGGCTTCCTGCGTTCGATGGAGAAGCAAGGGCACGAGTCCGACCGTGCCTTCTACATCGAGGCCTGGAACGGCAACGGGTCGTTCACCTATGACCGGATCGCGAGGGGGACGGTCTATATCCCCTCCGCCGTTGTCTCCGTCTTCGGGGGGACGCAACCCGGCCCCATCGCCCGGTGCATCAGGGAAGGCGTCTCGGGCTCGAATGACGACGGCCTCGTCTCGCGTTTCCAGCTCGGCGTCTTTCCCGACGAAGCTGGGGAGTGGAGGAACGTCGACCACTGGCCTGACACCGCGGCGAAGAACCTGGCCTTCGAAGTCTTCCAATACCTCGACGGGCTCGACGCCCTGGCGATCGGGGCCACGGCCGACCCGGACGACGACGAGGCGCCGCCGTTCATGCGGTTCGACCCCGACGCGCAGGACTTCTTCAACCAGTGGCGGACCGACCTCGAGGTCAACAAGCTCCGATCGGGGCGCGAGACCCCCCAGACCGAATCCCACCTGGCGAAGTACCGGTCGCTCATGCCGTCCCTCGCCCTGATCTTCCACCTGATCGACCTCGCGGGCGGGGCAACCAACGAACACGTTTCGATCCATGCCGCCGGCCGAGCCGCGGCGTGGTGCGACTATCTCGAGGAGCATGCGAAGCGGATCTATCAGCTCGCCTTCGACGGCGACGTCGAGCCGGCCCAGCGCCTGGCGGAACGGATCTCGAACAGCCTCCCCAACCCCTTCACGGTGAGGCAGGTGGTCCAGAAGGGTTGGTCGGGACTGTCGTCGACCGACGAGGTCGAGAGGGCCGTCTCGATCCTCGAGGAGCACGAGTGGATCCAGCGAGAAGAGATTCCTCCCGGGCCGACCGGGGGCCGGAGTAGCGTCATCTACCACATCAACCCCCTCGCTTTCGGGGAGGGCTGATGAAGTATCTCGACGCCTTCCTGGCCAGTCCTCCGCTCCCTGCGAATTCTGAGAATACCTATGGCGACGTGCCTACAAAACCTACAGAACCCCGTTCGGAGCCCTCTGAGGGGGGTTCTGTAGGTTTTGTAGGCACTTACCCCCAGGTATATAAAAAAATCACGGTCCCCCCCCGGGAGGGTGGCGAATTGAGCCTCATGGCCCTCCTCGACGCCGCCCACGCGGCCGGGGTGGCGATCCAGATCGAGGGCTCCCGCGTCCTCGTCGATGGACCGAAGGGCGCCGACTCGCTCGCCCGAAAGGTCCTGGCGCGGAAGGCTGAGATCCTGGCATGGTGGGGACGCGTCGACGGTCGCCCTTCCTCGACGCCCTGGCGTGCCACCGTCGCCGACTGGTCCGTCGCGATCCGAGAGCGCTGGGGTCGCCGGGCCAACCAACTCGAGGACGAAGGCCACGACTGGCGGGAGGCCGAGCGCCTGGCTTTCGAGGAGATCGCTTCCACGTCCCACGAACCTGGAGAGCCCCGATGATCGTTCGCGGCCTCAAGCCCGAAGACATCCTCCTCGTCGGGCGCCTCGTCGTCCTCGACGCGGGTTTGAAGAACACGCGACCGCACCTGGGCCTGGTTGCCTGGTGCCCATTCTGCAAGCGCGAGCACAGCCACGGGTGGGGAGACCCGCCGTTCCGCCGGGACGACGTCTCCCACCGAAACGCGCACTGCAATTCCCCAGCGGCCCCGACTGGCTATTACGTCGGCCTCGACCCTTCGCACGTCAACCACAACGACAAGATCACCAATCAGGTCCGCGTCCTCCAGGAGGGTTGGGACAAGCGCCGGAGGGCCAAGCCATGAGCCGTCGCGAGGGGGCCGACACCGACCGGGTCTTGAAGGCGATCCGCAACCGGATCCGACCGTTGGAGGCGAGCGACCTGGCCGTGGTCACGAAGCTCAAGAAGGGCCGGGTGAAACGCATCTGTCGGCGGCTCGTCGAGTCGGGAGTGGTCGAGGAGTACATGGCCGGGGTCCGAGGCCCCTTCTACAGGTGAGGACCTATGACCGAACCTATCGACGGGAGACATGAGTTGGAAGGCCGGCTTACCCCCGCATCCGACAGTTGGGACCTCCCCGACGTCCCCTTGACCCGAGCCGACGTCCCGGCCGGTGAGAGCATCCGACTCGGCTGGCTCGAGTGGTATCGAGGCTCCCGCAACCGTCCGCTCGTTGGGATCGTCATCCGTTGCCAACGATGCGGGACGGAGCATCGCCACCCCTGGCGCTGGGATTGGGGCCTCTCCGCCGAAGTCGTCAGCCACCAGGCGGCCCAGTGCCGACGCGGGACGAGACTGCCCTACTGGCTGAGCCTCCACCCAGCGGCCGAGGCCCACAACGCCGAAGTCCATCGAGTGGCGCATGAGGCCTATGAATTTTGGGAAGCCAAAATCGCCAGGGAGAAGGCCGAGCGCAAGGCGGAGCGACAAGCGGCCCGCGCCGCCGTCGAGGCCTCTCTCGCAGCCAACCCGTTCATGACTCCGCTCTGGCTCCCACCCGTCGCGGGGCCGAAGCAACCGACCCCGATCGGAGGGCTTGTGCGATGACTGAGACCCGCTATCACTGCGACCGATGCGGAGCCACGATTTTGGAGGAGCGAACCCTCCTGGCCGTCCAGACCGGCCCGCTGCGGACGCGGTTCAAAGAGTTGGACTTCTGTTCGGCATGTAGCCTCGACCTCGTCGGCTGGTTAGCGTCGAGCCAGCTCGCTGAGATCCCAGCGGACTACTCTCCGCCGTCGAGCTGGCCGCCGAACGCGGGTAGGAGCGCTACCGCCCAGGACCTGGGCATAGGGGTGGCGACGTGAGACGACTCGACCACAGCCGGATCGTCCTGGCGCTGGCCGAGCGTCCCCAGACGACGGGCTCGCTGCGGAACTTCGTGACGCCGACGGCCAGTGCCGAGGAGATACATCGAGCGCTCGCCGAGTTCCGGGCGGGCGGGTTCGTCGAGAGCGCGGAGCAGGCGACGCGGACGGGGAAGGTGATGACGGTCTATCGATGGAAGGCGAAGGGAGCATGAAGGTGGCAACGACGACCGACGAATGGATCGGGGTCGCTGAAGTGGCGGCCGAGCTCAAGATCAGCGACCGGGCGGCATGGGCCATGATCCGTAGGATTGGGGTCCCTGTCCTCGAGCCTCAACGCGCCGTCATGGCCGCCGCCCGGTTCCGTCGCTCGGACTGGGAGGCCGCTCGGGATGCCTCGACGAAGCCTCCCGAACCGCGACAGCGCTACACTCGCCCCGCAACCTCCCCCCAGCCTCGGAAGACACCCCAGGCACCCCCGACCCGCGCGAACAAGCTGAGGCAGGCGTAGGATTCGCCTACGCCTTGCCCCTGCTCCGCCGCTTGCCCGTGAGTTCGGAATGCGCTCGCGCCAGGTGGTCGTCGAGGAGATGGCCGTACGTCGTCTCGAGCATGCGGACCGACGTCCCGAGCAACTCCGCCACGGTCGACGCATCGCCCTTGTTCATCAGGTGATCGCTGGCGGTCGTGTGCCTGAGCTGGTACATGACGAAGCGGTTATCACCCACATCCTTGATCATGTCCAACCCCCGCGTCGGCTTCCCCGCCTCTTTCAGCCGCTTCCCCTCGGCGATGGCCTCTTTACGTAGGAGCCTGATCTTCCGCGAGAGCACTGTGGAGTTGGCCTCGAAGCTTGGCCGCCCGTTCGGTGTCGTGGTGAAGGTCCCGTAGGGCTCGCCGACTTCCTTCTCTCCGCCTCGCGCGATCCCTCCCTTGCCTCGCTTGTGGACGAAGATCGAGATCGGGTGTCGGTTGGGGTGCATCCGCTCCCTCTCGAGCGCACTGACGAGGGTGGGGGTCAGGAAGATGACTCGAGACTTGGCCGTCTTGCTCCCGGTCTTGTGGCGGTCGGGTGGGATGGAGATCGTCCCGCGGGTCGCGTCGAAGTCGTCCCACCATGCGGAGCAGAGCTCCCCCGGGCCGAGCCCCGGTGTGGGCGGCAACGCGGACCATCAGGGCCAGGAGCCTCCCGAAGCGCCGGTAGACTCCGACCGACTCGTCGGCTCGACGCCAGGTGTACCGGAGGAACGCGGCGGCCTCCTTGCGCTCGGCATACCGGATGGGCGATCGGCCCACGGAAGGCACCTTGACCTCGGCGAAGGGATTCGAGGCGACGAGCCTCCCCCCTTCCTCCGATGTGGCCCAGGTGAAGGCCGCCTTCACGCTCCGGCAGATCCCGGCGCGGTAGTTATCCGATAACCCCTCTTCCGCCCAGGTGGAGAGCGCCTTGCGGAGATGCTTCGCCTCGAGAGAGGAGACCGGCCTCCCCGCGATGATCCCGCCACCATCCTTCGGATCCCACTCCATCCATGCGACGAGACGCTCCTTGTGGGTGCGGACCGTCCGGGCCTTTACCCCTCTTCCTGCCTTCACGAACGCCGTCGCGATATCCTCGGCAGTCAACTCGATTGGGCGAGTTGCGGCATCCAGGTCTTCTAGGTAAGTCGCGAAGGCATTGGCTATCCCCGAGTGGTCCTCCCGAGCGATCCCCCGGAAATATTTGGTCTTTCCCCCGGTTTCGGTCCGGTAGGCCTGCTCCCGTTTGTCCCAATGGAATGACGCTCGACGCCCCATGTCACGTCCTCCGTCGCACTGTCTAAGTGTACCGTAAGAGGAGTTTAAACCTCTTTTAGGCACCAGTCCAGTGCGCCAATCCGGGGGATAACCGGGGGATTGAATCCGGGGGACGTGATTTCCGGGGGCAATTTTGAGGTGGCTTTCGAAACACAGAACCCCTGGTTTCCCAGGGGTTCGCGATTCAGCGAGGATGATGGGGCTCGAACCCACAACCTCCGGCGTGACAGGCCGGTGCTCTAACCAATTGAGCTACATCCCCTCGCTAGCGGCGACGGAATGTAAGATACAGGACGGAACGCGCGATGTCAAGCACCCGGTAAGAATCGACCCCGTTGTCAGGTTCGGAGGGGCTTGATAGGCTTGCCTAGGTCGAGTGACGACCCGTCGTGCCGACGCGTCGCGTCGGCGGTGCGGCGAGGGCGGCGCGAGTGATCCGATCGGGATGCGCTGCGGGCCAGGGCAAGGGGCGGACGTGCAAATCTCCAAGGCGGTCATCACGGCGGCGGGACGAGGTGCGAGGCAGTATCCGGCGTCGGACACGGTGCAGAAGGCGATGCTCCCCCTGGTCGACCGCGACGGTCTGACCAAGCCGGTCCTCCAGATCATCGCCGAAGAGGCGATCGAGAGCGGGATCGAAGAGGTTTATGTCGTCAGCGCACCGGGCGATGAGGCCGTCTATCGGGGGCATTTCCGCCGGTATGCCGAGAACCTCCGGTCGTCGTTCCGAGGGGTGGAATGGGCGGAGCTCCAGGCCCGACGCCTGGTCGACCTCGAGGAGCGGCTGAGGTTCGCCGTGCAGCCCGACCCCCAGGGGTATGGGCACGCCGTCTGGTGCGCCCGCGAACTCGTCGGGAACGCGCCGTTCTTGCTGCTCCTCGGCGACCACCTCTATATTTCGAGTGAGTCGCGGCGATGTGCCCGGCAGTTGCTCGACCTCGCCGCCGCCGAGGGGTGCGCGGTCTCAGCCGTGCAAGCGACGCGGGAACACCTGATCCGACAGTATGGGACGGTCTCCGGGAAGCGCCGCCAGGATCGGCCCGATGTCTATGTGGTCGATGAGATCATCGAGAAGCCGAACCCGACGCTGGCCGAGCTCCGGCTCCAGGTCCCCGGCCTGCGGACGGGGCACTACCTCTGCTTCTTCGGGGTCCACGTCCTCACGCCGACGGTCTTCGAGCTGCTGGAGGACCTGGTCGCCCGGGATGTCCGGGAGCAAGGGCAGATCCAGCTCACGACCGCGCTCAACGCCCTGGCGAGGCGCGAGGAGTACCTCGCCCTCGAGACCAAGGGGACCCGGCACAACCTCGGCGTCAAATATGGCTTCGTCGAGACCCAGATCGCGCTCGCCTTGGCGGGGGTCGACCGCGAGCGGATGCTCGCCGAGCTCCTCGAGTCGATCGTCAGGATCGAGCAGCATAACGGTCCGGCGAGCCCGGCACCCTGACCTTTAGCAAGGCGGCTCATGAGCCCTCGCGGAACGCTCTTGATCGAAACCATCACGAGCCAGGATCCCTCGTCGCGCGATCGCTCCGTCTACGAGCTGATCGCAGGCGCCGGCCCGGAGGAGGTCTTGCGCGCCTGCGATGACCTCGAAAATTTCCGGCGGTCGGCCGACAACCTCTACGAACGGGTCCGGGCGTCGTTGTTCCTCCACGCGATCTACCGGTTCCGGCTCGAAGACGAGCCGGCGATCCGGGCGACCGGGACGATCCCGTTCGACGGCTTCAAGGACCTCCTGGAACGCCGGTTCGAACAGGCAATCGGCCTGTTCCGAAATGCGATCCGCCGGGAAGGTCTCAACGGGACGGTCGCCAGCGCCCTCTCGCAGGCTTACGAGCAGATCGCCTTCCAGAGCCTGGCCGACCAGGTCCGGCGCTCCGTCCGGAACTGCCAGGGGAATCGTTGGATGTTCCGCGTCGGGCAGGCCGACGAGCACCCGATCCGGATCCACCCCCAACTCCTCGAACGCGAATCCGACCAGGGCCTGTTCCCGATCCTGGTCGAGCGGACCCCGGTCCGCCTCGACCTCTCCCACAGCGCCTGGTCGGACATCTTCTTCCTCGGGATGGACTTCCCCGAGGGAGCGAGAGTCCTCAACATTTCGGTCGACCTCGGCGTCCACGGGCGAGATGACCAGCCCCGGCCGCCGATCGAGACCAGGGTCCGGGTGATCCCCGAGCCCCTGCTTCGGCTCACCAGCATCGACCTCTCGGCGTGCAAGGACGTCACCACGCTCGAGGAGCTCTTCAACTTCGGCAACGACTACCTCGGCCTCGTCAAGGCGGGGATCATCGCCTCGGGGCTGATCCCCCCTTCGTTCGAGGGGACGGCGACCCGCCTGGACGACCTCCTTGGCCGGATCGTCCGGCCCGGTTACGGGTTGGAGGTCGTGAGCAAGGTCAACGACATCCCCAAGGGGTCTCGGCTCGCGGTCTCGACGAACCTGCTTGCGTCGCTGATCAGCCTGCTGATGCGTGCGACCAGCCAGGCGAGGAGCCTCACGGGAGAACTCGAGCCGGAGGAGGCGAAGGTCGTCGTCGCCCGCGCGATCCTCGGCGAATGGCTCGGGGGCTCGGGCGGCGGTTGGCAGGACTCCGGCGGCGTCTTCCCCGGCGTCAAAGTGATCCACGGGGTCCCCGCGGGCGAGACGGACCCCGAGTCGGGCATCAGCCGAGGCCGGCTCCTCCCCAAGCACGAGCTGCTCGACGGCCGCTCCGGGCCTGGGGCTCCCGGGGCCTTTCAGGAAGAGCTGGCGCGGAGCCTCGTCCTCGTCCACGGCGGGATGGCCCAGAACGTCGGGCCGATCCTCAACATGGTCACGGAGAAATACCTGCTCCGCAGCAAGGCGGAGTGGGAGGCCCGGCACGAGGCCCTCCGGATCTTCGAGGAGATCGTGAAAGCGGTCAAGGCGGCCGACGTCCGGGCCCTCGGCCGGCTGACCACCGAGAACTGGGACGGCCCGCTCAAGAAGATCATCCCCTGGGTGAGCAACCGGTTCACCGAGTCGATCATCCGCGAGGCTCGCGAGGTCCTGGGCGAAGACTTCTGGGGCTTCCTGATGCTCGGCGGGATGTCGGGGGGCGGCATGGCGTTCTTCGTCGCGCCCCACCGCCAGGCCGAGTTCCGAGGCGAGATCGCCCGGATCATGAGGAAGGTCAAGGAGAGCCTCGACGACGCCCTGCCCTTCGCCATGGAGTCGGTCGTCTACGACTTCCGCGTCAACCCGCACGGGACCTTCGCCGAGCTCCACGAGGGGGCCGAGGCGATGATGCCCGCCCGGTACTACACCCTCCAGGTCCCCCGGATGATCGCCGAGGGAACGGCCGGACTCGACCCGTTGCGGATGTCGGACGTCGACCACTTCGCCAATCAGAGCCGAGACACCGGGGAGCTGCTCCGGGTCTTTCGGACCATGATCAATAACCTCTTCCCGGTCACACGCTCGGCCGCCGACTCGGCTTCGAGCTCCTGGGACGAGGCGGCGGCCAGGATCCGCAAGGAAAACGGGTTCGACGCCGTCCAGCACAACCAGCTCCGCGACGACATCCAGCGCGGGCGGATCGGCCTGGCGCGGAATCGCCTCCCCGTCGATAGCGATATCCGCGACGTCGAGGACTCCGACCTGATCTTCGCCGAGCACAGTCTCCTGCCCCAACGGGCCATCGACCTCGGGGCCGAGGCGATCCGGGCCGGCGAGGTGGCCGTCGTCTCGCTCGCGGCGGGGGTCGGGAGCCGATGGACCTCCGGCGCCGGCGTGGTCAAGGCGGTCAACCCGTTCGTCATGCTCGCGGGACGCCACCGGAGCTTCCTCGAGCTCCACCTGGCCAAGACCACTCGGGTCCAGCGCCTCTACTCGACGACCATCCCGCACGTGGTCACGACGAGCTACCTGACCCACTCCGCGATCGAGCGGCACCTCGAGCAAGAGCGGAACTACGGGCACCAGGGCCCGGTCTACCTCTCACGCGGGCAGTCGATCGGCCAGCGCTTGATCCCGATGGCCCGCGACCTGACCTTCCTTTGGGAAGAAGGGGCCCACGAGACTCTCGATGAGAACAAGCAGAAGGTCCGCGAGGCCGGCCGTCGGGCGATCCTCGATTGGGCACGCTCGCAAGGCGAAGGGGCGGATTACACCGACAACGTCCCGATCCAGCGCTTCAACCCGCCGGGGCACTTCTACGAAGTCCCCAACCTCCTGCGGAACGGGGTGCTCGCCCGGATGCTCGCGGAGTACCCCCGCCTCCGCTGGCTCATGGTCCACAACATCGACACGCTCGGCGCGGACATCGACCCCGGGACCCTCGGCCTGGTGATCGAGAGCCGGGCCACCTTGAGCTTCGAGGTGATCGCCCGGCGGATCGAAGATCGAGGCGGCGGCCTGGCCAGGGTCGGCGGCCGGCCCAGGCTGCTCGAGGGGCTGGCGTCGCCGCGCGAGGACACCGAGTTCAAGCTCCGCTATTACAACTCGAACACGAACTGGGTCGACATCGACGGCCTCTTGACCGCCTTCGGCCTGACCCGGGCCGACTTGCAAGGCGACCCGTCCAAGGTTGCCGACGCCGTACGGGCGATGGCCTCGCGGGTCCCGACTTACGTGACGATTAAGGACGTCAAGCGGCGCTGGGGGCACGGGCAAGAAGACGTCTTCCCGGTCGCCCAGTTCGAGAAACTCTGGGGCGACCTGACGTCCCTCTCCGGCCTCCCCTGCTCGTTCCTCGCCGTGCATCGTCGACGAGGCCAGCAACTCAAGGACACGGCCCAACTCGACGGTTGGGCTAACGACGGGAGCCGCGACTACGTCCGGTCGTTGTGCGAATTCACCTCCTAAAACTCGCGGCGGGTGACGTCGCGGCGTTTTGGGTGTCTCTAATCACATCGTTGTGATGAACACGTCACGAGCCGACACCTGGGTCGGACGCGACACGGGAATCGAGATCGGGGCGCTCCTGACATGAAGACTGCCGGACGGGTCGTGGTGACGGGGGGCGCCGGGTTCATTGGGTCGCACCTGGTCGAGGCGCTGCTGGCCGAAGGTTACCCCGTCCGAGTCGTCGACAACCTCTCGACGGGCCGTCGCGAGAACCTCGCGCACCTCGAGGGGCGATACGACTGGATGGAGGGGGATGTCTCGGAGTTCGCCACCTGCCAGGCGGCGGTCGAGGGGGCCGAGTACGTCTTCCACGAGGCGGCGATCCCGAGCGTCCCGCGTTCGGTCCGCGAGCCCCTCGACTCGCACGCGAGCGGCCCCACCGCCACGCTCAACATGCTCGAGGCCTCGAGGCAGGCGGGCGTCCGTCGCTTCATGTTCGCCGCGTCGAGCAGCGCCTACGGCGAGACCGAAGCCCTCCCCAAACACGAAGAGATCCTCCCGCAACCCCTCAGCCCCTACGCGGCCGGCAAGCTCGCCGGCGAGTCCTACGTGTCGGTCTACGCCAAGACGATGGGCCTCGACGGCGTCAGCCTGCGCTACTTCAACATCTTCGGCCCGCGCCAGGACCCCTCGAGCCCCTATAGCGGGGTCATCTCCCTCTTCACCCGGGCGATGTCCGAAGGACGGTCCCCGATCCTCTTCGGCGACGGCGGGCAGACGCGCGACTTCACTTATGTCGACAACGTCGTCGCCGCCAACCTCGCCGCGATGCACGCGAAGGATCCCCTCGCCGGCGACGTCTTCAACGTCGGCACCGGCCGACGCATCTCCCTCCTCGACCTCGTCTCGGCGATCAACGACATCCTCGGGACCCGCATCACCCCCGAATTCAAACCACCCCGCGAAGGCGACGTGCGACACTCCCAGGCCAGCCTCGAACGGATCCGCGCCACCCTCGGCTATCGTCCGGCCGTCGACTTCGAGGAAGGGCTCCGTCGGACGATCGAGTCCACGGCCCTCGACCGCGATCGAGGCTGAAAAAAAATCGGGAGAGTCGTGGGCGGATTGTCGATCAGGCCGGTTTGCGATCGACAAGTTCATGAACCGTGTCACGCAGGGGCGTGCCGTTATCGCCAGACGGGACCACCGATGGGCCCTTTGGCAACTCTGGCTCCTCCTGTCCCCTGTGACCCGATTCGTTAACCATGGCCGCTTTGCGTCTCATCGGAGGACATTGGATGTCTAAGGTCGTCGTTCGCGCCTTTGCCTGTTCCCTGGATGGCTTCGGAGCCGGCCTTCAGCAAAGCCTGTCGGAACCGTTCGGCAAGTATGCCTTCCCGATCATGAACTGGTTCTTCCCCACCCAGACCTTCAAGTCCATGATCGGCGGCGGGGAGGGCAGCACCGGGCTGGACGATGGTTACGCGGCCAGGGCCTTCGACGGCATCGGTGCCTCCATCATGGGCCGCAACATGTTCAGCCCCCTTCGAGGCCCCTGGGCTAGCGAGGACTGGAAGGGCTGGTGGGAAGGCACCCCCCCGTTCAAGCACCCGGTCTTCGTGCTGACACATCACCCTCGGCCCACCCTGGAGTTCGAGAACGGCACCTCCTTCCGCTTCGTCAACGGCTCGCCGGAACAGGTCCTGACGCAAGCCCAGGCCGCGGCCGGTGGAAAGGATGTCAAAATCAACGGCGGCGTCTCCACGGTCCGGGCCTTCTGGGAAGCCCGGCTCCTCGACGAACTGCACCTGGTCATGTCACCGGTTTTCGTGGGAGAAGGCGAGCGACTCCTGGGCGGATTGGGGGTGGAGAAGGATTACCAGGTGGCCGGCTTCGAGGCCTCCGAAGCGGCGGTGCATTATCGGATCGTCAAGAAAGGCTAGGGCAACCCCGAAGTCCTGGATGATCGGTCTTTTTTGAGTCGAGATGTTAACAAGTGAATCTGTGACTCGCACTGATGCCGTCCTTGACAGCGTGGAGAGAGTCTTGCCTGATGATGTTTACAGATGGGTTGTTGGAATTCGGGTGGTGATAGTGCCCAGCCCGATGTCCGAGGAGGAGTGGGATGTTGATGGACGACGATCGGATTCACTTCTTCGATGACGACGGCGAAGAAATCAGACCAGATCTGATCGCCAAGCCGGGATTATGCCTCGGCTGTGCCAAGGACGACGACCCGGCGGAGGAACCGCTGTGTGCCCTGATTCGGCTCGACCAGGATGGCGAGGTCGATTTCCGGTGTGATGCGTTCGAGCGGAAGGACGCGAGATAGGACCAACGGCCGTCTCCGTACGTTTCTAGCAAGTAGCGGTTCCGTTCCGCACATGTGCTGGATGAGGATCGCAGGCACTTCTCCCGAACTTTCCCAGCTCATTTCGGCCCTGGCAACACCTCTGCGTCTGCCGATATTCGGACATGACGTCGAGTGTTGCCAGGGCTCATTGCCGATCGTTTGCCGGACACGAGCTCACTTGCGCAGGTAGAGCCAGATGAAGCCGGTCCGGTCCTCCTTCATGAATTCGCTACGCTGTTGATAGAGCTTTTGGTAGCGCTGGTTCGCCTCGTTCCGCGCCTTCGGGTCGTTCTCCGAGGAACTCATCGCCTTGGACACCTCATTGAGCGATTTATGCCAGTCGGCGAACTTCGTCTTGAACTCGTCTTCGGTGACGTTGTCGGCTGGGGAAAGAAGCGTCGTCAGGTCGCCAACGAGGATGTCGAGTTTGCCGTCGGAGTTGACGTCGTCGACCCAGATCCGGGTGTCGGTCTGCGGCCCCTTGAGGTCGGAGTCGCGAACGATTACCCCGTACTCGGTCTTAGGGCCCGGCGCGATCAGGCGTCGGAACGGCTCCAAGGCGGGAACTTTCCCCGGCCCGGCGCGATTCTCGGCCCATTGCACGCCGCCCTCGCTCGATCCGCTCAGAATGTCGAGATCGCCGTCGCCATCCCAATCGATGACGAACGGGTCGCCATGATGGCCTTCGACCTTGAGCGGCTGCTCGCCGGCTTTGATGACGTCCGGCTTCGGAAGGAACTTGCCGTCCCCCTGACCCGTGAAGAGGTAGAACAGGCCGGGGAAGGAACCGACGACGAGGTCGAGGTCGTTGTCGCCATCCCAGTCGACCGCGAAGGGTCGAGTGCAGATGTTGTTGACCCAGTCGTCTCCGCCACCGGGCTTGCTGCTGACGGGGATAATGAGAGGCGCGCCGTCAGTCCCCTTGAGGACTTCCGCCTTGCGGAAGGTGCCGTCGGGTTTGCCGTAGAGGACTTGGAAGAGACCCGCCATGGCGTCTTCCATGCGGGAATAGGAGCCGGAGAGGATGTCGCGCCGGCCGTCGCGGTCGAGGTCCACAAACTGTGGAGTAGAACTGGTGCATCACCAAACGCCCGGGATCTCCGCCACGGCCCCGTCAGCCTTGAGCCATTCCCCCGCTTGGAGCGTGTCGTCGCCGAGGTTCTTGTAGACGCGGATCTTGCCACCGCGGAACTGCCCGACGAGCAGATCCTTCTTGCCGTCACCATCGACATCCGCCCGGGAGGGGCAGGCCCAACCCGGACTATCGACCCTGACCGGGGCTCCGCCCGCGTTGAGGCGAGTGGGTGGCTGGAATTCCGCCGACCCGCCGATACCGAGACCTCCCAACAGGACCGCTGAAAGCAACGTTACTGTCATGGCTCGTCCCTCGTCGACTGAAAGAAGTGAGTTACGCAGCCGTCACGCTAACGAGATCCTTTGACAATTGGAAGAGGACGCGAAATCAGCAGGACACGATCGTGGTTGGAATCAATATCAAAAGGGATTCGATCAGAGAGAGCTCAGGCGACGTCGGCACTTGTAGTGATTTCCAAGCCAACAGTCGTTGCCTGGGCAAATGCCTGATTCGCTGGTAGTTTGCGCGACGAGGGTTTATGGCGGGGTGTCGGCGAGCGGAAGAAATGGACCAAACTTGGGGATAAGCTTGAGCGATGAAAATGAAATGTAAAACGATGTCAAAAATAAGATGGCAAACCGGCTTATGGGAGTCTCCTCGGGTCCTCCGGCCTGGACTCGAGGTCCGCGAACGTGAACGAATGGGCGACGCCTTCGTGGGGCTTTCCGTCGATCTCGGCGTAAGGATAGATGAAGAAGTTCAATGGAGCTCCCTGCTGCGTGGGTGCTAGGGTGAGGTGCCGCCCGCGGGTGAACTCCAGGCGGTCTTCGTCGTGGTGTCCGAAGAAGTAATCGCGACGGCTCGGGTCCTTGGCCGCCTCGCTGGCATCGACCGGGACCCATCCTTGATCCCGGACGTAGATCTCGGCCCAGCAGTGATAGCCGCCGATCACGCCCCGACCTCTCTGCTTTGGCAGCGGGAGGCCGATCGCGAATCGCGCCGGGAGGCCGACGGAGCGGGCCATGCCGATGAACAGGGCGTGGAAGTCGGTGCAGTTGCCCCGCTTTGCGTCGCACGCGAAGCGGGCATCCCCGCGGCCCCAGCCGATGCCGGTCTTATCGTATTTCATCGTCCGGACGACGGTGTCGTAGAGGGCCCTCGCCTTCTCGGCCTCGGTCTCGCACCCTCGGACCGCCTCCAGGGCAAGGGTGCGGACGGGTCCATCCAGTGGGACCAGGGGCTCCTCTTTCAGATAGTTGACGCGATCCGCGTCGGACAGCGACCGGTCTCCCCCCGAGTTCTCGAGGCGCGTCGCTTTGATGGTCAGGTTCACAAAGAGCGGGGTCGAAGGATGGCTCGCTTTGATCTGGAGACACGAATTGCTGAACCTGGCTTCACGCCCGATGGAAACCGACGACGGGGACTCGATGGTGATCAGGTCGATCGACTGATTCCGATCGGTCTGCGGGATCGGGAGCCAGAGTTGGAGGTCGATCGCTTCCTTCGGGATGTCTCGCACTGTGGCGCGGTATGTCAGCTCGAAGGCCCGTGATCGAGGACTCTCGGCCGTTTCGGCCGGGATTGCGGTGACAAGGACGGTCGCGAAGATGGCGTAGGAGCTCATTCTTGTCCGAGCCTTCCAAGTTTCAGTGGGCCGTCCGTTTCGATAGCCCGGGTGATGAAACCTCGTCGTCGATCCTTTTCATTCTTAGGATCCGTCGAATGTAAACCAGCGGTGAGCGGCCCGCCAATGCCCCGGCCCGCAACCAAGCCATCGGTGGCAAAGACGGGCCCAGCGGCCCGGGATACCATGCCCGAGATGAACCGTCCGAACGCCGGATCGGTCGGCTTTCCGCTCCCTCGATCAAGAGAGCTTCGGAGGTGGCCGATATCCCTGACGTGGCGGAGGCCCGGGCAGGGATGGGCGAGGCCCGTCCGGCAACGCGACCTTGCCGAATCTCCGGACGGGTCACCTTGAAGCGGAGTCGAGGGTGATGCGAGTGATGTCGAGTCGTTGGCGTCGGCGGATTTCGGTCGGTTGTGGTTTGCTGGCGTGGAACCTTCTTCCTTCGCCGGGCGCCTCGGCCGATGGACCGTCGTACGTCCCCTCGCAACAGTCTTCGGTGGCGATCCAAGAGATGCCCCGGGGCGCGGGGCCTTCCCCGCAGGTGGTCCTGCCGTCTTCGCAGTCGGCCTCCGGGCAACAGCCGGGAAGTGGGGCGTGCATGGCGAACGTGGCCGGGGGTGTGAATGGGCCGATCTCATCCTTGAAGCAGCTCGTGCGGATGAGCGGACCGGAGCTCGACCTGCTCTATCAGCAGTCGACGCCGGGGGCGATCCCCAGCGGAAAGGTGACCGGCCGGGTCATCATGTATCCCGGCACCAAGATGGCCGTGCCCGCGTCCCGGGTGGCACGGATGATGTGGCAAGGGAAGATCTTCCACGAGGACGGCACCACCGCCGTGAACAAGTTCTTCGGCGTCCGGATCATCAAGGGCAAGCTCTACCACGGTGAAAGCTGGATGGACGGCCGGCCCTCCCTGATCCTCGACTACCAGGATACCTCGCTCCTCTACGCCTCCTATCGCGACGAGATTCGCGAGGTCGCGCCGGGCCTGTTCCTCGGCCTTATGTACTCGAGGACCACTCCCCAGCCGACGTTCAAGATGTACTTCGCACTCGAAGCTACCCCCTGATCAGGTCGAGGATGCCGTCGGCGCCCACTAACTGGACGAAGTGCGGGGCGTGGGCCCCAGGTTCCTCACCCTCTCTCCTCGCCCCCTCCCCACTCCTCTTTACCAGTTCCAAGAGTGCGGCACCGTGTCGCCTGGCGGCGTGAGCCTCAGGTGACACGCGTACTCGGCTGCCGGGGCTGAGGAACGTCGCGGTCGCCCGCGCTTGGGTCGGTGGCTACCGCTCGCGAGAAATCAGTCCTAGACTGGTATGACTGAGATCGCCACTCGATGCGAGCGGGATGCGACGACGACCACACCGAGGCCGGGACAACCTATGAGGAAGGGAAGAGTGTTTCGCGTGTCCGCGCCCGATCCGAGCGCTGGACGTCCCCCAAGTCGGTCGGCGCTGGCTTTGGTCCTCGTGCTGGTCGCAGCCCAGGGGGCCTTCGCACAGGGGGGCTCGTCGGCGATCCCTCGGGAGCAGATGTTCGAGCAGTACGACATGGACCCGGACGGCGACCTGATCGTCGTGCCCGTCTCGATCGGTCGTGAGGCCGTCCCGTTTATTCTCGACACGGGGACGACACTCAACGCCTATGACACGAAGCTCAGCTCATTCCTGGGGCCGATCCAGGAGGTGATCGAGGTCAAGACGGCGAGCGGGCGCGAGACACTCAAGCTCTACGATCCGCCGAAAGCCTTCCTGGGCCGGCTCAACCTCCGGACCTCGGACGGGGTCACGTGCATGGACCTGGCCGGGGTCAGGCGCGTGACGGGGCACGAGTTCTACGGCATCATCGGCATGTCGTTCTTGCTCAACCGAGTTGTCTTCCTGAACTTCGATGAGGGCAAGGTCGCCTTCCTCCGGACCGGTGCCCCTCGGTTGGGGACTCCCGTGCCTCTCGAGATCATCCGGCAAATGCCGCACGTGAATGTGTACTTCGAAGGACTGGGCTCGCGGAGACTGCTCTGCGACTCGGGGAGTGTCGGCATTGGGAGCGGCAACCTCCGCTCGGCCGACTTCGACGGCCTGTTGCAGAGCCGGGGCCTCACCGTGCTCGGGAGCGGGCTGGGGGCCGACCTGTCGAGTCAGCAATTGGCGACCCGCTATGGCGCGGTGAAAAGGCTGACGGTCGGCTCGGAGACCCACGAGGGGCTCATCTTCTCCGACCACGTGAGCAGCGACATCCTCGGGATGGGATTCTGGAAGCGATACAACGTCACCTTCGACTTCCCCAACCAGGTCGTCTACCTGCAGAAGAACCAGTTCAACGCGGCCCTCGACGACCCCAAAAGTGATCGGAGCGGCCTCCAGCTCAAGACCAAGAACGGCCGCCTCGTCGTGCAAGGCGTCGGCAGTGGGTCGGCCGCCTCGATGGCGGGGATCCTGCCCGGCGACATCCTCGTCCGTGTCGAGGGAAAAGATACCGCCAACCTCCGGATCCGCTCCGTCCGAAGACGGCTGGGAGAGGCCGGTAAGGATGTCTCACTCTCGTTTCGCCGCGGCGATCAGGATTTCGACGTGACTCTGACGTTGCCGGGGACGTGATCGTCCGGGGGAGCCGATGTCCATCGGCGGTCCCGGACGGCTTGGAGAGAGCGACGTCGGATCATGCAACCTCGGTAGGGTGAAATGCGGCGAGGACTTCGTCGACGTTGATCGGCTTGACGAAGACGCCGTCGGGGTGGAGGTCCTTCACCTGGGCGAGGTGTCGGGGTTCGTCGTCCCCCGTGCAGACGACCACCCGGATGTCGAGGCTCGCGTCGCGGATTTTCCGGAGGATGCGCTCGCCGCTGCCGTCGGGGAGGTGAAGGTCGAGGATGATGCAGTCGGGCTGCGTCACCTCGAGCATGCCGAGCCCCTGGGCGACGGTCGGCGACAGTAGAACGTTCCAGCCTCGGTGCTTCAGGATGCTCTCGAGGGCGAATCGTGTCCAACGGTCGTCGTCGACGACCAGCATGGTTTTCTTGGGAGGAATCATCGGACTAGACCCACTCGACGTTGACACATTCGAGCTGCATTCTTTCACACGTTGGAGGAGGTTGCTTACGCTGATGGAATAAGTAGCAGCTTTCATGCCAGAATTCTGAATCGTCCGGTCACGTCCCGCTCTGCTCCACCAGCCCCCGGCCAATGGGCGGTCGATGTCCATTGGTTTCGCGGCATCGGAAACGCGGATCAGGTTGCGTCCAGTGGTTGCTCTCCTCTCGATAACCGCTGGCATCCATTCACTCACCGCTCCAACCTTATCTTCGAGAGATGCGGCCGAAACGTTCGCCGCCCCTTGGCGCATTGCGTCCGCGGTCATGTTCCGCGGGGCGGGTCGAGTCGCGTAACGCGTTGATTCCAAGAAGATTTCGGGTCGACGTGCGAAGACCTTCCCGAGATCGGGTCGCTCAACTCAAAGGGTTTTGAGCACTCCGATCTCGAGCGAGGAGTTTGATCAACGATGAGTGCGTTGGGGGAATGGGATGAGCGGCCCGAACGCCCTGCCCGGAGGCGAACGCCCCAGAGGCTCGTGGGCCTGGGCCTGGTATCCCTGCTCGTCGCGGCGTTCACTCTGTATCAACTCTGCCGGATTGAAGTGGAGACCGGCCAGCAGGCCGTCCTGATCCGCAAGGTCGGGCTCGACCTCGAGCGCGACATGGAGCTGGCTCCCCCGAGGAAAGGGGGGACGGCGTATTACAAGGGAGTCCAGACCGAAGGGCCCAACAACGGCGTCTTGACCGAAGGACGATACTTCTACAACCCCTTCTACTGGTCCTGGGAGATCGGCCCGCAGTTCGTCGTGCCCAACGACAAGATCGGCATCCGGATCTCGTTGAGCGGGGCCGACCTGCCGGCGGGACAGATTCTCGCCGACCCCGGTCAAAAGGGGATCCTCCGCGAGGTCCTCAAGCCGGGACGTTCCCCCTACAACCCGTATGCCGAGTCGGTCGAGCTCCACGACCCGGTGACCGTCCCCGCAGGCTACCGAGGGGTCGTCACGCTCCTGGCTGGTCGCGAGCCTGCGAACCCCAACTCGTTCCTCGTCGAGGAAGGCGAGCGGGGTGTCCAGCCCAGGACGATCGAGCCGGGCACGTTCTACTACAACCCTTACGAACGGTTGGTGAGCCTCGTCGACTGCCGGTCGAAGCGGTTCAATCTCGGGCAGGAGGGGGAGATGGACTTCCTCTCTTCGGACGGGTTCCCGATCACCCTCGACGGCGCCGTCGAGTTCCGGGTCATCCCCGAGCGGGTCGCCGAGGTCTTCGTCAAGTACAACGAGGACGCCAACGGCGATCAGGTCGACGAGGAGATCATCTCGAAGATCATCACTCCCGAGAGCCGGTCGCTCTGCCGGATCGGGGGCTCTAAGCTCTCCGGCGGACAGTTCATCAGCGGCGTCGACCGCGAGCAGTTTCAGCGCGACCTGGTCAAGAGCCTGACCGAAAATTGCAAGCACCAGGGGATCGAGATCCTCGCCGTCGCGATCACCTCGATCCAGCCCCCCGAGGAGATCGCCAAGCCAGTGCGGCTGCGTGAAGTCGCAAAGCAGGAACTCGCCCAGTTCCAACAGGAGAAGCTCCAGCAACTCTCCGAGGCGCAGCTCAAAGTCCAGGTCCTCATGGCCGAGCAGAAGAAACGGCTGGTCGAGGCCGAGCAGGAAGTCGTCGAGAAGACCACGCGCTCGGAGCAGGAGCAACGGGTGGCGAAGACCCTCGCCGAGCAGAAGTTCAAAGTTGCCGAGACCCAATTCCAGGCGGCCAAGGACAAGGCTTCGGCGATCACCGCGAAGGCGAAGGCGGATGCCGACGTGATCCGCTTCAACAACACGGCCGAGGTCTCCGGCCTGGCGGCCCGCGTCTCCGCCTTCGACGGCGACGGTGGAGCACTCGCGCGAAACATCCTCGTAAGCAAGCTCGCCCCGTCGTTCCGGACGATCCTCTCGAACTCCGATGGCCCGCTGATGGACCTCTTCGCCCGGTTCACCCGCGAGGCCCCTCGGCCGAAGGCGTCGCACGAGACGACCACGACCGCCGCCTCGCCCAACAAGGACGAGTTGCCCAACCCGCCCTTCTCGTCGACGGAGGCCAAGCCGTGAATACCCGATTCTTGAACGCGCGTCGGACGCTCATCGCGGCGGCCGCGGCCCTGTCCCTGGCCTTCCTCGTCCTGTACGTCGGGGTCTGGCAGTGGATCTTCTGCCGGATCGAGGTCCCGCCGGGCTCGAGCCTCCTTCTTCGATACCGGGGCCCCTGGCCCTTCGGCAGCGTCTCGAAGGCCACCGAGGGGACCCTGGCCAGGACCGACTCCCAAGGCCGGCCGCTCGAGGTCGGGATCCTCGAGACGATGCCGGGCCCGGGCCGGCACTTCTACTCGCCGCTCGAGTACGAGACCGCGCTGGTGCCCGACCAGATCGTGACGCCGGGCAAGCTTGGGATCGTCGTCTCCAAGGTCGGCAAGCCCTTGCCGGCCGGGACCTACCTCGTGGACGCCGAAGGCTACCGAGGGATCTGGAGGCGAGTCCTGACCCCGGGCCGATACCGGATCAACTCGTACGCCTTTGACGTCAAGCTCGTCGACGTCAGTGCCTGCGTCGAACCCAGGACTCGGCTCACCCAGCCCCCGAGCCAGGCGACCTTGATTCCCCCGGGCTATGTCGGGGTCGTGACCAACAAGACCGACGACCCGAGGACGAAGCAGCTCCAAGGGATCCAGGATGTCGTCCTCCAACCGGGTATCTACTTCCTCAACCCCGAGGAGAAACGTGTCGACATCGTGAGCGTCGGCTACAACGAGACGACCCTCATGGTCGAGACCGACAAGCGGGCGCGACAGGATCCGGAGCAGGAGCCCAACCCGCTTCCGGTCGTCGACCCCCGCGGCGATCGGCTGGGCAAGTCGATCAAGAAGGACCCGACCTACGTGGTGGGCAAGGGAATCGAGTTCCCCTCGAATGATGGCTTTTTGATCCATCTCGACTTCACGACGATCTGGGGGATCCTGCCCGAACAGGCGCCCGACGTCGTGCGTCGGTTCGGCACGCTCAAGGACGTCGAGGAGAAGGTGATCCTGCCCCAGATCGGCTCGATCTGCCGGCTGCACGGGTCGAAACGAGGGGCCGTCGACCTCCTCGTGGGGGACTCCCGCGAGGAGTTCCAGAACGAGACGGCCGAGGAGCTGGGTAAGGTTTTGGAGGCGAAGGACCTCTCGCTCCTCTTCGGGCTGACGCGACACATCTACGTCCCGAACCAGGTCCGTGAGCCGATCCAGAAGGCGAAGATCGCCGTCGAGCTGACCAAGACCCGCGAGCAGGAGCAGCTCACCGCCAAGGCGGAGGCCGAGCTGATCGAGGCGAAGGCCAAGGTCACGCTCGAAGAGCGCCGGACGAACGCCGAGACCGGGAAGCTCGTCGCCGAGCTCGCGGCCGACGGCGAGAAGAAGGCCAAAGAGATCGAGGCGATGACCGAGAAGATCAAGGCCGAGATCGACGCCAAGACTGCCACCGTCGAGGCCCAGACGACGATGGTCCTCGGCGAGGCGACCGCCGGCAAGATCCAGTTGGCGCGTCAGGCCGAGGCGGATCGGTTCCGGCAGTATGTCCAGGCCCTCGGCGGCCCGGAGGCTTATAACAACTACGTCTTCGCCGAAGGACTGCCGCCCGACCTGAAGCTGGGCGTGTTCTACGCGGGCCCGGGCACTCTCTGGACCGACCTGAAAGGGTTCGAGCAGACGATGCTCGGCAAGCTCGCGTCCGATACGCCTCCCCTCAAGTTCCCCGCGAGCACCACCGGGAGTCTCCCTCCTCCCGACTCGGCGAGCCGACGTTAACATGACAGAGATCCTCGAGGAGGAGCGAGGCCGCACAACGCGGTCTCGCTCTTCGCTTGCGCAGCGAGGCAGAGGAGTCTCTCGGCTAATGATTTTCGAATCCGAGGTCCGTCGAGTCGTCCCTCCCCTGCTCTGGCGTAAGAACCCTGCTACGGGAGTTTTGGCCTCAATCGTCTTGCTCTCGATCTTGCTTCCGCCCGTCCGAGCCTCTGGAGACGCTACGGAAGTCGATCAAGGGGCGAAGGGCCCCGAGTCTCGGGCCCTGGCCTACCTCGCGCGGGAGGTGCCCCGATGGTCGAGGGAGAACGGCTGCTTCTCCTGCCACAACAATGGCGATGCGGCCCGGGCGCTCTTCGCGGCGACGAAGTCGAGGCATGCCGTCCCGGCCGAGGCTCTCGCGACGACGGTCGAGTTCCTCGCCAATCCCGAGCGGTGGCAACACAACGGGGTTGATGCCGCGTTCAGCGACAAGTCGCTCGCACGGCTCCAGTTTGCGGACGCCCTCGCCGATGCGTTTCGCGTCGGCATTGTCAAGGATCGTGAGAGGCTCGTCCTCGCGGCCCGCACTCTCGTCGAGGACCAGTCGGCCGACGGCTCCTGGCCGATCGAGGCGACGGCCCTGATCGGCTCTCCCGCGACTTACGGGCCGACTCTGGCGACCGTCCTGGCTCGTCGGACCCTCGTCGCAGCCGACCCGATTCGATTCGCCGCGGAGATCGCCAGGGCCGAGCACTGGCTCCGTGAACGCGACGCCAGGAGCGTACTCGACGTTTCCGCCCTGCTTCTAGCGAATCTTCCCCCGTCCCGTCCGGAGGACACAGGCAAACGTCGGCAGTGGGTCGAGATGATCAGGAAGGGGCAGTCGGACGACGGGGGCTGGGGGCCGTTCGCCAATTCGCCACCGGAGGTCTTCGATACCGCGCTGGCCGTGCTCGCCCTTGCCGACGTCCCCGAACGCAAGGAGCTTGGGCCGCTCCTCGCGCGAGGCCGGGCCTACCTGATCGCCGCACAAGAAGACGACGGCGGTTGGCCCGAGACGACGCGGCCGTCCGGCGGCGAGAGCTACGCGCAGCGACTATCCACGACGGGCTGGGCGACGCTCGCGCTCCTCGCAACGGATTGATTGCCTTCGGAGACTCCACTCACTCGAGCGGAGTCGAAGAGTAGCCCACCCTGACTTGCTCGAATCGCGAGGACCGCCAGGATCAACGCGAGGAGGACACGAAGGACCAGGATCAGGAGATGAACACCTTTGGGCTCGGAATGCGCCCCGGAATCACACATGACGGTGCCCATAAATAGGAAGTTGGAGAAGTTTAGGCGGCCGACCGGGGGAAGGCCTCATCCCGAGGTGAGCGGGCCTCACTCGAACGGCCAGGCTCCGTAGGACACCGGGCATCGTCCGCCCGCGACGGCGAGGGCCCCCACATAACCCGGGCCGGGTTCGAGCTCGTAGAGCGACCAGCGTCCGGCCTCATCCGGGTCGTCGTGGGTCGCGAGGATCTCCGGCAAGGCGTCGGGGGTGAGCGAGACCTCGAACGCATCGAGTGGGATCGACAGGCCTCGTCCGCGAGCCTTGATGAACGCCTCTTTGCGCGTCCAGCAGGTGAAGAACGCCTGCGTGCGCACGTCGGGATCCAACTCGCGGAGCCTGGCCCGTTCCCCAGGGGCGAAGAATCGCTCGGCAACTCCGTCCGTCG
Organism: Singulisphaera rosea; assembly: GCF_054877945.1. Classification (NCBI taxonomy): domain Bacteria; kingdom Pseudomonadati; phylum Planctomycetota; class Planctomycetia; order Isosphaerales; family Isosphaeraceae; genus Singulisphaera; species Singulisphaera rosea. Next base: position 47,015 of record NZ_JBTYIP020000028.1, on the reverse strand, counting down.
CGAAGTCGGGGCGGATCGTTTCGAGGTCGACCCCGACGTCCCGGTCTCGGCTCACCGCAAACAACACGACGGTCCCCGAGTGGGAGAGGTTGAACCGGAGCGGTGCCTCGTCCTCGCCCGTGTCGAGTTCCGGCTTGCCGTAGGGATTATACCGGAAGGCGAGCCTCCCGGGGTCGAGTGCGAGGTAGTGGCCGAGGATGATGCGCAGGAGGCCTCGGCCGACGATGTATTGCCGCTTCCCCTTCTCGATCGTGAAGCGGTCCGCCCTCCGGCGCTCTTCCTCATTGAGGAGCTCGCGCAAGCGGTCCTGAATGTTCCGGGGTTGGTCGAGCGAGGCGTGCCAGACATGCACCTCGCCAAGGCCCAGGGGCCGGGCCGGATGACCTTGCGAGGTCGACTCCGAAGTCATCGCGCCCCTCCGCGTGGGCTCGTTCGTGCGTTGCGCGGGTCACGAGTTGGCCGAAGTCCCCGTCTCCGTCCGATCGGCCGAGGAGAGGACGGCCTTGAGACTCTCGATCGTCTTGGGGTCGCGGAGATCCGACTTGCCGAAGCCGGGCAAGGCCCCGAGCGCGACGGCATCGGCCTGGGCATTGGCGAAGTTGCTGACGAGCATCACGGGCACCTCGGACAGCGCCTGGTCGGCCTTGAGGGTCCCGATCAGTTCCAACCCGGGCGACCCGTCGGCGTCGCTGATCCGATTGACGAGGACGAGGTCGAAGGGACCCGCTCGAAGCGAAGCAACGGCCTCGTCGAAGGTGTCGACGTTGGAAACCCGGGCGCGGAAGTGCTGGTCGAAGAACCGCGTGAGGTTGCTATTGTCGAACCCGCACTGGCCGACGTTGAGGATCCGTATTTGCGACACCGGGTGGCTCCCTTCCGACTGGTGGCGACGACGGCTCAGGCCGTCCGATTCATCGAATGTATCGTTCGCCCGTCCCGAACCTCAAGCGGAGTTCGATCGATTCGGTTTGCAAGGATCCTCTCGTGCATCTCGTCTACGGGGTTACCGGAGTCAAGCGGGAGAGGAATCGGTCTTCGCCACCATGCGATATTTCCGGTGGGCATTGTCCACTAGTTCATATGTAAATGTTACATGTCTCGATTCGATTTCGCCAGAAGCCCCGCCCAGCGCGGGGGGGGCTTTGAGGTCAGGCGCTCAGACCGTGGGATAGTCCCAGGGCTTGCGGTAATCGCGGCTAAGAAGCTTGTTGGCCTCGGCGTCGTTGAGGATCACCTGCTTCTCGCCGTCCCACTCGATGCTGCGTCCCAGCTTGAGGGAGAGCATCCCGAGCAGGCTCATGTTAGTCGAGCGGTGGCCGACCTCGATGTCGCAGATCGGCCGACGGCCGGTCTTGACGCTCTCCAGGAAGTTGGCGAAGAGCTCGCGGATGTTCTGGGCGTCGGGCTCGTTCAGGTGGGGATCTTGATGGATCGGGGCCTTCTTCGCGTTGGCCGGGTAGAACGTCCACCCGTCGAGCCAACCCATGTGGAAGGTCCCCTCGGTGCCGTAGAAGTAGCAGCCGATGTTATGCTTCTCGGCCTCGTTTCCGGCGTAGAGACGGTGCTCCCACGTCGCCGTGAACGAGTCGAACTGGAAGGTCGCGACCTGGGTGTCGGGCGAGGTCGTGTTGTCGTGCTTGAGGAAGCGGCCCCCGGTCGAGGAGACCTTCTTGGGCGCCGTCTCATCGGTCCACCAGAGGATCTGGTCCATCCAGTGGATCCCCCAGTCGCCGAGCTGGCCGTTGGCATAGTTGAGGAACTGGCGGAACCCCTTCGGGTGCATCGCGCGGTTATAAGGAACAAGCGGGGCCGGGCCGCACCACATGTCCCAGTCGAGCCCCTTGGGGGTCTCGGAGTCGGGGATCGCGTCGGGGAGGCTGGCGGCCTCGTGGACGAACGCGCGGACCATCCCGATCTTGCCCGCGCGGCCTTCCTTGAGGAATTTCATCCCCGAGACGTTGTGGGGCGAGACCCGTCGGTGTGTGCCGACCTGGACGATGCGGTCGTTGTCGCGGGCGGCCTTGACCATCGCCCTCCCCTCGTACACCGTGTGCCCCACGGGCTTCTCGACGTAGACGTGCGCACCGGCTTTGACCGCCGCGATCGTGATCAGGGGGTGCCAGTGGTCGGGCGTGGCGATGAGGACGATCTCGGGCTTCTCTTTCTCGAGGAGCTCGCGGAAGTCCTTGTAGCGCTTCGGCGAGTCGGACGAGAGTTTGGTGACCTCGCTGTGCGCGACCTCGAGCTGGTTGTCGTCGACGTCGCAGAGGGCGACCGTCTGGCACTCGCCGGAGCGGATCGCCTCGCGGAGGATGTTCGTGCCCCACCAGCCGCTCCCGATGAGGGCGGTTCGGTACTTCTTCTCGGCCTTGGCCCCGAGCAGGACCGCGGGCGCGGCGAGCGCGGCCCCGGCGGCGACGGATGTGCTGACGAATTGTCGTCGAGAGATCATCGCGATAACCCCGAATTCCAGAGGGACGTGGTCGAAGCGCTCGGGCTCAGGCGAGGCCCTTCTGCACGGCGGCGCGCATCTTCTCGAGCCCGGTGCGGGCCACCGTCATCGGGTCCAGTTTCCAGAGCTCGCGGTTGAACAGCTCGAGGGAAAGCATCCCGCGGAAGCCGATGGCCCGGAGGGTCTTGAACAGATCCCCGAGCGGGGCGATCCCGTCCCCCGGATAAACCCGAGCGGAGTCGGTGATCTCGGCCCGGGGGGGGGACGCGGGGTAGTCGTTCATGTGGAAGACGTGGATCGCGTCCTTCCCGAGGAGCTTGAGCCCCTCGAACCCCGACCCGCCCCGGTACAGGTGGTAGACGTCCGGCAGGATGCAGGCGCGAGGGTGATTGGCCTCCATGGCGACGAACGTCGCCTCGCTCAGCTTCCCGAGGGTCTTCGAGAAGCCCCAGACCTCAACCTGGGGCACGACCCCCATCGTATCGCCGATCTGGAGCAGGGCGCGGTAGCGCTCGGCGATCCTGCGGAGGTCGAGGTCGGATCGGTCGGTCGCCCCTCCGGGCGGGGCCGCCAGCCGCAGGCCGCCGATCTGCCGGACGAGGTCCATGTTCCGCTTGGCCTCGTCGAACGCCTTGCGACGCTGCCCTTCGTCGTCGACCGCCCAGTCGAAGAAGCCGATCGCGCTCGAGACCGTGAGCCCCAGGTCCCGGATCTTCTTGCCGAGGTCCTTGAGCGATCCGCCCGACTGGACGTACTGGTCGAGCTCGCGGATCCAGGGCTCCAGCCCCGTGTATCCCGCCTTCGCGGCGATCGTGATGACCTCGTCGACGGGCAGCTTCTGACCCATCAACGTACTCGTGTTCAAGCAGAAGCCGAACGGTGAGGCGTCCCGATCGGCTGCGGCTCCCGCGCGTGCGACGTTGGGGTTCGAAGATCCGGCCAAGGCCACGGCGCCGAGGGTCGCCGGGATCGCCGCCATGACATCACGCCGCGTCCATTGGGTCTTCACGTTCGTGTCTCTCATCACCCTAGTTGTCGATTGATGGATCCAGGAGAGGTGGTTAAAAAAAGAGGATGTCGAAGGTGTTGGCGTGCCGGCGCCGACTCTCTCAGCCCCTTTGGCTACGGGGTCGTCCATCGGGCGACCTGTCCCGAACGGAACGCAATGTTGCCGAGGTGGGCCGCCGACGCGGCGCTCACGCCGGTCTCGGCGGGGCTGTTGGGACGGGAGCGGCTCCGGACGCATTCGATCCAGTTGGCCAGGTGGAGCAACTCGCCGTCGGGGTTGTCGTAGAAGTCCCGTCCACGGTGCGGGTCGCTGCCGAGGATCCAGGCGTCCGAGGCGACCTTGGCCGACTCGGGATAGACCTCGTAGCGCCCTCGGTCGATGTATAGAGTCGCCTCGGTCCCCATGAACTCGGTCATCGCGCCGTGTCGGGCGTTCGAGAAGGTGCCTTCGAAGTAGACCTGGATGTTGCCCGGGTACGTCAGGAGGCACTGGATCGTGTCGGGGGTCTCCCAGGCACCTTCGCTGTTGAAATGTTCGCCGATCGTCGTCGCCGACTCGGGGTGGTCGAGGTCGAGGAACCAATGGACGACGTCGATCCAGTGGACCATCAGGTCGGTCAACAGGCCGCCGCCGAAGTCCCAGAACCAGCGCCAGTTCCTCAGGCGATACTCGTCGAACGGCTGGTCGGGGGCATTGCCGAGGAACGCCTTCCAGTTGACCTGCCGGGGATCGACCCCCTGGGGGATGCGCGTGGTTTGATTGTGCGAGTTGCGATTCCAGGTCAGGTGGGCCTTGAAGACCTTGCCGATCTGGCCCTTCCGGACGAGCTCCTTCGCCTTCTGGAGGTGGGGCATGCTCCGCTGTTGCGTGCCTACTTGGACGATCCGTTGATGGGTGTTCCGGGCCTCGATGACGGCCCGCCCTTCGGTCAAGTCGTGGGTGAGGGGCTTCTCGACGTAGACGTCCTTGCCGGCCTTGCAGGCGTCGACCGTCATCGGCACGTGCCAGTGGTCGGGGCTGCCGATGATCACGACATCGACATCTTTGCGATCGAGGAGCTCGCGATGATCCGCGGTCGCGAACGCGGCGGGGTCGGCCAGGGTCCTGGCTTTCTCGAGTCGAGTTTTGTCGACGTCGCAGACCGCGGAGATCCGGACGTTCGGGATCTTGGCGACCGTTTTCATCAAGAGCTGGCAACGGCCCCCGGTCCCGAGGCACCCGACTTCGATCGTGTCGTTGGCCGCGAACCCGCGCGCCGACTCGGTCGCCATGCCGGTGAGCAACGCCCCGGCGCCGAATTGCCCGACGGTTTCCAGGAACGCGCGACGCGTCTCTCGGCTCGAGTCCATCGTAATTTGGCCCCCAACGGGGTGGTCCGCAAGGCCATCGGTGCCTCGGCCGACGGCCGTAGTCGCTACCCCTTGTATCCCAGGCTTGGGGCCTCCACAAGAGCCTGGCTCGGCGGAGCCATCCGGCGATCCAAATCCGTGAATCCGAGAAACGGTCGGGCTTTCCTCCGTGCGGCCCCGGTCATTCCTCGAGCACGTGCGTCAACTCCCCGTAGAGTCGACCGAGGTCTTCGAGCTGGTAGTGGGCGTTCAGGCCGCTCGGGTTGGGGAGGACCCAGACGAGGCTCGACCCGATTGGGATTTCCTGCCTCCCGATCGCGGCCTTCGGCAGGCCGAAGGCCGTCCGATAGGCCGAGACGCCGAGCACGGCGAGGACCCTGGGACGAAATCGCTCGACCTTGGCCGCGAGCGCCCTGGCCCCCTCAACGAGTTCGGCATTCGCGAGCGCGTCGGCGGTCGCCGTCGCCCGGCCGACGACGTTCGTGATCCCGAACCCTTGCGCCAGGAATGCCCCTTCTTCGGACGGTGACAGGATGCGCTCCGTCAAACCGCCGGCGTGAAGTGCGGGCCAGAACCGATTGCCTGGTCGCGCGAAGTGGTGTCCCACCGCCGCCGAGTAGAGGCTCGGGTTGATCCCGCAGAAGAGGACCTTCAAGCCGGGGCCGATCACGTCCGGCAACGTCTTATCTCGGGCTGCCAGGAGCTCGACCTTCGTCGGCTTTCGGGGGCGACCCGGATCGCCCACTTTGGCGCCGGAACGTCGGCGATCATCGGCCATGTCACCGTCTCCTCGGGGATGGACGGGTTGAGGATACTCCGAACCCGTCTCCTGAAACCGTGGCGATTGTTCGTGTCATCCGGAATTCTCGCGAGGAATCGCCCGAGGAACCGAAATCCCTTCGTAGGAGCGAAGGTTGTCCCTAAGGCCAAGCCCTACTCACGACCTGTCGAGTGCCGTTATCATGGACGGCCAGGTCATTCGGAGGGAACAGATGGAAACGACGAGTCGCGAGTCGGTGACGGGCTACAGCCTTCCCCGATACTGTCCGCGTTGTGGCCGGGCCGAGATGTTGGCGGACCCCCTCTGCCCCGAGTGCGGCGAGATCCTCGTCGAACAGGGCTACTGCGCGATCTGCGAGGATTTCTTGCGCATCCCCCCGGGGATGCTCTGCCCCAAGCACGACGTCGAGCTTGACGAAGGGCCGGCACCGCTCTTCGAAGGGCTTGCTCCGGGGGAAACCCCGACCTGGGTCACCGTGGCCACCTATCACGACACGCTCGAGGCCGAGGCCCCCCGCATCCGTCTCGAGGCCGAGGGGATCACCACCTTCCTCGAAGGGGAACGGATGGGGAGCCGCTCGATGTATCAGGTGGCGACCGGCGGCGTGAAGCTCCAGGTCCCCGAGGCTCTCGTCTCCGACGCCCGGGTGATCCTCGCCCAGTCCTGGAAGACCCCCGTCGAGGACGACGACTTCGACGATGCCTGGGACGACCTCGCCCCCGAACCCTGGGCCCTCCGCCGATCCGTCATGAAGGGCGTGATCATCTTCCTCTTGCTCGCCCCTTCCCTAATGGCGCTGATCTCCTGGTGCTTCCCGCGCTGAGGCTCGCCGCCCGGTAGGCATGGCACTCCTGCCCCGCATTCGTTTCCATGTAGGGTGGACGCCGTCCACCAGATCTCCTGGACACTGGTGGGCGATGCCCACCCTACAGCATGAAAGCGGTTCGCGCGCCGCCTCTGCCCACGGCGTCCCAAACGGTCTACTTCGCCCGGTTCTTGGGTTGGAACGCGAGCCAGAGCGAACGGAAGTAGCGCAGGACCCGTTCGGGATCGGGGCTGTCGGGGATCTCGGCGAGTGTATAGCCCTGGTAGCCCTGGGCGTCGAGCAGGGCGAAGAGGTCGACCCAGGGGTAAGTCTCGTCGAAGAGGTCGCGGAGATGGACTTCGCGGATCCTGGGGGCGACGAGCGAGAAGGTCTCGCGGATCGAGCCGTCGACGACGTCGGTGGGGTTCGAGTTCCAGCAGACGAAGACATTGGGGTGGTCGGCGTAGTCCAGGAGCTTGGCGATGTTCGGCAGGAGGGACGTCGTCGCGCCGTGGACCTCGACCCGAATCTCGACGCCGAAGTTGGCGGCGTCCTCGCCGACTTCGTGGAGCGCCCTGCCGATCTGGCGCAGGGTTGCGTCGAGGTCGGCCCCCTTCGGGATGCCGTTGGGCCGGACCTTCACTCCGGGTGAACCCAGGTCGTGTGCGAGTCGGACGTAGGCCTTGGTCCCTTCGATGTTCTTCTTGACCACGGCGGGATCGGTCGATTGGTATTCGAACGCGCTCCCGAGCCCGGCCAGCTCGACCGGAGAGTCGGCGAACCGCTGCTTGATCTCACGCCGCTGGCTCGCCGAGAGGTCGACCTCGACCTTGTGGGCGTGCGAGGTCCGCAGCTCGACCCCTTCGTAATCGAGCTCGTCGAGACGCTTAAGGATCGTCGCGAGGTCCCAGTCCTTGGCGATGTTATAGGTGACGATACCCAGTTGGAGCATCGGAACGGCCCTCCAGGAGTCCATGCGGGCCCCTCTCGGCGGGCGTTCGCCGGGACCTCCCGCGTTGCGGATCGGCTTCGAGACGGAGGCTCATCGGCCGATATCTTAGGCGTTCTCGAACGCCTCCCACGACCACAGCCGCGTCCCCGTCCTCACTGCAGACGACTTTCGCCGATCCCGGCGCGACAGGCAAGCGGGTATCCTGCCGGTGGTAGGCTCGTTGCTGGATCGTTCATTTTTTAGCCACGGATGGAACACGGATGAAACACGGATAAGAGAAGATGGTTTTCAACAGATGGCACGGATTGACGCAGATGAAAAAATGGAATTTCATTTTAATGAATTTTTGATTTTTATTGATATCATCCGTGTTTAATCCGCGGCTAAAATGTCGTTCTCCCTCGTCCTATTGCCGGGTCATCGAAAAGAAAAAACGGCTCGACCACCTTAATCGGTGGTTCGAGCCGTCTGGGCAGGGTCGCCCCATTCTTCTTGGAAATTCAGAACAGCTCTTTGATCACCTGGCCTGTCGATCCGATCGAGATCGGCCGGCCGGAGTTGTTCTTGAAGCTGGTTTCGGGGTCGATCCCCAGTTGATGGTAGACGGTCACGAGCAGGTCCTGGGGCGTGACCGGCCGGTCCTTGGGGACCTCGCCTCGGGCGTTGGACGAGCCGACGATTCGGCCTCGGGCGAATCCGCCCCCGGCGACGAGGACGCTCATGACCTCGCCCCAGTGGTCGCGCCCGGGCTTCGGGTCGATCCCCGGCAACCCCTGGTTGATCCGGGGCGTCCGGCCGAACTCGCCCATGACGATCACGATGGTGGAGTCGAGCTGGCCCCGGAGGTCGAGGTCGTCGATCAGGGTCCCGACGGCGTTGTCCATATTTGGCAAGGCGGTCTTGGACCAGTCGACGAGGCTGGAGTGGACGTCCCAGCCGCTGAAGGTCAGCGTGACGAATCGGACGCCGGCCCCGACGAGTCGACGCGCGATGAGGGCGCTCTGCCCCCAACTGTTCCGCCCGTAGCGGTCGCGGAGTCTCGGGCTCTCCTTGCTGATGTCGAACGCCGCGCGGGCGGCCGGGCTCGTGACCATGGTGAAGGCGTCTTGCGAGAACTGGTCGAGGCCGTCCATCAGGCCTGACGAGTCCACATCCCGTCGGGTCTTGTCGAACGAGGCGAGGAGGCCGCGACGCTTGTCGATCCGCGAAAGGTCGACACCGGCCGGGGGCGCGAGGTTCGGGACCTGGTACGTGTCGGTGTTCGGGTCACCGTCCGCGGAGAACGGGTTGTGGGCCACCCCGAGATATGCGCCGCTATGGTAGCCGGGGACGAGGCCGACGGAGTGGGTGTTCGGGAGCCCGACATACGCGGGCATCCCCGGGACCTTCGCCCCCTTGAGCTTGGTGATGATCGACCCCGCCGAGGGGTACTGCGGGGCCAGGTCGACCGAGTTGGAACCGAGGTAGCCGGTGAGCATCCAGTGCGCCGCGGCGAAGTGGTCGCCCTGGTGGTGGTACATCGAACGGATGATGGTGGACTTGTCCATCACCCGCGCTTCGGCGGTCAGGTACTCCGAGAAATAAACTCCCGGCACCGACGTGGCGATCGGCTTGAACGGCCCTCGAAACTCGGCGGGGGCGTCGGGCTTGGGGTCATAAGTCTCGTGCTGGGGAGGGCCGCCGTCGAGCCAGACGAGGATGACGGAGAGGTCCTTGGGCCCGGCCTTGCCCGCCGCGTTCGCCGCCGCCTTGGCGCGGAGGACGTCGGAGAGGCCGAGGCCGGTGGTGCCGAGCACACCCGCCTTGAGGAACGAGCGACGACTCAGGCCGTCGCAACGCGTCGAGGACGGGCCGCCGATCAGTTCCAACATCGGGATGGCTCCTTTCACGTCCGCCCGAGGCACGCTCGACGAAGGGCTCCTAGCCCTCCCAATGGTCCCTCGGAAGGGGGAACAATCAATCGTTGAACTGAAACTCCTTGGCGTTGACGAGGGCCCAGATGATGTCCTCGAACGCTTCCTTCTTCTTGTCCGGGTGGGCGTCGAGGTGGGCGATGGCGCTGGCGGTTTCGCCGGTGGACGGGGACCGAGCGAAGGCCGACCAGAAGAGCTCTTCAACCTTGGGGGCGTCCGGGCCCGAGGCCTTGGAGAGGACCGACGCCCGGCTCTCGGCCGAGGCGAGCTTGCCCTGGACCTCGCTCGAGTTCAGGAGCATCAGGCTTTGCCCGAGGCTGGCGTCGCTGACCCGCTCGCACTCGCAAGGGGTGTCGCGCTTGGGCCGTCCGAAGGTGTCGAGGAAGGTCGAGGCGACGCTCTCGTCGGGCAACTCGATCGCTCGGGTCCCCGAGGGGAGCCCGTCGAAGGCCGTCGGTACGGCCGAGACTTGGGAGATCGCGTCGAGCAAAACTTCGGCCGCCATCCGCTTGGGATAGTGCCGGGCGAAGCTCTGCTTGTCCTTCGCGTTGTACTCGTTCGGGACGCTCGAGAGGCCGTAGACCCGGCTCTTGGCGATCGAGCGGATCAACTGCTTGAGGTCGTACCCACTCTTGACGAACTCGCCGGCGAGGGCGTCGAGGAGCTCGGGATTCGACGGCGGATTCGTCTGCCGGAGGTCGTCCAGCGGCTCGGCAACGCCTCGACCGAAGAAGTGGGCCCAGTAGCGGTTGACGAGCGCCCTGGCGAAGAACGGGTTCTTCGGGTCGGCCATCCAGTCGACGAGCTTCTGCCGAGGGTCGGCCGAGGCCGAGACCGGGATCACCTCGCTGCCGAGCCCCTTGGGCGACATCACCTGCCCCGTCTTGGGGTTCGACACCGCTCCGGATCGGGCGTTGAAGATCACTTCGTCGTCGGAACCGTTGCGCTGGGCGTGCATCGACGGCTTGCGCCCGACCCTCGCGAAGAAGGCGGCGAATCCGTAGTAGTCGTTCTGGCTCCAGGTCTCGAACGGGTGGTGATGGCACTTGGCGCACTGGAGCCGCATGCCGAGGAAGACCTGGGCCGTGTCGTCGACGAATGCGTCGGTCGCCTTGATCCGACGATACCACTGGACCGGCGGCGACGACTCGGGGGTGCCGCTCGCCGCGAGGATTGCCCGGACGAACTGGTCGTACGGGGTGTTCTTCGACAGGTTCTCGCGGATCCAGTCATAGAACGAGTACGTCCCGCGCTGATAGGTCGGCTTGCCCTCACGCTTGTTTCGGAGGACGTCGGCCCACTTGATCGCGAAGAACGAGGCATACTCGGGTCGATCCACGAGCCGATCGACAAGCGTGTCCCGCTTGTTCGCCGACGGGTCGGCCACGAACGCCTTGACCTCTTCGGCCTTCGGGAGCGTGCCGATGATGTCGAGCGAGGCACGCCGGATGAACTCGGCGTCGGTGCAGGGCTCCGACGGGACGATCCCGAGCGCCTTCCACTGGTTCTTCACCGCGAGGTCGATCACGTTGGTCGCGGGGAACTCGGTGGTTTCCTTGATCGGCACGCCGAGCGGCACCGTCGCGCGAAAGACGGCGACTTGTCCCTGATATCGTGCCATGATCGCCGCCTGCCCGGAGAGGGTCCTCGAGTCGACCAACCCCCCTTCGGCCACCTCCGCGACGTCGTTGTCATTCGACTGGTACTGGGCCCATCGGGTGACGTCTTCGGTGTGGCCGTCGGTGTAGTGGGCCGTCACGACGACCTGTTGCTTCGACCCGCGGGCCATGACCCGGGAGTCGGGGAAGATCTCGATCCGGGCGACGGTCGGGTCGGTCTCCTTGCCGTAGGGCATCCCCGCCGCGATCCAGCGCTCGACGAGCCGGTACTCCTGCGAGTCCGGCTCCATGCGGCGCCCACCGCCGTGGGGCATCTTGGCCGTGCCCTTCAGGAGCAGCAAGCTCTGGGAAGGGACCGTCGGGAAGAGCCGTCGTCCGCGGCCTTCCTTGACGAGTGTTTCGTAATCGAGCCAGGGCTCGAACCCGAGCAGGCTGAGCCGGAACCCGTTCTGGCCACCGGACTTACCGTGGCAACCTCCGGAGTTGCACCCGAGCTTCGTGAAGATCGGGACGACCTGATTCGAGAAGTTCACGGGGACGCCCGAGGCGAAGTCGGTCACCGTGATCTCGATCTTGGCCTCGGCCCCTCCCGAGCGGACCGTGATCGTCGTCGAACCGTCTCCTTTGGCCGAGATCATCCCGTCAAGGGCCACGGCCGCCACCTTGGGGTCGGCTGAGACATACTCGGCCCGACCGGTGACGTCGTGCGCCGAACTCCCGGCCTTCGACGATTCGACGGCCAGTTGCTGCACGGAGTCGGGACCGCGCAACACCGCCTTGGGAGGTACGATCCGCAAGGTCGCCGGCCCCGCCTCCGCGCCCTGCGGTGCCTCGGCCCTCACCATCGAGGTGCCCGAGAGGCTGAGCGTAAAGAGCACGATCCGGCTCGTCCACGTCAGGGACGTCTTTGACCACGGCCTCACCATCGCCGTGAGCGCTCGTCGCATCATTCGTATCTCCTGCGGCTGCGGCGCACCCCAATTTCAGGCGGGTCTTCACGGCAACTTTAACTTCGAGACCCCCAAGTGACAACCTTTTTGTTGAATATTTTTTCACCAACGGTTGCGCGTTGAACTGTTGGAAACTCGCGGGGACTGGTTTGGGGTGCCTGAACATAATCATGTCATTGACGTCGAGTTGAGACCTCTGCTTTTGGTGAGATCACTGCAGAACCCGGTTGGTTCATGTGGGGAAGTCGTTGAAGGGATAAGGCTTGGGGCAGATGTTCAGGGCAACTCAGGGGCGAGCTGTGGCTCGACTTCATCGAACCGATCCGCCAGTCTCAGGAAGTCATCGCCCCACCCGCTGCTGAGACTGACTTCTTGGATCGGGCCGGTCGGTGCGAAGAGGACGGAGACCTGGCTTCGATTCGGAAGGGCGCCGAATTGGAGGAGGCCGAGTAGTCCGTCGATCTCGCGAAGGGCCTCCTCGGCATCTCGCCATGAGGACCAGGCAAACTCATTTCCGGGGAGGGTGAGGAATGCCCTGGCTTCTTCGAGGATCGCAATCAATTCTCGGGCGGGGTCCATCCTATGTCGATCCCCCGGCGCTTCGGCAACGTGGGCTGTAGGCTCGGAGCACGATCTTGGCGGCAAGCCCTCACTCGGGCGGAGGCGGGTCGGGAGTGACGGGGAGCCAGGGATAGCGCTTGGCGAAGACGTACTTCGCGCGGAGGTTGGCGTAGTAATTCTGCCAAACCTGGGCCTGAGTGGACTCGGACCTCGGTCGACTCGGCGACGCGGCCCCCGCTCGTTCCCAGGCGGCCATGTCCAACTCGCGAACTTTCCGGGTGAACAAATTCTTTCGTGACTCGAGGAGGCTCACGGTCGCCAGGATCATGGCCGCGCCGGCGACCAGCATCATGATCCGCTGGGTTGAGAACCTTGGAAATCGCATGAGCCTGGTTTTCAGGGACCCGGTTGGCGGAGCGCCCGACGACTTTACGCCACGTCGGGAGTTCCGCGAAACCCCGACATCGACGAAAGTCGCCCGTCGTCCTGTGCGAGCAATGATGCCGATCTCGTACCATTCGAACAACTAAACACGCACGCCCCTCGAATGCTATAAACAACCTCTCGAGGGAGACGATTTCCTCGGGGACGTTCCCGGCTCTCCTCACCGTCCCGCCTAGGTCGAAAGAAGTCGTTTGCATCCCCTCGTAATGCGCGGAGGCGACCCTCCTGAGCAGGATCGTCATTCGACGTTTGCCGGTCGACCTGCCCAACACGCTGGAATGAGGAAAGGAATCGCGGGCGAACTCGGAGGAATGACTGGCGAGCTTATCGGGATCCGGAGGTCGTCTGGAACGCCGACGGATTGTCACTCGTGAGACACGGGAGAGAGTATCATCCATTGCCACGGGGACGATCGAAATCTCACCTGTGCAAGGTCGGATTTACCAATCTTTACCGTGGCTGCCTGCCCGGATTTTGTCGTTGTCCTCCGCTCAGGACGAGTTGAATCCGTGGTTTGACCCCGAGTCATTCGGGCCATCCTCCCGTTTCCGAGCTTCGCTCTTGGGTCATGGACGCCTCGTGCCGATTGCCACGCACACGGGAACTGCTCGACTTTCGAGCGGGCCGAGTGGTCCCGAGGGTCGAGAACAAAACGGCCAGGAGCAAGCGGGCCTTCGAAAAGTCGGGGGCACGGTCTGGACGCGAGGGCTCGGGGGACTTAATGTAGGTATGGTCTGCCCTGACCGGGTAGCTCAGTCGGTAGAGCAACGGACTTCCGAGAGATCTGCAGAAGATCATGGAGCCTCGCGCGGGAAGAACCCGAACCGCGACGAGTGGATGCCGCAGTTTGCTGGAACGCCCTGAGAGCCCTCGCCACCACAACGTCGCCGGTAACGGCAAGCGTGACGGTTTGAAAAGGTGGGGGATTGGGTAATCAGCAGGCAAGGGACCGGCGGATCGTCGGCCCCAGCCCCAGAGACTAGACGCGGCACGCCTGCGATGGCGATGGGATAGTCCAGACTAGCAACGCCCGAACCAGTCAGTCGTCGCGACAGGGGTTCGGGGGGTCGGCGAAAGCCGATGCGGTACGTTAATCCGTTGGTCGAGGGTTCGAGCCCCTCCCCGGTCACTGACAACGAGACTTGCCAGCACGCCACCTCGACCCCCTCCCGGGTCGGGGAGCGAATGCGGGCCGAGTGCCTGGACGAGGCCATTCGGCCCACCTATGATCGGTCCCGCCGGTTGGCTCGCCCGAAGATCGACGGCGAATCCTCGGTTCGTCGCCCCGAACCTTTGAGGGCACCCCGAGGATCCTTTGGGGTGGACCGAGCCCGATCCAACGGGTTCATCTCGCTCGGGGTTCTCCTCGCTCAGGGTTCTCCGCCGAGCTTGAACCGAAGGGGCGGAAGTCGCCTCCGGATTTTCGCCTTCGCCATCGAAACCGGGATGTGACCCGAAGCCTTCGGGCCTGGTCGCGTGCCCTATGACTCGCGGGGTCTCGTCGGCCGCATGAAAACTGTTTTACGTGAAATCAAGAATACGATCCTCATCGTCGTGGGCATCCTCTCGGCCGGGATGGGCCTGGAAGGGTTCCTCCTGTCGAGCCACTTCATCGACGGCGGCGTCACCGGCGTCTCGATGTTGCTCGCGAAGATCCTGGGGATCTCCCTCCCGGTCCTGATCCTGGTCATCAACCTCCCATTCATTGCGCTAGGCTATCGCCAGATCGGCCGGGCGTTTGCGATCCGCAGCTCCCTGGCGATCCTGGGGCTCTCGATCTGCCTGGCGACGGTCCATTTCCCCGACGTCACCCCCGATCGGCTCCTGACCGCGGTCTTCGGCGGATTCTTCATCGGCGGTGGGATGGGCCTGGCGATGCGGGGCGGCGCGGTGCTCGATGGCACGGACATCGCGGCGCTCTTGATCAGCAAGCGGAGCCACCTGTTCCGGGTCGGTGACATCATCCTCGGGCTGAACATCGTCATCTTCTTGACCGCCGCCTTCTTCCTGGGCGTCGAGTCGTCGCTCTACTCGATCCTGACCTACGTCGCGGCGTCGAGGACGCTCGACTTCCTGCTCCACGGCATCGAGCAGTTCAACGCGATCACGATCATCTCGGAGCAGAACGACGCCATCCGGCAGGCGATCACGGGGACGCTCGGGCGAGGTGTGACCATCTATAAAGGACGGGGAGGGATGAGGGGGACCGAGCAAGAGATCCTCTTCTGCGTCGTGACCCGCCTCGAGATCGGCAAGGTCATGGACATCGCCCAGGGGATCGACAAGGGGGCGTTCGTCATCGTCTTCCCCCTGGCCGATGCCAAGGGGGGCGTCCTCAAGCGGAGCGCGCACCACTAACCGAGCGTCCCGGACGCGGCCGGCTCCAGAATCCCAGGGGTTCGGCCGGGTTCGGGGACCGTCGCGGAGCGAGTTGGGCGCGGACGTCTCGGTTAGTCTGGGGTAAGGCGAGGTCGCGGCGAGACCGATCTCCCCTGTCCGCGAACTTCCCCGGATCACTCGTCTCGGCCGGTCTTGGTCGTCTTCCGGCTTCGAGATTTCGCCCCCTTGGCGGAGGCCGAGGTGTGGCTCGTGACGGTTGCCAGTAACTCCGCGAGCCGCTTGGCGGCCTCGCCCTGCCCTCGCGAAAGCTCGGCCATTTCCGCGAAGCTGAGCTGTGGGTCGGGAAACGGGAGTCGCCCTTCCGCTTCCCAGGCGGTGGCGAGCAGTGTATACGACTTGTCCTTCTGCTGGACCTTGACGGCGCAGCGGGTGAGCAACTCGAGCTCGCGATAGAAGGTTCGCAGGCCGATCCGCAGCTCCGCGAGGACGGCATCCCGGCTCCGGGGGCGCTCGGCGAGGAACATCACGAGGCGGTGCAGCCGCGCAGCGCGAGCCAGGGTGATATGAACGGCGGGGCGTCGTCGACGACTCGATGCGGCTTTCATGGCGGCGCTTCCTCGACGAGGCCTCGAGTCCCCCGAGTCGGCGGGGTGCCCGCGTCCTCGCTCTGACGATGCAGAGGGGGCGTACTCCGTACCGGGATCGTCTCCCGGCGTGATTGAGATGTCGTAGCGATTGTGTCGATTGGAACGATTTTGCGGATTCTCTCAAGCGAACGGATTCGGCTGCCGATTATGAGGAAAGGCCAACGGAATTGCCAGGGCACGGGCGAGAGCGCGAATGGGTGCGCTTCCCTTGCCGGTCGCTCGGGCCGGTCTGCCCCTTGTGCATTGGGAGTCAGGTCAATGCCGACGCGGAAAAGCTCGCCACGGAATCGGGCCCTCAAGCCCTCGGCGGAAGGCCTGGAAGATCGCCGACTGCTCACCGGATCGGTGTCCGGGGTCGACATCGATGGAGACACTTGGACTCTCCGTTTGATCGGTCCTGGTTCGATCGGGGTCACCAAGCAGAACGGAGCGGATCTCAGCTCCCCGTCGGAAATCGACACGATCACGATCGGGGGTACGAACCCTCTGAGCAGCCGCCTCATCGGCACCGTGCACAAGGGTGCCAGCGGTGATGGCAAGGTCTTCTTCCAGAATCTCGTCGAACTACCGAATCATTCCGACAGTCGAGGGGGGAACGGGCCGCTGGCGATCAGCATCCCCGGCTTCTGGCTCGGGAACACGACCCCGGCCGGCTCGAGCACGACCGCCCCGAGCGCCCCGTCGATCAGCGTTCCCGACGGCGTGGCGACCCTCCAGTTCGGCGGCGTCGACACGACGCACAACCTGCCGAGCACGCCCACGAGCACGACCGCGAGCACTGAGACCGATATCACGCTGGGAGCCCCCCAGTACGGCGGGACGCGGATCATCCTCGACAAGGTGATCAGCAGCGCCCAAACCGCGCTCTCCCCCACGGGCTCGTCGACGGCGACCTCGACCTTCCAGAATGCCGTGGTCTTCGCCGTGTCGGGTCGAATCGACCTGTTCCAGGCGAACGAGATCGACGGCAACTCCGCGACCCCGCCCGGACAGTTCTCCAACGTCGTCTCCAACGCGACCGGGTTCGGCGGGACCTGGGTCGTCTCCGGCACGACCGGGACCAGCCCCTTCCTCAACGTCGCAGGGCTGAGCGGGTCTGTCACCGGCTCGATCGGCGACCTCCGGGTCGGCGGGAACGCCACGAACCTCTCGGTCGCGGTCTTCGACTCCACGGGCACGAACGCGGCGAGGATCAGCAACTTCTCGATCGGCGGCGAGACGAGCAACGTCCTGGCCGTCGCCCCGAACGGCTCGCGCAACTTCTACTTCGGGCATGGCATGGACCAGGTCCAGATTTATAGTCACATCATCAACAACATTCAGGCCAATCGTGGGGCCATCGACTCGACGGTCGTCTCGGACAGCACGATCAGCCGGCTCCAACTGGGCGGTGACGTCCAGGGTTCGACGTTCTTGACGGGATACGCACAGAGTTACTCGACCATCTTCAGTGATGTGACAGGTCAGGCGTCGATCAATACCTTCTCGACGACTCCCCAGCCGGTGGCCGCACCGTTGCCGACCGGGGCCCAGGCCGGCGGCGGCATGACCGTGCTCGTCGCGGGCGACGTCACCAACTCGGTCTTCGCGGCCTCCGTCCAGCCCGTCGGCCAGGACAGCAACAACAATCTCATCTTCGGAGACGGCGACCTCACGCTGCCGCTCGGCCGGATCAACGCCAAGATCGAGGGCACCGTCAACAACAGTGCCATCGTCAACGGGCCGAGCACGCAGGCGGTCTTCGCCAAGGAAGTCAAGAGTGCCAAGGGCCCCGTCACTCCGCCGAACGTGCCCCAAGAGCCGTACGTCGGGCCGGAGAGGCCGATTCGACTCGCGGGCGTGCGGAATCGGAGCAAAGTCCTCAAGAACCAGAACAACTAAAGACGCCCTCCGCGCGATCTAGTCTAGCTATGAGACCCCCTCGGAATCCTTCACGTAAGAAGGAGGCACCGAGGGGGTTTTCGGTTACAGCCCAGGACCGGAATCGCCCCGGGACGCCCCTCGACGGTCGCGGGGCGCGCACCCGGACCTACGCCCCGGCACGTTCACGTTTCGGTGGACGCGGCCGGGGGAATATGGGCCAAGGCCGGCCGGCTCCGCCGTTGCGGAGTCTCAGCCGTCTTCCATCCGTTCGGATTCTCACCCCGGAGGGCGACACGCTCGTCTCAATCTCGAGACGCGCGCAGGGCCCGATCGGCGATGTCACGACGATACCAGCCGCCGGTGAATCGGATCGAGCGCACGGCCTCGTAGGCCTGGGCCTGGGCGTCCGCCAGGGTCGTCCCCAGGGCGGTGACGTCGAGCACTCGGCCGCCGTCGGTGACGATCCGGCCGTCCCGGCCGAGGGTCGGGTCGGCCCGGTGCATCGTCCCGGCGTGGAAGACCTTCACGTCGGCCATCCGGTCGGCTTCCTCGAGGTTGTTGATCACTCGGTCCCGCTCGTAGTGGCCCGGGTAGCCTTCGGAGGCCATGACCACGGTCACGGCTGGGCGGGGATCCCACTCGAGGTTGACCGTGTCGAGCCGCTCGTCGACGACCGCGTCGAGGACTTCGAACAAATCCGTTTTGAGCCGCATCAAGACGGCCTGGCACTCGGGGTCACCGAACCGGACGTTGAACTCGAGGACCTTCGGCCCCTGGTTCGTGAGCATGAGTCCCGCGTAGAGGACCCCTCGGAACGGCCGGCGTGCCCGCTTGAGCGCGTGGACGATCGGGACGAGGATCTCGCGTTCAACCTGCTCCATGAGCTCCGGCGTGACGATCGGCGCGGGGGAATAGGCCCCCATGCCGCCCGTGTTCGGCCCCTCGTCGTGGTCGAAGGCACGCTTGTGGTCCTGGCTCGACTCCAGCGGGATGATCGTCCGCCCGTCGGTCAGGGCGAGGATGCTCGTCTCCTGCCCGTCGAGCCGTTCCTCGAGGATCATGCGGTCGCCGGCCTTGCCGTAGATCCGGCGGACCATGATCTGGTCGATGGCGTCGAGCGCCTGGCGGAGGTTGTCGCAGACATAGACCCCCTTGCCGGCCGCGAGCCCGTCGGCCTTCAAGACCAGGCCGAGCGGACGACCGAGGACGTAGTCGCGTGCTTCGGCCGCCGTGTTGAACAGCCGTCGCTGGCTCCGCTCCTCGATCTCGACCTGGACGCCCGGCCCGAGCTGCTCGCGCGGGTCCATGATCCGGTCGATGGCCTCGAGGGTCTCCGCGGCGGTCCGGCAGAGGAGCGTGTGGCGGAGGGTCGAGCGCCCTTTCGAGCGGACGACGAGCGAGACCTCGCGCGAGAGGATGTAGTGCTCGGCGTCGGGGGCGGAGCGGAAGATCCGGTAGTCGGCCGTGGGGATGCCCGCCTGCCGCATGAGCTCCTTGGCGAAGACCTTGCTCCCCTCAAGCTCGGCGGCGTCCTTTCGCGGGCCGAAGACTCGCAGGCCCTCGCGCTGGAAGGCGTCGACAATCCCGTTCGTCAGGGGTTCTTCGGGGCCGACGACGGTCAGCCCGATCCCTTCCCGCTTCGCGAACTGGACGAGCGCGCGGATGTCCCCCGCTTCGATCGAGACGTTCTTCGCCTCGAGTGCGGTGCCTGCGTTGCCCGGGGCACAGAACACGGCCTTGACCCGGGGCGATTGTTTCAACTTCCAGCAGAGGGCATGCTCTCGCCCTCCCTTGCCGATCACGAGGACTTTCAACGCAACCACCTCATCAAGGATCTTCCGGCACGAACAGGGCGTCCCCATTCTAAAGGCGATTCGCCCGGCCGCACAGGGCCAAAAATCGCGACCCCGGGGCGATGTTGGAAAGTTTTCGGGCCCGATCGTATGATAGAACCCTTCCCAAAATGGGGGTACCCTTGAGCCGCGAACCCGACCGCCGCAGGTGGTGTCCTCGCAACCGGGCGCCGGGCCGAAGGGGCGCGGTCGAGGACCGTTCGGGACCGAATCAGCCGTACGAGGGGAGATCGCCGTGAAGCGCCTTGCCGTGGTCGGGGCCAGTGGGGCCGTGGGAGACGTGATGATCCGCTTGCTCGAGGAGCGGAAGTTCCCGATCGGCTCGATCAAATTCCTGGCCTCCGCGCGGAGCGCGGGCAAATCCCTCACGTTCGCCGGCGAGTCGTACCCGATCGAGCCGCTGACCCCCGAATCCTTCGAAGGTGTCGACATCGTCCTCTCGAGCACCCCGGCCTCGATCTCCCGAGAGTACAGCCCGATCGCCGCCAGGGCCGGCGCCGTGGTCGTCGACAACTCGAGCGCCTTCCGGATGGACCCAGACGTCCCCCTGGTCGTCCCCGAGGTCAACCCCGGCGACGTCGCCAAGCATCGCGGGATCATCGCCAACCCGAACTGCTCGACGATCCAGATGGTCGTCGCCCTCAAGCCCCTGCACGACGCCTTCCGGATCCGACGCGTGGTCGTCAGCACCTACCAGGCCGTCTCGGGCGCCGGACAGAAAGGGATCCACGAGCTCCGTGAACAGACCGAGGCCCAGGTGAACGGCCGCGAAGCCCCCGCGCCGTCGAAGTTCGCCCACCCGATCGCCTTCAACTGCATCCCGCAGATCGACGACTTCCTCCCGAGTGGCTACACGAAGGAGGAGATGAAGATGGTCCACGAGACCCGCAAGATCATGGGGGACGACTCGATCGACGTCTGCCCGACCTGCGTGCGGGTCCCGGTCCTGAACTGCCACAGCGAGTCGATCCTCATCGAGACGGAGCGTCCGATCACCCCCGACGCCGCCCGAGAGATCTGGGCCACTGCCCCCGGCCTTGTCGTCGTCGACGACCCCGTCGCTCGCGGCTACCCGCTGCCTGCCTCCGCCTCCAACCGCGACGAGGTCTTCGTCGGCCGGATCCGACAGGATCTCCAACGCCCCAACGCCCTGCTCTTCTGGTGCGTCAGCGACAACCTCCGCAAGGGGGCGGCCACCAACGCCGTCCAGATCGCCGAGGAACTGCTGAAGCTCGACCCGGTCCGGGCCTGAGCATCCTCCCTGAAACCCGGTTTTTTCTGCAAAACCGGGTTTCTGACCCAGTCAATGCGGACAACCCCCGGCGGGACGTCATCGCCTACTCTGACAGAAACCCGGGTTTTGAGAAAAAACCGGGTTTCGGGGCTGGCTCTGAACCTTCATGCGGAACATCAAGCTCCTCTTGAGCTATGACGGGACCGAGTTCTCCGGCTGGCAGCGCCAGGCGGACCGGCGTACGGTCCAGCAGGAGCTCGAGGAGGCCCTCGGACGACTCACCGGCGTCGAACCGTCGACGAACGCGAGCGGCCGCACCGACGCGGGCGTGCATGCCCTCGGCCAGGTCGTCCACTTCTATACGGCGTCTCGCCATCCACCCGAGGTCTTCGTCAAGGCCCTGAACGCCATGCTCCCCGAGGATGTGCGGATCAAGGGGGCCTGGGAGATGCCGCAGGCGTTCCACGCCACTCTCGACGCCAAGTCGAAGCTCTACCGTTACGTAATCGACAACGGAGTCATCGCCGACCCGTTCCAGAGGCGCTACAGCCACCACGTCTATCAGCCCCTCGACATCGAGGCGATGAACCGCGCCGCCCAGGCACTCAAGGGGCGACACGACTTTCACAGCTTCGAAACCCACTGGCCGAACCGCACGAGCAGCGTCCGGACGATCACCCACATCGCGGTGAGCCGGATGCTCGACTTCGTCTGGGTCGACGTCGAGGCGGACGGTTTCCTGTATAACATGGTCCGCTCGATCACCGGGACGCTCCTGATGGTCGGCAACGGTCGACGCCCCGAGAGTTGGGTCGCCGAGGCCCTCGTCGCCGAGGACCGCCGAGAGGCGGGGCCGACCGCCCCTCCGCAGGGGCTCTTCCTGGTCCGGGTCCGCTACGCGTCGTGATGTGAACACGCGACCGGATGCTCCCGTTGTCTCCCTCGCGAGTCACCGTCGATGAGAATTGTCCACGTCATCACCCGGCTGATCCTCGGGGGGGCCCAGGAGAACACCCTGCTGACGGTCGAGGGCCTGCACCATCACCATGGCGACGACGTCACGCTCATCGCCGGGCCGGCCGAAGGCCCGGAGGGAGAGCTCTTCGACCGGGCGAAGCGGCAAGGGCTGAAGATCGAGCTGATGCCGGAGCTCATCCGCGCCATCGATCCTCGGGTCGACTTTCGAGCGTATCGACGGCTCCGCGAATCGATCCGTCGCCTCCAGCCCGACGTGGTCCACACCCATAGCTCGAAGGCCGGGATTATCGGCCGGGCCGCGGGATGGCACGAGCGAGTCCCGGCGGTCGTCCACACAATCCACGGCCTGCCCTTCGGGCCTTCCGAGTCGCCGGCGAAGAATCGGCTCTATATCGCCCTCGAACGCTGGGCGGCGAAGCGTTGCCACGCGATCGTCAGCGTCTGCGACGCGATGACCGAGCAGGCCCTGGCCGAAAGGGTAGGCCGACCCGAACAGTTCTCGACGGTCTACAGCGGGATGGACGTCGAGTCCTTCCTGAACCCGCCGAGGCCCCGCGACGAGGTCCGTCGCGAGCTCGGTCTGGCCGACGACGAGGTCGCCTTCGGCACGGTCGCCCGGCTCTTCGAACGCAAGGGGCACGACGACATCCTCGCGATCGCCCCCGAGGTCCTCAAGGCGAACCCCAAGATCCGTTTCGTCTTCATCGGGGATGGCATACTCCGCGATCCCCTGATCGCCGAGGCCGAACGGCTGGGCGTCCGGCACGCCTTCCGTTTCGTCGGGCTGGTCCCGCCCGGACGGATCCCCGAACTGCTCGGCGCGATCGACGCGGTCGTGCACCCGAGCCTCCGCGAAGGGCTTGCCCGAGTGCTCCCGCAGTCGCTGCTCGTGGGCCGGCCGGTGATCAGCTACGACGTCGACGGAGCCCGCGAGGTCGTGCTCCCCGAGACCGGGATCTTGCTCAAGCCTCGAGACCTGCCGGCACTCTCGGCCGCGGTCCTCCGCCTGGCCGAAGACCCCGCGCGTCGCGAGGCGCTCGGCCAGGAAGGGCGGCGGCGGTTCGCGCATCAGTTCCGTCACGAGACGATGACGAGCGAGCTCCGCTCACTCTACGAGAGGCTTCTTGGGCGGCACGATGCCCGCTGATTGCCTGGCCCGCACCAGGATGAACTGGAGCGTCTCTTCCTGCCCGTTGTTCAGGTTGAGCCAGGTCAGGCGGTCGCGAAGCTCGACGTTGAGATAGGGCTTCTTCAGGAACTCCTTCAGCTCGTGCGGGAGCACCGCCGTGACGACGGTCCCCCGTTCGAGGACGAGGTCGTAGAGCTCATACCACTTGCGGATCGTCGGCAAGGGGTGCCCGAAGGCATAGATGGTGCTCGGCTCCTGGAACGAATGGAGGGCTGCCTGGGCGTTGAGATCCTTCGCGAGCGCCGCGAGCCGCTCGCCCACGTGCCGGGGTGCCCGATAGGGCTCCGCGGCGGGGAGGAGCCAGCCGCCCATGCCCAGCATGACGACACCCCAGGTCGCCACGAGCGAGATGACCGCACGTTCGGTGGCCCCGGAAAAGAGTCGCCAGACGGCTAGGGCCGTCCCCGACGTCATGACGACCGCGAGCGTGACGAGGGGCAGGCTGAGTGCCGAGTCCCGGCAAACGGCCCCCCCGACGAACGCGATCGACATGACGAAGCTCGTCCCGCCGAGGAGCCCGACCCCAAGCCGTCCGAGCGGCCAGAGTCTCAAGCTGAGCCCGCTCTCGGCCACCGCCACGACGAGCCAGGCCGCGAGGAGCGTGCAGCCGGGGATCGCGGGCAGGTAGTAGTGGACGAGCTTGGTCCGGACGCATTCGAGGAGGATGAGCGGGCCGATCATCCAGCCGAGCAGGAAGCCGTATTCCGGCCCCAATCGGCGACGAGTCCACGCCGCCAGGGCGGCTGCGGGCAGGAGCGCGGACCACGGGTGGAAGGTCCCGAAGATCGTGACGAGGTAGTAGCCGGGGAAGCCGTTGTGCTTCTCCATGCCCGAGGTAACCCGGTTGATCACCTGCTCGCCGACCGCGACTCGGAAGAAATCGCCGTGGGAAAGGAGTCCGACCGCCACGAACCAGGGGGCGGTCAGGAGCACGAACAGCGGCAGCCCCCAGCGCCAGTGGAGTCGTCCCCAGCATTCGCGAGGTCCGCCCCACCACCACGAGACGAGTCCCGCCGACGCGATGATGGCGATCCCGACCGGCCCTTTCGTCAGCGTGGCGAGGGCCAGCAAGACCCAGAAGGTCGCCGCGAGCCATCGCGAAGACCGTCGGGAAAGCTCCCAGAGGCAGACTTGTGCCCCCACGAGCCATAAGGTCAACGTGGCGTCGGTCGTCGCGAGCTTGGATTCGACGACCATGATCGGTGCGGTCGCGAGCATCAGGCCCGCGAGCCTCCCCGCGCGTTCGCCGAGCATCCGCCGGCCAAGGCTCCAGACGAGGAGGCAAGTCGCCGTCCCCGCGAAGGCCGAGACAAGCCGGGCGCCGAAGGGATTGTCTCCCCCGATGGCGTAGCCCGCCCGCATCAACCAGTAGATGAGGATAGGCTTTTGGTAACGCGGTTCGTCGTTAAAAGTCGGGTGGATCCAGTCGCCTCTCGCCTGCATCTCCCGGACGCAGCCGGCGTAGCGCGGCTCGTCGCGGTCCCATAGGCTCACCCTCCCGTTGCCCGCCAGGTTGAGCGTCAAGGCCAGGAGCCCGATGAAGAGGGGCTCCAGCAATCGTCGACTCGACCGGTTTTGCGTGGGGGGGGATGCCGAGGTTGGCGGCGTCGGTGACACGGTTCCCTCCGTGTGTCCAGGACGGTTCACTGCTTCGCTCGCCGCGACACTCCGGACGCGGTGGATTCGGCCGGGGAGTATAATGAAGTTCCCTAACCGCGAGGAGAGAGCTTTTGCGGGGATGAACCCCTTCGTTTCGGGCCGGCGCGATTCTCTCTCATCCCTGACTTCGGCTGACTGACGGGTCGTTCGAGGAGCGTGTCTTTGATGGTCCAGCAAACCGAGGCCGCTTGCTTGCTCGAGTCGGGAGCCCTTTACGGCCGCAGGGTCCTCCTCCGCCCACTCGAGGGGGATCCGATCTTCGCCGGGTTCAAGGCCGGGGCATTCTCCCTCTATTTCGGCGACGAACCGATCTATCACTTCGACGGCGAAGGACGCTGGCAGCGTGCTTACGTCGACGGCGTCCATTACCTCAAAGGGCTCGACACCACCATTCGCGCCATCGATCGAGTCCGCGAGGGCGAGAACCTCGTCCTCAAGCGGCGCACGCTCGACGACTCCGAGGCCGCCGGCCTCGACGCTCGGGTCCGCTCGACGGCCCTCGAGCTCATCGACGCCCTGGAGTCCTCGCGTCTCGAGCGAGTCAGACCTCCGGAACACGCCAGGCCGCTCGAAGTCGAGCCCCTTTGCGAATTCCTCCAGGGAGTGTCGCGTTGGGATGCCTCGCGCTGGACCGAGAATCGCGTGACGTACCAGGACACCTACGGCCCGATTCCGCTCCTCCCCCCGGAGTGCCAGAACGCTGTCATCCTCCAGGCCAGCGTGGGCAACCTCGGAGGTCGTGCGTTCGGCCGAGGGCCGGTCACCGAGCATCGCGTCCGCTCGGCGTCCGACTTCGAGGAGCATGCGCGGGCCGTCTCCACCCTACTCGGACATCGGGTACTCCAGTGTCGGAATATCTTTCTCGGTGCGAGTGACGTCCTGCGCAGGCCAGCAGGAGAAGTCGATTCGTATCTCGAGACGATCGGCCGAGTCTTCCCGATCACGGAACGTAGCGAGCCTCGGAACCGAGACATCGTCGGTGTCACTCCGGCGCTCGAAGGGATTCACGCGTTCCTCGACGACTTCGTCGGGATGGCCGCTGGGCTTGAGGATTGGAAACGATTCCGCAAGCTCCACCTCCGCCGGATCACCTTCGGGGTGGAGTCGGGGGATGCCCAGGTGCGTGTCCTTTACGGGAAGACTTGGCGGGACGACGACCTGATCGCGACCGTGGCCGACGCGAAACAGGCGGGACTCGGAGTTTCGTTGGCGGTGCTCGTCGGTGCCGGAGGTCTCGAGCACTCCGATCGTCACGTTGCATCGACCACTGAACTGTTCCAGGAGCTCCCGCTCGGCCAGGGCGACCTGATCGCCTTGCTCGATGCCGAAGAGGTTCGGGACCCTCGTGCGGAGGCTCTCGGGTTTTCGCCACTCATTGGACAGGCATGGGACACGCAGCAGGCCCGATTCAAACAGGCCCTGACGTCGCTCCGCACGGGCCGAGGGGTGAAGGTCATGCCCTATCTTCTCGAGAAACAGGGCAGCTAAGCTCCTCCGGTGGCCCCAAGATGCGTATACGTTTGAATCGGTGAGCCTTGACACGATCGCGGGTCGGGCATAGTCTCACCCGATCGGGCCGGCTTCGGGATGGCCGAGGGGGCCCTGGTCCGGGAGCGTGATCTTGACATGGATCCGAGCAAATTCGACCTGATCGTGATCGGTTCCGGGCCCGCGGGCGAGAAGGGGGCGGCCCAGGCCGCCTACTTCGGCAAGTCGGTGGCCCTGATCGAGAAAGAATCCGTCTACGGCGGCGCGGCGGCGAACACCGGGACGCTCCCCTCGAAGACCTTGCGGGAGACGGCGCTCTTCCTTTCCGGATTTCGCAACCGAGACCTCTCCGGGGTAAATCTCAGCCTGAAGCATCAGGTGACGATCCGCGACTTCCTCGTCCACGAGCAGCACGTCACGCGCGACGAGCGGATCCGGATCGTCAACAACCTGGCCCGACACCACATCCGGGTCTTCCACGGGGCCGCCTCGTTCCTCGACCCGCACACCGTCGCCGTCAAGTCGCCGGACGGTGTCGACACGACGATCCAGGGGGACGTCGTCCTGCTCGCGGTCGGCTCCTCACCATT
Source organism: Singulisphaera rosea (assembly GCF_054877945.1). Classification (NCBI taxonomy): domain Bacteria; kingdom Pseudomonadati; phylum Planctomycetota; class Planctomycetia; order Isosphaerales; family Isosphaeraceae; genus Singulisphaera; species Singulisphaera rosea. The sequence goes on along the minus strand of NZ_JBTYIP020000028.1, from coordinate 20,339 downwards.
CCGTCCGAGCCTCTTCCCGTTCGAGGATCCGAGGGTCTGGGACTCGGACACGATCCTCCAGCTCACCGACTTGCCCAAGAGCATGCTCGTGGTCGGCGGGGGCGTCATCGGATGCGAATATGCTTGCATGTTCGCGATCCTCGGCGTCGACGTCACCGTCGTCGAGCGGCGTGACCGGGTCATCGGGTCCCTCGACGCCGAGGTGGCGGGGTCGTTGCGGGCCCAGATGGAGTCGATCGGCGTCCGCTTCCTCTTCAACGACGGCGTCGTCTCGGTGAAGGCCGGCTCGACGTTGGACGTCGAGCTCAAGTCCGGGGCCCGTCTGAGCCCGGGGACGATCCTCGTCTCGTCGGGTCGCGGGGGAAACACGAAGACCCTCGGCCTCGACAAGGCGGGAGTGCCCGTGGATGAGCGTGGGCTGATCCACGTCGATTCGCGATATCAGACCGCCGTCCCGCACATCTACGCCGCCGGTGACGTCATCGGCTCCCCCGGCCTGGCGTCGACCGCGATGGAGCAGGCCCGCGTCGCCATGGTCGACGCCTTCGACCTCAAGTACAAGAGCAGCGTCGCCACCATCCTCCCGTACGGCATCTACACCATCCCCGAGTGCTCCATGGCCGGCGAGACTGAAGAGTCGCTCAAGGCGGCCGGGGTCTCCTACGTCGTCGGCAAGGCGACGTATGCCGCCAACGCGCGCGGCAGGATCATCGGCGACGACAAGGGCTTTTTGAAGCTCCTCTTCCGCACCGACGACATGAAGCTCCTCGGCGTCCACATGATCGGCGAGCAAGCCACCGAGCTCATCCACGTCGGCCTGACCGCCCTCCTCCTTAACCAGAATGCCGACATCTTCATCCAGACTTGCTACAACTACCCCACGCTGACCGAAGTCTACAAATACGCCGCGTATGATGCGCTTGGACGGCGCGCGAAGCTGGTTTTATAGGAGTCGAGCGGGGAAGGTATTCACCACAAAGGCACAAAGGATGTAAAGAAGAAGCGGATAGTTCGTTTGTGGGTAGTCTGTTCTCTTCGTGGGGAAGGCTCCCTCACGTCGGACTCGGCCGAGACGCGATGCCTGATCCTCATCCGAGATGGATGGCCCCATGGTGATCGAATTCTCGGGGTCCGATGAGATTTGGGTAATATGATGTTCAAATTATTTTTATTATTCTATGTGTTTTGTATTCTGGTTTCGGACCTCGGCCTCATCGTCCAGGCCATTGTTGCTCGGTTGATCGGGGCCGAGATCGAATCGGTCGGATTCTGCATGGGTCCGGTGGCCGCTCGATTCCGAGTCGGCGGCATCCCGTTCGAGTGGCGGGCCGTGCCATTCCCTGGCGGATCGGTCAAGCTTCGGGGCGAGGAGGAGGATGAGGCTCGGGCGGAACCTACCAGTCTCGACATGCCGTCTCATGAGCTTGGGACGAGGTGGGTTGACCTCGGCAGGTGGTCTCGAATCCTCATCATCGCGACCGGGTGCTACGCCAGCGTCGTCATCGCGATGGTCTGCCTGGGGCCCTTACACGGGCTCACTTCGGTATATCACGGCTTCAGGCAAATCCTCATCGGGGCGGTATCCCCGATGCCGGTCCGGGATTCACTCGTCCGATCGATGTTCGATCTCCTCCGAAACCAGCCGTTTCCCGTAGCCTTCGGCGTGATTGCCGCGAAGAATGCGGCCTTCAATCTGATGCCGTTGCCGCCTTTGAGCGGTGGCGGAATCCTCTTCGAACTTTTTCGAACACGAAGCTCGATCTATCAACGTATCTGGGAATACTCGGCCTTCGTCGGTGTCGTCGGATCGCTCCTCCTCAGCGTCCTGTGGGGCGTTTCCATCGTTCGCGTCCTGTTCGGGTTCTGAACCCGATTTTGGCGGATTCTCCGCTGAAGCACGATAACCATAAGAAAACGCTTGTTCTTTTCTTGCCTTTTCCCTTCGTGGCCTTTGTGGTGAATCCTCCCCTGATCCTCAATGGCTCATGCGTCGGCTACGACGTCCGCCGACGAAGCTGTCGAAGACGTACTTGCCGAGGTCGTCGGCCGAGCAGTAGGCGGCGACGCCTTGGGAGACGCGGGCCATCTCCTCGACGAAGTTGACCAGGCCGAGGTAGAAGTAGTCTTCGATCAGGGCGAAGCTCGAGACGCGGATCCCGGCCGCGGCGCAGCGACGGACCTCGGTCAGCGTGTGGGCGGCGGTCTTCTCCGAGGGGGGATAGATCAGGACGACGTCGCGTCCTTCGATGTGCGCCGTGGGCTCGCCGTCGGTGATGACGATGATCTGTTTGTTCTGGGCCCCCTGGCGAGTGAGCATGTTCCGTGCGAGGCGAAGGCCCGCATGGATGTTGGTGAAGTGCTGGGGGACGCGCTTCGGCGGATTGTCGATATCGAACCGGATGTGGACCCGGCTGTCGAACAGGCTGACGGGCTTCGGGGCCGAGCCGAGCAACTGGCGTTCGGTCATCACGTTGGCATACGTGTAGAACCCGACCATCTGCAAGGTATCTTGGGAGTACTGGGCCCTGACCATGGCCTGGAGGGCCAGCGCCACCTTCTTGGTCATGGCATATTTGCCATAGCGGCCCATCGAACCGCTCATGTCGATCAGGACGACCGTCGCGCAGCGCGTCTGGTACTCGGTCTCGTGGACGACGTAATCCTCGGACTTGAGCCGGATCGGGAGCCCGCCCCCCTGGCGGATCATCGCGTTCTTGAGCGTCTCGTGCAGGTCGAGGTTCGCCAGCGAGTCGCCGAAGACGTAGGGGCGCGAGTCGTCGAGCCGGACGCTCCCTTCGCCTTTCTGGGGCGTGTCGTGCTTGCCCACGGCGTCGCGTTGGAACGTCTGGAAGAGGTCCGTCAGGGCGTTCTGCTGAATCCGACGGATCCCCTTGGGGCTGACCTGCCACTTCCCCTCGCCGTCCTGTTCGATCAGCCCCTGTTTCTGGATCTGGTCGAGTACGTCGGGGAGGTCGTCTTCGTCGAACTGGTCGAGGTTCCTGAGGACGTCGTCGCCGTATTGGAGGAGATACTCGGTGATCTGGTCGAAGGCCTTGTCGGCCGACTGGGGCTGGAACTCCTGGGAGCCGTCCCACTTCGTGTATTCATGGAAAGACATCAATCACCTCGTCGGGTGGATCGACCGCGCGGCGGGAGGCTGGACTCGGACGAAGGGCCGGCCTTCATGGCCGGCCCTTCGGGGAGATGGCTGGGTTTCATCGCTTGTAGGACGTTGACCCGGGCTTGACGTTCTTGTTCAGCTTGTTGTGGACGTGCAGCCCTTCGAGGATGAATTCGGCCGCCGCGGCGGTGGCGGCGTCCTTCGCGTCGGCGTCGGCCAGGTCGGGTTGGACCTGCCGGGCGAACTCCTCGGCCCGCTTGCGGAGCTGCGGGATTTTCTCGATTCGGCTGAGGACGTCCTTGGCCGAGAGGATGTCGCCGACCTCGATCCCCTTGCCCGACTCGAAGAAGTCGACCGCCGCGCGGAACTCACGGGCGTCGAGGTGCTGGGCGAAGACGTTCTTGACCGCCTCGTCGACGATCCGGCCGATGAGCTTGTCCTCGTGGCCATCGTCCTCGTTCATCGACAGTTCGAGCTTGCCTCGAGAACTGGCCGCGACGTAGACGAGGTCGGAGACCCTGGGAATGATCCAGTTCTCACCGTTCAGGAGGGCACGACGCTCGGCGTTCGACACGACGTTTTCGAGGTTCGCGATCGACATCCGGACCGAGACGCCCGACTGCTGATTCACGTGCGACGACGCCCGCGCGAGCCGAGAAACTTCCTCGACGATCTCTTTGATATAGAGCGGGATCGCGAGGCGTCCCGCGGAGCGGTCGAGCCAGGCGTTCTGGTCGCTGATCGCGATGCCGAGTTCGCGAGTCAGGGGATAGTGCGTGCGGACGACCGATCCGATCCGGTCCTTGAGCGGGGTGACGATCCGGCCTCGGTTCGTGTAATCCTCGGGGTTGGCCGAGAAGACCATGCAGAGGTCGAGGTTCATCCGGATCGGATAGCCGCGGATCTGGATGTCGCGTTCTTCGAGGACGTTGAAGAGGCCGACCTGGATCTTCGGCGAGAGGTCGGGGAGCTCGTTCATGCAGAAGATCCCGCGGTTCGAGCGCGGGATCAGGCCGAAGTGCATGGTCAGCTCGCTCGAGAGGTAGCGTCCCTCGGCGTGCTTGATCATGTCGATCTCGCCGACGAGGTCGGCGATCGTGACGTCGGGCGTCGCGAGCTTCTCCTGATAACGTTCGTCGCGGCCGACCCAGGCGATCGGGGTGGCGTCGCCGAGCTGCGTCACCTTGTCGCGCGACTCTTTCGAGAGCGGGTCGAATGGGTTGTCGTTGACTTCCGAGCCCTCGACGACCGGGATCGCGTCGTCGAGCAGGTGGACCAGTTGGCGGAGCATCCGGGTCTTGGCCTGACCGCGGAGCCCGAGGAAGAGCATGTCGTGCCGAGAGAGGAGGGCGTTCTGGACCTGCGGCACCACGGTTTCTTCATAGCCGAGGATGTCGGGGAAGAGAGGCTGTCCCTGCCGGATCTTGGCGATCAGGTTCCGCCGCATCTCGTCCTTGACCGACTCCGACCGATAGCCGCTCGACCGCAATTCGCCCAGCGTCCTGGGCCGCTCCGTCGCCATGCTGCACACTCCGGTTGGATTCGCTCGGCGCGTTCCGAGGGCGCCCCTGGTCATGCTAGGGGTGTGCCAGAGCGAAGTCAACGAGTGGCGGGGTCGGCCAGCCGGAGGCCATGCCCCGAACGGATGCTCAGAAGTCGAAGAGTCGACTCACGCTCTCCCTGCGGTGGATGGAGAGGATTGCCTCGGCGAACATGTTGGCCACACTGACGACCCGACAGCACGGCGCGAGTGGCTCGAATCGGTATCCGATCGTGTCCGTCATGACCAGCTCCTTGATCGGGCTCCGCGCGATCTTCTCGCCCGAGCCCTTTGAGAAGACCCCGTGAGAGACGCACGCGTAAATGTCCTTGGCGCCGCGGGCGCGACACGCGTTGGCCATCTCGATCAGGGTGCCGCCGGAGATCGTGAAGTCGTCGACGATCAGGACGTTCTTCCCCTCGACGGTCCCGATGATGTCGAGCATCTGGGCCCGCTCGTCATGTTCGGTGCGGACCTTGTTGCCGAAGACGACCGGGGCGCGCATGAGCTGTGCGAAGCGGTAGGCCTGCTTGCCGAAGCCGACGTCGGGGGAGGCCACGACGAGGTCGGAGATCTGCTTCTTGCGGAAGTAGTCGACCAAAACGGGCATCGCGTAGAGGTGGTCGACGGGGATCTTGAAGAACCCTTGGATTTGCGGGCTGTGCAAGTCCATCGTCAAGACCCGGTCGGCGCCGGCCGCCTCGATCGCGTCGGCACACACCCTCGCGCGGATCGAGACCCGGGGTTCGTCCTTCTTATCGCCCTTGGCGTACGAGAAGAACGGGATGACGGCCGTCACCTGCGTCGCGCTCGCCCGCTTGAACGCATCAATCCAGAATAACAACTCCATGAAGTTGTCGTTGACCGGGAACTCGGTCCCCTGCACGATGAAAACGTCCCGCCCCCGGACGTTCTCCAGCACTCGGACGAAGACATTCCCCTCGCTGAAGACCTTCGTCTCCGACTTGGCGAGGTCGATGCCGAGTTGGCTGCAGATATTCTTGCCGAGGTCGCCGCTCGCATTCCCCGCGAAGATCTTCAGCTCGCCGAACGGGTCGGTTTGCTTCGATGAGTTGTTGCAACCGATCAGGGACTTGTCCATGGAGGGCGTTCTCATCCGAAATCGACCGACCCGGGCGCTCTCGCGTCGCGATGACCCGAGGCTACACGTTATCTTAACCGGGGGAGGGAAACCATTGCCAGCCGGCCCGACGCTCGCTTCGGCGAGGTCGCGGAAGGAAAAAAAGATTCCCCCTCGATGCGGGCCGATTACAATGGATTGAGTCATAACGTTTGTCCGCAATCCTCCGCCTCGACGTTCTATCCCGAAGGGGTCGCCGGCATGCGTCAGCCTAAATCCAGAGCCCGATGGCTCTTGAGTGTCTTTGCCATGGTATCGGCCGCGATCGTCGTAGCCGGCGTCCATCGGTCGAGCTCGGCCGCGCCGCCGAAGCGTCGGGGCGGGAATATCCGCGTCGAGAAGACCGTTCGGTTCCAGGAGCAGCCGGCGCTCAGCTTCGAGGGGGGCACCGGCTGGATCAACACCGGGCCGATCCGACTCGAGGAGCTCAGAGGCAAGGTCGTCCTCCTCGACTTCTGGACCTTCTGCTGCATCAACTGCCACCACGTCCTGCCCGACCTCGCCAAGCTCGAGCAGAAATACAAGAACGAGCTCGTCGTCATCGGCGTCCACTCGCCGAAGTTCTTCGGCGAGCGCGACACCGAGAACATCCGCCAGAAGGTGCACGAGTACCAGATCAAGCACCCCGTGGTGAACGACGCCGACCAGGTCATCTGGAACCGCTTCCAGGTCCGTAGTTGGCCGACCATCGTCCTGGTCGATCCCCAAGGGCACTACTACGGGTCGGCGAGCGGCGAAGGAAACTACGAGGCGCTCGACCACCACATCGGCCTGCTCGTGGCGAAGCACAAGGAGAAGGGCGACCTGAATCTCAGCCCGTTGACCTTCTTCCCCGAGAGCGACAAGCCCGACGAGACCCCCCTATCCTACCCGGGCAAGGTCGTCGCCGACCCGAAGAGCAATCGACTCTTCATCGCCGACACCGCGCACAATCGCCTGGTGATGACCGACCTCGACGGGGCCGGGGCCGTTGCGATCGGCAACGGCGTCGCCGGGCTCGTCGACGGCGACTTCGCCAAGGCCCAGTTCCACCGCCCGCAGGGGATGTACCTCATCGACGACCTCCTCTACGTGGCCGATACCGAAAACCACGCCCTTCGCGTGGTCGACCTCAAGGCCAGGACCGTCGAAACCCTCGCGGGGAACGGCCAGCAGTCGCACCGTCGGAGCGGCACGGGGGCCGGCAAGTCGACCGGACTGAACAGCCCCTGGGACCTCGTCCTGATCCCCGGCACGAACGCACTGGCCATCGCAATGGCCGGCCCGCATCAGATCTGGCGCTACGACATCCCGACGAAGGTCATCGAGGTCTGGGCCGGGACCAGTGAGGAGAACCTCCGCGACGGCCCGATCAAGCAGGCCCTCTTCGCCCAGCCCAGCGGCCTGGCGACCGACGGCCATCACCTGTTCGTCGCCGATTCGGAAGTCTCGGCCCTCCGCTCGATCGAGCTCGGCAAGAAGCCCTACGTCCACACGATCGTCGGCCTGGGCCTCTTCGAGTTCGACGACCGCGACGGCGTCGGGGAAGATGTCCGCCTCCAGCACTGCCTCGGCGTCGCCTACGGCAACGGCAAGCTCTACGTGGCCGACACCTACAACAACAAGATCAAGGTGTGCGACCCCGCGGCCAAGAGCGTCGAAACCCTGGTTGGAAACGTGGGCTCGGGCAAGACCGACAACCCCCCTCGGTTCTACCAGCCCGGTGGGTTGAGCGTCGCGGGGACGAAGCTTTATGTGGCCGACACGAACAACCAGGCGATCCGCGTCGTCGACCTGAATACGAACGCCGTCAAGACATTGGAACTCCAGGGCTTGAAACCGCCGACGCCCCCGAGGCGCGCCCCCCGGTTCCCCAACCCCGTCGTCATCGACCTGCCCGCCGTGAAGGTCAAGCCATCGGCCCAGGTTGCCTTCCACGTCGAGGTTCCGCTCGAGGCGGGCTACAAGCTCAACGAAGAGGTCGCCATGCCTTACCTCTTCGAGTCGCCGAAGCAGGAAGGCCTCCTCGCCGGAGACGAAGCCTCCGGCCATCGCCAGGAGAAACCCTCGAAGTCGCTCGACATCAAGGTCGCCCTGGCCAAGACCCCCGCGACCGGCGAGTCGACCTCGATCAAGCTCTCCCTCGGCACCTTCGTCTGCAGCGAGAACTCGAGCCTTTGCCGGGTCAAAAACTTCGTCTGGAACGTCCCGATCACCTTCGACTCGGGCGGCACGGACGTCGTCAAGATTCAGAGTGATTCATCAAAGCAGGCGTCGAGATAAGTACGACCCAACACCAACGTCCCTCCGTCTTCGATACCCGGTGTTTTCTCCAACACCGGGTTTCTGTCGCGGTCAACGTCGACCCCTTCCGGGATCTCGGAGCCTAGAGCGGCTCTCGCTTTCATTGCGCACGTCGGAGGAAAGCGGGGACTGGCTCCCGGCAGGGTCGGACCCGGACTCTCGCGATCGACGTCGAGGCCGGGTGCCTGTCCCCATTTTCCGGGCCGTCGCCGTCCGCTGCGGCGGAAATGGCGCCAGGCACCTGCGCTTCGCTGCGGAGCCAGTCCTCGTTTCCGTCTCCGCTCTCGGGTTCGGGTCACATCGTGCCGTGTGTCAGACAAACGTTAACCGCTCTACTCCTCAGAAACCGGGTTTCGAAGGTCGACGTCAGACGCCTTGTGCGGTCGTCCCGCTGATGAGCCGCAGGCCGACGGGCAAGGCGTCGCCGAGCGCCTGGCCTTGCTGTTCGGTCTCCAGCTCGTGGAACTCGCGGACGGGGCGCAGCTCTGCCTCGTCCGCTCCAAGCTCCTCGAGCCGGGCGAGGACCCGGGTGCGAATCGCCTCGTCGACATCCCTGGCACGGTCGCCCGAAACGCGAGCCAGTTGCGCGAGCGCGAAGATTGCGTCGGTCGTCTCCCGGCCTTCGGAGAAAGGGCGATCGAGGAGGGCGAGCAGCCAACGTTCGGCCGTCTCGCGAGGGACCGCGGTGTTCGCCGGTCCATAGAGCAAAACCCGGGCGCCGAGCCGGCCGAGAGACCACAAGACGTGATTGGCAAGGCTCGGTTTCCCGAGCTCTTTCACGAGCACCGAGCCGAGCTGTACCTTGAGGTCGGGGGAGAGCCGCTCGAGGTTCGCGGCGGTCCGCCAGATCTCGGCGAGCTCGTGGGTCTCGACCTTGGGCCTGCCCCCCTTCTTGGCCGCCCCGCCCTTACTGGGCAGGAGATAAGGCGAGACCCGACGATAAATCTCGTCGTGGTGGGCCTTCGAGAGGCCGGCGGAGACTCTGCGCCAAAGGATCCACCACTCGACCCAGCATTGCACATCCTTCGCGTACTTGACCCCCTGGTGGAAGACGGGCCAAAGGGCCTTGATCCGGCCTTCGTCGAGGGGATACCCGGTCCCCGGCCGCAGGCAGAACCCCGCGAGGTTGAACCAGCGCGACTCGTGCCGGGGCCCCTTGAGGCGAGACTCGGCGAGGTCGCGGAGCGGTTCCCAGAGGGCTCGGAGGGCCGAAGGGGGCCACTGATCCCTCGGGACATCGAGCAGGTCCTCGAGGCGCTTGACCAGGCGCGAAGGGCCCGCCTCCTCGCTCGGGGTCGTCGGCCCGAAGGCTTCGCGGATGGCCGCGACCGCCGAGTCGAGCTCCGACTGCTCGATGATGACGCGGTCGGATTCCTCGCCCGTCACCAGGGAGCGGGAGGCGGGCTGCCCGGCGGGTCCTCGGAGCTGGATCTGGAGTCGCCAGCGCCGGTCGTCGGTACGCGACTGGCACCAGAGCTCGACGGTTCCAACCTCGGTCACCCGCGCCGCGAGTCGGACGGGGACGCGCTCGGCCTTGGCCTTGCGGCCGACACGAATGAGCGACTGCAACGGGGGCAGTTCCCGGATCGAGTCGGGGTTGGAGGCGACGAGGTCCCCGGGCTTGTCGTCGGGGCGGACCGAGCTGCTCGCGAGCGGGAACGCCACCGGCTGGCCCATGAGGAGGTCGAAATCGCGGTGGTCGATCGTGATCTCGTCTCCTTCCTGGGCGTCTCGGGGGACGACGCAGAGCCAGGGGGCCGACGACTCCTCGGCCTGGAAGCCGACGTAAAATGACCGGGCCGTCCCTCCGCCGATCCGGATCCCACCCCCGCGCCGGACGACCCCGTAGTACGCCGCTCCGTGGGCGACGGCGAGGTCGAGCGAGGCGTTGGCGAGGACCCGAGGGGCATACGCCGTCCCCGGGTCGTCCTGGAACCAGGCCGAGACAACCTCGACGATCCGGTCGCGGACGATCGCGGGGGTCAGGGCCCCTCCGTTGAAGAGGATGGCGTCGGGCCGCGCGGGTCGATCGTCGCCGGAGAATCCCCCCTGCCCGACCGCCTCGGCGCGATGCCGCCTGAGGAACGACGCGAGGTGCTTGGGGATGGCCGGGTCGGCGACGAACGGCAGCCCGAACTCCTGGAGGCCGAGCTTGGCCCCTCGATTCGGCTCCTCGCCTCGGGGCGTCCTCGGGAAGAACCCGTCGATCACGATCTCGATGACCTCGGGGCGGGTCAGCTCGGACTGGATGCTCCCGCCGATGATCTTCGACCCTCGGCCGGCGATGGTCACCGGCCAGCGCTCGACGGGGAGGTCGCCGAGGAGCTTCTCCTTGGCGGTCCGGCAGGCGTACCGGAGGGCGCTCCACTGCTCGGCGTCGAGCCGTGCCCCGCCGAGCTTCTTCTCGACGCGGTGGGCGAGGGCGAGGTCGATGTTGTCGCCGCCGAGCATGAGGTGGTCGCCGACGGCCACCCGTCGGAATCCCGGGCCGGTCGGCGTCTCGACGACGGTGATGAGGCTGAAGTCGGTCGTCCCGCCGCCGATGTCGCAGACGAGGATCAGCTCTCCCCCTCGGACCTCGCGCTGCCAACCCTCCTGGTGGGAGACGATCCAGCAGTAGAACGCCGCCTGGGGTTCTTCCAGAAGGGTGACCGACTCGAGGCCAGCCTGCTTCGCGGCGTCGAGGGTCAGCTCGCGGGCGGCCTCGTCGAACGAGGCCGGGACGGTGAGGACGACCTCCTGGACCTCGAGCCGCCGCGTCGGGTCGTCGACGGCGAAATTCGCGTTCCAGGCGTCGCGGATGTGTCGAAGGAAGTCGGCGGACGCCTCGACCGGCGAGACTTTGCGGGCCTCGGGGGGGCTGCCCCACGGGAGAATCGCCGCCTCCCGATCGACGCCGGGATGGCAGAGCCAGCTCTTGGCGCTCGCGACGAGGTGCCCGGGGACCTTCGCCCCCTGAATCCTGGCGAATTCCCCGACGATCCGATCCGCGTCGGCTTTCCAGGGCAGCAGCGCCGCACCTGGGGGCAGGTCATGTGTCCCGGGCAGGTACAGGAACGACGGGAGCATCGCCCGGGGCGCCGTCTCCCCCGGGGCGACGAGCTGCGGGACCTCGAACGCCCGGATATCGGCCGTCGGCCGCTCTCGCCCTCGTGTGTCCACGTACGACACCGCGCAGTTGGTCGTCCCGAGGTCGATCCCGACGATAAAACGTGAGCGTGCCATGCCTCAGCCATCCCCCGGGACCTCGATTCATTCGCGTCCCGGTTCCTATCATATCAGCTTCTTGGCACCCTCGCGAAATGACAGGGAGTGGAGAGGGGAGGATTCACCACAAAGGCACAAAGAACACAATGGGAAAAACAAGAAATGCTTGTAAGTCCTATTTCGGTATTCTTTGTGCCCTTTGTGCCCTTTGTGCCCTTTGTGCCATTGTGGTGAATCCTCCCCTCCGTCAGCCTCAGCCGTCGGTGGCGACGAAGTTGACGAGCTTGCCGGGGACGACGACGACCTTGCGGATCGTCTTGCCGCTCAGGAGCGCGATGACCCGTTCGTCGGAGCGAGCGGCGGCCTCGATCGCGTCCTTCGAGGACTCGGCGGGGACGACCACGCGAGTCTTGAGCTTGCCGTTGATCTGGACGGGAACTTCGAGCTCGTCGTCCTTCAGCAAGGCCGGGTCGAAGCTCGGCCAGGGGGCGTAAGCCAGGGTTTCCTGGTGACCGAGCAGTTCCCAGAGCTCCTCGGCGAGGTGGGGCGCCATCGGCGCGAGGAGCAGGGTGAATGTTTCCATCGCGGACTTCGGCCGGACTTCCTGTCCCGTGAAGACGTTGGTGAACTCCATCAGGCGGCTGATCGCCGTGTTGAAGCGCATGGCTTCGAGGTCGTCTGTAACGGCCGCGACGGTCCTCGCGATGACCTTCGCTTGATCGCGGGTCGGCTCGACGTCCTGGACCTTGGGATCGAGCTGGATCTCATCGGCCTCGAAGTCGATCACCATCCGCCACGCACGGCCCAGGAACCGGTAGACGCCCTCGACACCCTTCATGCTCCAGGGCTTCACCGCTTCGAGTGGACCCATGAACATTTCGTAGAGGCGAAGGCTGTCCGCGCCGTATTCGTCGACGACACGATCGGGGGAGATCACGTTCCCCCGGCTCTTCGACATCTTGTGAGAGCGAGTTTCGCACTCGCCTTCCGGGACGCGAATCAGCGTGTTTTTCAAGGTCTCGGGCTTCTTCGTGAACTCGACTTCACCCTCTTTCTTGACGATGCTCGACTCGGCGTTGGAGAGCCGTTCCAACGTACGACCGTCAACCCTCGGGGTGTCCGACTCATCGAAGATGACCCGACTTCGCTTGTACCACTGTCCATTGCTCGGGTCGATGTACGCGGTGTACTCGGTCTCGCCCAGAATCATCCCCTGGTTCACCAGCTTCCGGAACGGCTCGGGCGTGCTGACGTGCCCGCGGTCGAAGAGGACCTTGTGCCAGAACCGGCTGTAGAGCAGGTGCAGGACCGCGTGCTCGGCGCCGCCGATGTAGAGGTCGACCGGCATCCAGTACTTCTCGAGCTCCGGATCCCAGGGGCGCTCGGCGTTCTTCGGGTCGAGGAAGCGGAGGAAGTACCAGCACGAGCCGGCCCACTGGGGCATCGTGTTGGTCTCGCGCCGGTATTTCTCCGAGTAGCGGACCCAATCTTCGGCCTTGCCGAGCGGCGGCTCGGGCTTGCCAGACGGGCGGAAGTCGTCGAGGTCGGGCAGCAAGACGGGGAGCTCCGACTCGGGCACGGCCTGGATCGACTCACCCTCACCGAGCAGGATGGGGAAGGGTTCGCCCCAGTACCGCTGGCGGCTGAACAGCCAGTCGCGGAGCTTGGTGTTCACGGTCTTGCGGCCGATCCCGCGCTCCGCGAGCCACGCCGTGATCTTCGCTTTCGCTTCGGCCGTGGCGAGGCCGTCGAGCTGGACCTCGTCGTTGCGCGAGTTCACCGCGACGCCGTGCTCCGCCTCGGCGACCTCGAGCGGTTTGCCGGCGTCGTCCAGGCTCGCCGCGACGACGCGGTAGATCGGCAGTCCGAACGTCTGGGCGAACTCGAAGTCGCGAATATCATGGCCCGGGACGGCCATGATGGCGCCCGTGCCGTATCCCATCAGGACGTAATCCGCGATCCAGATCGGGATCTTCGACCCGTTGACGGGGTTGATCGCATAGGCCCCGGTGGGGACGCCGGACTTGGTCTTCGCCAGGTCGGTGCGGTCGAGGTCGCTCTTGGAGGCCGTGGACAGTCGGTAGGCGGCCACCGCGTCGCGCTGCTCGGGAGTCGTCAGGCGGTCGACGAGCGGGTGCTCGGGGGCGAGCACCATGTAGGAGGCACCGAAGAGCGTGTCGGGCCGCGTCGTGAAGACGCGGATGACGTCAATGCCCGTGGCCTCGGGCCAACCATTCGAGGCACGGCCCGAGGTCCAGCTCGTCCGATCGTCGCCGACGTAGAAGTCGACCTCGGCCCCTTCGCTCCGGCCGATCCAGTTGCGCTGCATGTCCTTGATCGCGCGCGACCAATCGACGAGCTCCAGGTCGTCGGCCAGGCGATCGGCGTAGGCGGTGATCCGGAGCATCCACTGCTTCAACGGCATGCGGACGACCGGGTAGCCGCCGCGTTCGCTCTTGCCGTCGATGACCTCTTCGTTGGCGAGAACGGTGCCCAACTCGGGGCACCAGTTGACGGGCACCTCGGCCCGGAAGGCGAGGCGCTTCCCATCGCGGTAGACGTTGGGGTCGGCGGTCCCGGGCGGGATCGGCAACTCGGCGATGGGCCGGCCTTTCCCCTTATGAGGACGGCCCTCGGCGTCGGTCCACTCGTATTCGGGGTCGTACCAGGTGTCGAAGATTTGCAGGAAGATCCACTGGGTCCACTTGTAGTAGTTGGGATCGGTCGTATCGATCTCGCGGTCCCAGTCGTACGAGAAGCCGAGTGACTTGATCTGCCGGCGGAAGTTGTCGACGTTCTGCTGGGTGGTGATCGACGGGTGCTGATTGGTCTGGACCGCGTACTGCTCGGCCGGCAGGCCGAACGCATCCCAGCCCATCGGATGCAGGACGTTGAAGCCGCGCATCCGCTTGTAACGGCAGGTGATGTCGGTGGCCGTGTACCCCTCGGGGTGTCCCACGTGCAGGCCCGCGCCGCTGGGATAGGGGAACATGTCGAGGACGTAGAGCTTCGGCTTGCCGGCGACGAGGTCGGGAGTCCGGAACGTCTTGTTCCGCTCCCAGTAGGCTTGCCACTTCTTCTCGATCCGTTGGACGTGATACGCAGGCATGACCGGCACTCCCGAAACGGGCGCAGCTCAACTCGGAAATCTGACAAAAAAAGCCCGCCGCGAGTTCGGGGGCATCCACACACAGGCCCTCCAGGATAACGCGATCGTCGCCTCCTGGCCAGGAGGCGTGATTGGCCGTAAGCCGTCCGGAATACGGGGACTTTCGGGGATTGCACGATCGTGCTGGGGTATGTCAACCCCTACAAATCATCGAGTCGAACTTACAAAGGACACCCGGTCGGGACGCGACTGGGCTTGAGGAAAAAAAGAGAAAAACTCGAGCGATTTCCGCCCATCGACCAATCGGCGTGTAGACTTGAGTCGAAAGCCCGGTTCTGGGAGAGATCGAATGTCGAGCCTTTTACGAACCTTCGGCACCCCGCTTGCAACCAGGGCAATCGCCTAACCCGTCATCGAGAGAACTTCCCCGAACCTTGGCATTGGAGATGTGTCATGGTCCTGCAATCGCTGGCCCCGATCGTTGTGCGCCCGCGCCGAATGGCGTTACTCCTGGTCCCGGTCCTGCTCGCGTCTTCCGTGGTGGGATGCAGTGGCAGTCGACGATCGGCGATGCGTCCGGTCTATGTCGGTCCGGCCCGTCCCGTGACGGTCGTCCCGGCCCCTGCGACCGTGGTTTCGCCCCCGACGACGACGATTGAGACCGCTCCACTCGACGGTCCCGCCCCCGCCGCCGAATCCGACTTGCCCGAACGGGCTCCGTCGGCCGTGATCCCGAGCACACCTAACTCCTCGAATTCGACACCGCCGGCCCCCAGCGAGCCGCCCCTCGAAGGGCCGACTGGTGGTCCGGCCGCCCGATCGAGCGGCGGGACGTCGATGCTGACGCCGAAGTCCACGGTCGACCCGAGCGCCCGGCGCACCTCCACCGGGCGGCTGCGGCAGGCCAGCCTCAGGGATGACGTCCGTTCCTATGTGAATGACCCGGCCGACCTCTTCCTCCCGCCGAAGGCCGACCGCCCCTGGAAGTATGTGGTCGTCCACCACAGCGCCCACGAGACGGGGAACTACGACGAGATCGACCGCGAACACCGCAAGGTCCTGGGCTGGGAAGGCTGCGGCTACCACTTCATCATCGGCAACGGCACGGGCAGCCCCGACGGCCAGATCGAAGTCTCCCAGCGCTGGTCGAACCAGAAGCACGGCGTCCACTGCCGCGATAGTAAGAACTCGGCGATGAATGAGTACGGGATCGGCATCTGCCTCGTCGGCGACCTCGACAACAAGGCCCCCACCCCTCGCCAAGTCGCCGCGGCTCGTGCCCTGATCGCCTACCTCGGCGAGCGCTACGCCATCCCCGCCGATCACGTCGGGACCCACGCCCAACTCGCGAAGTCCCCCACTGCTTGCCCCGGCAAGCACTTCCCGGCTCAGGCGATCCTCGGGACTCGCAACGTCGCCCTGAAACGGTCTTCGACCACCTATTGATCGGTGCCGTGTCTCTCGGAACGCAGACGCATATCTCAATGGCTTTCCACTCTCACCGTCTTCGTGTCCTCACCTTCGACTCTGCTCTTTGATCCCTGATCTCGACACGCTGAACTTCCCACCTCGGCTCTGCTTCCTGTTAAACACCTCGTGGCAAGCATCATCAACCGGCAACTCAACGGAAGTCGCACCCCGCTCTCGGCTCACAATTAGCCTTGAGGAAATGTGTCAAACCCGGGCTTTGCCTACCCCGGAAGAACGGCACTGACGAGAACGGATCTCCTCCCCTCAACGCTCCCGAATCGAAAGCCAGGCGGCTCGATGCATGGTCGCGGTCGCCGCCCCGGCTTTCTCACCCCTGCCCACATCACCGTCGGAGTGCGACGATCTCGACGCCGAGCCTCCGACGATCTCGTGATCCGACGGACGCCTTGAAGTCCGCTATCGACACCGGGTCGGCCCAGTCATCCTACCTGCCAGGCCGCACGAATCCGTGCGATTTCCCTCAGTCGTATCGCGTAGGCTGTCTCTGAAATCTCATCGGCCCGACCCGAAAAAGGGTCGCACAATTCCGGGTAGAGCCGGGAGGTAGGCGGCCGGTTTTGCCTCCGCTGCTCAACCACGTCAAGTGCAATGGAATTTGGCCTGGTGACGTGATCCCCACGACTGGAGAGAACGACCCAAACCTCGATTTTCATCCCCGTCAGAAGGTGAGGAACCAGGCGAAGTGTCGGGGCAAGCCCAGCCAGATCCTCCGAGCGTGCGGCATGTCGACGATCGGGGCACCTCCGTGCGGAAATGGATGGGAGGGTTAGTGCCCATCAAGATCCGCTCGAGAGAGGCCCCGACCAATTCCGTTCAAAGATTCAGGAAGACTCTCGGCCTCATCGGGAAGCCTTGATTAACGGGATCGGCTCATTATTGGTTGTTCACCCCCGTGAAGATCGAGTTGACCGCGCTGCACGCGGTGCCGAACGAACCGTTCTGCCACTGACTGTCGACCTGGCAGATCAAGTCGATGATGTTGCAGATGCGGTTGTTGGTCAGACCGATGGCCGACCCGTTCGTGCCGACGTTCCAACTGCTCGACCCGAACCCGTTGCCCGTGATCGCGAAGCCATACGAGGCGCCCGAGGTTCCCGCCAGGTCACGGTCGGTCACATACGCGCACAGGGCTGTCGCCAGCACCTGCCCGCACGCCTTCTGGTTGGTCGTGCCGGTGGAGAGCGTCTTGCAGTAGGACGCGATGTAGGAGTTGCTGCAGCCCTTGAGATTGCCGAACAGGTTCGGACAGGAGGAGGCCAGCCAGTTGCCGAGGTTCGTGCAGGACGAGCTGCCGTTGAGGCACTTGATCAGATTCTGGCCTTGCGTACCGCACCAGTAGGAAACTCCTTGAACCTGGCCCGTGCAACTGCTACCGATGGTGATCTGCTCACCCTTGTTGTTGAGGTCGGCGACCGAAACGTTGTTGCCGTCGCCACTGTAGGTGACGTTCCATTGATAGGTGCCGGTCACGCACGCCGTGGAAGGGAGCTTGTAGCCGGTCGGGGTCGAGTAGGTGCCGTTGCCGTTGACCGCCACGGTCTCGGTGTCCACGAGGTTGCCCTTGGGATCGTACAGCTTGAACGTGAGAGTTCCGGTCTCCGCGTAGCCGCCCGAGATGATCGCCGTATCCTTGATGATCGTCGAGGTCGTCCCGCAACTGTCGGAGATACTCGGCGTGGTGCAGACCGACGGAGAGGCTTTGGAGACCGTCTCGGGCTCGCTACCGTATGGGCTCGTGACGCTGCCATTCTTGGAGTCGCCGCTGTAGACGGCCACCCACTGGTAGGTGCCGGCTTGCGTCGGGATATTGCTGCCGGTGCTGCTGGTCCCCTTGGCCGTGGTGTAGGTTCCGGTGCCATTGACTGGGACCGTAGTCGTGTAGACGTTGTTGCTGTAATTGCCATTAGGCGTGACGCCCGGCGCGAACAGGTAGAAGATGATTGTGCCGGTCGGGGTACTCCCGCCCGCGAGGGTCGCCGAGTCGGTGAGCGTCACCGGCGGCAGAGCGGGCGTCTGCGGGGTCGGTGGAGCGACCGGAGTACCGGTGGGCATCGTGCTCGGGGCCGTGGTCCCACCGTTGTCGCCCGAGATGAAGCGATCCTGGGCGTGGTAGAGGATGTTCGCGCTGTCCGGGCCGTACGCGTTGTTGTTCTGGTTCGGCTCGAGCTGAGTGATCGCCGATCCGCAGACGAAATCGATCTGGTAATACGTCTTCGGGATCGTGACCGTCAGCTTGTGATTTGGCGCGGAGGCGTAGGTCCCGGTGGCCACCTGGTAGATCGTCTGCTGGTAAGCATTGGAGTCGCTGAAGGTTGCGCTCGGGGCCGTGTAGACGACCAGGGTGTACTGCTGAGTGGACCCTGCCGGCAGCGTGACCGAGACCGTGCTGCCCTGAACCGTGTTGTCCGACAGGTCGGAGACCGTCTGGGTCGAGCCATTCGGCGCGGTCACCTTGAAGGAGAAGGACGAGCAGTCGCAGTTGCAACAACTGGTCATGAAGTCGGCGAAATTATTGCCCGTATAGTTGTTCCCGGCGGTTGCGTTGACCGTGTAATACGTATTCCCGACGCTGCCGCCGGGCCCTCCGCCGGTCTGGAGGTAGCCCGAGGGCACGGACTCTTGCACGAAGTAGGTACCCGGGTTCGTCAGCGTGAAGCTGTACGTGCCGTTGCTCGTGGTCGTCGTCGAGCCGACCAGAATGTCGCCGGCCTGCAATCCGGTCGAATTATTGGTGTTGTAGTAGAGGTTCATCGTCACGCCGGCCTGCGGCGTATCGGCGGACGAGAAGCCGTCCCCCGTCGTGTCGAGGTACTTGGTCCCACTGATGGTGAAACTGCCCAGCGCGACCGTCCCGCCGGGTGTCGTGGTGATGGTTGGGCTCAACGCGGTGATGACCACGGGCTCACTGGAGGCGGGACTGAAGACGCCGGCGTTGTTCGAATCACCGTTGTACGTCGCCAACCAGTAATCGGTCCCTGTGGCCGTTGCAGTGTAACCCTTGGAAATGGCGACGCCGCCCACCAGGGTCTCGGTGTCGGTAAAGAGCGGGGTGCCGGTGCCGTTGGGGTTGTTGTAGAGGCTGAACGTCACCGTACCGCTCGGGTTGTAGCCTCCGCTGATGACGGCCTTGTCGGCGATCGAGCTTCCGACCGTGGCGGAGGCGGGCTGCTGGATCGTCACGATCGTCGGGGACGCCTTGGTGATGGTCACCGGCTCGCTTGAAGCGGGGCTGGTGACGCCGGTGTTGTTGGAGTCGCCATTGTACGTCGCCAGCCAGTAGTCCGTCGCCGCGGCCGTCGCGGTGTACCCCTTGGAGATCGCGACGCCGCCCACCAGCGTCTCGGTATCCGTGAACAACGGAGTGCCCGTGCCATTTGGGTTGGAGTACAACTTGAAGGTCACGGTTCCGCCCGGGTTATATCCTCCGCTGATGACCGCCTTGTCGGCGATCAGCGATCCGACTGTGGCGGATGCCGGCTGTTGGATCGTCACGATGCAAGGCGTGGCGGGACTGATGACGACAGGTTCGTCTGCGAGGCCGCTGGCCACGCTGATGTTCTTGGAATCGCCGTTGTAGGTGGCGACCCAGTAGTCGGTGCCGGTCGCAGTCGCGGTGTAGCCGGCGCTCGTGGCGACGCCACCGACGAGCGTCTCGGTATCTGTGAAGAGCGGGGTGCCCGTGGCGTTGGGGTTGGAGTAGAGGCGGAATGTCACGGTCCCGCTCGGGTTGAAGCCCCCGCTGATGATCGCCTTGTCGGCGATCGAACTTCCGACCGTGGCGGACGCCGGCTGTTGGATCGTCACGATGGAAGGCGTGGCGGGGCTGACGATGACCGGCTCGTCGGCGACACCGCTCGTCACACTGGTGTTGTTGGAATCGCCGTTGTAGGTGGCGACCCAGTAGTCTGTGCCCGTAGCCGTGGCGGTGTACCCCTTGGAGATCGCGACGCCGCCGACCAAGCTCTCAGTGTCAGTGAAGAGCGGAGTGCCCGTGCCGTTGGGGTTAGAATACAAGCGGAAGGTTACCGTCCCGCTCGGGTTGTATCCACCGCTGATGATGGCCTTGTCAGCGATCGAACCCCCGACCGTGATGGTGGCGGGCTGCTGTACCGTCGCGATGGAGGGCGATGCGGGGCTGACGATGACGGGCTCGTCGGCGACGCCGCTGGTGACGCTGGCGTTGTTGGAGTCGCCGTTATAGGTGGCGACCCAGTAGTCAGTGCCTGTGGCGGTGGCGGTATAGCCGGCGCTGGTTGCGACGCCACCGACGAGCGTCTCGGTATCCGTGAAGCGCGGAGTGCCAGTGCCCGCCGAGTTGTCGTAGAGGCGGAATGTCACGGTCCCGCTCGGGTTGAAGCCCCCGCTGATGATCGCCTTGTCGGCGATCGAACTGCCGACGGTGGTCGAGGCGGGCTGCTGGATCGTGACGATGGAGGGCGATGCGGGG
>NZ_JBTYIP020000027.1:0-133463 GCF_054877945.1 Singulisphaera rosea | reverse complement strand
CCTCGGCATGGCCCCGCTCGATCAGGGCCCGACGCACCTCGGCGGCCGACAGGTTCGTGTACCGTCGTGAGGACTTGAGCTCGGGATCGGCGTAGGACTGGGGCTCGACGATCGCGCGGATGTCGTCAGCCAGTTTCGGATCCTTGTCCTCGCTTCGCCGTTGGCCTCGGGCGGAGAAGTTCTCCAGGCAGCGCACCCCTTGCCGGGATTCCTGCATCCCTTTCTCAACCGTCTCGCGACCCCAACCGAAACGCCGTTCGGCCACCCGGGCGCTTCCGCCACATAATTCCCTGGTGACTTCGGCCTGGAACAGGCGTCGTTGATAGCCAGTCAGTCGTCGTGCCCCCGAGCGAATCAAGGCATCGACTTGGTCCGAAGTGCCTTCCATCGAAGGTGAACCTCCAGGCCGCGAAAACACAAAGATCGTCGAGACGGCCCTTGCCGTTCGTTATTGAAGCCTAATCTAATGATCGGGTAGATTTCCAGTCACCTGTCGCCTAACTTCGAACGCACTTCCCTGGTATCTCAGTACGAGATTGCTCTTTTGCCCTGGTCTCGCCAAAGTCGAAGACGAGGATGCCGAAACGACAAATGTCGGCCTGGAACGAGGTCGAGGGATGAGATATTCTCGAGAGGGTAAGCGCGAGGCCGGGCCTCATCCCAATCCGTTGCCGAGGTCCCACGATGCGGATCCCTCGATTGACAACACGACGGCTGATGCTCCTGATCCTCGCCGAAGGCGTGTCGCTCGGCGTCGGGGTCCAGACGCACCGCCTTTGGCAGCGGGCCGCCGAGTGCCGCGTGAGGGCGGACGAGGCGAAGCGGGCGTGCTCTTCGTGCCTCTCGACCGTGGTAGGAGCCGCGAGGATGGGGGATCGGGCCGAAGTCGCCCGCTCGCGAACCCTGGCCGCGTACTACGACTCGGTTTATCGACGGTATGACCGGGTCGCCCGATATCCGTGGGAGTCGCTCTCTCCGGAGGTCGCCCCGGCCTATCCCGCCGTCGAGTGAAGGGTGAAGACCAAAGACTCTCCGCGGAAGGCCGCCGTGCTCTGCCCGGTCGCCTTGGTCGAGGACTCACCACAAAAGGCACGTAAGCACCAAGAACCCCGGAAGAATGTCCGAGGGGAAACTCGTGCCGCCTGGCTTGTCGGACGACAGCGAGCCATCGCCAAGTTGCCACCTATCCCGAACGCCGTTCCCGGGCCATCGAAGAATCCGATCGGTTCGGCATCGCCGTCCGACCATGCCTCTTCTGGGCGTCACCGAAGTGTAAATGTAAGCGACCACTGCTTTCAGCCTTGGGAAGATGGCAATCGATGGTAGAGTTGAATTCGACTCGCAAAAGACTTTGGCAAGGATCCTCCATGAAGCTGAACCGTGACATCCATTCGCTCACCGAGTTCAAACTGAAAACCCCGGAATTCGTCCAGCAATTGAAGGACACCGGCGAGCCGCTTGTGCTCACCATCAACGGCAAGGCTGAACTGGTCGTCCAGGATGCCGCTTCGTATCAAAAGCTCCTCGACATTGCCGAGCAGGCGAAGGTGCTGGAAGGAATCCGCCGGGGTTTGGAAGACGTCAGAGCCGGTCGTACCCAGCCCATCGCCGAGGCGTTCGCCGACATCCGCCGTGAACTGAATCTGCCGCTCGGATCATGACCTACCGCGTTGCCCTCGCCGCGACCGCCGCAACCGACATCCGGGCTGCAACGCGATGGCTGTGCGACGAACGATCGCTGGCCGCTGTGGATTAATGGCTGGCGGGCTTGTTTAAAGCCATGAAGACGCTGGAAAAGCACCCGCTTCGTTGCCCGCTGGCGGCAGATGAAGCCGCCGATCTCACCGACTTTGCCGTCACCATGGGTGGTCCGGCTGTAGCCGAAGTCCTGGCGGATCGTCATGGGCCCCGGCGATGAGGCCCGATTGTTGTGACCGTCCAAACATGGGATCCCGGTCGAAGCGTTCCACCCGCTCCTCGGCGCGGAGGGGTGCCGTGGGGATGGTGAAGGGACCGCAGGCGGCGACGAACCAGAGCCACGATGTCCTCAACCTGGTCGAATCTCCTCACGGATTCGGGGGGGAATTCCGTGTCAGGTCCCTGGAGCTCGAGGGCTCATGAAAACACCTGGATGCAACCGGGTCAAGCGGGGCCATGTCGGGCCGAAGGTCCCACAGTTCTTACGAGGCTGGTCGTCTGACGCTGTGAGTGCTGGTCGCCTGGCCCTGTCTTGAGGGAGGGGCGGGAAGATGATGTGATTGGTTGGGCGAGAGGTCCGGAAACGTTGGCGATGGCCTCGACCATTCGGGGCGGAAGGGGACGGTGAGGGATGACGTTCGCACTCATCATCGCGGCGAGCTCCGCGGCGCTCGCGCCGGCGGGCGATTCCGCCGCCGAACGAAATCATAACCGGCTGACTCCGGAGGCGATCCGCGCGGCGGCCGAGAAGGCCCTGCCGCTGATCCTCAAGAGCGGCGCGGAGTATCCCAAGAGCCGGGACTGCTTCTCGTGCCACCACCAGGCCGTGCCGGTGCTCGCGCTGGCCGAGGCCAGGGGGCGTGGCTTCGCGATCGACGCCGACGCGATCGACGAGCCGGTCGAGCACACCGAGGCCGACCTCCGCACGGCCCTCGAGAACTATCGCAAAGGGGCCGGCCAGGGCGGAGGCGTCTCCCGAGCAGGGTACGCGATGTTGACGCTCGAGATCGGCGGCAAGCCGGCCGACGAGGTGACCGAGGCCGTCGTGGACTATCTGCTCAAGAAGGACGAGTCGCGCGGGTTCTGGCGGAGCTCGTCCGACCGGCCGCCGTCGGAGTCCAGCGACTTCACCACGACGTATCTGGCGCTCCGCGCCCTGGCCGCCTACGGCAAGCCGGACCAGAAGGACGCCATCGCGTCCCGCATGCAGAAGGCCCGGCAATGGCTGGAGGGGAGCTCGCCGAAGGAGACCGAGGATCGCGTCTTCCGCCTGCTCGGTCTCAAGGCCGTGTCGGCCGAGGGGGCGACGATCCGCAAGGCGGCGGACGACCTCCTCGCCACGCGCCGGGCGGATGGAGGCTGGACGCAGCTCGACGGCGGGAACTCGTCCGACGCTTATGCGACGGCCTCGGCCCTCTATGCCTTGCATCTGGCCGGCGGCCTCGCGACCGACAGCCCCGAATACCAGGCCGGGCTGCGGTTCCTCATCGCCAACCAGCGCGAAGATGGTACGTGGTTCGTTGCCTCGCGGAGCAAGCCGTTCCAGCCCTACTTCGAGAGCGGCTTCCCCTACGGGAAAGATCAATTTATCTCCATGGCCGCAAGCTCCTGGTCGCTGGCTGCCCTGGCCTTGGCGTGTCCGAAGCCTTGATGCCCCCGGAGGAGATCGAGGTTCATCCTTATGCGAAGCTATCAGCGTTTCCTGTTCCCGACGGGCCTTGGCCTGATCTGTCTCTTCTGGTTCAGCACCCTATCCATAATTCGTCACGCTCCGCTCCTCTCTGGACCACGGGACGAAGCGGAGCGGGCCTTGGCCTTCTTCGTGCGGGATACTGTGATTTCTCTCGGCCTGATGGTCGCCTTGTTCGTCTTCCGGCGACGGATCCAGCCGTGGGTTGCGGGGAAGCCGCGAGAAGGACGAACGCTGCTCGATTGATGGCGACGAAGTCGCCCGTATGGCAATCGAGGGACAACCGTAGATCCCAGGAGAAAACCCTCCAGGCCATCGGTGGCCTGGAGGCGTCACCTACCCCCATTGCTCCTCGAGTTCGTTCATTTAAGATGGTCGCTCGCGAGGCGAGAGGACGATCGAAACGCAAGGGGCGGAGGGTCCGCGCATGGGTCGGGCGTTGCTCGTGATCGACGTGCAGAACGAGTATTTCACGGGGGCCTTGCCGATCACGCATCCGGCGGGGCACCTCGAAAAGATCCTCGAGGTCATGGACGCGGCCCGGGGGAAGATTCCCACGGTCGTGATCCAGCACCACTTCGAGGACAAGCCGATCTTCCGCAAGGGGAGCCCGGAGTGGGAGCTCCATCCCGAGGTGGCGGGTCGGCCTCGCGACTTCCTGGTCGAGAAGACCCTGCCGGGGAGCTTCACGAACACGCCGCTCGAGGCCTGGCTCCGCGAGCGCGGGATCGACACGGTCTCGATCGCCGGCTACATGACCCACATGTGCTGCGACACCACCGCCCGGCAGGCCGCCCACCGGGGGCTCACCGTCGAATTCCTGAGCGACGCCACGGGCACCCTGCCGTTGTCCAACTCCGCCGGGCAGGTTACGGCCGAGGAACTCCACCGGTCGATCCTCTGTGCCCAGCAGATGCTCCTGAGCGAGGTGCTGCCGACCTCGGAATGGGTCACGCGACTGTAAGCCCCTGCCTTGAAACCCGGCTTATGTCCCGAAACCCGGTTTTTTCCTAAAGACCGGGTTTCTGCGGGCGAGACAACGAAATCTCGGGAGGGGTCGGCGTCGACCGCGGCAGAAACCCTGCTCTGAAGAAAGAGCCGGGTTTCGGAGAGGGGGCAAGCGATGGCAGGAGACGGGGCCGATGCGGCGTTGTGATTGGGCGACGAACGAGTTGGCGATCCGCTACCACGACGAGGAGTGGGGCGTGCCGGTCCACGACGATCGGCGCTGGTTCGAGTTCCTCGTCCTCGAGGGGGCCCAGGCGGGGCTCAGTTGGGACACGATCCTCAGGAAACGTCCGCGCTACCGGGAGGTTTTCGACGACTTCGACCCGGCCGTCATTGCCCGATACGACGACGCGAAGGTGGCCGCCCTGCTCGCCGACCCCGGCATCGTCCGCAACCGGCTCAAGGTCGCGTCGGCGATCAAGAACGCCCGGGCCTTCCTGGACGTCCAGAAGGAGTTCTCGAGCTTCGACGCCTTCATCTGGCCGTTCGTCGGGGGAAAGCCCCTCGTCAACGCCTGGCCGTTGCACGGGGCCGTCCCCGCCCGGACTGACGAGTCCGACGCCCTGAGCAAGGCCCTGAAGCGTCGAGGGTTCAACTTCGTCGGATCGACGATCTGTTATGCCATGATGCAGGCGACGGGGATGGTCAACGACCACCTCGTGGGATGTTTTCGCCACGCCGAGCTGCGTTGAAGTCAGGGTGTGATCGGCGGCTCGTGTTGCCCCACGGTTCTCTGATACAAGCCCGAAGCGCCAGCGCGAGAATCTTCCCCGATTGTCTTCAGGAAGAGATTCGCTCGCTGGCGCTTCGGGCTTGTAAGAGGTCTTTCGGCAAAGTCGTTGATTGATGGAACCCGAGCACGATCTGCTCTAAAACGCGGTCAGCCAAGACTGGTGGGACGGCGCCCGCATCATGATGTCGGGGGCCGTGATCTGGCCGTCGGGGGCGATGCGGACGATCCTGGTTTCGGTGGTGACCCAGACCTGTCCGTTGGTCGGACTGATGGCGATGGCGATGGCCTTGATCGGCAAGGGGGGGAGCTCCCGGCCGTCGGGGGTGAAGCGGAGGACCTCGGAGCGGAAGCCGACGACTCAGGCGGTCCCGGTCTTCGGGTCGCAGGCGACGCCGAAGGGGTCCTTCTTGCCGAGTTCCCAGGACTTGATCGGCGCGCCCTGGGCGTCGAGGTGCCAGAGGCGGTTTGCGCTCCGGGCGACGTCGGGGTGGTCGCGCTCGGCGATCCAGACGCTGCCGTCCCGCGGGTCGGTCGCGACCGAGACTTTGGCCCAGCCCTCGTGGGGTTTCTGGAAAAGGACCTTGCCGTCGCGGTCGAGCTTCCGGATCCCGTAGCCGACGAGCCAGAAGCCGTCGGAATGGGCGTCGTAGGCGAGGTCGACCCCGCGTACCGGGAAGCTCGTGACCTCTCGGCCCTCGGCGTCGAGGACGACGGTCTCGCCCACGTCGAGCCTATCCCCACCGGAGCACCAGAGATGGCCGGTCTTCGGGTCGACCGCCATGGCGTCGGCGTCGATCCCGGCGGCTTGCCAGAGCTTCCGGCCGCGGAAGTCGAGGGCCGTCACGCGCCGGCCGACCAACTCGCGGGCGTAGATCCGCCCCCGAGGCGCGTCGATCACGACGCCGTGGTTCGCCCCGACGGTCTGGCACGTGTTGAATTCGCGGAGATACGCAATCTCCTTGCCGGCTTCGTCGAGCAGGCGGAGGCCGTCGCGATGGGGACCTTTTGCCTCGAAGTCCTCGTCGGCGTCGTCCAGGACGGCGACGGCGGGCGGGGCCGTCTCGGGCTTCACATTGGGGTCGGGCGCCTCGAATCGCGTGATCGGGAACCGGGGGGATCGGGTCGCCTTATCCGCCCTGGCGAAGAGGGCCGAGTCCTTCAGCGCGGCCTGGACGGCCTCCTTGAGCGCGGGGCCTCGCGGGTTCCTCGCGAGGATTCGCCCGTCGGGCCCGACCAGGAACATCGCCGGGAACGCGGAGACCTTGTAGTTCTGGGTGAGGCGTTCGCCAATGTACCCGCCGAACCCCTGGATCCAGGTCAGTTCATTCTTTGCGACGTACTTCGCCCCGACGTCGGGAGCCTGGTCGCAGTTGAGTCCGACGAGGGCGAAGCGGGGGTCGTTACCGAAGGCCTCGTGGATCTCCTTGAGGTTCGGGATCTCCTCGAGACTAGGTCGGCTCCACGTCGCCCAGAAGTCGAGCAGGACGAGCTTGCCCGCCAGGTCCTTGAGGCGAATGCGTTCGGGGCCGGCGAGTTGCTGGACCGTGAACTCGGGTGCCTCGTCGCCGACCTTGAGGGTGGGGAAGAGCGTCACCGTGATTTGGCCGAGGTCGACGGGGGTGTCGCCAGGAGTATCGGGCACGGTGATCTTGTGGCGGCCTTCTCCGATCAACGACCCGATCCCGCCACTGGGGCCGTCGGGGGCGTTCACGGGGATTGTGAGCTCGTAGCGGCCGGGGGGGACGTCGTCGATCTGCACCTTGCCGTCGGCGCCGATGTTCCCAACATATTGGGTCCAGACGAAGGGCCCGTCGTTCTGTTCACCCCGGATCGGGGCGATCGCCGCCGGATGGTTCGACCGCCAGTTGATGGGGTTTTCGGTCGTGCCTTCCAGGGCAACCTGGCAAACGACCGGCCGCCCCTTGCCGCCGACCGTGACCCGGGCCGTCTTCCCCGACTCCACCTCGACGATCGTCGCCCAGCCGATGCTGGACATCATTAGCCCGTCGCCCCGGTCGGTGTCCACCATCCGAGAGACTCGCCCTGCGCCGGGGATCACCGAGGCGAAGCGGAAGCGTCCCTGGTTGTCTGCCTTGATTTGATCATGATTGGAGAGGTAGAGGACGTTTGTCCGGTCATCACGAGATGGTTCGAACCTGACCTGCTGGCCGGCACCCGGACGCTTGCCGATCAGGATCTCTCCCTCGATGCTCCCCCACGCTTGTAGCACGAGCCGGTGCGACTTTTCGAATTCCTCAGAGGAGGCGTCGGCGTACCCGGCCTCGCCTGCGGTCACCAGCAGAAACGTGTCGGCCGGCGCGATGACGGTGAAGCGCCCGTCGTCTTCGGTTTTCACGATGGCGGCCGAGTGGTCGTGCCGCAGGAAGCGTCCGTTATGCAGGGAGACTTTGTGATCGCGTGTCGCGAGCGCGACGTCGACGCCGACGGCAGGTCGGCCATCGGGGAAGACGACGACTCCGGAAAGCTCGCGGGTGACCTCGGGACCCGTCCGCTCACGATCTCGCGGAAGGGGTGCGGGGCCATCGGGGGCGACCACCTCAATTGCGATCGGGGCGGAAGTCTTGGCGGCGTCCGCGACCGGCTCGGCGCGGGTGACGGCCAGGCCGCCGATGAGCACGATCAGGACGCTCGTGGAGCACAGCGCGGCCATGACGGGCCTCCTCGGGAGCGGGGCTGGGAAGACCTTCCGATTCAGGGTCTCGATGCGTCCGAGGACCTCGGACGCGTGGGCCATCGCGAGGCCCCGTGTCGAGGGCGGGAGGGCGACACGCAAGGCGAGGCGGGCCAGGGTCCGGCAGTACGAAGTGACGTCGCCGAGGTAGTCGGCGGCCACGGCGTCGCTGACGGCGTCGCAGGCCGACGCGTGGGCGTCTCGGATCCGCCAGGCGAGCGGGTGGAACCAGAGCAGGAGCGTCGCCAGGTGGGCGGCGTCGTTCCAGGCGAGGTCGTGGCCTCGGGCGTGCGCCAGCTCATGCGCGAGGATGGCCTCGATGTCGTCACGCTCATCCTCCCGGCATTGCCGATCCGGCAGCAACAGCACGGGCCGCCAGGCCCCGGCCAGGCAGGGCGTCTGCACCTCGGCCGATCGGCGGACGCGGATCTCCCGGGCGATCCCCATCCGCCTGGCGATATCCTGGCATTGGCGGACGACCCACTCCGGGGCCTCCTCCGAGCGCCTGATGAGCGTCGAGAGCCGCACGCTCGCCAGGGCGAGCCGCATTGCCATGGCGAGGATGCCTAACGCCCAGACCGTCGCCAGGCCCGGGGCGAGCCCACGCGTCCAGGTTTTCCGGGAGTCGATGGCCCCTCCCCCTGCCCTGGCCCTTGCGACATTGGCTTTGTCCTGGCGAGTGGAGGATTCGTTGGATCCGAGGCCGGCCGCGGCCGTCGGGCTGTGATCGGTCGAGGCAACCCGGGGGCGGAACGTCGGAGAGGGGTTGGCCGGGCGAACCTCGGGAGCGTAGCGCGTTCTCGGCTCGTGTGCCGGCGACGGGATCGGTCCGGGTTTGATGGTGGCCAGGGCGTTGGCCGGGGATGGTTTCCCTCGGGCGAGCCGCCATTCCAGGAGCGGCGGGAGGCCGGAGAGCACGGCGACCAGCGAAACGCCCACGATGGCCGAACGCCAGAGGGCGACACGCCAGCGCGGGTTGCGACGCTCGAGCCGAAGGTGGACCAACCAGGCCAGGGCGAGCAGGACCGTCCACTTCGCGACGAGGACCACGGCCGTCGGCGCGTCCGGCAAAGCCTCGGTAACGTTCGTTAAGCTCGTGAGTGCGTTCATTTCTGCCCTCCTTCCCCACCCTTCGGCGACTCGCCATTCGGCCCCGAGGCTCGGCCTTCGTCGGCGAGCCGTTTCAACTCCAGCAGTTCCACCTCGCTGAGCCGTTCCGACTTGATGATGTTCATGACCAGCGCCTGGATCGAGCCGCCGCAGTACGCGTCGACCAACTCGTCAAGCGTCGTGCGGAAGGCCGAGCGTGCACGGGTCGTGGCCTTGTAATAGAACGCTTTCCCGACCCGGCGCCGGGCCACGTGCCCCTTCTCGACCAGCGTGGTCAGATAAGAACGCAGCGCCGGATTCTTGATCGGCTCGGGAAAGCGCTCCTGGAGCTCACCCGGCTTCAGCTCGCCGAGCTCCCACAGCAGTCGCATAACCTTCAACTCCCCCGGCGTGAATTGGGGCATGGACCCGCCTCGGTAATGGTTGGTTTAATAATATTTGGTATGCTCATAAAATTAGAAAATCGCGATGTCGACGAAGCGTGCAAACCGGACGTGGGAGCCTTCCCGCACGAGGCGGGTCCACATAATCCTGATAATTCAATCCCAAACACGTTGGCACTCCGAATGTGCAGAGCGTACTGCATATTGTCGCTTCGCGTCAATCGCGATGTGCAGGGTTTCCTGCATTTGGCGGGATTCCCCTCGGCATAAGTTTCCGGAGAAAGTTGAAAAGACAGGGCCCGAGACCGCCAGTACTTTGAAGAAGGGCCGGCGGATGCGTCCATGAAGGAGGCCGAGAGCGATGACGGGAGGGGGATCGGAGGCTGTCTTCAGGCAGATCCAGGGACTCTGGGATCTCGGGACGGTCGTCGGCATGAGCGACGGGCAATTGCTGGCCCGGTTCGCCGACGGGCGGGGTGGGGTGGCGGAGGCGTCCTTCGGGGCCCTGGTCGGGCGTCATGGGCCGATGGTCTACCGCGTTTGCCGGGACCTCGTCCGGGACCGCCACACCGCCGAGGACTGCTTCCAGGCGACGTTCGTGGTCCTCGCCCGGAAGGCCGGCGCGATCCGGGAGCCGGAGCTGCTGGGCCGCTGGCTCTACGGCGTCGCCCTCCGCACGGCGCGTGAGGCGAAGTCGCGGGGCGAACGTCGACGTCGGCGCGAGTGGCTCGGGGACGCCTGGGGCGAGGATGAGCCCGTCGGTGAGTCGGGCCCCCCCGAGGCCGAGCTGATGCTCCGCGAGCGGGCCGCCATGCTCCATGAAGAGGTGGCCCGCCTGCCCGAGAAGTATCGCGTCCCGGTCGTGCTCTGCGACCTGGAGGGGCTCGCCCATGAGGAGGCGGCGCGTCGGATGCGGTGCCCGGTGGGGACGGTCGGGGTCCGCCTGATGCGGGCCCGGGAACGGCTCCGGACCCGC
Source organism: Singulisphaera rosea (assembly GCF_054877945.1). NCBI lineage: Bacteria > Pseudomonadati > Planctomycetota > Planctomycetia > Isosphaerales > Isosphaeraceae > Singulisphaera > Singulisphaera rosea. The sequence continues at coordinate 123,173 of NZ_JBTYIP020000027.1, read as the reverse complement.
TTGACCCGTCGAGGGCTCGCGCCGACGGCCGGAGGGCTCCTGGGGCTGTCGGCGAGCGCCGAGGGGGCCTCGGGCCCGTTGCCCGCGGACCTCGTCGCGACGACGGCGCGGGCCGGGGCCCGGGTCGCGACGGGAGATGCGTGGATCGAGCTGGTTTCGGCGGAGGTCGCCACTCTGACGGGAAGGACGTTGAACGCCATGTCGCTCATGATGCTGAGGTCCCTCGCGACGCCAATCCTCTTGGCCGGCGCCCTCGCGGCCGGGGTGCTCGTCGCGGTCGAATCGACACAAAAGCTCGCGGAGGCCGACGACCCATCGCCGGCCGTCGCGGCCATGCCATCGCCGCTCGACGTGCTCGACGGGGCGAGCGTCCCCAAGGGGGGTGGGTTTCCCTGGGAGACGCCCGAACTGGTCGCCGTCCTGGGCGACACTCGAGGGCGGCATGGCGGCGAGGTCGCTTGCGTGGTGGTGACGCCCGACGGCCGGACCGTCGCCACGAGCGCCGAGCAGGACAAGGTCATCCGCCTCTGGGACGCGACGACCTTGCAACTCTCGGCCGTGCTCGCCGGGCACCGGAGCCCGGTCCATTGCCTGGCGATCTCGCCCGACGGCAAGACCCTGGCGTCCGGGAGTGCCTACGGAGACGTGCTGCTCTGGGAGCTCGGCGGGCCGGCCCCGAAAGGGCCGAGGCGGGTCCTCCCCGTCGAGTTCAACCTGATCCATTCCCTGGCGTTCTCGACGGACGGCAAGACCCTGGCCATGTCCGGCAACGCCAAGGGGGTGTTGCTCATCGACCTCTCCGGGGCCGAGCCTCGCAAGAAAGGGAACCTCGATGGCCTGTCTTCGGAAGTGCGCTCGCTGGCGTATACGCCCGACGGCAAGACGCTGGGCCTGGCCGGGCTCGACGACGGCACGATCCGGCTCTGGGACGTCTCTGTGGCGATGCCTCGCGAGCGGTTCGTCTTCAGAATCTCGCCCGATCCCGAGCGGTCGAAGGTCGTCTCGATCGCCTTCTCGCCCGACTCCAGGCTGCTGGCTTCGAGCGGGAGCGATGGTCGCTCGCGTCTCTGGGACCTTTCCGGGGCGGATCCGAAAGGGTTGAGCCTGCCCGAGGAGGCCCGCCAGGCCACGAGATGGTCCGGTTGGAACCTCGGAAGATCCTCGCAGAGAGTCGCCTTCTCGCCCGATAGCAAGACCCTCGTCGCCAGCGACACGCAGGGAGCTTTCTCCGCCTGGGACGTGACCGGCGCCGAGCCGGCCCGGCGGTCGACCTGGCATCCCCAGGCCGACGCCGCCACGAACGTCATCGCCTTCGGGCCCGATCGCCACGTCCTCTATTCCGGCGGCAAGGATCACCTGCTGCGCCTCTGGCATCTCTCCGGCGACCAGTCCGTCGAACGGCTCGCCCCTCAGGGCGCGGTGGGAGGGCTGGACGCCGTCGCGTTCACGCCCGACGGCAGGATGCTGGTCACGGCGGGGGACGACCGCACGCTCCGGGTCTGGGACCTCTCCGCGGCGACCCCTCGCCTGGCCGAGACCCAGCCGGGGATCAAACCCCTCGCCGTCAGCCCGGACGGCAGGATCATGGCCGCCGGCGACCCGAGCGGTCAGGGCCAGGTGCAGGTCCTGGACCTGGACGGCAAAGGGGGCATCACGCCCCGCGCGTCCCTGCAAGGACACCACGGGCAACTTTGGTCCCTGGCCTTCTCGCCCGACGGCAAGACGCTCGCCTCAGGCGCCGGGGACCACGCGGTACGCCTCTGGGACGTCCCGACCGCCGCCCTCCGGACCGAGTTCGTCGCGAGCGACAAGTGGCCCCCCGTGGTGGCCTTCTCCCCGGACGGCCAGATCCTCGCCACTGCGGGCGCCGGGTCCTCGGTCAGCCTGCGGGACGCGGCCGACGGCTTCCTAAAAGAAAGGGCCACGGTCAAGGGGACCGGGTGGTCGATCTCGTCATTGGCGTTCTCGCCCGACGGCAAGATCCTGGCCGCGGGGACGAATGGTTGGACGCAGCTCTGGGACCTCTCCGCGAAGCCGCCGGAGCCCTTGCGCCTGGTCGATCGCTGCTTCGGCTTCTCGATCGCCTTCCGGGACGGCGGGAAGACGTTCCTCACCGCGGACGAGACCTGGGACAAGACGGGCCCATTCGACCCGAGCCACCCGGCGCTCACCTCGTACGATGTGGCCTCGGGCAAGCGGCTCCGCCAGTGGCCCCTCCCCTCCCCTTGCTGGGCGATGGCCCTCGCCCCCGACGGTCGCCACGCGGCGAGCGCCCTCCAGGATGGGACCGTCTTCATCCATCGACTCTCCCCTTCGCCCTCCCGTCGCTGAGCCCTGGCAGGCAGCCGCTTTCACCGGGCCGGCTTGAGTGGCAGAATGGCCGACGGGATCGTCGCGCGATCGACCCGGTCGCGTCCTACCTCTGTCGACCCAACCCGGTGAAGGATGGCATTCATGTCTGAGAACGTGAACCGACGTGATTTCATGGGGACGACCGGCTTCGCCGCCGCGGCGTACGGCCTCGGGATGGCGATGCCCGCGGTCCGCACCGCCCGGGGCGAGGAGCCGGCGAAGTCGGCGGCGAAGGTCCCGGTCATCGGCCTGATCGGCGCGGGGGGCATGGGCCGCCACAACATGGGCCACTTCATCGACAAGAAGTGCCCGATCGCCGCCGTCTGCGACGTGGACGACTCGCACGCCGGGCAGGCCGCCGACGAGGTCGGGAAGAAGCAAGGCAAGCGCCCCGAAACGTACAAGGACTTCCGGAAACTTCTCGAACGGAAAGACATCGACGCGGTCATCATCGCCACGCCCGACCACTGGCACGCCCTGAGCTTGATCCACGCCTGCGACGCCGGCAAGGACGCCTACTGCGAGAAGCCGATCAGCCACAACGTCACCGAAGGCCGCGCCATGGTCGAGGCGGCCAAGCGGAACAAGCGGATCGTGCAGGTCGGCACCTGGCAGCGGAGCACCCGCGAGTTCGTCGACGCCGTCGATTACATTCGCAGCGGCAAGCTCGGCAAGATCACGACGTGTCGCGCGTGGAAGACCGACGACAACAAACTCGGCCACAACAGCCCCAAGGAGCCGCCCAAGGGCCTCGACTACGACTTCTGGATCGGGCCGGCCGACTACGTCCCGTACACCGACAAGAATTGTCACTACACCTGGCGCTGGTACTTCAACACGGCGGCCGGGATGACCGGCGACTGGGGCGTCCACATGATGGACATCGCCCTGCTGGGTCTGAGCAAGGACACCGACCTGGTGATGCCCGAAGAGGTCACCTCGTACGGCGGTCACCTCGCCTACCCCGGCGACGACCGCACGACGCCGGATACGCAGCTCGCGATCATGAAGTTCCCCGAGACCGTCCTGCACTGGGAGACCGGCCGCCGAGGGGTCGACGGTGGCCCCGACCACGGCACCGAGTTCATCTCCGCCGACGGCAGCGCCCTGATGGTCTGGCGAGGGGGCTGGTCCATCAAAGAGCCGGACGGCAAGGAACGCGACAAGCCCAAGGTCGAAGGGGCCTACGACGGCCTACCCAGCCACGTCGACGACCTGCTCAAGTGCATCGAGACCCGCGAGCAACCCCGCTCGAACATCGCCTCGATGTACCAGACGACCACCGTCTGCCACCTCGCCAACATCTCGCTCCTGGCCGGCCGCTCGGTCCGCTGGGACAAGGCCAAGAACGACCTGATCGGCGACGCCGGCCGCTACACGCTCCCCTACCGGCGCGAGTATCGCAAGCCCTGGACCTTGCCCTACGCCTGATATCATTGAGGCGGGAGTCTCTTTAGGAAAAATGGGGGCGGGGAGGATTCACCACAAAGGACACAAAGGTAATTTGGGAAAGTATTCTTAAAAATTAAATTTATTTATGTCCTTTGTGGTGAGTCCTCCCCGCATCACGGGAAATTGGGATGACGGACGCACTCGCAGTCGAAGGACATTACGGGGTCGAGCCGCTCGAGGCCCGTGTTGCCGAGGCGTTGCGGAAGGCGGGGCTCGGGGAAGGGACCGTCGGGTGGGCACAGCTCGCGCCGCTCGACCAGTTCCATGTCCGGGGCCTTGTCGCAACGAAAGAGCTTGCCCAGGGACTTGGGCCTGCCTCGGGCGATTCGGTGCTGGATGTCGGGTGCGGGCTCGGCGGCCCGGCACGGTTCCTGTCGGCGAACTACGGCTGCCAGGTCACCGGCATCGATCTCAACCAGGCCTTCGTCGACGTCGCCCGGATGCTCACGCAGCGCGTCGGGCTCGAGGCCTCGGTGACTTTCCGCCAGGCCAACGCCCTCGACCTCCCCTTCGCCGACGCGACCTTCCACCACGCCTGGACGCAGCACGTCGCGATGAACATCGCCGATCGCAGGGGTCTCTACGCGAGCATCCGGCGCGTGCTGAAGCCGGGCGGGCGCCTCGCGATCCACGACGTGGTCGCCGGCGACGGCCGCCCCTTGATCTTCCCCGTCCCCTGGGCCGGCACCCCCGAGGTCAGCTTTCTGCTGCCTCCCGACGCGATGCGCGACGTCCTCGAGGAGACGGGGTTCTCGGTGCTCTCATGGGACGACGAGACGGAGACGGCCCTCGCCTGGTTCGCCGAGATGGACGCCAAACACCCGACGCCGAGCCTCCCGCCGCCCCTCGGCGTCCACGTCGTCATGGGACCGAGGTTCGCCGAGATGGTCGGGAACTTCCGCCGGAACCTCGACGATGGTCGCGTCCGGCTCGTCCAGACGGTCCTCCGCCGTGACCTCGACTGACCACCAGGACGGCGGCAAGGTTCAGGGGCGGTCCCCCGAAGTCGCATGCGTCGCGGCCCTCGTGACGTCCGGCAAGGCCGAGAAGAGCGTGTCCCACGTCCCGGCGGGGAGGGCGTCTTTCATGCGTCCCTGGGCTTTCAGCCAGGCCTGGCGGGCCTGCTCGACCTTGGCTCGTCCCTCCTCGGTGATGGCGACAAGCTTCTCCCTGCGGTCCGTACCGGGGCGGATCGTCACCCAACCGTTCCGCTCCAGGAGACGCAGGTTGCGGGTCATCGTCGTCTCGTCGAGCGATGCGAGCTCTCCCAAGTCCCCCTGGCGGACCTCGCCCGACTGGACGAGCCGCCACAAAAGGGCATGCTGCGTCGAGCGCAGGCCCACCTCGCGGAGCTCCGCGTCGTAGACCCGGCTCACGGCACGCGAGGCCTCCCGCAAGGCCGCGCAGAGGCACGGCGTTGCGTTCGGCTCCCTTGTCTCGGCGTTCGGCTTATTGACGCGGTCCATATTATCTGTATATGCAGGTAAGCACTGCCGGTCAAGGGACGAGGCCGGTCCGGCCTCGAGACCGTATCGAGATGTTTCGAAGGGAAAGAGGGTACGACCATGGCCACTCAAGACAAAGTCGCGTTCATCACCGGGGCGAACAAGGGGATCGGCCTGGAGACGGCCCGAGGGCTCGGGGCCCTGGGCATCACGGTCGTGATCGGGAGCCGGGACGAAGCGAACGGCCGCGCCGCGGCTGAGACGCTCAAGGGAGAAGGGATCAAGAACGTCGAGGCCGTCCGGTTCGACGTGACGAAGCCCGAAGACCACCAGGCGATCGCCAAGGACCTGGAGGAGCGATACGGCAAGCTCGACATCCTGGTGAACAACGCGGGCGTCCTGCTCGACGACGCCGACCTGGTCGCGCACACCGGGTTCAACACCACGTCCACGGTCTCGCCGGAGGTCCTCCGCCGGACGTTCGACACGAACTTTTTCGCCGTCGTCGCCCTCACCCAGACGCTCCTGCCGTTGATCCGCAAGTCGCCGGCCGGGCGGATCGTGAACCTCTCGAGCATCCTCGGGTCGCTCGCGCTCCACTCCGACCCGTCCTCGCCGATCTACAACATGAAGGGCTTCGCTTACGACGCGTCGAAGACGGCCCTCAACGCCTTCACCGTCCACCTCGCCCAGGAGCTGCGCGACACGCCGATCAAGGTGAACTCCGCGCACCCCGGCTGGGTCAAGACCGACATGGGCGGCTCCTCCGCCCCGATGGACGTCGCCGACGGAGGCAAGACCAGCGTCCAACTCGCCACCCTCCCCGACGACGGCCCGACCGGCGGCTACATCCACCTCGGCGAGACGCTCCCCTGGTGAGTCGAAGACTTGGAGGGGACGCTCGAGACGGGGCGTCCCTTCTCCGAATTATGAGCTCTCGAACATTATTGATACTGATGGGGTTGATGGCCGAGAGAGAGCTTATGGCGACCATCGAGAAACCTCCGTTCATTCCCGCCGATCTCCTGGCGGAGATGCGGGCAAGGGCCGAACGAGCTGCCAGCGGCACCCGCGACCCTGAAGACATGCGGAAGGCCATCGAGAGGATGAACCGCATGAGGGAAGCGATGCCGGAGACGAACATCGCCGTCGCGCTCGTCCGCGAGGCCCGCGATCAGGGATGAGGTATGTCCTCGATTCCAGCGTGGCCCTGGAATGCACCTGAATGAACCTGGCTCGTCGATCGCCAACCGCGATCCTGGGATGCTTCGGGGACGTCTCCCTCAAGGAGTGTCCCCGATCCGGCCTGGAGCGGCAAATGATTGGTTTGCACACGGCACGGCGTGTCTGTGACCCGAGAGCGGAGGCGAACACGGGGACCGGCTCCGCAGCGAAGCGCAGGTGCCTGTCCCCGTGTTCGCCGCAGCGGATGGCGACGGCCCGGAACACGGGGACAGGCACCCGCCCTCTCGTTGTTGATCCGTGATAAGCCCAGCCTGATTCTGCCGGGAGCCAGTCCCCGTGTTCCTCCGACGTGCGCAATGCGTGTGAGATCCGCTCTAGGTCGGGCGACGCGCCTCCAATGTTACGCGGGCTGCGTGAAGCAGAAGCAGACGCCGATGGGATCCTTGGCGAAGAAGACGAGGTAGGGCTTGCCGTCGTATTCTTGTTCGTCGATGATCCCGGGCGCGATGCCCTTGGCGTCGAGCTCATGCCAGAGGGCATCCACGTCGCCGACGGAAAACCAGCAGCTCGCTTGCTCGGGATCCTGGCCGTTGACCGCCAGGCCGATCTTCACGTCGTCCCGTTGAAGCCTGGCGGTCTTGCCGTCCTTCGCGACCAGCGAGAAGCCGAGGCATTGCGTGTAGTACCCGATCGCCGGCCCGATCTCTTTCGCGGGTAGGGCATCCGTATCCGTGTTTCCGATCGGACCGACGGCCTTGAAGAACAGGATAGGCTCGGACATGGCTTGCCCCTTTCGGTTTGCCGGGATTCCGTCCTGAAGCGGAGAAGATACCGGAGGCTCGAGAAGAGGCAAGGCCCGCGCTCAGAGGTTCTCAACGGCTCGTGACGTCCTCTCTGCCCCGGTCTTGTGTCGTCGGATCCTTGCGTTGTCCCTCTCGGGCGTACTCGTTCCCTTTCGGAAGATTGTGGATTTCGAAGCCGGAAGGTGTGGTCGATCGACGGGTCGGGTTATGCTCGGAAGGCTCGCACCCCGACGGACCCACCCAGGGCCTCATCGTATGCTCGATCTCCAGACGTTTGCCCGGCTCGCGTGGGCCTTGTTCCTCCTCGGGATGTTGGCCTCGCACACGACGGCGGCGGAACACGCGTTGATCCTGGATTATGAGTTGTATCCGCCGGAGTTCTCGAACGCGGTGATCCGCCAGGTCGCTGCGACCGGGCTGGAGGTGGAGTTCCGCGAGCACTACCCCGTCCTCACCGAGCGGGACCTGGCCGGCTCGCGGATGATCGTCCTGGAGGCGACGGCCGGGCAACTCGGGTCGGGGATCGAGCCGACTGCGGCGGAGGTCGCCGCGCTCACGCGTTACGTCGCGGGAGGGGGGCTCCTCGTGCTGGGATTGCCCCAGGATCCGGACGCGTTCTCCGAGCTCGGGACGTACAACGCCCTCCTCGACTCGCTCGGCTCGGGGATCCGTGCCAGGCCGGCGATCGCCGACGACGAGTCGGGGCGGTATCTCTCGGTGATGTTCCCGCAGTGCTATTTCCGGGCCTGCGAGTTCGCCGCCAAGGGGGTCGATCGCGACCTCGTGCTGGACCGCTCGACGATCCTCGAGACGAAGCCCCCGGCGCTGGTCCTGGCGCGGTCGTCTCCGACGGCTTTTGCTCGCGTCGGCCTCGGGCGCCCGGTGGTCGAAGGCCTGCGTGGGGGACCAGAAGGGTTCCCGCTCGTGGCGATGGCGAAATGCGGCCGAGGGTATGTCCTCGCCCTGCCTCGCTTTACGCTGAACATCGGCGGGTTCAACAGTCGGGTCGGGACCGGCCCGATGACCTCGCTGGACTGGGTCCCCTCGAGCGAACGGTTCATCCAGAATATGCTCTCGGAGATGGTCAAGCTCGCCCGGGGCGAAGCCGACTGGACCGGGCCGGCTGGCAGCACCATCACGCCCTCGGCGTTTCCAGGTTCGGGATTGCCGGCCGCTCCGCCGAAGGCCTTCGCGGTGACGATGATCCCCCCGGGGGGCTCCATCGAGAGGGCACCCAAAGATCGGGACGCCTATCGCGACGCCTACCGGGCCACGATCCGTCGCGACGTGTTCGGGCCCTACCTCGACCACGGCCTCAGGGCCGCCTGGGGTGAGATGGACCGCGACGACGCCTGGTTGAAGGACCTCGCCGACGGATTCAAGTCGGCCGGGTTCAACTATATTTGGGGCATGGGCTGGCCCGAGCGGTTCGTCTCGAGCCAGTACAACGTCGAGCAACGGGCCAAGCTGAGGCGGTCGTGGGAGACCTTTGCACGGGAGCTCGACGGGTCGCCGGTGGGGTGGTCGGTCGGGGTGAATTTCCCCGGCGTCGGGTTCGACCGTGCCCGCTACGAGCGTTGCCGAGGGGTCAAAGGCCAGGTGATCGATATCATCTCGCCGCTTGATCTGCGTTACTGGTCTGAAATGATGATCCCTGCGCTCGAAGAGGTCGCGCGGTTCAGCCGCGACCACCCCTTGGTCAAGGGGGCGACGATCGACTTCGAGATGTACGGCTACGACCCGTTCAAGGTCTATCCCGGGGCGATCGGCTTCGAGGACGTGGCGTTCCTGGCGTTCCTCCGCGCGTCGGCCGGGCATCTCGACGACGCGACCCTCGCCGAAGCCGCGACCCTGATCCCCGCCCAACGCTACACCTGGCTCCGCGACCGCGGCCTGCTCCGCCTCTTCTTCCTGCTGCTCGAGAACGAGAGCGAGAAGCTCGGCCGAGTCATCCGGCAGCGGATCCACGCGATCAACCCTCGCTTCATCTTCGGCGCGTACCAGGCGGCGCTCCCCGACATGTGGTTCTACCGAGGCTTGATCCGGGGGCTGAGCACGCCGGAGATGCCCATGATCTGGATGAGCTTCCAAGTCCTCTCGGCCGCCGACGTCGACCGCTTTTGGTCGAACGGCGGTCACATCCTCAACGCAACGGCCTTGATGCTCGGCACCTATCCCTTGGGCGAGTATCCCGCGGCGATGCGGGCAGGTCGTCGGTTCCACGACGGGTACTGGATCAATCGCTACAACTGGCTAATCGACGACGCGAAGGGCCGGAAGTCCCTCGAGATCCCTGACGGGACCCGAGAGGCCGCCTGGAAGGCGCTGGCCGAGGGGAATCGCCTGATCGACGAGGATGACCGGGCGCGGGCGGATTCCGCCGGGAGGACGAGGCCATGAGACGAGCGCGTTGGGGATTCGTGGTCTGGCTCGCAGTCGTCGGACTCGTCCCGCTCGAGGCTTCGGCGGCGGATGTTCCTCGGGTGTTTGCGGTCGGCCCGGACGGTGCGCGGTTCTTCCCGATCGGCCTCTACGGGTTCCCGCAGAACCGGAAGGATGATGCGATCTATCGCGAGTCGCGCGAGGCCGGGTTCAACTTCCTGGTCGGCCTCGAGGCGAAGGAGGGGTTTGCCCGGTCGTTCGACATCCCCGGAGGTCCGCCCGGCCCCGACGACAAGGTCAGGCGCGGGTCGTTGCTCGACCTGGCGAGCCGGGTGGATCGGAAGACGCCCTTGCTCCGGGAGATGGTCGCCCGGCAGGAGAAGACGCCCGGGGTCATTGTCTGGCAAGGGCCTGACGAGCCGAACTACTTCCCGTTCGGCGTCGGCCCCGGGCCTGGATCCGAGGGCCTGGCCGCGGGGTCGGCCTGGCTCCGGTCGAAGTCGACGCTCCCGCTCTGGATCAACTTCGGGCCGACGGGAGATGACCTCCACCCCGACGACTTCGCCCGGCTCCGCCCCTACCTGGCCGTGCCGGATATCGTCTCCGTCGACATCTACCCGGTCGGTGGCGGCTCCGACCTCCAGCGCAGCCCGTTCGCCGAGCGAGGCCCGGCGAGCGTCGGCGTCTTCACCCGAAACCTCGTGCAGATGGTCAGCCACGAGGGCGTCCAGCAGAAACCGGTCTGGATGGTGCTCCAGGCGTTCGGCTGGGGCGACCTCGCAAAGGCGTCGAACCCTCCCGAGCCCTGGACGGGCCGGACTCCCACCTACGACGAGCTCCGATTCATGACCTTCGACGCCATCATCAACGGCGCGGGGGGCGTGATCTACTGGGGGGCGCCGTTCCTGCCCGAACGTGACCCGACCTGGGGGGCCTTGAAATCGGTCTCCGCCGAGCTCCGCGACCTCCTGCCGGTCCTGACCTCCGACGCCCGGGCCGCCGACCAGACCGTCCATTCCTCGAACCCCGCCGTCGAGGTCGCCGTCCGCCTCTCGACTCCTCGACGCACCCTCCTCCTCGCCAACACGTCCTCTGCCGCCGAGGAGACCACCTTGGCGTTCCTCGGGGCCAAGGTCAGAGCCCTCTCCCCGATCGGCAAGACGGCCATACGGGCCCTGCACTCCCCGCCATTCCGAATTCGGCTCGAGCCGTTGCAGGTCGCGATCCTCAGGATCGACGAATGATCGTCGGGCGATCGCCTTGGAGGAGCATTCTGCGATGAAGGTTTGTAGAAGACAACCGGCTTGGAGTCGCGAGGCCGTTGCGGCGGGGCTGCGTTTCGTTCACGATTGATCCGACGAGTGTTCGGATGGCCGGCACTCATGAGGGTTTGGAAAGTCACGCACGGTTCACGATCCGGGTCGGGTGGGCATTGTCCACCCTACGAAATGCGGCCACTTTCCCGACCCTGAAGAATCCCTGAGAACCGGTCGGATCAGGATATTCCAAGGGCTGAGATGTTCGAGAATCGTTCTGGGTCTCCCGAGGGGCGAGGCGGCTCGTCCTCCCCTCGCCGCCGACTCATCGTGGGCATCAGCGGGGCGACGGGGGTCGTCTACGGCGTAAGGTTGCTGCAGATCCTCCGCGAGCTCGACATCGAGTCGCACCTGGTGGTGAGTCGGGCCGGCGAATTGACCCGCGCCTACGAAACGCCCTACACGGCCGCCGATCTGAAGAAGATGGCCGACGTCTCATATCGGGCCTCCGACGTGGGGGCGGCGATCTCCAGCGGCTCGTTTCGAACGATGGGGATGATCGTCGCGCCTTGCTCGATCCGCACGCTCAGCGAGATCGCAACCGGCGTGACGGGGACCCTGCTGACGAGGGCGGCGGACGTCTGCTTGAAGGAACGTCGTCGGCTTGTCCTCATGGTTCGCGAGACGCCGCTCCATGCCGGACATTTGAAGAGCATGCTCGCCGTGACCGAGGCTGGGGGGATCATCGCGCCTCCCGTCCCCGCGTTCTATAATCGACCAGAGACGCTCGACGACGTGGTCCATCATACGGTCGCCCGCGTCCTGGATTTGTTCGACCTCGATGCCCCCGCGACGCGGCGCTGGGGAGAGCCCTCGGGCGAAGGGCCGATGCCCGCCGAAGGGGTTTGACTCGGGGTGATCGGAATTCTTCGAGATGAGCACTGCAACGGTCGCGAGGGAACCCGCCGATGGCATTCAGTGACTTTCGCGAATTTCTGGCCGCGCTCCGGGAACGCGGCGAACTCCTCGAGATCGAGCGGCCCGTCGCGCTCGAGCTCGAGGTCGGGAAGGCCCTGCGGAAGTGCGCCTCGGTCTCCGGCCCGGCCCTCGTCTTCAAGGACAACGGCACCCAATTCCCCCTCGTGGGAGGTGTCTATAACACGCGGTCGAAGGCGCTCATCGCGTTCGAGTCGACCGAGGCCGAGGTCTTCGGCAAGATCCTCGCCGGGCTGGCGAATCGGATCCCGCCGGTCGTGATCGAAGATGCACCTGTTCATGAAAACGTGATCCTGGGCGAGTCGATCGATTTGACCGCCTTGCCGGTCCCTCGATACAGCCCCGACGACGGCGGGCCGTACATCACGCCGGGGATCGTCGTCAGCAAGGATCCCGAGACGGGCATCCCCGACGTCGGCCACTACCGGTTCGAGATCATCGATAAGCAGACGATGTCGTTCCTCGCCCAGCCGAACCACCGCTTCGGCAAGCACATCGCCCGGGCGAGGGCGAAGGGGGCGACCACGTATCGCGCGGCGTTGGTGATCGGCGTCGACCCGATCCTCGCCTACACGGGCCCGATCCAGGTCCCCGACAACACCGATGACTTCGCGGTGGCGGGCGGCCTCCGCGGGGCACCGGTCGAGCTCGTGCGCTGCAAGTCGATCGACGGCCTCGAGGTCCCGGCGCGGGCCGAGTTCGTCGTCGAATTCGAGATCGACTTCACCCAGACCGTGTTCGAAGGGCCGCTCGGCGAGTACACCGGGTTCTACACGCCCGGCTCCATGAAGCCGATCGCCCGGCCGCTCGCGATCACCCACCGCAACGACGCGTGTTTCCAGGCCCTCCTCACCGGCGTGCCTCCGACCGAGAACCACACGCTCAAGCAATTGCCGTTCGAGGCGTCGTTCTACGCGATGATGAAGCCGCAGTTCCCCACGCTCGAACGGGTCGCGGTGCCGGCCTCGGGGGGCGTTTCGTTCTATGTGGTGATGTCGATGTCGCCGAGGTTCGCCGGCGAGTCGAGGGCCGCGATCCTGGCGGCGATGTCGACGAACCTGCGGCCGAAGACGGTCATCGTGGTGGACCCGGACATCGACGTCCAGGATCCCACCCAGGTCGAGTGGGCGACGGCGTTCCGCACGCAACCGGCCCGCGACGTGATCGTCGTCGGGGGGTTGCCGGCGGGGCCGCTCGACCCTTCAGTCGATGATTCGATCCCGCTCGACGCCCGGCTCGGCTCGGCCCTGGGCATCGACGCGACCTTCCCGTTCGGCTCGGTCATCAAGAAGGCGGGCGAGGTCGCGTCGGCCGGCACGGCGTGCGGCCCCGCCCTGGCCGACAAGGGGCACGAATTTTTCGAAGTCGCCGACGTCCCGGGATGGCGGGAATACGACTTCCCCGAGCTTCAGAACCGAGGATAAGCGGACAAGAGAAGGCGAGTTTATCCGCGGATGACGCAGATCGACGCAGATGAAAACGTCGGAGATTTTTTATTTTGTCCGCGTCGATCCGCGCCCTCAGCGGATAGTCTTCAGCCTCCTTTTCTTAGCCCGATGTCGGGTCGCTTTAAACGGAGGACACGCAATGTCCGAAATTGATCACGAGATCAAGATGTCTGCTGATGCGGATTCCGTGTGGGCCGCCCTGACGTCCGCCGAGGGGCTGCGGGCCTGGCACACTCCCGACGTGACCGGGACCGGATCCGTCGGCGGCGAGTGGCGGTTTCGGTTCGCCGGCCGCCCCGATTTCCACTGGAAAGTCACGGCCGCCGACGTGCCCCGTCACGTCGCCTGGGAATGCGTCCAGGGACCCGGCGACTCGGTCGGGACGCGGGCGACCTTCGACCTCGCCCCGACTCCCGACGGCCGTATCCTCCTGTCGATGAAGCATGCCGACTGGCCCGGGACCCAGGGCAACTTCCGCAAGTGCAACACGACCTGGGGCGTGCTGCTCCACCACCTCAAGCAGTACGTCGAAACCGGCATCTCGAACCCCGCATTCTCCTAAACGGCGGATACCGACCATGCCCCAGCAGAGCCTCTCCGAGTTCGTCGCGGCGATGGAAGCCGAGGGTCTGCTTGTGCGGATCAAGGAGGAAAAACGCGTCGACGAGTTGCCGAAGGTGATGGAGGACTACCCCCTCTCGGCCGTGCTCGTCGAACGCGTGAAGGATTGCGAGTTCCAGTTCCTCGCCAACGCCTATTCGAACCAGGACCAGACGGCCTGGGCGCTCGGCTGCCCGAAGAGCGAGTCCGGGCGCAGGATGTCCGACGCGGCCAAAGGGCGGATCAAGCCCGAGATTGTGGCCACGGGGCCGTGCAAGGAAGTGATCCTGAAGGGTGACGACGTCGACCTCACGCGACTGCCGCTCTTCCTCCACCACGACCGCGACGGACACGCCTTCACGAACGACAACCTGCTCGTCAGCAAGCATCCCGACACCGGCGTCTACGACTGGGGCATCTACCGGAGCATGTTCCGGCGGGTGAACGAGAAGAACTTCGACATGACCTGCACCTCGCACCGGCAGCGGCTCAACGCCCAGGCGGCGCAGGCGAAGGGGCAGGACCTCGAGCTGGCCGTCGTGATCGGCGGGCCCCTGGTCGACAAGCTGGCCGCACTCACGTCCGTCCCGCCGGACACCGACGACTTCGAAGTCCTCGGCAGCTTCTACGGCCACCCGGCCAAGCTCGTGAAGTGCGAGACGATCGACGTCCTCGTGCCGGCCAACGCGGAAATCGTGCTCGAATGCGTGCTCCTCGCCTCCGAGGGCCTCACGCACGACGAGGGGCCGTACGGCGAATTCACCGGCATGTACGGCGGCGGCATCAAGCACAACTACCGGGCCATCGTCAAGGCGATGACCTTCCGCAAGGGGGGGATCTACCAGCACGCGACCATCGGCGGCCAGCACCCGTGGTACACCGATAACATGCTGCAACTGCCGGGGATCGAGGCCGACCTCTACGGCGGCCTCAAGCTCGCCGGCATCGACGTCCTCGAAGTCCGCGCCCCCGCGGGCGGGCTCTCGAACATCGCGTATGCCCGGGTCCGCACCCACGGGGCCGGCGACGCCAAGCAGGCGCTCGGCGTCATGCTCACCTGCTCAAAACAGGGCCTGCCGAAGATCGCGATGGTCTTCGACGAGGATGTCGACATCTGGGACGACAACGCCGTGCAGTTCGCGATGGCGTTCCGGTTCATGCCGCACCTCGACACCGTCATGATCCCGCAGTGCAACACGATGACCGTGGATCCGAAGATCGGCAACGACGTCGCCCCGGGGACCGCCTCGAAGCTCGGCCTCGACTGCACGATCCCGCACGGGCCGAACTTCGTCCGCTCCCACTTCGACCGCAGCACCGTCTTCCTGCTCCCGGAACCGCCGCTGGACGTGCTACCGTTGAGCGAAGCGGAATTGACCGAGGATATGGCCGCTCTGATCCGCGAGCAGCCAAGGTCGTGGAAGGAGATCCTCGAGCACTACAACGGCCAGCCCTACCGCGTCCTGTATCGGGCCTTCAGCAACCTGCGCCCCGATCTCGGCCGCTGCAACGACGCCCCGTGGTACCGCTACACCTTCTCCGACCACGACTTCGCCTACGAAGCGGCCCCCCCGAAACCGAGCAACTTCGACCCGAAGCACCGCGCCGAGTAATCACCGCGGGACCCGGTCCGATATCGGGCTAAAGTCAGCCACCCATGGAACTCGGATAGGACTCGGACAAGGGGAGGCTGAAGACCATCCGCAGATGACGCGGATGGTCTTCAGCCTCCCCTTTCTTGTTCGTATTCCATGCGTGGCGAAAAGCCAATGACAACCAAGAGGTTCGCCCTGGGTGGCCGCTTCGGAATGGCGGATGATTAGGAGTCAGGTGGCTGGAAAACTACCCGACCACTGGGTTAGTCTTTACTGACGAACGGCAAGGGCCGTCTCGACGATCTTTTTGTTTCCGCGGCCTGGAGGTTCACCTTCGATGGAAGGCACTTCGGACCAAGTCGATGCCTTGATTCGCTCGGGGGCACGACGACTGACCGGTTATCAACGACGCCTGTTCCAGGCCGAAGTCACCAGGGAATTATGTGGCGGAAGCGCCCGGGTGGCCGAACGGCGTTTCGGTTGGGGTCGCGAGACGGTCGAGAAAGGGATGCAGGAATCCCGTCAAGGGATGCGTTGCCTGGAGAACTTCTCCGCCCGTGGCCAACGGCGGAGCGAAGACAAGGATCCGCGACTGGCGGCCGACATCCGCGCCATCGTCGAACCCCAGACCTACGCCGATCCCGAGCTCAAGTCCTCCCGACGGTACACGAACCTGTCGGCCGCCGAGGTGCGCCGAGCCCTGCTCGAGCGGGGCCATGCCGAGGCGGACCTGCCCAGCGAGCGCACGTTGCGCGACATCCTCAATCGGATGAACTATCGATTGAAGCGGATCCAGAAGGGTAAGCCGTTGAAGAAGACCGAGGAGACCGACGCGATCCTCGCGAACGTGAATGCGGTCCGGGAGGGAGTGAAGGACGACCCCGAGACGCTTGAGATCTCGATGGACACGAAGGCGAAGGTGAGCTTGGGAGAATACGCCCGGGGGGGGGAAAACCCGGACCGACGCCCGAGGTGAGGTGGGGGAGGGATGGGACCATGACCCTCCGGCGAAGGAGAAGGTGGTCCCGTTCGAGATCCAGACGGTCGCGACCGGTGCGTTGATGCTGGTCATGGGCTCGCGCGAGACGAGCGACGCTCGGGTGGACGTCTTGCGGCCATGGTGGCAGCGAGTGGGGCGAGGCGACCGGGGGATCAAACGTCTGGTGATCTATCTGGACAACGGACCGAAGAACTCGGGTCGACGGACGCAGTTCTTGAAGCGGATGGTCGTGTTCGCGGACTGGTCGGGGTTGGAGATCCGCTTGGTGTACTATCCGCCCTACCACAGCAAGTACAACCCGATCGAGCGTTGCTGGTCATCACTGGAGAGGAAGTGGAACGGTGTGTTGCTGAGGAGCCTGGAGGTGGTCCTGCAATGCGCCAGGCGGATGACCTGGAAAGGGCGGCACCCGGAGATGGAGTCTCTTCGAGGGATCGTATCCCGATGGTGTTCGGGTGGGCGCGAAGAAAATGAAGGGCTATGAGGCCCGAATGCAGCGATCGGCGACACTCCCCAAGTACGACATCACTATTAAACCAAGAGCGAAGGATAGGCAGGTGAAATAATTCCTGCCGAACGCCTTGTTAATTCGCCCACTACTGGGGGAAGGGACCCGCGAGGGAGCTGGCCCAGGGCTTCAGGTCGGTGCTCGACGCCCAGAAGGCGGTCTCCCAGGCCAAAGGGCACTAACGAGTTGTAGTCTCATCGGGTTCGACGACTGGCGGACGACACCCTGACAGCTGGTGCGAAGCCCAGGTAAGATGCCTCTGGATCCCAGGCAAGCGTCCTTTCTGCGTGCCCACCCCCCGGGGACAAGGAATCCTCAATGAACCCGATCGTTTTCGCGCTGCGGCGGCCGATGACCGTGATGGTCCTGGTCGTTGCCGTCCTCCTGGGGAGCGTGCTGGCCGTGCTGCGCATGCCGGTCGACATCTTTCCCAACCTGAACCTGCCGGTCGTTTACGTGGCCCAGCCCTACGGGGGTATGGACCCGGCGCAGATGGAAGGGCTGCTCACGAACTATTATGAGTACCACTTCCTCTATATCGGGGGGATCCACCACGTCGAGTCGAAGAACATCCAGGGCATGGCCCTGATGAAGCTGTTCTTCCACCCGGGCACCAACATGGCGCAGGCGATGGCCGAGACGATCGGCTACGTGAACCGGGCGCGTGCATTCATGCCGCCGGGGACCGTCTCGCCGTTCATCACCCGGGCCGATGCCGGCAGCATTCCCGTAGGTTACCTTGTGCTCTCGAGCGAGACCCTGTCGATCGGTGAGATCCAGGACCAGGCGCTCTTCAAGGTCCGCCCGATGTTCGCCAGCCTGCCGGGGGTCTCGGCCCCGCCGCCGTTCGGGGGCAACCAGCGCACCGTGGTCGTCCGGGTCGACCCGCACCGCCTCCGCTCGTACCGGATGTCGCCCGACGAGGTGGTTACTGCGCTATCGGCGGGGAATGTGATCAGTCCCTCTGGCAATGTCCGGATTGGCACGATGATGCCGATCGTGCCGGTCAACGCGCTGGTCCGCCAGATTAAGGAGTTGGAGACGATCCCGATCCGGCCCGGGACGAGCCCTGCCGTTTACCTGCGCGATGTCGGCACGGTGCACGACGCCTCGGATTTTCCCACCGGCTGCGCCCTGGTTAACGGCCGGCGGGCGGTCTACATCCTGGTGACGAAGCGGGCCGATGCCTCGACGCTCTCGGTGGTACAAAATGTCAAGTCGGCCCTGCCGAGCATGCAGGCGGTCCTGCCCGACGACATCAAGGTGAGCTTCGAGTTCGATCAGTCGCCGACCGTCACGCGCGCGGTGGCGAGCCTGGTGACGGAAGGGGCCCTGGGCGCGGTTCTCACCGGCCTGATGGTGCTCCTGTTCCTGCGCGACCGGCGGAGCGTCCTCGTCGTCGTCCTGAACATCCCGCTGGCGATCGCCGGCGCCCTGGTCGCCCTTTGGCTCACGGGTCAGACGATCAACCTGATGACCCTGGGAGGGCTTTCGCTCGCCATCGGCATCCTGGTCGACGAGGCGACGGTTGAAGTCGAGAACATTCACCACAAGATGGAATTCACCCCTTCGGTCGCCCGCGCCGTGCGTCAGGGGAACCGGGACACGGCGGTACCCCGGCTCCTTGCCATGCTCTGCGTGCTCGCGGTCTTCCTGCCGTCATTTCTGATGCAGGGGGCCGCGCAGGCGCTTTTCGTGCCGCTGTCGCTCGCCGTCGGCTTCGCGATGCTGACGTCTTACCTGCTTTCCAGCACCTTCGTGCCGGTGGTGTCGACGTGGCTCCTACGCCATCACCATCGGCCCGGGCACAGGACGGCGCGGGGGCGTTTCGATCGTTTTCAGGAGGCCTATGGCCAGGCGGAAGGGGCCGTTGTGCGCTGGCGAGTTGCGATCGTCCCGGCCTACCTCGTACTCGCGTGCGTCGTATTTGTTTTCGTCGGCCGGGACCTTGGCCTGGAGATCTTCCCCAAGGTCGAGGCCGGGCGGTTCCAGCTTCGCATGCGGGCGGCGGACGGGACGCGGTTCGAGGAAACCGAGCGGCTCGCCAAGATCGCGCTCGAGACGATCGGCGAGGAAGCCGGCCGCGACAACGTGGGGCTCACCATCGGCTACGTAGGCAACATCCCGTCAAGCTATCCGATCAACGCCATCTACCAGTGGACCGGAGGTCCCGAGGAGGCGATCCTGCGTGTCGCCTTGAAGGACGGGGCGCATGTCGATGTCGAGGCCCTCAAGGGCAGGCTTCGCGACCGCCTGGCGGTGCACCTGCCCGGAGTGCGGCTTTCGTTCGAGCCGGCCGACATCGTAAACGAGGTCATGAGCTTCGGCTCGCCGAGCCCGGTCGAGGTCGCCGTCACCGGGCCTAGCCTGGCCGATGACCGCGCCTTTGCCGAATCGATCCGCAAGGAACTTGTCAAAATCCCGGCACTGCGCGACGTCCAATACGGGCTCTCGCTCGATTACCCGACGATCGATGTCGCCATCGACCGCGAACGCGCCGGCCTCAGCGGCGTTACCGCCGCCGAGATCTCGCGGGCCCTGGTCGCCGCCACCTCGTCCAGCCGCTTCGTGGTTCCTAACTACTGGCCCGACCCCAAGACCGGGATCGGCTACCAGGTGCAGGTCGAGATTCCCTTCGCCGTTATGGACTCGATCAACCAGGTCGAGACCCTCCCGATCCAGCGTCCCGGCGGCGAAGAGCAACTTCTCCTGCGCGATGTGGCGAAGGTTACGCCTGGAAGCATGCCGGGCGAGTTCGACCGTTACAACATGAAGCGGAGCGTGACCCTGACTGCGAACATCGCCGGCGAAGACCTCGGCCGGGCCGCCGGACAGGTCGCGCAAGCCATCCAAAGGGCGGGCACTCCGCCCAAGGGGGCGACCGTCGACATCCGCGGCCAGATCGCCCCGATGCACCAGATCCTGCAAGGGCTGGCGCTCGGACTGGCGGCGGCCGTGGTGGTCATCCTACTCCTGCTCACGGCGAACTTCCAGTCGATCCGGCTCGCTCTGGTTGTCGTCTCGACGACGCCCGCGGTGGTTGCCGGGGTGGTGGTCTCGCTTTGGCTGACGGGGACGACGATCAATCTTCAGTCATTCATGGGCTCGATCATGGCGATCGGCGTGGCGGTCGCTAATGCGATCCTCCTGGTGACCTTCGCCGAGCGATGCCGTCACGAAGGAGGGGCGGCAGCGCCCGAGGCGGCGGTTGAAGGCGCCCAGGGTCGGCTCCGGCCGATCCTGATGACCAGTAGCGCGATGATCGCAGGCATGGTGCCGATGGCCCTGGCCCTCGGCGAAGGGGGCGAGCAGACGGCCCCGCTCGCCCGCGCGGTGATCGGTGGCCTGGCTGCCGCGACCCTGGCGACCCTCCTCGTCCTCCCCGCTGTCTTCGCCCTCGTCCAGGCGAAGGCCGACCGGGAATCGTCCTCACTCGATCCCGACGATCCGGCCAGCCCTCATTTCCATGAGGAGTCCGAGATGCCCCCCGCGCCCTCGGCCAATGGCAGCCACGAAGTCCCCAGCCTTGCGGGCTGAAGACCCTAAGATCGACCGCGTTTCCAATTCATGAGCGCCCCCAATGCATGAGCCTATCCCCCCCAAGTCGACCCGCCTCGCGCTCGCAGCCGCGGCGGCCCTGGCCATCTTGCCCGCCGGTTGCGGAACATCGGCTGTCAAGGCGGTCGACACGCTTGGGCCGACCCTCGCCGTGAGGCGTGTCGAGGTTGTCCGCCCTTCCCGGCATAACGTCCGGCGCATCGTCGAGGAGCCGGGCCAGATCCAGGCCTTCGAGACGACCCCGATCCATGCCAAGCTCGCCGGCTATGTCCGCGAGGTGTCGGTGAATATCGGCTCGCGGGTCAAGAAAGGGCAGGTGCTCGCCGAGCTCTGGATCCCCGAGGTCGAGGCCGAACTCCAGCAGAAGCAGGCTTCGGTCGCCGAGGCTATCGCACAACGTGCCCAGGCGGACGCGGCCGTCGCGGTGGCACTGTCCACCGTCGCCAGCGTCGATGCCAGGCTGACGGAAGTCCGGGCCGGCATCCGCCGCACGGAGGCGGACCTGGCGCGCTGGCAATCCGAGACCAGAAGGATCGAGCATCTGGTGAACGAGCGGGCCACCACCGCCAGCCTGCTGGACGAGACCACGAACAAGCTCAAATCCTCCGAGGCGTCGCATGAGGAGATGAGGGCACAGGTCAAGTCGGCCGAGGCAACGCTGGCCCAGAGCCGATCCTCGCTCGAGAAGGCGCGGTCGGACGCTCTCGCCGCTACAGCGGGCATCGAGGTCGCCCGGGCCGAGGCCCGGCATGCCGAGGCACTGCTCGGATATGCCAGGATCGCAGCCCCCTTCGACGGCATCGTGATCCGGCGGAATGTCGACACCGGCCACCTGACCGCTCCCGGCGCCGCGGCGATCCCGCTCTTCGTCGTGGCCCGGTCCGATATCGTGACCATCGCCGTGGACGTCCCCGAGACCTTCGCCGCGGCGGTCGAGCCCGGCGATCCGGTGCTCGTCCAACTCCAGGCCCTTAACGGCAAGCTCATCGAAGGCAAGGTGACCCGGACCGCTTGGGCGCTCGAGGCCAGGACGCGGACGCTGCGCACCGAGATCGACGTTCCCAACCCGGACGGCAAGCTTCGTCCCGGCCTCTATGCCTATGCCACCGTCGTCGTCGAGGAGCACAAGGATACGCTGACCGTGCCGGCGACAGCCCTGGTGAAGGAGAAGGACAAGACCTTCTGCGTCGCCGTCACCGGAAATAAAGCCGTCCGCAAACCGGTCGAGATCGGCCTCAACGACGGCATGCGCGCGGAGATACTCGCCGGCCTGGACGGCACCGAGAGCGTCGTGAAGGCGAACGCCACATCCCTCATCGACGGGCAGCCGGTGAAGGCCGCGAATGCGGAAACAGAGGCCGCCAAGGGGGCGAAACCCTGAACGTCCTTGGCACATTAGATCGAATCACGCTTGAATCTCGCCCCTCGGTCGGCCCATGCCAACGTGATCATTCGAGCCCAAATCGCCAGTGAGAGCCTCTTGCCGGAGGAGAGGTCGCCGCACGTCCCCTCGCGTATTTGGTTAGGATGGTAAGGCTCGAGTTTGACACTGCCACGCCACGATCACAGGAACGGTGAGCCTCCCGGATGGAAATCGAAGTCGACGGTCAGGACGGCGCGAGGCCGGGGTTTCGCGGGTTCGTTCGCGTGCGGGGGGCGAGGGAGCACAACCTCAAGAATGTGGACCTCGAGATCCCCCGCGACGCCTTGGTCGTCTTCACGGGGGTCTCGGGCTCGGGGAAGTCGTCGCTGGCGTTCGGGACGCTGTATGGGGAGGCGCAGCGGCGGTATCTCGAGTCGGTCTCGCCGTACGCCAGGCGGCTCTTTCATCAGTTGGGCGTGCCGGAGGTCGACGAGATCGACGGGCTGCCGCCGGCGGTGGCGTTGCAGCAGCAGCGGGGGTCGCCCTCGACGCGGTCGTCGGTGGGGAGTGTCACGACGCTCTCGAACCTGCTGCGGATGCTCTACTCACGCGCCGGGGATTATCCGCCAGGGCAGCCGCTCCTGTATGCCGAGTCGTTCTCGTCGAACACGCCCGAGGGGGCGTGCCCCGAGTGCCACGGGCTCGGGCGGGTCTACGAGGTGACCGAGCGGTCGATGGTCCCGGACGACTCGCTCACGATCCGGGAGCGGGCCGTCGCGGCCTGGCCGACCGCCTGGCATGGGCAGAACCTCCGCGAGATCCTGATGACGCTCGGCTACGACGTCGACCGTCCCTGGCGCGAGCTGCCGCAAAAAGACCGCGACTGGATCCTCTACACCGACGAGCAGCCGACCGTCCCGGTGTATTCGGGCTACACCGCCGAGGAGGTTCGCAGGGCGCTCGCGAGGAAGGACGAGCCGAGTTATCAGGGGACGTTCTCGAGCGCCCGCCGGCACGTACTGCACTCGTTCGCGAACACCCAGAGCCCGTTGATGAAGAAGCGGGCACTCCAGTATATGCTGAGCCGTGACTGCCCGACCTGCCTGGGCAAGCGGCTCCGCCGAGAGTCGCTGTCGGTCAAGTTCGCAGGTCTGGATATCACCGATTTTTCCCGTTTGCCGCTGGCCAGACTCGCGAGCCTCTTGCGGCCATTTGCCGACGCCACCGCCAAGGAGTTGGCGGCGCTCGCGGACGCGCACCCCGAGAAGTGGATCGTGGTCCGTCGGATCGCCCAGGACCTCGCCGGGAGGCTTGACGTCCTCATCGATCTTGGGCTCGGGTATCTCACGCTCGAGCGGAGCACCCCCACCCTCTCCCCCGGCGAGCTCCAGCGGCTCCGGCTCGCGACCCAGGTCCGCTCGAATCTCTTCGGCGTGGTCTACGTGCTCGACGAGCCTTCGGCCGGCCTCCACCCGGCCGACACCGAGGCGCTCTTGCGGGCCCTCGACCGCCTGAAGGCCTCGGGGAACTCGCTCTTCGTCGTCGAGCACGAGCTCGACGTGATCCGGCATGCCGACTGGATCGTCGACGTCGGCCCCGCCGCGGGCGAACAGGGGGGCGTCGTGCTCTACAGCGGCCCGCCCGAGGGGCTCAAGGAGGTCGAGGAATCCCAGACCCGTCGCTATTTCTTTCGGGATCAGCCGCCCCCTCCGCGCACTCCCCGGACGCCCCACGGTTGGCTGCGATTGGCCGGGGTCACGCGCAACAACCTCCGCGGGATCGACGCCGAGTTCCCCCTCGGGCTGTTCACGAGCGTGACCGGCATCTCGGGCTCGGGCAAGTCGAGCCTCGTCAGCCAGGCGCTCGTCGAGCTCGTCGCCGAGCGGCTCGGCCAGGCGCTCGCGCCCGACGAGGACGAAGGGCCGGAGCTGGAGCGGACACCCGTGGGGCCGGTCGGCGGTCGGATCGCGTCCGGGATGGAGGGGATCAAGCGCCTTGTGCAAGTCGACCAGAAGCCGATCGGCCGGACGCCTCGGTCGAACCTCGCGACCTACACCGGGCTCTTCGACCCCATCCGCAAGCGGTTCGCGGCGACCGAGGAGGCCAAGGCCCGCGGGTACGACGCCGGCCGGTTCTCGTTCAACGTCGCCAAGGGGCGTTGCGAGAATTGCGAGGGGGAGGGTTTTGTCATGGTCGAGCTCCTCTTCCTGCCCAGCGTCTTCGCCCCCTGCTCCGTCTGCCAGGGCGCCCGCTACAACGCGGAGACGCTCGAGATCAAGGTGCGCGATAAGAGCATCGCCGACGTCCTCCGGATGACGGTCGACGTGGCCTGCGAATTCTTCGCCGACGACCCGCAGGTGCTCCGCTCGCTCAACGTCTTACGCGAGGTCGGCCTGGGCTACATCCGGCTCGGCCAGCCCGCGACCGAGCTCTCCGGCGGCGAGGCGCAACGGATCAAGCTCGCGACCGAGCTCCAGCGGATCCAGCGCGGAGATACGCTCTACGTGCTCGACGAGCCGACGACGGGTCTCCACCCCTCCGACGTCGACCGGCTCATGACACAGCTCGAGGGGCTGGTTGAGTCGGGCAACACGGTGATCCTGGTCGAGCACGAGATGTCGGTCGTGGCCGCGAGCGACTGGGTGATCGACGTGGGGCCGGGCGCCGGGGAGGAAGGAGGGCGGATCGTCGCCGCCGGCCCGCCGGCCGAGGTAGCACGATCGTCGGAGAGCCGGACCGCCCCCTACTTGGCCCGGTCCCTGGGGGAGCCTCCGTCGTCCGTCGAGTGAGGCTCATCGATCGGAACTCGGATAAGGCTAGCGACTCGAGGGAGGCGCAAAGGATTGCTCGGAACCGCGGGGTCGTTCGACGCCCCGATCTTCGCGGATTGCCCCATTTCTCGGATTCAAGCCGATATTGATATCAATTCGCGGTGCAGGCCGTCGTCTTGCGACTTGGTACGTCGTTTGCCTCGAAAGGTGGCTAACTCAGCCGTGAGGCAACACGCTCGACCAAGGCACCCGGGACGGGAAAATGGCCGTACAGAGAGACGACGCCGAACGTAAGACCGCGCGCTTCGCCGATGCCGAGCAGGCGATGGGACGCGGCGGAGAGACCCACCAGACGGCCGGCGGCGACCGGCCGGTCATGACCACCCAGCAGGGAATTCCCGTCGCCGACGACCAGAACTCGCTCAAGGCGGGGGCGCGCGGCCCGACGCTCTTGGAGGACTTCCACCTCCGGGAAAAGATCTTCCACTTCGATCACGAGCGCATCCCCGAGCGGGTCGTCCACGCCCGAGGGTTCGGGGCGCACGGCTACTTCGAGAACTACGGGCCGCTCACCGACCTCACCCGCGCCGACCTCTTCCAGAGGGCTGGCGAGAAGACCCCGCTCTTCGTCCGGTTCTCGACCGTCGCGGGGAACAAGGGGTCGGCCGACCTGGCGCGGGACGTCCGCGGGTTCGCGGTGAAGTTCTACACCCAGCAGGGGAACTGGGACCTCGTCGGGAACAACATCCCCGTGTTCTTCATCCAGGACGCGATGAAGTTCCCCGACCTGATCCACGCCGCCAAGCAGGAGCCGGACCGCGGCTTCCCCCAGGCCCAGACGGCGCACGACAACTTCTGGGACTTCATCTCGCTCTCGCCCGAGAGCATGCACATGGTCATGTGGATCATGTCCGACCGGACGATCCCCCGCTCGTTCCGGTTCATGGAAGGCTTCGGCGTCCACACCTTCCGGCTCGTGAACGCCGAAGGGAAATCGACCTTCGTCAAGTTCCACTGGAAGCCGAAACAGGGGCTCCAGTCCGTCGTCTGGAACGAGGCGGTCAAGATCAACGGCGCCGACCCCGACTTCCACCGCCGCGACTTATGGAATGCCATCGAGTCCGGCGACTTCCCCGAGTGGGAGCTCGGCCTCCAGCTCTTCGACGAGGCCTTCGCCGAGAAATTCGAGTTCGACATCCTCGACGCGACCAAGCTGATCCCCGAGGAGCAGGTGCCGATCCGGATCGTCGGCCGGATGGTCCTGGATCGTCGCGTGGACAACTTCTTCGCCGAGACCGAGCAGGTCGCGTTCTGCACCCAGAACGTCGTCCCGGGGATCGACTTCACCAACGACCCACTTCTCCAGGGCCGCAACTTCTCCTATCTCGACACGCAACTGAAGCGGCTGGGCAGCCCGAACTTCACCCACATCCCGATCAACGCCCCGCGTTGCCCGTTCGCGCACTTCCAGCAAGACGGCCACATGGCGATGCACAACCCGAAGGGTCGGGTTAACTACGAGCCCAACTCGTGGTCCCCCGGCGGCCCGAGGGAGTCCCCCGAGGTCGGTTACCAGTCGTTCCCGGCCCCGGTCGAAGGGCCCAAGCTCCGCGCCCGCTCGGAGACGTTCTCCGACCACTACAGCCAGGCCCGGCAGTTCTACATCAGCCAGACGGAGCTCGAGCAGAGGCACATCGCGAACGCTCTGACGTTCGAGCTGAGCAAGGTGATGACCCCCGCGATCCGTGCGCGGATGGTCTCGCACCTGTTGAACATCGACGCCGGCCTCGCCGAGGCCGTGGCCAAGGGGCTCCGCCTCAAGGAGATGCCCCAGCCGGCCACCGCCGCGAAGCCGACCCGACAGGACCTGCCCCCCTCGCCCAAGCTGAGCATCCTCAAGAACGGGCCGAAGAACTTCGCCGGCCGGAAGGTCGGTGCGCTCGTCACCGACGGAGTCGACGCCGGGGTCCTCTCGGCCCTGGCCAAGGCGCTGAAGGCCGAAGGGGCGATGCTGACGCTCGTGGCCCCCGAGGTCGGCGGCGTGAAAGACTCGGCCGGTGCCTGGCACGACGCCGACGAGAAGCTCGAAGGGGGGCCGTCCGTCGTGTTCGACGCCGTGGCGCTGCTCCCCTCCAAGGACGGCGCGACGCTCCTGACCACCCTCCCCGCCGCCCGCGACTTCGTCGCCGACGCCACCGCGCACCGGAAGTTCATCGCCTACAGTTCGGCCGCCACCCCCCTATTGGAAAAGGCGGGCGTCGCCGGCGCCCTCGACGAGGGCTTCCTCCCCCTCAACGCCCCCGGCGACTGCGACGCCTTCGTCGCCGCCTGCCGCAAGCTCCGCTTCTGGGACCGCGCCGCCGCCGAACGCTGAGTGACCCCTTCGACCGTCGGGGCTCGGCGGGTGCCGCCAGCCTCGACGTCGCAGGGTTGAGGAACTCGACACAAGGGCACAAAGAGGAGAAAGAGAGTGAGGGTCGTGGGAATGAGGGGGTGAGCCACTTCGAACCGCTTGGGGAGCTCCGTGGACTCAGGATGTGGGGACCCGGTGGATGTTGACGTGTTGACTATCGATGGATTGATTGTTTCGCGAAATGATTTGCTGATTTGTCCGCCCGCGGGCGGTCGACACGAGGGATCCACGACGATGATACATAGCCGACGCTCTCTCCTGGCCGCGATCACTGCAGCCCTCCCGTTTGGCCTTGGCCGACAGGCGCGAGCGACCCCCTCATCGCTCGTCGTGGCCCCCCTACTCCGGTTCCGGCCATTCGAGATCGCCGTGCGTGAGGCCTTCGCCGAGCTCGGCCGGCCTTCGACACTCGCATCGGCGCGACCCGGCTCGGAGGTCCTTTGCCGCCGGGTCGAAGTCGGCCACTCCGACGAAGTGCGAGCCGGACTTCAGGGGTGCCACAACGACCGCCCGTTTGCCGGGTTCCCGGCAGGATCCCTGCGGATCGTCCGTTCGGGCTCGGAACCCGGCCCGATCCTGCACGGGATCCGCCTCTACGTCTCCACGGTCGACATCACCCTGACGACAGGGGTCGTCGAGGGGACCTGGAGCCGGCCGTTCGACTTTGGGTCGTTGCCGCCGGCGCCGAGCGTCTCTTGACCGGCGCGGGCGATGCCCTGTCGGCGAGGACGGCAAGGCCGCCGCCTGTTGCATAGAGGGATCTACGGAATGGATGCGAGATGCTTTGCTTGGATCGTCCGATTCGCCATCGTTTCGGAGTGGCATATGGCATGGCTATTGCGGATTACAGCGGTTCCCGGCCGCATCGCACACTACAGAATAGCCTGAAAGCCTTGGATTTCGGGCGGAACCGTTCATCTCGTGCGATATGCCTGCGTTAACCGCTGTAAAGGCCACAGGCCGCCCTAAGTCGCAGGTTAAGTGAGTCGAAATCAGCGAATGAATGGGCGGGAGAGGTGTGGTAGTCTCGCCGGGTCGTGGCAATAAGATCGTTGGCCAAATCGTCTTTCGTTGCCGGATATTGGCATGTGTTATGGAGGTAATTCCAGAAGAGATCGAGTAGCCTTTTCCCTTTCAGGTCGCGAAGATATTCACCGGAAGTTAGGAAGGCCGGTGCTTGGATCGTTTGTTCGATCCCAGCCCAACGGTCCGTGATCTCGGCGACTTGGAATTCAGGGGAGTTGATGACGGCGTTGCAAGTTGCATGCATCTGCGCGATTTGGCCCTGGATTCCTGCTTGCCACTCCGCAACTGTGCTGGCCAACGGATCGATCCCGGCGGGGACATTTAACTCGGTGGCTCCTAGCGATGTCTTGTGCTGTCGCAGTTGCCTACAGAGGGTCCGCCCGATGTGGTCGATGAACAAGCGAGGAGAGAGCACCCGAAGGGCTGTGTCGATCGCGCCTTGATCTGCTGGTAGATCAGCCACCCAAGGTTTATTGATCGTCCCCCTGTAATTTTCGAATAGGCCATGAATGAGCCATGGTTGTAATAGGTGGTTTTCGATTTCATGAGATCGCCAGAAGAGAGACCGCTCGTCCGGATCCTGCCAGCCTGCGTCGATCTCGGCAAGAGGTTCATAATCGCGGTCGTGAATCAGGAAGGCGATATCTCCAGATACCCGGCGCTCGAGCCATCTGCGAACAATACGCGGGTTGCTGCCGCCACCGGCGGGCTCGATCACGATCGGCAGTTTGTAATACTGGGCGAGGACGGCGTCGAGTAGGCGGACGTCAAGACTGTTTCGTTCCCCCTCACATACCAGGTAGACTTGTGCCATCGTCAGACGCCCCTTCGATCTTTATGTTCGATGTCTCCTAATGTAATGACACTCGATGAAGGAAGCACGTCGCGAAGGTAGGCCGAGTGCGTCGTCGCGATGACCTGATTGTCCACGCCAACTTGTCGGAGGTTGTCCAGGAGACGCCTTTGCCAGATGGGATGCTGGTGGAGTTCGACCTCGTCGAGCAGCAGGATGGATCGGTGGATGCGCTCCGAGGCCATCCGGATGAGGATGAGCAGGACCATCTGCTCGCCGCTGCTGAGGTCGTCGTATCCGTAGGGTGTCGGGCCATTGGAGAATTCGATGTCGAATCTCTCGAGGTCGTCTCGCACGGCACCCCGAATCGAATGTGGGTGGCAGATTCGAGCATAGGCCTCGCGGACTCGTTCGAAATCCGACGACTCCGTCTGTCCTATCGTCGATCTGGGAGGGAGGAGTTCTTGGATTGCCATCGAGAGCAGCAGCAGGCGAGGGTCGGTCGTTCGTCGGTCCGGCTCCGACAGGGATTCAACCGGCAGTGTGGGGGGGAGTCCAGGCAGGCTTCCGCTGTTCGCCAGGACGTCCCAGATCGCGCGAGGGATGAGGCGTCCGAACAGGGATCGGTGCTGGTCGAAGGTGAACACAGCTCCGGCGGATTCCAGCAGGTTTGGCCTTCGCAAGCGTTGCGTTGCCAGCAATTGTGCGACCCGGCTTCGTGAGCGGAAGATCGACCAACCGTCACGCGGCCGGCATTCGGTCCGGCCATGCGCGTGCATCCCTGACGGGTCGGGAAATGTCCAGGAGAACGAGACGAGTCTCGATTCCCGAATGGAGTCCTCCTCTCCCTTCAATTTGGTCTCCATCATGCCTAAGATGGCCAGCGCGGTGTCAACCTCCTCCTGGGAAAATTCGACCTCTGCTTCCACACTCGCGAACGTCGCGCCGTGCCGGACGATCCTCTTGAGCGACATCTCCAGGCCTGGTCGAATCGCATTGATTCGCGTCAAAGGGTTGATGGCTGCGGCGATCGCGTCCAGGATCGATGTCTTGCCGCTGGCGTTTGGCCCAACCAAGAGTGTCACGTCACGGACCCTCTGCAGAGAGTCCGTGAATTCGTGCTCCCAGTACCGTATCTGCCGGAAATTCTCGATGCGGACTCGTCGCAACTTCATGGTGCACCCACGCGATCCAAATTCATTTGGAGCATGCATCCCGATTCCGGACAACGATGCCAGGAGCTGTGTTCAGGCCGTTGTGCCTCCGATGATCGACGAAGACGGAAGGCCATTCTGAGGTGATTGTACACAACCTCTTGGGTTCTTGCCGCAAAGCGTTCTGGGGTCGGCGGTATCGGCTTGACCGTTTGAAAATCCGCGTCGAGGATATCAGAAACCCGGTTTCTCAGGAAAAATCGGGTTTCGAGACGAATACCGTGTACGTTCGAGGGCTGCGCGAGAGCCAAAGCCTCTCAGGATGTGAACGGCCTAAAAATTGAGGTGAACTCGTAAGATTTCTGCGAGATGCTGCTCGACGTGAGGTCGACGTAGGTCAGGGCTCCGTTCGCGTTCTGCTGGTCCCGGTTGAGCGACCAGATGCCGATCTCGCCGAGGCCTTTCTGCTGGGCGAACGCGAGGAGTTGGCGGGCGGCGGCCTGGTCGAAGACCTCGTCGGTGTTGTCGTTCAGGCCGATCATCGGCGTCACGCCGACCATCCCCCAGAGTTGGGCGTCGGTCTTGGTCGTGCCGTAAAGGGTCTTGAGTTGATTGAATGTCGAGGTGGCGGCCTGGATGGCGTAGTCGCCCATGTGTCCTTGCGGGTTAGGGGCCGCGGAGTTGCCATAGTCCATCGCCATGACGTTGACGCCGGAGATCGTCACGCCGTACTTGAGCGCGGACTGGAGGACGTAGAGCCCGTCCGCGGTGAGGCCGGTCGGCAGGACGGGGAGGGTGAACCAGACCTGGAGCGGCTGTCCCGACGCGACGGCGGTCTTCTGCAAGGCCGCCAATGCCTGTGATCGGCGATCGATCGACGCGCGGTCGTTGACGGCCGCCCCCTCGATGTCGAAATCGACTCGGGTCAGGCCATATGCGGTGATCACGGATTGGTAGGCGTTCTGCAAGGCCTTCACGTCGGTGATCGCCACCGCCAGCTCGTTGTTGGACGCGCCTCCGAACGAGACGGCGACGTCGCCCCCGAGCCCCCGAAGGCTGTTGACCTGCGACCGCAAGGCCTGGTCGAAGGGGGTGCCGCTGATCTCGTAGTCGGTGTAGCCGCCCCAGCTCGGCTTGTTGTTCGCGTCGGCGACGACGAAGCCGAGGTTGAAGTACTTGACCCCCTGGTTCTGGGCCGTCGCGACGAGGTTGTAGGTCGGATACAGGCCCATATCGACATAAGGTGCGTAGACGTGGGCCGGCCAGGATTGGGTCGAGACGCCGAGGGTGACGGTGGCGGTCGCGGTCCCGCCCCGGCCGTCGCTGATGGTGTAGGCGAAGGAGTCGGTCCCCGTGAAGCCCGAGGCCGGGGTATACGTGACCGTCCCGTCGCGGTTCAGGG
Organism: Singulisphaera rosea; assembly: GCF_054877945.1. Lineage (NCBI taxonomy): Bacteria > Pseudomonadati > Planctomycetota > Planctomycetia > Isosphaerales > Isosphaeraceae > Singulisphaera > Singulisphaera rosea. The sequence continues at coordinate 91,671 of NZ_JBTYIP020000027.1, read as the reverse complement.
CCACGGCGCCGTGCTTGCCTTGCGCGGCCGAGGTAACGGTCAGCGGGTCGCCGTTGGGATCCGAGTCGTTGGCCAAGACGGCGATCGTCACGGCCTTGCCGGGGGCCGTCCAGGCGGTGTCGTTGGCGGCCACGGGGGCCTGGTTGCCCGGCCCCGCACCGTTGACGACGAAGTTGGTGGGCCCGACCGTCACATTCCCGGGGCTCCCGCCGAACCCGAAGCTGACCGACGCCCCGGCGGCCACGGCGCCGTTGTAACTGGCGTTCTGGACCACGTAGTGATCGCCGACATGGCTGACGACCGCCCCGTCCCAGATCGATGAGATCTGGCCGGCGAAGTCGAACCCGAGCGTCCAGTTCGTCCAGGCCTTCGTGCCGCTGTTCTTGATCGTGACAAGTCCGTTGAAGCCGCTCCCCCAGTCGCTGGTCACGAGGAAGCTCGCGTCGCCGCTGGTCGAGGGTGGGGCGGTGTCCTGGATCGTGCCGGTCCCCTTTGCGGTCCCGAGGGTCGCGCCGGCGGGGCTCGAGAGGACGACGGCGAACGTCTCGTTCGCCTCGACGACCTTATCCGCGAGGACCGACACGGAGACGGTCTTGCTCGTCTCGCCGGGGGCGAAGGTGAGCGTGCCGCTGGTCGCCTGGTAGTCGGAGCCGGCCTTGGCGGTGCCGTCGGCCGTCGCGTAATGGACCGTCACCGAACTCGTCGAGGGGGCCGACAGGCTGACCTTGAACGCGAAAGGCGTGCTGCCGCTGCTCGGCTCGGCGGCCGTGACGTTGCCGATGGAGAGTGTCGGAAGCGTGGTCGTCCCGCCCCCGCCCCCTCCGCCGCCCATCGATGCGCCGTTCAGGAGGTAGTTGGTGGGGGCGGCGGTGGTGTGCCCGGGACTCCCGTTGAAACCGAAGGAGACGCTACCGTTCGCGGGGATCGTGTTGTTCCAGTCCGCCCCTTGGATCACGTAGTGGTTGCCCACGTGGCTGACGATCGAGGCGTTCCAGATCGAGTCGATCGACGCCGAGTAGTCGAACTGCAACACCCAGTTATTGACGCTCGTCGCCTGCGAATTCGCCAGGTTGATCGACGCCTGGAAGCCCGTGCCCCAATCCTGCGCCACGCTGAAGCTCGCGGTCGTCCCCGCCGGGACCCGACGAACCTCGAGCGCCTCGCTCGCGGGCCTCATTCGACGGCGGTCCTGCCGAGGCTCGACCCTGCCGGAAAAGTCGGAGATGTTCATCGTCGGGACTCTCGAGGTGAAAGTGACGGGTGGTAGTCGGGGGCGATTCCCCATCTTCGCCGGAGAGGCGAACCGGCACAGGCCGGCTCACCCCTCCTCATCCGGACGCGTCATAATGAACTAAAATTTACATGTAAAAACTAAAATGATTTGAAATCAAAGAAATGAAGACGTCTTTCTCTCTGCCGGCGCGTCGAAAGGCCGTTGCGGCCGTTCCCACGCCCAAGCGATCAATCATTGGTAGTCATAGGCCAAAAATCGACGGTTGGCGATGATGTGTATTATTTGCGACGCCGCCCGGTGATTGGATGCATCATTGTGTGGATTTTGTGCTTGGTTTGGCTCGTTCGGCGGTAAATTTGAGGTGATCTGCCGCACGACAGGCTGAGAGACGTCATTGGCCTTGACGATTCCCGCGATCACTCCGAACGGTCCACCACGACTCCAAGGCGCATTTCCAATCGTCCGTCGCGTCGGCGTGACGAATCCGTGGACCAGGGTTAAGCGCGTCTCACTCATCAAACCCCTTGACCCGGCGGAGAGGGGTGGGGTCTAATGCCCGTCCTCGACAGGTGCCTCCGACCCGGATGCGGGGTGGGGGATAATAGGGAAGACGGTGAGAATCCGTCGCGGGGCCGCCGCTGTGATCGGCTAGGCTTCCGGACATTTGTGCCACTGCCGCAAGGTGGGAAGGCCGTCCGGATGCCGTTCGATGCCGAGAGCCAGAAGACCTGCCCGTCGAGTTGCTGTTTGGATGCTTCGGCCACGAGCATCCGGGCGGGCCGTTCGCAGACCGTCTGCCAATGGGCCATGCGCCGGAGGGGCCGAAGCGGAAGCTCCCTCCACGCCCGACCCGGCAGGAAGGTCTGCGCTCATGTCTGCACGTCTCCGCTCAAGCCGCCGTCCTGGTTTTACCCTGATCGAACTGCTGGTGGTGATCGCGATCATCGCCGTGCTGATCGCGCTGTTGCTCCCGGCCGTCCAGGCCGCGCGTGAGGCCGCCCGACGGGCGCAATGCACGAACAACCTGAAGCAGATGGGCCTGGCGATCTCGAACTACGAGTCGGCCACGGGCACGCTCCCACCCGGCTCGTTCTGGGCCGCCTCGGGCACCGGGCCGGGGAAGACGGCCGATGGGTTCAGCCTGTTCGTGATGATCCTGCCGTTCCTCGAGCAGCAGCCCGCCTACAACCTCGTCAATTTCAATCTCTCGTATAAGAATCCGGCGAATTTGACGATCGCGGGGGTCGGGATCTCCGCCTTCGCCTGCCCGAGCGACCCCTCCGCGTCCCGGAAGCAGCCCCTCTCCGCGACCATCTACCAGGCGCCGCCGGCCGGGACGACCTGGATGCAGGCCTTCACCAGCTACGCCGGCTGCACGGGGACCTGGGACGTCCGGCCGAAGCTGACGGCCGCCAACTTCGCGCAGCAGGTCGGCAACATGAACGGCACCATTTATATGTACGGCGCGACGCGGATCGGCGACATCACCGACGGGACCAGCAGCACGATCTCGATCGGCGAACGCGGCCACTCGCTGCTCACGCCCGCCGACCAGGTCGTCAACCAGTTCTGGAACTCCGGCTACTGGTACGACTCCATGTTCGAGACCTATTACCCCATCAACGCTCATAAGAAGCCGGTGGGCATCCTCGGCGCGCGCTACGTCGCGAACGCCTCCAGTCTGCACCCGGGCGGGGCGAACTTCGCGTTCGTGGACGGCTCGGTGCGGTTCCTCAAGGACACGATCGACTCCTGGTCGATCAACCCGGCGACGATCTCGGCGGCCGGGGTGTCGTACGACGCGACGGCCAACGTCTACTCGGCGGCGAGCGGGTCGCGATTCGGGGTGTATCAGGCCCTCTCGACGAGGGCGGGCGGCGAGGTCATTAGCGCGGACGCGTATTGAGCCTGATCATCCCTCCCCAACGCCCCTCGGAGCTGTCCCCTGCCATGGCGTCTTCACCCCTACGCCGAGCGCTCGCCTTCGTCTTCCTCGTCGTCCCGTTCGCGGCCGCCGGCTGCGGACAGGACGACTCAGGGACCATCGACCTGAAGAAAAGGGCCGATCCCGCCGTCTCGTCCCCCGAAAAGCCCCGGGAATTCCGCAAGGGCGACCTCGAGGAACGCTGACGTCCCACTCGCGACCACCAACGATCACAGGACGGCCGAGATGACGACCGAATCCTCGCCGGCGAGGGCTCCGCGCCCTCGCTCCCGCGTCCGGTACAACGCGGCGATGAAAATCCTTCGGCGTGCGCACATGTACGCAGGATTGTCCCTGACGCCGTTCGTGCTCCTCTACGGGGCGACGGCGTTCCTGTTCAACCACCCCGACTGGTTCTCCGACCGGTCGGTCCAACTCATCACCGAGGGGGATGCGGCCGGCACCCCGCTCGGGTCGTTCCCCTCGGCCGAGGCTATGGCGTCTCGAGTGGTCGAGGCGCTCAATGCCAAGGGCTCGTCCCGGGTCCGGCTGTCCTCGGCCCAGACGCCGGCGTATTCGCGCGACCTGGCCCTCACCGCCCGGACGGCCCGCGACGAACAGGTCGTGTTCGTCGAGTTGGAGGGTCGGGTCGGCACGGTCCGCTCGGCCCCGATCTCGAAGGATGAGGAGCCCGGCTGGTCGCGGGACGTGGTCGACCTCGGGCAGGCGCCCGCGGCGACGGCCAGGGATGCGGTCGCCTCGATCCTAGCGAAGTGGGGCCGGTCATCTCAGGATGTGAAGGTCCGCACGGCCCCCGAGCTGATTTTTGCGGCCGAGGACGATCACGGCGCCTGGCGCGTGGCGTACCACCTCCAGACCCAGGCCCTGGCCGTCCGGCCTTTGGGGTCGGACCTCTCGACGCGAAGGTTCCTGACCGGCCTGCACCTGGCCTGCCGGTATCCCTCGCGGCTCGACGTCCGTTGGGTCTGGGCGTTGATTGTCGATGCGATGGCGGTCGGCATGGTTTTCTGGGGTGTTTCGGGGATGCTGATGTGGTGGCAGATGAAGTCGTTGCGTCGGCTCGGGGCGCTCGTCGTGGTGATCAGCCTGATCGCCACGGTCATGGTCGCGGTCGGGATGCACGACGTCCTCGCCCGGTAGGCCGATCGTCGCACGCCCCTCGGTTCGCGGAAGCCCTTCTCACGGAGCGATTTCCGTGAATGATGGAATAGTGGTCCCCGATTCGCGCATAAGAGGGAGCGACACGGGCGATCCACGCGAGGGCCGAGGTCATGACGATGGTGCGTCGGGGTAGGGTCGAGGATGACCTGTCGATCCTCTTCGGGGTCGGGGCGGTGGGGGGCGAGTCTGACGCGGAGCTCCTCGACCGATTCGTCTCGGGCCGACGCAGGCGGCGGAGTCGGGAGGCGTCCACCTCCGACTCCTCTGCCGAGCTGGCCTTCTCGGGGCTGGTGACTCGGTACGGGCCGATGGTCCGGGGGGTCTGCCGTCGGATCGTGGGCGACCTGCACACGGCCGACGACGCCTTCCAGGCGACGTTCCTGATCCTGGCGCTCAAGGCGGGATCGGTGCGGTTCGACGGCTCGCTCGGCCCCTGGCTGCACGGGGTCGGGGTGAAGGTCGCGAGGCGCGCGAGGGCCGTCGCGGCGGCCGATCGAGGGCGGGCGCGGGGGCTTGGGGAGGTCGATCCGGCCGACCCAACTCCGGCGGTCGACCGGCTCGAGGGGGCCGAGCTCGGGGCGGCGATTGACGAGGAGATCGCGCGGCTGCCGGCCCGGCAACGCGCGGTGGTGGTGCTCTGCGACCTCGAAGGCCTGACCCAGGAGCAGGCGGCGCGTCGGCTCCGATGCCCCCTGGGGACGGTCCAGAGCCGCCTGCATCGCGGTCGGTCGCGGCTCCGCGACCGGCTCACTCGCCTCGGCCTGGTCCCTTCGATCGGCTTGCCCCTCACGGTTCTCACTCCGAAAGACGTCTCGGCTGAGGTTGTGGGACGCACGGTCCGGGTCGCGCTTCATTTCCTGGGGAGCCGGTCGACGGCGGCGAAGGCGAGTGCCTTCGCATCCTCGGCCGCGTTGACGGAAGGGGTGCTGAGGACCATGATCCTGGCCAAACTCAAACTCGCGGGGGTCGCGTTGCTGGCCCTCGCCGGCGCGGTTGCGGTGGGTGCCCAACTGGTTCAGAACGATCCGGCCGATCCGCCCGAGGCCGCGGACGTGGCCACGGAGCCGCCTCATCCTGCCGAAGACGAGGCCGATTGGAAGCGGCGGAGCGTCAACCTCAAGCGTATCGGCCTCGCGCTGCACAATTACCACGACGCGAACGGTCATTTCCCCCCGTCGGCGATCGTCGATAAGAACGGCCGTCCCCTCCTGAGCTGGCGCGTCGCCATCCTCCCGTTCCTCGAGCTCGAGGGCGAGGGTGTGAAGGGGTCGGAAGGCCTCTACAAGCAATTCCGGCTCGACGAGCCCTGGGATAGCCCGCACAACAAGGCCCTACTGCCGAAGATGCCCGCGCCTTACCGATGGCCTTCGATGAAGGTGGGGTCCGACGTCAGGGAGATCGCGGCGGTCCGACGCGCCTTCGGCCAGGACGTCGACGCGATGCGACGCACGGAGGACGAGCGGAGCCGCGCCATCGAAAGGTACCATCGCCAAACGGGTAAGATGGCGTCGGCGGAATATGAAAAGAAGAAGAGGGAACTCCGCGAGTTGACCGATGCGAATGCCACGTTCTACCGGGCCCTCGTCGGCAAAGGAGCTGCGTTCGAGGACGAGCGGGGGGTCCGCTTCCAGGAGCTGACCGACGGCGTCGCGAAGACCATGATGGTCGCGGAAGCCGAGACCCCGGTCCCCTGGACCAAGCCCGAGGAACTGTCGTGTTCCCCCGACTCGGCGCCCCCCCGACTTGGCGCCCCGCTGCATGACGGCTTCGCCGTCCTGTTCGCCGACGGCCGCGTCCAGTACGTCGACAAGCGGATTGATGTCGACTCGCTCCGGGCGATGATCACGCGAAACGGAGGGGAAACCGTCGACGCCCATGAACATCTCCACAATCAACCCCCGTCCGACTCCCGTCGGACAGTCCACGCCTTCGAGGCCAGGACTTTGGAAGAGGCGCTCGGGCTCCTGAGGGGGCGGCTCTCGAAGGAGGGGCAGGCCGAATATGCCCCGTTGCTCACGGAGGAGAGGGTCCGCAAGGCCGTCCTCGTCGCAACCCAGCGGTTGGGGGATCGGCTGCGGAAGCAGGGTGAAGCCGACCCTGCGACGTGGGTCCTCTTCCAGCAGTCGGTCGAACCCGTCTTTCTGGCGGTCGGTGGTCGCGGGACCTGGTCGCGAGGCTGCTCGTTCCGGACGTCGTCACCGCTTCCACAGTCGGGAGGCAATGACCCAGGGGGGTGCGTCGTCCGCTTGACGTTCGAGGTGCCGGGGTCGGACGTCGCAGCGTTCGAGCTCCCCATCCTCGACGTCTCTTACGGCGCCGATCGTCTCCCGCCACCCAGGTGAGCGGATGTCGTCGGGGGACCTCATCCTGGCACGCGACCCCCTCCAGTGGCCTGGGCCTCTTCCCGTCCCCGCATCGGTGACGCGGGGGAGACCATTGTTGTTGTCTCCCTTGGGGAGGGATGGGGACGGCGAGGCCAGGGCGGCCGGTTGGATAGAGACCCGATGGCAAAGGTCAGTTAGATTCGACCGCGGTCGCCAGGTCGGAGTCGGTGCCCTCCTCCTCGCCGATCAGGTCGAGGAAGGTGGGGACGATGGAGGGGTCGAGGTGGGTGCCGGCCAGCGATTGGATGTATTCTCGGACCCGAGACTCGCTCCAGCTCGCCCGGTAGGGGCGGTTCGACCGGAGGGCGTCCCAGATGTCGACCACGGCGAAGATCCTCGCCGACAGCGGGGTTTCTTCCCCGTGGAGGCCTTGCGGGTAGCCGTTGCCGTCCCAGCGCTCGTGGTGGCAGTAGGGGATTTCCAGGGCAGGGCTGAGGAACGGGATCGTCCCAAGCCAGTCGTTGGCGAGCCGGGGATGCCTCTGCATCGACGCACGCTCGCCGGCCGTGAGCGGCCCCGGCTTGAGGAGGATGGCGTCGGGGATCCCCATCTTCCCGATGTCGTGGAGGAGGGCCCCACGCCGGACGTGCACCAGGTCGTCCTCGCCGACACCCAACTCGCGGGCGATCTTCACGGTCATCTCGGCGACGCGACGGCTGTGCCCCTCGGTCTCTCGATCACGCAGGTCGAGGATCTTGCCCCACGCCTCGATCGAGGCGTCGTAGGCCCCGGCCAACTCCATCCGCACGTCCTCGAGGTCCTGGCGGGTGGCTCGGGACGAACCCACGAAGTGGCTGACCAGCATCCCTTCCAACAGGAAGAGGGCCAGGTTGAATCCTTCGCCCGCGGTTTGGACGCAGGAGTGTCCGTCCCAAAGGAGCCCCGTCGTGAGACAAGCGATGACGGAGAGGGGCGTTGCCATGAGCCCCGAGTCCGACCCGCCGTACCAGGCCGCGACCATGACGCCGACGAGATACAAGAGCCAAGGGTTCTCCGGCCCCGGGAGGGAGTCGGTCGCGAGCTTGAGGGCCGTGGTCATGACGACGCAAATCGTCGCCACGAAGGCAGAACGAAAGAGCCTGGGGGTGTCGAGCCGACGGCCCTGGGGGCCGGAGTACGACTGGATATCCATGTCTGATCCCGCCTGAGACGTTGACTTTGGAGGGGGCACTTGAGTCGCCGCGTCCTCCGCCGCTATCGACTTCAACGGCCTCGAGGCCCGGCCGAGGGCATCTCCTGATGTGACTCCACCTCGCTCGCGAACCCCATCCCCTACCTCCGTATTCCCAAAACGGAACGTCGGCATTCCTCGGACATAGGGATAAGCCCCTCCGTCCAAGGGAGGAAGACAAGGCCCGTCACCTCGCCCCGCAAAGACCCTCTCATCGATGATCTGCGGAGGGCGGGTTGGCCGACGTTCTCCCAGTTAAAGAAAGCTTGGCGGGCAAAACTAATGCCGGTGGCTATTTGTTTCGAGTGGTTTGTGGAGGTCGAATTCTCTGGCGAGACGCTGCAGTTGAAATTTTTATCCTATTTTACCCAGTATGCGCAATCGGACAAGGGCAGATTTTCCCGGGTTCGTCGGGTCGTGTCGTTTGTCTGGAAGGACGCGACCCTGTGTCACGTGGCGACTGCGGGGTTCTGGCCGCCTGAATTCGGACGTTCGCCCGGGTCATACGGAGTTCCCCTAGGTTTGTGACAATAAAATCGATGGTCTATTTTCGAGAGGAGGACTTTTGTCGTTCCCCAGTGGGAAGTCGGGCCCTGATTCTTCGATGTCCATCCTCACTTCTCCCTCATCTCAATGGTGTTCGAAGCGCGTTCAGGGCCCGGCCACTCATGGAGAAAGCCTTTCAAGGCGTTTCTCGGAGTGGCAAACGCCCCGGAGGCCGTCGTGGTTCTGCTTAAAAAGGTGTCGGAGTGTTGCCAGGCAGCCCTTGGTCTTCGAGGTTCGGTGTATCGAAACCGCCGCGACCAGAATCGTCGCGGAATGATTGGCCCGGGAGGCTGCAGCCTTTGACTCGCCCAGGCTACGCATGTCCCTCAGACATCGAATTCATCCCGTGTGGCATCGGAGCGAGATGATGTGTCGATCCGGGGAGAATCCGCGGCATCCCCCGTTGCAGGGGACGCTCGAGAGGGTTTTCCTGGGTGCCGCGACAGAAGGGCTTAGTCCGCCTTATGATATCCGAGCTTTCCCAGGACCTCGAGGACTTCGGTCCACGTCGGGAAGAGGCGCCCGCTCGTCCGTTTATACTCGTCCATCGCGGCCTCGAGTTCTCGAAGGGCGGCGGCCCTGTCTCCATCGGCTTCGACGGCAAGGCCCGGTTTGGGAGGGGTCGATGGCTTGCTCAATGGTTGTGCTCCCAAGAAAGCATTATTATTTGACAAAGTTCGCGTTCGTAAGATATGCAACGCGCATGCCGACACACAATAACTCCTGGGATGCCGTCCCGTTCGCCCGCCCCTTGCGTGAGAAAAGGCCCAGATATGAGAGAAGTGTTGCGCGTTCCTGATGCAAGCTCCTGTGAAGATCGAATGTCACAGTGTCAGTCAGGGGCGGGGCCCGTGGTCCGTGAAATCCCTTCGAGATGTGAGACACATCATCCCCTGGCGGTTGTGGAAAAATCAAGATTTCCCCGATTTTTCCGGGGGATTGTGCCGCCCTTCGGGCGAGATGGGTCTTTCATCAACGCGTCAATTTCCAACGCCTCTGCAAGGGGACGAGGTTGGCCCATGCGGCCGAACTTTGCTGAAGTTTGGCACGTTCGACGGTTTCTACCGGGAGTTTGCAAGGCAACGTCGTCTCGCGATCGACCTCTCGACGATTCAAGGCCTCTGCCATGGGATCGACATGGGGGTGATCTTCGCTCCTCGATCATGGCGAGGGTTCGAAGGTGCGCCGGAAGGGCTCGTACGAAATCGTCGGTAAACGTAGAATTTTGGAAGCAACATACGTCTCCCCATTGAGAACGGCTGTCGTATCGGGCTGGGCCGGGACCTGTGGGGAGAGCGGCCGCCCCTTCTGTCGTCGTGCGCCGAGGCCCGGGCGGCTCTCCCAATTCTCTCGCGTCCGAGGAGAGGGCGCTGATAAGATTCGGGGGCGCGGATCGCGTTCGAGACGGTCATGACGAAGGGATATCCCCACCACTGGCCCGACGAGGAGTTGAGAGCGATGGCCCACGACGAGACGAACCGTACCGATCGTCGCACGTTTCTCCAGGCCGGCGCGCTCGCGACGGCCTCGGCCGTGAGCCTGTCGAGCCACTCGGGGGCGCAGGACGCCGCAGCCAAGCCGGCGGAGGTGCTCCCGAAGCGTCGGCTGGGCAAGACCGGCGTCGACATCACCATGCTCGATCAGGGGGCGGTCCGGGGGCCGAGCTACGACCGCATCCTCCGGCTCGCCTTCGCCGGGGGCATCCGTGTCTTCGACACGGCCAAGGTGTACGGGACCGAGCCGAATCTCAGGAAGTGGTTCGAGCAGTCGCCCGAGGTGCGCAAGCAGATCTTCCTCGTCACCAAGGACACGCCCCGCTCTCCCGGCCAGATGATGGAGATGGTCGACAAGCGGCTCGCCGCCCTCGGGACCGACTACATCGACCTCTTTTTCATCCACGGCCTCGGCGACGAACACACCCTCGACGAGGCGATCAACCTGGTGAAGAGCCGGGAATTCAAGGAGACGGCCGAGGCGATCCGGAAGTCGGGCAAGGCCAAGTTCATCGGCTTCTCGACCCACCACAAAGACCGAGGCCCGATCATTCAGGCCGCGGCCGACGGCGGGATCGTCGACGCGATCATGCTCCAGTACACCCCCTGGCTCGACAAGGATTCGGTGCTCAACAAGGCGCTCGACGCCTGTCATCAGAAGGGGATCGGCCTGATCACGATGAAGCAGGTCGCCGGGCAGTTCTTCGGCGACAAGTCCAAGGGGAACATCCTCGAGGAAGTCGTCAAGCGAGTGCCGATGCTCGCCGAGAAGAAGCTGTCGCCGTTCCAGGGGCTCTTGCACGCGATCTGGACCGACGAGCGGATCAGCGCCTCATGCGTCTCGATGAGGAACACCGACCAACTCCGCGAGAACATCGACGCCGCCCGACGCTTCGAGCCCTTGAAGACGGCGGAGGTCGACCAACTCCGCGACGCGGCCCTGGCCCACGGCCCGAGGCTCTGCGCCGACTGCGACGGCCGATGCTCGGCCGCCGCGGGTACCTCGGCCGAGCTCGGCAACCTCACGCGGTTCCTGACCTACCACCAGTGCCTCGGCGACCGCACCGAGGCGCGTCGCCAATATGCCTCGCTCTCTCCCGAGGCCCGCGACTGGACGGGCGCCGACCTCGAGGCCGCCCGGGCGGCTTGCCCTAACAATCTCGACTTCGCCGGGCTCCTCCCCGAGATCGAGCGGCACCTGGCCTGAACGCGGGCTCAGACCGGCTTTCAGTCCGATTTTGAACATGAATTTATGGTGTTGCGCCTACACTAGAAGTCCTAGAAGTTGGGGCCGTGTTTACGGCTCCATTTGGAGGCGTATGATCCCCCCGGTAGGTGGGGCACTCTTGCCCCGCTCTTGATGCGACAGCCGAGTCGAAGGCCGCGGGGCAAGAGTGCCCCACCTACCGGGGGGACGCCCGTGCGGTGTCGTGCGTCTGTTGACGACGAAAGTCGGTGCGTGAGGAGTTGAGACCGGGGTGGCCGGGTCGGAGCGGAGGCCCAGACCGTGAGCCGTGGAGGAACCCCTGGGCGTCGCTCCGTTCCGGACCGGCCACCCTCGTCTCGTCCTGCTCCGATCCTTCCCTCAATTCCAGGGCAACCGGGACCGCCGGCTCCAGTAGTCGGCCGGGGTCTCGGCAAAGAGTCGGATTTCGTCCTCGGCCGCCTCTTCCCAACGGACCGAGGTGGCGGCGAGGTTCGAGCGGAGCTGCTCGACGGTGGACGCGCCGCTGAGGACGACGTCGACCCAGGGGCGGGCCAGAACGGCGCCGAGCGCGATGGCGTCGAGGGTCGTGTCGTTCGACGTCGCGAGCCGCTCGAGCCGTTCGCGAGATGCGGCGAAGGTTGGGTCGTGGTTGCGGGTCGTCAGCCGGCCGTTGGCCAGGGCTTCCTTGATGATGACCCCCAGGCCCGCCGCGTGGGCCGCTTCGAGGACAGGGCCGGCCGAAGGTTCGAGAATATTCCAGGTCGCCTGCACCGCGTCGAACAGTGGCTCGCCCGCGACGACCACGTCGAGAGCCCGTCGGATGGTCTCCCCTTGGCGGGGACCGCTGACCGAGAGGCCCACCTTGATCCCTTCGGCCCGGAGCCGGCCGAGCGCCTCGAGGACCTCGCGGTCCTCGAGCACGCCGCTCTCGAGGGTCGCGGAGTGGATCTGGTAGAGGCCGAGGCGAGGGCCGAGGAGCTCGAGGCTCTCGGCCGCCTGGCGGAGCAAGGTCGGCAACGTGTGGTCTTTGACCTCGTGCCTCTCGGCCTCGACTTCCCAGTCGGCGGTGTAGGTATAGCCCCACTTCGACCCCACCGCCACCTCGCCGGGCGCGAACCCTCGGGCGTTCAGCCAGCCCGCGAGGAAGGCCTCGGCATTGCCGTACGATCGCGCCGCGTCGAAGTAGCGCACGCCCGCCTCGAACGCCGCGTCGAGGACCTCGTGTGCCCTGGACTCCATCAGGGAGACCTCACGCCCGTCCCGGAAGTCCGCGTCGTGGCCGAGGTTGATGTAGCCGGGCCTCCCCAGGGCCGCCAGCCCGAGCCCGACCCGAGAGACGACGAGCCCCGTCTTGCCGAGGATTCGCGAGCCTTCCATCAGACACCACTCCGGACGTTGGGGCGGGACGCCGACGCAAGTCGATCCGGACCGAGGCCGGGCCGTTCGAGGGTGCTCATGATACCGCCGTCCGCTCGAGGGCGTAAACGGCGGCAGGGCGGGAGAGAAAGGACCTTCGGCGAATCCTGGATCCAAACGGGGGCCGGCGTCCCACTACACGAGGGATGGACGCTGGGTGGACCTCCGGGGATCATAAACGGATGCGAGATCAACAGAGTGCGGCCGTATTGAAGGACGTCCGGACCTTGTTCGAGTCGGGGACGGCCGCGGCCCTGTCGGACGGGGAACTGCTCGAGCGGTTCGCGGAGCGCGGGGGCGAGTCCGCCGAGCTCGCCTTCGCGGCGCTCGTGGGGCGGCACGGGCCGATGGTCCTGCGCGTCTGCCGGACGCTCCTGGGGAACACCCAGGATGCCCAGGACGCGTTCCAGGCGACGTTCCTGGTCCTGGCCCGACGGTCGGACTCGATCCGACGGCGGGACTCCCTGGGGAGTTGGCTCCACGGCGTGGCCCGTCGGATCGCCCTGGAAGCCCGCTCGACCCGGGCCCGCCTGGAACGCCACGAACGGCAGTATGCCGAACACGCACCCTCGCCGATCCTCGAAGAGCCCGGCGACCGCCAGGACCTCGCCTCATCCCTCCACGAGGAGCTGGGCCGGCTCCCCGAGCGATATCGCTCGCCGCTCATCCTCTGCGGCCTGGGGGGCCTGACCCACGACGAGGCGGCGCGTCAGCTCGGGTGGCCGATCGGCACGGTGAAGAGCCGGCTGGCCCGGGGCAAGGACGAGCTCCGCTCGCGCTTGACCCGACGCGGACTGACGCCGACGGCCGTCCTCTTCCCGCTCTGGCGAGAGGGGCAAACAATCCCCGTCGGTCTCGTCGACACGACCGCTCGAGCGGCCGTGCAACTCGGCGCGGGCCGGGCCGTCGCCGGCACGCTCCCGGCGGCGGTGCTCGGGTTGGCCCAGAGGGCCGGCCGGGTCGTCTCCTGGTCGTCGTCGGCGTGGATCCTCGGCTGCGGCCTCGTGATACTGGCCGTCGGCCTTGGGTCGGGCCTCGGTGGGCGGGATACGGTGACGCACGAACCGGCGCCTCCCCTGCCGAACGCAAAGGCCCAACGCCTCGCCGCCGCCGCGCCCGCGTCTCCCACGCTTCGAGAACGCTACGAGGCGTTGGTGAAGCGCTACGAACAGGCGAAGGCGGCCGGCGTGGAGCTCCAGGCGAAGGCCGTGAGCAACGAGGAACGCAACAAGGCGTTCCTGGCCTGGACGAAAGTTGAGCTCGAGCAGTATTTCCCCGAATTCCTCGCACTCGCCGAAGAATCTCCCGAAGATCCGGTGGCGATGGAGGCGTTGTGCCGGATCATGGAGTGGGGGGCGAACGGGTATGACTCGTATCCGACGCGAATCGCCTTGTTTCGCCGGACGCTGGACCGACTCGTCAAAGACCACCTCGCCGACCCGAAGCTCGGTCGACTCTGCGCGGGGATGACGCGGTATCCGTCGCCCTTGCGCGACCGGTTCCTCCGCGAGGTCGCGGAGTCGAGCCCGAACCGCCTGGTGAAGGGGCAGGCGAGCCTCGCCTTCGCCGAATACCTCAAGATGAAGGGGGAGTTCGTCGAGACCCTCGGTAAGCTTCCCGCCGAACCCGGCCAGGATCGCTTTCTCCTGGAAATGTACGGACGCGAATACCTGGATCAGCTCCGTCGGGACGATCCCCGGGCCCTCTTGCGGGAGTCGCGGTCCTTGTTCGCGCGGGTCCAGGGGCAATACGGCGACCTCCCGTACGCCCGCCCCGACGGCCGAGTCACCCGGGAAACGCTCGCCGACGCCGCGCGAGCCGGGCAAACGCCGGGCCACTCGGTCGCGCCCGAAGAACGGTTCACCGCCTTGAAAGATGCCTACCAGAAGGCCAAATGGGAGGGCCAGCAGGCCGAGAAGAAGGGGAAGACCAACGAAGAGCGGTTCGCGATCTTCCTCGTGTCGCGGCCGAAATGGGAGGAGTTCGGACCGAAGGTGCTGGCGACCGCGGTCGACTACCCGAGGAATCCCTCCGTCTTCGAGGCCCTGGACTGGATCCTGACGACCAACCCCTATGCGCCCGAGGCCGAGCCCGCCGCGAAGTGGCTCATCCGCGACTTCCTCGACGATGAACGCATGGCGGCGCTCTGCCAGCGGATGGTCGAGGCCCCGGGGTCGCCGGCGGCCGAGGCTTTGCTCCGGGGCGCCGAGGAGCGGAGCCCCCGGCGCGACGTGAAGGGCCACGCCGCGTTCGCCCTGGCTCGCTTGCTGAAGCGGGATGCCGACATGGCGCGGACCTTCAACAACCCGTTGGCGACGATGTGGGCCGACGTCTTCGAGAGGACCTTCGGCCCGGAGCCGGTCAAGCGGCTCCGGTCGAGCGACGCCGAGGCGCTCGAGCGTGAGGCCGAATCACGGCTCGAACGCGTCGCCGAAGCGTTCGGCGACCTCTCCGGCCTCATGACCAAGGGCAACTACACCGGGACGATGGGCGAGGCCGCCCGGGCGGATTTGCTCGAGATCCGCCGCCTCGGCGTCGGCCGCCCCGCGCCCGAGATCGCGGGAGAAGACGTCGAGGGCAAGCCGATGACCCTGGGCGAGTACCGCGGCAAGGTCGTCGTCCTGAACTTCGGAAGCCACGAGTTCTGCGGCGCCTGCCGCGACCTCTACCCCAAGGAGCGTGCTCTGGTCGAGCGGATGAAGGGCCGGCCGTTCGCCCTCCTGGGCATCAACAGCGATGACCATCGCGAACTCGTGAGGGAGGTCATCGCCCGTGGCGAAATCACCTGGCGATCCTGGTGGGACGGCCCAGGCTCTCAGGGCGGCGGCCCGATCTGCCGGGCCTGGAACATCAACGGCTACCCGACGTTCTACGTCCTCGACCATCGCGGCATTATTCGCTCCAAGTCGGACGTCCAGCCCTATCAGACGTCGTTCGACGAGCTTCTCGAGCGTCTCGTTAAGGAGGCCGAGACCGAACGGAAGTAAGTCTCTTCCCCTGAAACCCGGTTTCTTCCGAGAAACCGGGTTTCTGTGGCTAGACGACGCCGTCCCGAGAGGTCGTCGCCGTCGACGGTGTCAGAAACCCGGTTTCTCGGAAGAAACCGGGTTTCGAGACGTACGGAAGGCGAGGTGCCTCGGACCCTCACCCCATGACTTTGATCTCGGCCGTCGCGTCCGGCTCGGGGGCCAGGCCGAGCAGTTGTTCGACGGCGAGGCCGATGTCGTCGGCACGCATCAGGGTCTCGCCGACGAGCATGGCGGAGACGCCGGCGGCTTCGAGGCGTTCGGCGTCCCTGCGGGTGCGGATGCCGCTCTCGCTGACGAGGAGGACGTCGGAGGGGATCCGGTCCCGGAGCCGGAGGGTGAGCTCGAGGTCGGTGACGAAGCGCTTCAGGTCGCGGTTGTTGACCCCGACGAGGTCGGCGCCCGAGGCGAGGACGCGGGGGAGGTTCGCCTCCTCGTGGAACTCGACGAGGGCCGCCATCCCCAACCCGCGCGCCCTGGCCAGCAGGCTGGCCAGGGTCTCGTCGTCGAGGATCTCGGCGATCAAAAGGATCGCGTCGGCGCCGGCCAGCCTCGCCTCGACGACCTGGTATTCGTCGATGATGAAATCCTTGCGCAAGAGCGGGACGGCGACCGACGCCCGGATCCGCGCGAGGTAGGACAGGTGGCCCTGGAAATACGGGGCGTCGGTCAGGACGCTCAGGCAGGCCGCGCCGTGCGCCTGGTAGGCCCGGGCGATGGCGATCGGGTCGAAGTCGGCGCGGATGACCTTCGCCGACGGGCTCGCCTTCTTGACCTCGGCGATCAGTTGGATCGGCCCTGGCCCGGCCAACGCGGCGCGGAAGTCGCGCACCGGCGGCGCCGAGGCCGCCTGGACCTCCATCTCCTCCAGGGGCATCCGGTGCCGGGCCGCCGCCACCTCGCGTCGCTTGGACGCCACGATCTCGTCGAGGATCGTTCCGCTCATGTCAATATCCTGGGGCTTCCTGCTTCGGTGGACTCGGCTCGGGAAATCGCGGGCATCCTCGTTAGCCCGTTGCCTTCTAGGCTGTGTGGCCACGGTCCCATTCTATCCGGGGATTCCAACGGGGACGAGTCGCCGCCGAAGCTGTGGAGCTTTGTCGGCGGCGGCAACAAGGTCGTTTGCCCTTTCGCGTCTATCCTTTGGAGGGGCGGTTGGGTCGTAAAATTGGGCACTATCTCACGACGGATCTTCTTGAGCGGACAGTCTCTTCCGCAATTCCTCCGGGGTCATCTCGAGGAACTCCCCGCAGCTCAACTCCGGGAGTCTCAAGCCGAGCAAGCCGTACGGCGTCTCATCCTTGCGACGCCCAGTCCGAAACCGCCGCAAGTTCCAATACAGACGCTTCAGATCCAGTAACCCCTGCGTCATCTTCCGATGGCGTGCCTGCTGCATCCGCGCCACGCTGTTGACGCATTCCACGAGGCTACTCGCTCGCCACACACCATGGAGCACGGCCCGAACCCGTCGCCACTCCTTACGCCAATCCGCACTGGCCTTCGTCAGTTGGACCGTGCGGACCAAGGCCCAAGCTCCCGTGGCGGCGGATTGCCGCCACGTCTGCCGCCGCAGGCCTTCCAAATCCAACAAGGCCGATAGGACATCGGGGGCTAATCCCAACTCGACCAACCGTCCTGAGACTTGATCCAGGAAGGTGAAACTCTCCCGGCGGAGCAGCAACCGACGCGTCTTGGCCCACGCCGCGCCGTCCAAGGCGGGGAACGATTCCGCCACCACCGCCTCGGCTTGGGCTCGATCGTTGAGCCGACCCTCGGGGGTGAAGATCTCGAACGCCGCCTTGGCCCGTCCCCAGGCCTCCTCGGCGGCCACGGCTTGATCCCAGGCCCGCTCGGCCTGGCGCCATAGCCGAAATGAAGGTGCGGGGGCGGAGCACCGGGCGGACTCGCTTGCCGGAGTGTCAGATATTGAGGTGCCGAAGCCTGACGGCCCGGCGCTGCGGGACGGGTGACGCCGCCGTCTCTCCGGTCGTGCCGGAGGTCACACTCCGGACGTATTCGTCCAGTGCGGACTCCGGGATGCGGATGACCCCCCGGCCGTTCCCGATGCGGCAAGCTTGAATGCGCTTCTGGGCCGGCAATTCGCTCGCCGGCCCAGAAGCGTTCGACGATCGCGAAGGCTTCGACGAGATCGCTGGTCGAGAGGCCCGCCTCGGCGGCCATGCCGGGGAAGTCCTTCGACCAGCATGCGGGCGGGGGGAGGCAGCGGCTCGGAGCGTTCGTGCCGTGAGCTGCGAAGGTTACGGCGAGGTTATTCAGTCTTGTTCTCGCCATAAAATGGCGAACAGGTCGAGTGTCGGGAATCGGAACGGGAGGTCCATGCTCGGGACTTCGCTGATGAGTGCGGCTTCGGCCCTCTGAATGGCCGCGCGAACGGCTCGCGATGATAGCGAATTGGAGGGAAGTATCTGACCACGGGAAGGCCTGGAAACGACGAGGTCGTTGAGCAGCAGCAGCAGACGCCAGTCGCACAGGATGGTCGGATTCTCGGAATCGGCCCGGATTTCCACCCCGACGAGGACGGAACGTACTTGCCCGCCGGAGCCGGTGATGCGGTCGGCCACCCGGAACACGGCGATCGGCGCCGTCAAATCCTGGGCGGGGAGGAGGGTGGCGGCTTTCGTCCAACCGGACGCCTGCAGCAGGGGCCGGTCGATGGCCGGATGACCGACGCCGAGCACCCGGCTCACGGCGTCCGGCGCCCTGTGCCTCCTGTCGAACAGCAGGCCCTCGTAACTCCTCCGCACGGCCGGTGAATCCAGCCATTCCTCCGGCGTCTTGAACGCCAGGCCCTCCTCGTCTTCGCGGATTCTTCGATGGTTGAGGGCCAACATGTTCAGCAGGAAGGGCCGGAGCGCGGGGAGGTCCACGCGCGGTAGCTGGTCGGCTACGTCCTTGAAATCAAACCTGGCGCAGTGGCCGACCAGGTCGCGGACCGTCGCGATCGCGTCCCGCCCGCCGAACCTCGCGGTCTTGCCGTCGAACCAGTCGGAGAGGGATTCCGTGCGGACCGACCCCGCCTCCGAATACAGCTCGGTGAACAGGCTGGGGGCGGCCATCCCCAGCACGAGCTCCATCAGGTCTTCGGGCTGTTCCATCACGCCGCCCAGCGCCCGCATGATGCTCTCGATCTTGGCGTTGAGCTTGTCCCAGATACGCCCCTCGACGGTGTCGGGATTGCGGATGATGACGACCTCGACGGGCCGCTGCTGGCCGATCCGATTCAGTCTCCCGACACGCTGGTGCATCCGCATGGGATTCCACGGGATGTCGACGTGCACCAACGTATGACAGTGATCCTGGAGGTCGATCCCCTCGCCGGCCGCCTCGGTCGAGACCAGGAAACGGACGGTCCCCTCGTTGAAGCGGTCGGCGGCCCGTTCGCGGGGCTCGCGGATGGTAATCACCCGTCCCGTGGAATCGGCCACGCCGTCGGCTTGGCCGTCGCCGTTGATGAAGGTGGCGCATCCGTCGCCGAATTCCCGGAATAGGGCCGAGATGAGGAGCGACTGGGTCGCCTTGTATTCGGTGAAGAAGAGCACGGAACGGCCGGGGAACCTTGTCCTTACCAGCTCGACGATCCGCTCGATCCTCGTCTCACGCTCCACCCTCTCGGCGGCGGCGATCAGTTCCCTGAGCCTGTGCTCCTCTCCCCCCATCAGGCTGAGGCCGGCCGAGCCGGCGGCGATCAGTTCCTCGAGCTCGGCCATCCTGTCGAGGTCCACGCCGCTCTCCGTCTCGCGGTACCGGTCGAGTCGATCCCTGAGCCGGTCGATCTCCCGCCGGGCTTCGCGGATCCGCTCGAGTCGGCCCCGCAGCGCCCGGCGGATGGCGGCGACGGAACTCGAGGCGAGCTTCTGCATCGCCACCAGGACTAGGCCGACCGCCGTGCCCTCGAACCCGCTGAGGGTGCCGGCATAGGCCTTGCCGGTGACGATAAAGTCCGTGAGCATCTCGTAGAACGTCTGCTCGGCGGGCGAGTAGGCGTACGTCTCGTTCATGACCCTGGTTGGCTGGAAGAGCCGGCGCCCGCTCAGGTCGGTAACATTTTGCTTGTTATTACGGATCATCACCTCCTTCAGGTGCAAGATCTGCCCCTCCATCGGCTGCTCGGGGTCGAAGAGGTCGGCCCTGAGCAGCTTGAGGAGCGAGAGGAATCCGTACTCCTTTCCCCGGTGGGGCGTCCCGGTAAAGAAGACCAGGGATCTTATCAACCCGGCCCTGTCCATGCGTTGTATCAGCGTGTGACCGAGGGTCGCCTTGGCTCGCTCCTCGGCGTTGAGCCTGTGGGCTTCGTCGACAATCACGAGGTCCCACGGCTCGCAGGAGAAGAACCTCTGGCTCCGATCCTCGCGGGAGGCGGTCTTGTGCTCCTCCGGGGCGAACGTCCGGATCGTCTCGAGCGAGGCGACGACCTGGTCGTGCGTGGCGAAGTAGGCGAACCGTGCCGTGTCCGCCTCGGCAATGTAGGGGGCGAGGCGGATGTCGAACATCGTGCGCATCCGCGACTGCCATTGCTCGACGAGGGAGGCCGGGCAGAGCACGAGCAGCCTGCGGACCTGCCCGCGGGCCAGCAAAGGCCAGAGGATCAGCCCGGCCTCGATCGTCTTGCCGAGCCCGACGTCGTCGGCAACCAGCCAACGGGCCGGCCACCTCTCCAGGACGCGCCGGCAGACCCAGAGCTGGTGAGGCAGGAGGGCGATCTTCGACCGGGAGAAGACTCCCCAGGCGTCATTCACGGAGCGGATCGCCTCGGCCTGGATTCGGGCGATGACCTCGAGCGGGGCGTCCCATCGGCCCCTCTCCACCGCCTGGAGCGGCGTGACGATGACCTCCAGGTCCGCCTTGGCGCACTCCTCGAGGCCGTGATCGAATCGGACTATCGTGGTCGGCCCCTTGTCGTACTCGACTCGGCCGATCCCGAACTGGCGGCTCCGAACCTGGTCCGCGGGGGACAGCCCCTCGGCAGCGTCCATCAGAAGACCTCCGAGAATTCGTCGTCGGCCTCATCCCATTCGTCCACCTGGCTTGAGCCAAGCAGTTCGTCGAGCACTTCTCGGTTGACCGGCTCCGTCAGGGCGATCAGGGGCAAGTCGAAGTCGCCGTGGAACCGGGCCTTCGTATCGCCTCGGAGTTGCTCCACGAGGAAATCATAAAGCGTGCCCGAGGCCTTGACCCTCTCGGAGGCGGAAACGAAAACCCCATCCAGGCCGTGACAACCCAGCAGCGACATCAGGCGGAGGACGCGGGCCGAGGGCACGTAGCAATGGCGGTGTGCGAGGGGATTGGTGACGAGCCTCGCCCGGACAAGCTCACGCACGACGAAGCAGGCGCCCATACCCAGTGTGCGAGAGACGGGGGGCGGCCCCAGCCCGCCCCCCTGGAACAGGGTCGAAGTCCGCGATACGGTGATTTCATCGAGCTCGAAATCCCCGCGGATCCGGTCGATCGCCATGAAGGTCTCGACATAGTCGTGGAGCCAATGGGCGAGCTGGAAGATGCTCACGAACCTGCCCATCCAGTGCAGGTAAGGGCTGTCTCCGACGTTCTGGTCGAGATAAGCCTTGAGGACCTCCATCCACTGACCGAGGTCGTCCGTGGGCCGCGCGAATACGTCGAGCCAGCCCTCATCCTGGCACTTGACGAGGAAGTTCCGGTGCGCCTCCGCCCGGGTGCGGCCCATGGTGTGCATCGCACCGAGCATCAGCAGGACCATCCAGCCGCGTCGGTCCTCCGCAGACGAGCAACGCGTGATCTCATCCGAAAGGTTCGGGAGACACCCCGCCGGGTACCACTGCCTCTCGTAGTGCGCGACCCATCGTTCGCGGTGGTCGCCCCACCAGTCGTGGATCAACTCGAGCGAGGTTGTCGGGTCGGTGGCTGCACCGCCACCAAAGGCCGCGGCCGGTATGACCTGGGGTTTGGGTGCGATCCCAAGTCGCCCGAGTATGACGACGGCCTGGTTGTGGTCGAACCCCTGGCCCATGACGGCGGCGATATCGAGCCGGGCGAGCCAGCTGCCCGCGAGCTGCCCGACGAGTTGGCCCGAGAGCTCCTGACCGAACTGGCCGCGGAGGAGGTACGTGAGCACCGCCCTGCGCCGGCCGCTGTCGGGGGCGTCCATGGCCCAACTCTTGATGAGGCAGGCGTCGGCACGCAGCCGTCCGCGGCAGGCCAGGAAGAAGTCCCGGGCATCGCCTACATAGTTATGCGCGATGACGGCTCGAGCGGGGGCGAAGGCGGCGCGGAGGCCCTCGTCGTCGTCGCCGGACACCAGAAGTTCTCGCGCGGGGGGCCAGTCCTCATCGCGGGCCTGGAATCGGACGTCGGCCAGGATTTCCCTCAAGGCGTCGATCTCTTGCGCCGCCGTCACGCCCCTCGATGACAGGGCAACGAGGAACTCCGGCGAGATCAGGGCCCCGAGCGTGGCGGCGGTACCGGCATCGGCTCTCGCGTCCGGGCCCAGTTCACATCCGATCGCGGCGGCCAGCGTGACCCTGGTGCAGTCGGGGGGCGAGCCGGGCGCGAGCCTCCCGAGGTCATCGAAGATCCGGCCCGAGACCAGGTCCCCGCGCGGGTGGGCGTCGCGAAACCGAGGCCAGCACGCGACTCCCACATAAACCTCCTCCGAGTCGAGCACACCCGAGACCCTCGCGCAGAGTCGACCCAGCCGGGTAAGCCCGCGGTCACCTCCCCAGAGGCCGCTGGGGAGGGCGTCACACTCCGAAACGAGCCGACGCATCCCGCGATCGGCCGCACCCCAGAACATCGCGCGGAGCAGCGGCCCGTGCGGGTCGTGGTGGCCGACGAGGGGTTTGCCCAGCCGCTCCCAGGCGGACTCCCAGAACGAGAGCGGCGAGGCACCCTCGCGCAGGCCCAGGGCCCGAGCGAATCCTTCCCAATTGTCGCCGCCTCGCCGGTGGAGGGTGACGAGGACTTCGCCGACCTCCCGGCCCGCGACGGCGGCGATCTCGTCGTTCCGGCCCGAGGAGTAGGCGAGTTGCGAGCGGCCCACGTCCAGGTCGAACGGCGCATTCACGGCGAAGCCGAGCCGTTCCGCCTGCCGTGTCGGGCCGGTAACCCAGAGCGTTGGCCAACCGGGAGGGAGATCCTCGACCCCATCCCGGCCGATCGCCAGCGCGGTCGCCGACAGCTTGCCGCGGAGCACCAGGACGCGCCCTGGCCTCGGGCTCGGCAACGCGCCGGCCTCCGCTCCCGGCACGCCCTCGATCGGCTCGGGATCCCATCGGTAAGCGTCGGTCCGTCCGTCCTCAAAGCGAATGACGCAGGAGTGGATCTCGCGGCCGAAGACCGCCAGCAAGGGGGCCGACTCGCAGAAGCGGCCGAGGACCTCGCCGACCTCGACCCCCTCCAGGGGCAGCTCGACGATCGTGCCGTCCTGCCTCGCCGGCCCGAGTTCCCGGAGACGCTCGCGAAGCGACTCGCGACCCTCCCCGAGGGCCTTCGGGAAGAGGCCGCCGACGACCTCGAACGCCAACCGATCGCTCAGGACTCGCGGCCGGCCTGTCGCCAGGAGGACGCTCTTGAACCCCAGGCCGAATTTGCCGGTCGTCTGGTCGTCGCCATGCCCCATGTGCCCCTTGTCGGACCAGCCAAGCGAGAGCATCTTCTCAAGGTCCTGGTCGAATCCGCGGACCGGATCGTTGAAGCCCGCGGCCTGGTGGCGGTTGATCGCGCGGCCCCAGGAGGCGAACCAGAGGGAGCGGCCGTCGGTGTCGACGACGAACCGGCACGTCGAGTCGTCCGGCGGCCTGACGTCCGCCAGCAACACGCGGAGCTCGGCCACCGAGTCGTCGGCGTTCTGGAACAGCTCGAATGGGATGGAGTCGAGCGTGTATTGATTCGTCCTGATCCGGGCGCGGACGGCGTCTAGGCAGTGCCGTTGCGCCTCCGCGTCGGTCTCGAGCAACCTGCGGAGCCCGTCGCGAGCGATCCGCTTGCGTTCCTCGGCCCTGGACCGCCGCTTCTCCTCCATTGGTTCCAGCTGGGCGAGCTCGCGCTTCGCGTCATGCCAGTCCCGCAGGACGGAAGCGATCGGTTCGCGGTGCCTGAGGCCGAGGTTCTGGAGGACGGTCGGGAGGTCGTCCTGCAAGCCGAGCTGAGCCATCGCGAGGTCCAGCTGCTCCCCCTGGGCCAGTTTGCCCCAGACCTCGTGGAAATTCGATATCGTCTGACGGTCGACGACCTCGAGCAACCGACGCGCGGTCTCTCGAAGGACGGAGACGGGGTCGAGGCCGTCGGAAAGCCGTGTCGGGTTGACCCGTCGGATCCGGATCCGGAAGTACCGTAAGCCGTCGTGTTCGCCGAGGTAGTCGTGGGGGAGGAGCAGGTCGTCGAATGCTTGCCGGATCGGCACCTCGATCGGCCGGCCGAGCAGGTTGGACACGCGGGTCCGGTCGCCGTCGGCCAGTTCGATGATGGTGCGGCGCGACTTCATCGCCTGGGTAATGCTGATGCCCGCACCACCGCAGCGAGTTCCTCGAATCATGAACGGTTGTGAGCCGTCCCAGGAGAGGTTCTCGCGGAGAGGTTCGGCCTGGAAGTTTCCCAGGAAGTTACGCGCCAGCTCGGCCAGCGGGGGGGCGTCGCCGAGGAGCGCGATCAGGCCGCCGACAAGTTCTCGAGGGACCGAGGGAAGGCATGCCCACTCCTCGGCATACGCGTCCAGGGCGCTGGCCCCGAGCCGCAACTCCTCGTCCAGAGAGCCTACTCCACCGGTCCATGGACCCGTCTCGTCGGGGGTCGTAGAGACCGCGACGGGATCACCTGGCCGGTGGACGTGTGCCGCGAGGATCCCGGCCAGGTCGGGATGGAGCAGGCAAGACGGTTCGACCCCCTCGGCGGCGATGGCGAGGGCGGCGGCGCGCCCCCAATGCTCTGCCATGCTGAGAAGGGGGATGTGGGCGAGGATCGGCCCGATCTGGCCCGCCGTCGTGGCGGCCTCGAGATAGCGCCGATACCACACGAGGAAGTGGCCCCTCTCCGTCAGCGGGGCGTCCGAATGGCGTCTCGCCAGGTAGCCGAGGACCTCCGCGGTGCGGGTTTCCGGGACCTCTCGCAACAGGGCCGGGACGAGCCTGGTCTCGATCGCGGCGTCCTGGTTTTCGCGGATCGCCCCGACCCCGGCCTGCTCCCGCAGCAGCGGGAAACACGTCATGACGGCGCGTGGGGCGTCGGCAAATACGGAGCGGATGCCGACGAGCGACACCTCGTCGCGACGCAGCGGCCCGATCCGGTAGCGTTCATCGAGGGCCAGGACCCGGCCCAATCTCTCCAGCGCGTCCCCCAGGTTCGGAAACAGACCCGGGACGACCTTGTTGGCGAGGAAAGGGTCCGGCAACTCGAGCGCGGAGATCACCTCCGATTCGTCCACCTCCGCGTCGGCCAGCGCCTCGCGGATCACCTCGTTCAGGGATCGCGAGTTGACGACCTGCTGGGGTGAGACGGGCCGGCCTGCCCGGGTCGCGATCCAACGGGTCGATCTGAGGGAGTTGGAGAGGTGAGATGGCACCTCCCCGATCGCGGCAAGGGCGTCGAGGACCGTCTTCCAGCGGCGGTGGGGGGCCGGCGCCTTGAGGATCAGGTCGATGACCCCCTTGGCGTCGAGGGAGGGGGGATGGATCTCCCGTTGCTTGTGCGCAATGGCGGGATTGCGATCGGGCTCAAGGACGATGACGTTCTCGGCGAGGTCGCCGTCGATCGGGAAATTGGCCCGCCAACGGCACCGGTCGTCGATCGAGACTCGGAGGCCCTCGTTCGTCCGATGGATTGGCAGGGCTCTGATGACCCCGAAGTCTGCCGCCTTGCACTCGTCGATCAGGGTGCGGACCTCGTCGTCGGACAGGTCGGCGAGGTCGAGGGAGGCCGGATCGGACGAACCCAGGAGCTCGATGACGCCCGGGCGGTCGAGGGGCCGGACTCCGAGCGAGACCCTCTGCTGGGCGTTGAGCCGGTCGGCCAGGTCACGTGGTATTACGCGCCAGCCGCCCCCCGTTCGTTGCAATGCGCGGGACGCGAGCCGCGCCCAGATCGGCGCCATCCCGGAATCCGACTCGTAGTAGAGCGGGGCGTCATCGGAGAACCGATCGGGCGTCGCGTGGAGCAGGTAGCGCAGGGACTTCCTCTCCTCCCGGACATCGTTGGCCCTGAGGACCGCGAGGAGGGCACCTAGCAGGGCGCCCCTGCGCTCCGGCAACTCGACGAGCGGGGGCGTGGACTCGAGGAGCATCAGGCAGTTGAACGGGTCGCAGTCGGGGACCACGTTGCGACCGAAAGCCGCGTCGGCGATCCGGCGGGAGATGGTGATGAATTCCCCCTGTGGCCCGTCTTGCAACGCCCCCAGGAGCGGCCCGCTGAGCCCTTCCGCATCGGCGAACAGCCGCCCGGCCCGCAGCGCCTTGCTCAGTGCCTCGCGACCGACGAGGCTCGCCACTCCTTCGCAGCCGGCCCGGACCGGGAAGATCGGGACCTTCGCAAGCCCATCCCGCGGCGATCCCGACTCGGCCCGCGAGATCCCGACGACCTGGCAGGCGATCAGGACACGGCCTTCGAAGAAGGCGTCCTCCCTTGCGGATGACGTCACGGCCAGCAAGCGCGCGAGAAGGCCCTCCGTCACCTCCGGGGGCGGGTCCGCCCCGCCATTCCCGATCGGCGTGACGAGCACGGAACAGCTCTCCTCCCAGAGCGCCTCAACGAGTGGACCGGCGACGTCAAGGGGGATGGAGCCGAGATCGAGGCCCAGCTTGCAGTCGGCGGGGAGCAGGGCAAGGCAACGCTGGACCAGCTCCTTCTGGCGCATCACCGCTGCGAGCTTGAGCGAGGCCATCCCCTGTCGAACGATCTCCCGCACTCGACCGGCCGCCGTGGACGTCGAGGCGCTGCCCCGGGCGACCTCCACCGTGCGGACGAACAGGGCCAGGCGCTTCGGCTCGGCGAAGACAGCGGCCGCATCCAGCTCCAGGAGTCGCAGCAACACCGGCTCGGGCCAGGCCGCCCGGCGATCCTCTCGGAGTAGGCCCGGCCACTCCGTGTAGGTCGCGCAGAAACCCTCTTCGCAGAGCCCGGCCAGGGACGGGAAAACGGCTTCAAGGGAGGGCTCTGCCTCGGTCGGTTCGGGGATCTCGCAGGCATCCGTGTCGCCGCCCACGATGGTCCAGGCGGCGCCGGAGGGGCCGTGGCGGTAGACCCACTGGTGACGGCGGCAGATCGACCGGCGGTACCCGGAATAGAAGTTCGAGTCGTAGATCGCCGACGTCAGGTCTCGCAGCACCCCGGCCCGTTCCTCCGGGGCGAGAGACGTCGCGAATGCCTCGAGGGCGGGGATGACGAGATCGAGCGTCCCCTCGTCCCGGAGCAGGTCGTTCCACCGCTGACGCAGGGTCCGCTCCTCCGCGGCGTGTCCGTCCCCGAAGTCGATCGCGACCCGCCCCGCATCCACGAAGAAGCGGCCGTGCAGCGTGAGGGTGACATGGTGGGGACTGCTGAAAAATCGCGGGGGTATCTCCGGAAGCTGGACGGGGAGGTAGGATGCCCAGACGATGTCGAGCCTGCCCCGCGGGCCTTCCGATGGCCTCGAGACGAAGCAGGCGGCGGCGTGTGCGACGGCCGGCTCCGGCCTCGCGATCGATCGCCCGCGGGTGACGCCGGACGAGGGGAGCGTGAGCGGCCGGGGCCAATCGTCCCGCTCCGACAGCTCCCCGAACCGGGGGTCGTCCACCAGGCGTTCGAAGCCCGTGAAGGACACAGTCAGGGGCCTCGGGTCCCGGAACTGGTCGAGTCGTACCCGGCCGTTCAGGGGACTCCGAACTGGGTCAGCGCCCGGCTTGATCGACGCGCGCTGGCAAGGAGGATCGATCCTAAGGCCCGAGACCGTTTGCAGGAGACCGTCGGGGGCTTCAACCCAGCAGCGGACCTCCACGACATGCTTCAGGAGGGGGAGTAGCCGCGCCACTTCAACCTCGAAGTCATCCGGGAAGATGCCGGGGTGGGGACTTCCCTGGTCGCCGGGATACTCGGGGATGATCGCGCTGTGGTTGTCCCCGACATGACACTTCCGCCTGAGCGGCACCCAGAGGCAGAACCAGTGGTTCGGGCCGATGACGAGGCCCGGCTCGGCGCGGCCAGCGGCGAGTACCGGCATCAGCTTCTCGCGGATCAGGCACTGATCCGGCTCCGCGAACCCGTCCCACTCGGGACGGAACGACTCGACCGGCTCCTTGCGGGCCGTCCACGGGTTCTGCACGTCGTTCGGCCTGTACCTCTCGTCTTCGAAGGTGGACGACGAGAGGTAGAAATAGACCTCGCCCAGGTGATGGATGCTCTTCAGCCCGAGGCCGAATTTCCCGATCCGCCCATCCTCGCCCGCCTTGTCGCTGAGCCCCAGTTGGGCGATCGAGCGGGCGTTCCTCGCGGTGAACTCGCCGTCGTTTAGGATGAAGACCGCGGGGCCGCCGGCGAGCAATTCGTGCTGCGCCCCGGCCAGGCCTCGCGTCCATCCGATGTCCAGGCGCGTGGCGCCGGCGTCATCGGCATTCTGGAGGAGTTCGCGTATGACGGCGAAGCCGTGATATCGTTGGAGGACGTCCCTTAGCTGATTGATCTGGCTTTCGATGCTCTGTTCGTAGCCCATCGGCGTCCCGTTGGGGGAGAGCGATGCCGGCGCAGGGTCGGTGTTATGCCACGATCCGCGATCGAGTCGCTGCACTCCGGCGTGCCGATTCATATTATCATTCACAACTCGCCCCATGCCAGCACGCAATCGTCTGATTTGCAACCCGAACCAAGGCAGAAAGTTGCAATAAGTCTACGTGGCTTGCCGGGCCGGAACCTGCGAGCCCCAAGTTGCTCCCGAGCGACGAGCGGCGGCTTCGCCATTCCGGAGCGTGACTCGAGCATCGGGGGACGTGCTTTCGAGAGCGATGGCCCGAGTCTCCCCGCTTCCAGTTACATGCCGCGCACACGCCGATCTACCGAGATTTTAGGCATTTAGGCCCCATTCCGAAGGCCTCCGAGGACCACCAGTTACATCGCGCTACACAAATCGCCCAAGCCCAGAAGGGGACGTAACTCGCGTCCTTTTTTGACTCGCCTTCCCTGGCACTATCTCACGACGGATCTTCTTGAGCGGACAGTCTCTTCCGCAATTCCTCCGGGGTCATCTCGAGGAACTCCCCGCAGCTCAACTCCGGGAGTCTCAAGCCGAGCAAGCCGTACGGCGTCTCATCCTTGCGACGCCCAGTCCGAAACCGCCGCAAGTTCCAATACAGACGCTTCAGATCCAGTAACCCCTGCGTCATCTTCCGATGGCGTGCCTGCTGCATCCGCGCCACGCTGTTGACGCATTCCACGAGGCTACTCGCTCGCCACACACCATGGAGCACGGCCCGAACCCGTCGCCACTCCTTACGCCAATCCGCACTGGCCTTCGTCAGTTGGACCGTGCGGACCAAGGCCCAAGCTCCCGTGGCGGCGGATTGCCGCCACGTCTGCCGCCGCAGGCCTTCCAAATCCAACAAGGCCGATAGGACATCGGGGGCTAATCCCAACTCGACCAACCGTCCTGAGACTTGATCCAGGAAGGTGAAACTCTCCCGGCGGAGCAGCAACCGACGCGTCTTGGCCCACGCCGCGCCGTCCAAGGCGGGGAACGATTCCGCCACCACCGCCTCGGCTTGGGCTCGATCGTTGAGCCGACCCTCGGGGGTGAAGATCTCGAACGCCGCCTTGGCCCGTCCCCAGGCCTCCTCGGCGGCCACGGCTTGATCCCAGGCCCGCTCGGCCTGGCGCCATAGCCGATTCGTCGCCGTGCCATGCCCCTGGCGGGATCGTCCTTGGCGGCCACGCCGATCGAGTCGCCCTTGGGCCGCTTCGGCCCGCTCGAACGCCCGAGTGGCCACGCCCCAGGTCTTCCTCAGGGCGCGTCCCCCTTCGCGGAGCGTATGGAAGACGTCCAGCGAGTCGTCGAACTCAGGCAGGCCGGAGGCGCGACGGCGGGCGTTCTCGAGCCTTACCCCTCGACCCAAGCCGGTCCCGTCGTCGCGGACCACCGCACTCAACGCCGGGAATCGGGCGAATTCCTCGGCCCAAGTCTCGCCGTCTCGCGCCTCGACCATCCGGCCCGTCAGCCAGCAAAGGCTCTCGGGTTCGACGACCATCAGGACCGGCCTTCGGCCAAAAAAATCTCGTCAGCCGTGGCCTGTTTGATCTCGGGGCGGCTCACCTCGTCGAGGACCTCGAGCAGGCCGCCGACGCGTCGGCCGGCTTCGCGGGACGCCCGTCCCAGGGTGGCCACGGCCGTGACAGGGATCGTCCCGGCCACGACCCGCAACAAACGGCGGGCGACGCTGAGGCTAACCCCCTCGGCCTGAGCGACCGAGGCGAACTCATGCTGCTTGGCGAGGGAGATCTCGACGGAGCGTTTCAGGCGACTTTGGAGGGCCTGGATCTCGGCCTGCCGCTGGGCGAGTTGCTGCTGGAGTTCATCGATGCGGGCCCTTGCCGCGGTGCCATCGACGGCGTCTGCGACCTGTTCGGCCTCGCGGTAGGTAGAGCGACTGCCGAGACTGCTCACGATCGCGGGCCATCTCGGTAACCTCACCGTATCATCCGCAGAGCACGGCGAAAGCGCTGGCGATGCGTTGTGGGATCGTGGACATGGGACGTCGCTCCGTCGAGGCGGATCAAAGGATCATGACTCGATTGCACACGTCCCGACGGGAATTGTCCACGGTCCCCCCCTTGAAGCAGGGCAGACTGAGATAGTCCCTAAGATTGAGGATTGCGGACAACTCCTTGATTCTCGTGGAGGAGCTTTTTACAATCCGGTGAAGACACGATCGGATTGGGGTTCCCAACCAAAGGCTCGCCCAACTTTGTTCGTGATCAGCTCTGCAACGACTTCCGAGAGATCGATCGCCCGATTTGCTGCGCATGGACGTGCACCGTGCCTTCACGGTGAGAACCGTTGAAGGCCCAATTGCCAAGGACACCTAAAGGCAGGGGCGCCCTTCATGATCCTCTTCACACGACGCCGTGACGAACCGTTCCGCCTCCTCACCTCCGCCGAGGCCGACGGGCGGCTGACTTTCGACCACTATGCGACGATCGTCCCGGTGAAGATCCGGGGCCGGCACGTGGAGACTTGCTTCCTCACGCGCTGGGACATCAACGTGGTCCGCGCCCGGGCCGGCGGCATGGCCTCTCGGGCACCGGCGCGACCGGGCGAGCCGGGATACCGCCGGTTCCTGAACCTGAAGCTGACCCTCACCCCCGACGATCCGGTGAGGATCCGCCCCTATGACTTTGGACTCGAAGGGGAGAGCGGTGTGCTGCACCCAGGCCTGGACGTGGTCGTCCGGGTCCTCGACTCGGGCCAAGGGCGGGTGGAGTTCTCGGTCAGCACCCCCCCCGACCAGATCGTCGACTTGACCCAGTTCGACTCCCAGCAGGGGGCGGAAATTCGAGAGATGATCGTCAGGCTCAACCACGGGGATGCCTGGGACCGCGTCGAGAGTCTTTGAGGAATGACGGCCCGTAGACGAGTCGTCACCTTCCTTATCCCCGTCCGCTGAGAACGGTTCACCACCCGGGCGGGCGTCGCCGAGAGGCGTCGTCCGTCGCGGCTCCCCCATCATTTGTCCGAGCGCCGAATGAGGATGAATGCCGTCGTCGCGATCGGACGCGTGGCCTGCCCGCGCGGGGAGAGTTCGGGGTGGTCACCGCGGGAACAATCCTTCATGCTAGTCATCGCCAGGAAGCGGCACGAGGCCATCACCATCGACGGCAACATCCGGGTTGAGGTGTTGCGGTTGGCCGGCGGTGTGGCCCGGCTCAGGTTCGTCGCCCCAAGGCGCACGACGATCACGCGAGGGGTCGCTCGGCCCGGCGACTCGGCCGCGGCCGAGGCCGTCAACGGCGGGGTCGACGCCTCGGGCATGGGGGTCTTCGACCTGACCCTCGGGAACCATCAGATCGTCACCATCCGGAACGAGATCCACCTCGGCCTCGTCGACCTCGACGCGATGCGTGCCCTGTTCTTCATCGACGCCCCGCCCGAACTCTCCGTCAAGGCCGAGCTCTCTGTCAAGGCCTCGACCGTCATCAACCTCCCCCATGCCGACGACGCCGTGCAGGCGTTCTTGCCGTTCTCTCCCCCGCCCGATCCCGACACCGCCCGGCCGGGCCTCTCCGGCCCTCCCCAACGCCCCATCGGGCCGGGCCCCGAAGATTCGGCCATCCACACGATCCCCTTCCCGACTCCCGAGGAGTTCGAGGAACGGGAGAGATGAACCAAGGCTCCTCGCCGGAGTCCACCGAGCTCACTCCGGTCGATTCGTTGGGAGACTCACCACAACGGCACAAAGACACAAAGAGTTCGGAGAGGAGGTCCGAGATGGGACTGTTCTCTCGGGATCCTGCCCTTTGTGTCTTTGTGCCGTTGTGGTGAAGAAATCCTTCGATGAGGGTTCGGTGGAGATCGACGAAAACCATTGATGCGCCCGGACACGTTCGCCAGTCTTGCCGATGTCGGAAATGTTGTCATAATGTTGAAGAATCGTAGGAGGTTCGGACGGATCGCGTGATGAGGGGCGGACCATGCTGACGTTGTTCGGTGCTCGTCAACGGTATTGCGACGGGCTCTCGCGGCGGTCGTTCCTCAAGATCGGCGGGCTGGCGATGGGAGGCTTGGGGCTGCCCGAGCTACTCCGGGCCGAGGAAGGCGCGGGGAAGCGATCGCACAAGGCGGTCATCATGGTCTACCTCGCGGGGGGCCTGCCGCACCAGGACACGTTCGACTTGAAGCCGAAGGCACCGGAGGGGATCCGGGGCGAGTTCAAGCCGATCGCGACGAAGGTCCCGGGCATCGAGATCGGCGAGCTGTTGCCGATGACGGCGTCGTCGATGGATAAGCTCGCGGTGATCCGTTCGATCGTCGGCCTGCGCGACGAGCATTCGAGCTTCCAGAACCTCACCGGCTACCCGATGGGCGTCAGCCAGCGCGAGGGGAAGCCGCACTTCGGCTCGGTGGTCTCGCTGGTGCAAGGCCCGCACGACCCGATCGTCCCGCCGTTCATCGACCTCTTCCCGACGATGCAGCATCGGCCGTACAACACGCCCGGCCCGGGCCAGCTCGGGATGACGCATCGGCCGGCGCGGATGGACGGCGACGACCTCGCGCTGCTCAAAGGGGGGGCGGAGGCACCCGGGCGTATCGACCGTCGTCGCCGGATGCTCGACGAGTTCGACCAGTTCCGCCGCCAGGTCGATACCGTGGAGCTCGGGGGGATGGACAGCGTCTATCGCCGAGCGTTCGACGTCCTGGCCTCCGACCTGGTGGCGAAGGCGCTCGACGTCGAACGCGAAGACCCGAGGCTGCGGGCTCGCTACGGCATCGGCTCGTCCACGCACCTCGGTGACGGCGCCCCGATGTGGAACGACCAATTGCTCATCGCCAGGCGATTGGTCGAGGCGGGGGCGCGTTGCGTGACCGTCGCCTATGGGTTCTGGGACACGCACGGCAACAACTTCCCCTGGCTCCGAGAGCGGCTCCCGCTCTTCGACCAGGGGATCTCGGCGCTCGTCGAGGACATCCACGCCCGGGGGCTCGACAAGGACGTCTCGGTGGTCGTCTGGGGCGAGTTCGGCCGTTCGCCGAAGATCAACAAGGACGCCGGGCGCGACCATTGGGCCCGGGTCAACAGCGCCCTCCTGGCGGGGGGAGGCATGAACGTCGGCCAGGTGATCGGCTCGACCGACCCGCTCGGGGGCTCGGCCGCGAGCCACCCGATCCACTACCTCGACGTCCTGGCGACCGTCTACCGGAATCTCGGGATCGACCCCCACGCCTTCGTCCAGGACAAGTCCGGCCGCCCCATCCCCATCCTCCCGAGCACCGCCCGGCCGATCGACGCACTCCTCGGGTCTCGACTCGCCTGAGCACCGTCTCCCGAAAACCCCTGAAATCCGGGGGTAGGGTCGATCTCGACCCTCGCCGATCTTGACTTTCGGGTCGTACTCGGATCGTCTATTTGGGTAGCATGTCGCTCGGATGACACGTCCGGGTAGGTTTGTCCGGTGGACGTATGTCAAGGCGATGAGGTGCCGACGCCTCCCGGCCTCCTCTCTTCTCGTGTGAGAATGCGGTGCGTGCATGGCCGGAAAGAATAAAAAACAAGCGGTGAAAGGCCCGTCGACGGGAGCAGCCCTCCGCGAGGCGGCCGAGCGTTCGATCCGAAAAGGGCAGTTCAAGGATGCGGTCAAGGAGGCGAAGATCTGCTTCAAGGACGAGGCGAGCGAAGCCAATCGCCGACTCCTGGAGCGTGCCTATCTGCTGAGGGCGCAGCAACTCAACAAGGGGGGGATGCCGACGTCGGCAATCGAGGTGGCCGGCCATCTCCTCGAGTTCGGCGTGACCGACCCGGCGCTGGTCGAGGACGCGGTCAAGTTGTTCCTGGCGGTGGGGATGTCGAAGGCGGCGCAGTCGCTGCAAGGCCGGGTCGAGTCGCCGGAGGCGCAAGCTCGGCTGGTGGCGACGGCGGCCGACCAGGCGGTCCTCCATCCCGAGCGGAACGCCGGGGCGCTCCCCGAGATCAAGGACGGTGCGGCGACGATCCGGGCCGCACTCGAGGCGCTCGAGGCGGGGGACGAGGCGAAGGCCCTGGAGAGGCTCCGGGAGATCTCGCGCAACTCGCCCTTCGCCGATTGGCGTCTCTTCACGCGAGGCCTGGCCGCCTTCTACCGCGAGGATCTCGAAGACGCCCGCGCCAACTGGGGCCGCCTCGACCCCGACCGGGCGGCCGCCCGGATCGCGCGCTGGCTCCAGGGGCCGGCCGCGGCCGAGGCGAAGGACTCGGGGCCCGCCGCCCCGGTCGTGGACGTCGTCGCGGTGGAGCGCCAGGTCTTCGGCGAGCCTGTCCTGAAGCCGCTCCAGACCGTCCGTGACCTGATCGCGGAGGAGCGCTGGCCCGAGGCCGTTCGCGAGCTCGGGCCGATCCGCCACGCCCTCCGCCGCGTCCAGCCCGAGCTCGCCTTGCGCCTCACGCGGATCCTGATCTCCCCGTTGGTGCACCACGTGTCGTCGCTCGACTTACGCACGGCCACGAAACTCATCGAGAGTTTCGTCAGGAACGCCGAGCCTTTGCCGATCGACCCTCGCTGGAACCGATTCCTGGCCCTGGTCTGGGAAGGGCCGCAGGGGGGCACCGAGGAGGCGGAACAGTACTGGTTGGCGTACCTCGAGGATCTGAAGACCCTGCCGACCTTTTCCGTCGAGGAGCGGGGGCTCGCCCAAGGGCTGGTCTGGTATCACATCGCCGAGGTCTATCGGGACGATGCGCTCTACCTCGAAGGCGAGAAGGGATATGAAGATTTCGACCCCGACGACTTCGACTTCTGCAAGGAACGGGCGATGGAGGGCCTCGAGCAGAGCATCACGCTCGCCCCGAAGTTTTTGGCCGCCCATTTAGCCCTCTACCATGCAAAGAAGGCCTGGGGGTCGCAGAAGCAGGCCGAGGCGGTCGCCCGTCGGCTCCTGGAGGCCTTTCCCGACCACCTCGAGACCATCGTCGAGCTCGCCAATCAGCTCGTGGCCACCGACCGGCCCCATGATGCGATCGAGTTCGCGAAGCGGGCTCGCGTGCTGAAGCCGCTCGACCCGTCGATGGTCACCCTCGAATTTGGCGTCCGCGTCGCGACCGCGCGCGAGCATGCCCTGAAAGGGCGGGTTGCCGAGGGGCGGGCCGAGTTCGAGTTGGCGGCCCAAGTTTCGGCGGAGAAAGCCTCGGACTACACCTTCCAGGTCAAGCGGGCCCTCCTCGAGATGAAGGCGGGCGATCGCGAACGCGGAGAGTCGCTCCTCCGCGAGGCGCAAGGGTCGTTGGCCGATCCGACCCCCCTCTGGCTCGCGATGGTGATCGAATCGCATCGCTTCCAACTCCCTAAGGACGTTGTCCAGCGATACACGGCCCTGTTCGATGAGGGTATGAAGAAGAAGGCCCTGGCCGAGACCGGGGGTAAGTTGGCGGGGCTGCTCCTCAACTATCTGGCGACGAACATCGACTATCCCGGCCGCGCCACGCACGTCGCGAAGGTCCGCGAGTATCTTCGCAAGACGACCCGGCTGAAGTTCCAGAAAGAGAGCCTCCTCCTGGCCTGCTTGTTCCTGGAGGGGTTCACCGAGGAGCTGGAGACGCTCCAGAAGCTCGGTCGCAAGGGGCTGAAGGACTTCTCCGGTACTCCCTATTTCCACCTCCTTGCCGCTGTGAACGAGCTGGCGCTCGGGCCACACAGGGCGAATCTCCAGACGGCCCGCAAGTACGCGGAGAAGGCCCTCGAGGTTGCCCAGGCCTCGGCCGACCGGAAGGACCAGGCCCTCCTGCCGCAGATCAAAATGACTTTGAATAAGATTGTTGAATTGTCGAAAAATCCGTTCGTGAGGTTTGGACGTCGGGGAAGAAGCAGTCCGTTCCGCGACATGATGGCCGATATGTTCGAGGAGAAGGGGATCGACCCCGAGGAATTCTTCCGCGAGGCGTTCGGGGGCAAGGGGGGGCCGGCTCCGATGCCCAAACCGAGATCGAAGAAGAGCTGAGGCAGCCATGAGCGACCCCTATGAGATCCTCGGCGTGCCCAGGCACGCCGACGAGGCGGAGATCCGCCGCCGATACCTCGAGCTGGTGCGCGAGTTCTCGCCGGACCGGGCCCCCGAGCGATTCGTGGAAATCCGCACGGCGTACGACGAGGTGCGCGATCCGGCCAAGCGGCTGGAGATGCAAATCCTCCACGTCGAGTCGACCGACTCGCTCGATGCGCTCGCGACGGACCTTCGCGCCCGACTCCGCAAGGCCCGGGTCCCCTTGAAGACCTTACTGGCGCTGGCGGAGTCGTCATGACAATCCCACCCGACGACGAGACCGTCCTGGCCGAGTTCGGCCGATGGCTGCGCGAGGCCCGGGCCGACGCCGACGATCTCGCGCGCCCAGGCGAAGGGGGAGGACCCCTCCCGGCCGAGGCGGATCTCCCCGAGGTCGGCCTCGAGCGGATCGTCGAGGAGTTCACCGCGCTCCGCCAGGAAGTGAAGCTCCAGACCAAGAGCTCGAGAGGCCTCCAGGACCAGGCCGAGGCGCTCCTGCCGGCGCTCCGTCAGGCGATCGACCACTTCCGCTCGGTAGCGCCGAAGGAGGAACAGGCCGCACAGTCGGCAAGTCGGCCGATGGCCGAGGCCCTGGCCGACCTCGACGAGTCCCTCGAACGAGGCCGCACCGAGATCGAACGGGCCCGGCGTCGGATCGACGTCGAGGCGCAGGCGGCGAATCAGGCCACCCTCGACGGCCTCCAGGCCCTGTTCGCCGGCCAGGGCTGGTATCGACGCTTCCGGACGCGATCGTTCTACGAGCAAACCTTGGCCGTCGTCCGCGAACACGACCGGAGGCCGGGCGTCGCGATCTTCGACGCCTTGCTCGAAGGCTATGGCCTGGTCCAGGGCCGGCTCGCCCGTACCCTGAAGGCCGAGCAGATCCGGCGCATCGAGAGCCTCGGCCGGCCCGCCGACCCGGGCCTCATGACCGTGGTCGAAGTGGTCGATGATCCCACCAATCCGTCCGGCACGGTGATCGACGAGATCCGGAGGGGGTATACCTGGCAGGGCCGGATCCTCCGTTTCGCCGAAGTCCGCGTGGCGCGTTCGCCCGTCGTCGAGAGGCGGGACGAAGCCCTCGGAGAAGACGTAGACGACGAGCCTGGGCTGCCCGAAGATGACTTCGGGCCGGCGGCCGAGCGGAACGGTGAACAGTCCGATTCGGAGTTTGACGAATAATACTATGGATATCATTCTTGGGATCGACCTCGGGACGACCAACAGCGAGGTCGCGATCGTACGCGACGGCCAGCCTGTCGTGCTCGAAGAGGACGGCCAGGCGATCGTCCCCTCGGTGGTCGGCCTCGACGCCGAAGGGCGTCTCCTCGTCGGCAAGGCGGCGCGGAACCAGTTCGTGCTCGCCCCGGAGCGGACCGTCCGCTCGATCAAGCGGTTGATGGGCCAGGAGGTGACCGTCTCGCTCGGCGACCGGAAGTACTCGCCCCAGGAGATCTCCGCGATCATCCTGCGGACCCTCAAGGAACGCGCCGAGAAGGTCCTGGGCGAGCCGGTCTCGAAGGCGGTGATCACGGTCCCGGCCTTCTTCAATGAGGTCCAGCGACAGGCGACGCGCGAGGCGGGGGAGCTCGCGGGGCTTGAGGTGGTCCGGATCATCAACGAGCCGACCGCCGCGGTCCTGACCTACGACCCGCACCCTCCCGAGATGGAGCGTCTGCTCGTCTACGACCTCGGCGGCGGCACGTTCGACGTCTCGATCGCGCAGGTCGAGGGGGGCGTCGTCGAGATCCTCGCGAGCCACGGCGATACCCACCTCGGCGGCGACGACTTCGACCAGTTGCTGCTCGACCACGTCTGCGACCGATTCAAGAAACGCCACGGGATCGACCTCAGGCAAGACCTCGCCTCGCGGTCGCGCGTCCTCCGCGCCGTGGAGGACGCGAAGATCGAACTCTCCAACGAGGCCGTCGCCCGGGTCGAGGCGGAGTTCATCGCCGAGAAGGACGGCGTGCCGCTCCACCTCGCCATGGAGATCGAGCGGCACGAGTACGAGACGCTGATCGGACCGCTCCTGGACAAGACGCTCGCGTGCGTCGACCGGTCCCTCTCCGACGCCAAGATCCAGGCGCATCAGGTCCACAAGGTGTTGCTGGTTGGCGGGGCGACCCGGACGCCGGTCATCCACCGACTGCTCGAGGAACGGCTGGGGAGGCCGGTCCACAGCGAGATCGAGCCCGACCTGGCCGTCGCCCTCGGGGCGGCCGTGCAGGGCGGCCTGATCGCCGGTGTCGAGGTCGGCGCCGTGCTCGTGGACATCACCCCGCACACGCTCGGGATCGAGGCGCTCGGCGAGATCGACGGGCATCGCTCGAAGTACACGTTCTCGCCGATCATCCATCGCAACACCCCCCTGCCCGCCAGCCGGACCGAGATCTTCTCGACGGTCGTCGACGGCCAGAAGTCGGCCCAGATCCGCGTCTTCCAGGGGGAAGACGACGACACCCGCTACAACGAGCTCGTCGGCGAATTCACGATCGACGGCCTGGCCGACCTCTCCGCGGGGAACCAACTCCTGGTGCGGTTGGACCTCGACCTCGACGGGATCCTCAAGGTGACCGCGACCGAGCGGGCGACCGGCTTGGCCCGCCACGTGACGATCGAGAGCGCGATCGAGCGGTTCCGCACGAGGCAGCGGGCCGACGCCGTCGGCCGCCTCGAAGAGGTCTTCGGCAACGCCGCCAGGGCCCTACCGTCTCCGGGAAGCCTCGAAGCCTCGGACGAGCCGGCCATGGCCCCGGGTCTCCGGCAGGCCATCGAGGTCGCCGAAGGCCTGGTCGCCAAGGCCGAGGGCGTCATGAGCAAGGCGAACGCCGAAGATGCCGCCGAGCTCAAGGCCATGCTCGTCGACCTCCGCTCGGCCGTCGATCGCCGCGAGGAGGACGACGTGCGGAAGATCTCGGCCGAGGTCGAAGACCTCGTCTTCTACCTGGAAGATGCATGATCCGGACCCATCGGGACCCGCGGCGGGCGGGGTTTCCTCGCCCGACGCGGGATGTCGCTCCTGGGCGGAATCCCGCCTCTCGAGCCGGCGGGCTTGACTTGCGTCCGGAATCTTGAGGAAACACCGTCCCATGGGCCAACCCGAGCCGGAGACCTTCCGCTGCCCGACGTGCCGGGCCTCGCAGGAATGGTCCGACACCTGCCGACGCTGCAAGAGCGACCTGCGCCTGCTGCGTGAAGTGGCCCAATCGTATCGCGAGAACCGACGCCAGGCGCTGCTCGCGCTCCGCGATGGGAACGCGGGCGAGCTGCTGCTTCGGGCCCGATCCTGTGCCCGCTTGCGCGATGATGAAGAGTCCCGACGACTCCTCGCGCTCGGGACGCTCCTCTCCGGAGACTGGTCCGCCGCCGTCGCACTCGCCGAAGGGCTGATCGAGGGCGGCACTCCTCCTCCCCCTCCGGCGTCGTCGAACGTCGCCTCGCCGTGGGGCCAACCCTCCTGAGGGTGGGGATCGTACGTCGATGGGTTCTCGAAAAGGGCGTCCCAGGGCGGGGGAATTCGGCGACTTCCAGACCCCGCACGTGCTGGCCGAGGCCGTCTGCCGGCGGACCTCGGACCTCGGCCTGGCCCCGGCCTCGATCGTCGAGCCGACCTGCGGCGTCGGGAACATCCTCCTCGCGGCCCTCGACCGGTTCCCGATGGCAACGGTCGCGCTCGGGGCCGAGATCAACCCGATCTATCTCGATCAACTCGCCGATACGCTCCGCGCCCATCCCCGGCCGGCCGACGTGCGCCTGATCCGCGAAAGCTTCTTCCAGATCGACTGGTCCGCTGCGCTGGGCAGCCTGCCGGATCCCCTGCTCGTCATCGGCAACCCCCCTTGGGTCACCAACGCCCATCTCGGGACGCTCGGCAGCGCGAACCTGCCCGAGAAGTCGAATTACCAGGAACACCATGGCCTGGACGCGATCACGGGCAAGAGCAACTTCGACATCTCCGAATGGATGCTCACCCACCTGATCGAGCGACTCGGAGGGCGTCGGGCGACCCTGGCCATGCTCTGCAAGTCGGCCGTCGCACGCCGGGCCCTGGACCACGCATGGAGGAACGACCTCGGCGTGGCGGACGCCGAGGTCCGACCGATCGACGCGGGCAAGCATTTTGAAGCATCGGTTGATGCATGCCTGCTGATTTGCACGTTCCGGCCCGGCGTCGTCGGGCGCGAGTGCCGAGTCTATCGGCGCTGGGACGACGCGGACCCTTCGGGGGCGTTCGGCCACCATGGGGGACGGCTGCTGGCCGACGTGGCGGCCTACGGACGCTGGAAGCACCTCGAGGGAGAGTCCGTCCCCCGCTGGCGGTCCGGCGTCAAGCACGACTGCGCGAAGGTGATGGAGTTGTCGAAGGAGGGCCCCCTCTACCGCAACGGCCTCGGAGAGGTCGTGGATCTGGAAATCGACTATGTTTATCCGATGCTGAAGAGCTCGGAGCTGGCAGGGGGCCGGACGTCGGAGCCGACGCGCCGGATGCTCGTCACGCAGACGTCGACCGGCGAAGGCACCGGTGCGATCCGCACGCGGGCGCCGAAGACCTGGGGATATCTCGAGTCCCACGGCGAGGCGCTCGATCGCCGTGCGAGCGCAATCTATCGGCAACGCCCACGCTTCGCGATGTTCGGGGTCGGTGACTACACGTTTTCCCCGTGGAAGGTCGCGATCTCGGGCTTCTACAAGCACCTGCGCTTCGTGGCCGTGGGGCCATTCGAGGGGAAGCCGGTGGTCCTCGACGATACGGCGTATTTCCTCCCCTGCGCGACCGAGGCGGACGCGACCTGCGTCGCTTCGCTGCTCAACTCCGACGTCGCCCGCGAGTTCTACTCGGCCTTCCTCTTCTGGGACGCCAAGCGCCCGATCCGCGTCGACCTGCTCAATCGGCTCGACCTCCGGGCCCTGGCCCGGGAGCTCGGCCAGGAGCTTCCTCTCTCCCGCCTCGTCAACGAGGACGGGCTGGCCCGAGGCCATCGCCAGGTCTCTCCCACCTCGGCGCTCGAGCGTGAGTCCTCGACAGTCGGGGCGTCTTGGTCTATGGTTGACGACCCAAAAGGTCCCCCCCTCGTCCCGTCGCAAGGAGATCCCATGAGCCTCGACGCAACTCCGGACCGGATCCTCCAGCTCGGCCTCGGATTCTGGGGCTCGAAGACTCTCCTCAGCGCGATCGAGCTGGGCCTCTTCACCGAGCTGGCCCGCTCGGCGGCCGACCTCGCCACCCTCTCCGCCAGGCTCGGCCTCCACCCCCGCGCCGCCCGCGACTTCCTCGACGCCCTCGTCGCCCTGGGCATGCTCGAGCGGACCGACGGCGTTTACGCCAACACGCCCGAGTCGGCGACCTTCCTTGATCGCGATAAGCCATCATATGTCGGCGGGATGCTGGAGATGGCGAACTCTCGCCTCTACGGCTTCTGGGGGAACCTGACCGAGGCCCTACGCACCGGCGAACCCCAAAATGAGTCGAAGACGAGCCCAGGCGCCGGCCTGTTCGAGTCGCTCTACGGCGACCCGGCGCAGTTGCGGCTTTTCTTGCAGGGGATGACGGGGATCAGCCTCGGGGCGGCGATCGCCATCGCGCATCGGTTCCCCTGGGCGGACTACAAGACGTTCATCGACATCGGCGGGGCCCAGGGGGCCCTCTCCGTGCAGGTGGCCCTGGCACACTCTCATCTGACCGGCGGCAACTTCGACCTCCCCGTCGTCGGCCCGATCTTCGACGAATACGCC
The DNA here is from genome assembly GCF_054877945.1 of Singulisphaera rosea. Lineage (NCBI taxonomy): Bacteria > Pseudomonadati > Planctomycetota > Planctomycetia > Isosphaerales > Isosphaeraceae > Singulisphaera > Singulisphaera rosea. Next base: position 49,684 of record NZ_JBTYIP020000027.1, on the reverse strand, counting down.
GCGTCCTTCGGCCTCCGCGATCGCCTCCGGTTCTACCCCGGTAGCTTCTTCACCGACCCCCTGCCCTCCGCCGACGTCCTGGTGATGGGGCACATCCTCCACGACTGGTCCCTGGACGAAAAGCGCATGCTCATCGCCAAGGCCTACGACGCCCTCCCCCCCGGCGGTGCCCTTCTGGTCTACGAAGCCCTGATCGACGACGATCGCCGCCACAACGCCTTCGGCCTGCTGATGAGCCTGAACATGCTCGTCGAGACCTCCGGCGGCTTCGACTACACCGGCGCCGATTGCTCCGGCTGGATGAAGGACGCCGGCTTCCGAGAGGCCCGCGTCGAACACCTACTCGGGCCTGATTCGATGGTTGTGGGCATCAAGTAGGTTTGGATTTTAGGTGGGTGTCGGAGCTGGGCTCACCACCTCGAATCCGACCGATGTCCAGGGCGAGGACGCGGAGGGAGACGGTCGCCATCGGTGGTCGGCCCGTCCTTTACCAGATCGGTGGGGATCAGCGAGCAGTCTCACCTTGTTGGTTGCCCATGACGACGTCATGGCTTTGGCCAACCCAATTCATTCAATGGAAAGATTCTCAATAAGACGGGTGAGAAATCGTCATACGGTTGTCAATCGGCGACCCTGCCGGGTAAGGGCCTTCGGGCTGCTCGATCGGGGCGGGCCAGAGGTAGACTTCGGGGGGACGGCCGGGGCTTTCGGCGTAGGTCATCAGGGTGGAACCGTCGGGGGAGAAGCGGATTTGGCGGACCATGGCCGTATGGCCTTCGAGCGTGAGCAGGTGGTGGCCGGTGGCGACGTTCCAGAGCCTGACGGTCTTGTCCACGCCCCCCGAGGCGAGGATCTTGCCGTCGGGGGAGAAGGCCAGGGCGTCGACGAACCCACTGTGGTCGAGCAGGTCGGCCTGGCATTTCATCGTTTCCGTATCCCAGAGCTTGACCGATCCATCGTCCCCGCTCGATGCGAGGGACTTGCCGTCGGGGGAGAGGGCCACGGCGAGCGCGTGCAAGCCACCCCGATGGCCCGGTTCGTTGGGCTTCCGGATCTTGCCCGTCCCCGGCTCCCATAGGATGGGACAGTCGAAGTCGGTCGAGGCGATGACGTCTCCGGATGAGGAGAAGGTCGCGATGTACGCCTTGATCGGCGCGGAGCGTCGGCGGTTGCCCCCCCCGGGGTCGACGAGGAGGATGTCCTTGTTATCCTCGACGATCGCGACAGAACGGCCACCCGGGAGGAGGGTGATGCGTCCCCCCGCGGCGATCATCCCGCCCGTGCGGCCGACGTCGGGCTTCGTCCCGGACGAACCTTGGCTCATGACTTTGAGATGGTTCTCGTCGTCGATGGTGCAGACGGTGATGGTCCCTTGCATGTCGAGGGTGGCGAGCGTCTTGCCGTCCGAAGCGAATTCGGCGAACGGGGCCCGCGCGATCCCCGCGATCTTCTCGGCATGGACCTGCGATCCGTCGGCGACCTTGAAGGTCGAGACCACGCCGTCGCGCCCGCAGATCCTGAGGAGGTCGCCCCGTTGAGAGAAGCCGATCGCCGAGGCGATCATCGGCTTGATCAGCAGGATCTCGCGGTGGCCTCGGACCGATCGGTCCCAGATCTTGATCGAGGCGTCGCGCCCGGCCGAGGCCAGGCGGTGGCCGTCGGCCGAGAAGGCGATGGACCAGACCCGTCTCTCGTGGCTACGGTAGACCTCGAGCGGGGCGCCCGTGGAGCAGTCCCAGAGCCGGACCGTCCCATCGTCGCCGCACGATGCGAGCGTCTGCCCGTCGGGAGCGAACGCGATCCCCTGGACGATCCCCTGGTGGGCCGGGAACGTGGTACGGGCCTGGCCGGATTGGACGTCCCAGAGGCGAATCTGGTTGTCTTCACTCCCCGAGGCGAGGGTCTTGCCGTCAGGGCTGAAGGCGACCGCGTGGACCTGGACGCCGGGGTTCGGGAGCCGCCGCTCTTCTTTGCGGGCGTCGAGGTCCCAGAGCGTCACGCCCTCCCAAGCTGCCGAGGCCAGGGTCTTGCCATCGGGCGAGATCGCCAGGCCGTCGATTCGCCCCGAGCGCTCATGGAAGGTGTCCTGGAGCTTGCTCGTCTCGGCGTCCCAGACTCGGACCAGTCCATCTCGGCTGCCGCTGTAGAGGTGACGGCCGTCTCTCGAGTATCGAAGGGCCAGGACCCAGTTGAGATGGTTTTCGAAGGTCGACTTCGGGGACCCGGTCGCGAATTCCCAGGTCTTGACCAGTCCGTCGTCCCCCGCCGTCGCCAGGGTCTTCCCGTCGGGCGAGAAGACCACGGTGTTGACCTCGCCTTGATGGGCATGGATGCTCCTCAAGAGGTCCCCGGTGGCGAGGTCCCAGATCTTGACCATGCCGTCCAGGCCACACGAGGCGAAGCTCCGCCCGTCCGGCGAACACTCGACGTGATAGGCCTCGCCCTGGTGGGCGTCGATGGTCTTGGCGAGGGCCTGCGCGTGGCAGACCCGCCAGAGGTAGTTCCAGGGGAAGCCTCGAGGGTCCTTGTGGCCGCCGTCGACCTTCTCGTGGCGGGCGAGGACGTTGCGGGCCTGGCCGAGCCCGTTCTGCTGGATGAGTCGGGCCGCTTGCCGGAGATCTTCTTCGTAATGGCTGATCTGCAGCCTGTCTTCGATTTCGAAGGTGTACTTCTGGTAGACGAGGATCAGGGCGGTCGTCAAAGTCCCGACCAACGCCAGGGCCACGGCCGACAGCACCGCGATGCGGCGCCGATGGACCCAGCGCTCGGTCCTGCGGAACAGGTTCGGGCGCTTGGCGAGGATCGATCTCCCTTCGAGGAATCGTTTCAGGTCCTCGGCCATCTCGCCCGCCGACGCGTAGCGGTCGCGGGACTCCCTGGCCATCGCCTTGCGGACGATCGTCTCGAGGTCGATCGGGATCGACGGGTCGATCCAACGCGGGTGCATCGGCTCGCCGCCGGCCACCTGGCGGAGTAATTCCTCGCTGTCCCTGGCGTCGTAGACGGGCTGGAGCGTCAAGAGCTCGTGGAGCGTGGCCCCCAGCGAATAGACGTCGCCTCGGACGTCGTCGCCGGAGCTCCGGCCCATGACCCGCTCGGGGCACATGTAGCGCAAGGTCCCGGGCAGCTCATTCGTCCGGGTCAGCTCGACCCCTTCCTTGAGCCGAGCGAGCCCGAAGTCGGTGACCCAGAGGTCGCCCTCGGCATCGATCAGGAGGTTGGCCGGCTTGATGTCCCGGTGCAACACCCCGAGGCTGTGCGAGTGCTCGAGCGCGATCGCGGCCTGGTATCCGAACCGTGCGGCCTTGAGGAAGAACTCTCGGCTCGACGGCACGCCCAGGGCCGACGAGCCCTCCGGGTCGACGGGGAGCGCGAGGACCGAGTCGTCCCTGCTGATCACCGTCGAGGGGGGGGATCGGTCCGGCCCTCGGAGCGACGCGATGAGCTGCGCGAGGGTCTGACCCTCGATGAACTGCATCGCATAATAATGAATGCCCCGCTCGGAGCCGAAGGCGAAGACGGGGACGATGTGCGCGTGGTGGAGTTGGGCCGCGGCCCTGGCCTCGACCTGGAACCTTTGGAGGTGCGCGGGGTCGAGCGCCGAGGCGAGCGGGAGGATCTTGAGGGCGACCCGGCGCCCGAGCGAGACCTGCTCGGCTTCATAGACGACCCCCATCCCCCCCCGACCGATCGCGCGGAGGATCCGGAAGTCGCCGACTCGGAGAGAAGGGACCGGCCCTTCGACCGCGCCTGCGGCGGCCATGTGCTCCGACATGTCGAGGATCTCGAGGAAGACCCGCAGCCGGCTGGCCAACGTCGGGTTCTCGGCCAGGAGCGTGTTGGGATCCGGCCCCTGACCCGCCTCGACCGCCGCGAGATAGGCGTCGAAGATCTGGGCCAGCCTCGAGTCGTCGCCCGCCCCGGCCTCGTTGCGAGAGGATCCGGGGGTGGGGGTCGGTTCCATCGCTCAACCTCGCAGACTTGCTTCGAGACCGCGCAGACCGAATCGGGCGTTCGCAATGTCGAAACCGGGGAGGTCACCCCAATCGGAATGGGCGACATTGCTTCGGTCGATTCTATCCTACACGAAAAATAAGAAAAGCACCTCCGATCGTTAGTGGGTTGCAATGACCCGCCTCCCGGGGGCCCGAGGGGGTCGTCGTCAACGGCCTTCAGGGGCGGGGACGGGGGTGGAGAGGGGACCGACGAAGTGGCTCCCGGCCTCAACTCTGGCCCTGGACTTGAACAGCCAGACGAGGACGAGGACGAGTCCCGCCACGCCGAGGCCGATCGAAAGCCCGATCCAGAGGCCGTGGACGCCGAACCCCGCATGGAAGGCGAGCAGGTAGCCGACGGGGAGCCCGAGGGCCCAGTAGGCCAACAAGTTCACGACCATCGGGGTGTGGGTGTCGCCTCGCCCCCTGAGGGCGCCGGCGGTCACGCCCTGGAGGCCGTCGAAGAGCTGGAAGCCGGCGGCGATGCGGAGCAGACCCAGCCCGGTGGCGATCACCCCCGCCTCGTCGGTGAACGCGCCGAGGATGGACCTCGGGATCAGGAGGAAGGTCAGTCCCGCGAGGATCATGAACCCGGCGCCGAGCGCGATCGCCATCCACCCCGCCCGGGAGGCGGCCGCGGGCTCGCCTCGGCCGAGGGCACGGCCGACCCGGACCGCGGCCGATGAGGACAGGCCCAGCGGGATCATGAACGTCACGCTCGCCACGCTCAGCACGACCTGGTGCGCCGCCAAGGAGATCGGGTCGAGCTTCCCCGCCAGGGTCGTCGCGAAGGCGAAGACTCCGACTTCCAGCGTCACGTGGACGGCCGCCGGGAACCCCAGGCCCACCAGATGTCGTAAGAGTCCAAAGTTGGGCCGAAGGGCGGCCAGGCGCCGCTTCGGGTCGAGCCGGCGGTCGTCCCAGAGGATGGTGGCGACCAGGACCAGGGCCATGTAGCCCCGGGCCACGGCGGTCGCCCAGCCCGAGCCGCGGACCCCAAGCTCCGGCGCCCCCCAGTTTCCGAAGACGAGGATCCAGTTGGCCAGGACGTTGATCAGGTTCGCGCTGACGAGGGCGAAGACGATCGGCGCGACCCGGCCGATGGCCTGGAGGTAGCGCCGGCAGGCCGCGTAGATCAGGAGGGGGCCCAGGCTCCAGGCGGTGGCCCCGATGTAGGGGACCGCCAGCCGGACCACCGTCGGGTTCACCCCGGCTAGGCCGAGGACCGGCGCCGCCGCGAAGACGACGGCCATCAACGGCACGGTCAGGACGAGGCCAAGGTAGATCCCCTGCCCCAAGGCGCTCCGGCAATCCTCGATCCGCCCGGCCCCGAAGGCCTGCGAGATCAGCGTGTCGAGACCGAGCAGCATCCCCATGCCGAAGACGGCGATGGTGAAGAAGAAGACGCCGCCGACGCTGACGGCCCCGATCGCCTCGGGGCCGAGGCGGCCGACGATGATCGTATCGACGACCCCCATCCCCATCCAGCCGAGCTCGGCCAGGATCACCGGGCCGGCCAGGGCGAGCGTCGGCCGGAGCTCCCCGAAGAAACCCGGGGCGGTCGATGGTGTCGTTCTCGGGCTACCCTCTTGCGTTCGGAACGATTCCAGGCTAAATCTCCTTTTTATCTCCGCGGTGCACGAACCTCGTCGCCCGCGGCCAAGGCCCCGATCGGCCCGGGGCCTACTCCCTGTCGCCAAGGTCCTCGCGAACCCTTCGATTCGGAAGGGACCGCGGAGACTTTGCCCCGACCGCCCTGATCCCACGCTTCGACCGGGAACTTCCCCCTCTCTCCCGGGCATGGCCGCCCAGAGATGGCACCATATTTGCCTTTAAAGAGCGGGTTGGGCAAGGGGAAATCGAAAGAGCAAGTTTTTATCCTTGATAAGGATAACCGATAAGTCGAAGTCCGAACGAACGTCTGGGCGTTTCCGCCCAATTTGGGGAGGGCCGGGGGTTCCGGCCCGGCCAGGATCGCCGGAAGGGACATTCAAGGTGCAGGTTTTTCCCTCGACCACTAACACGATAGCCCGGGTCTCCATCCTCGGGGCGGTGTTCTCCGCCCTGGGGGGAGTGGGCTTGATTTACCAGATGTGGCAATCGCCGTACGTGACGCAGGTCAGCGTCGTGCGGGAGCAGCCGATCCCCTTCAGTCACGAGCATCACACCACGGGACTGGGGATCGACTGCCGGTATTGCCACACCTCGGTGGAGACTTCGAAGTTCGCCGGGATTCCCCCAACTGAGACTTGCATGTCGTGCCATTCCCAGATTTGGGTAGACAGCCCCATGCTCGAGCCGGTTCGGGCGAGCATGCGGAACAATACCCCGATCCAATGGGCGCGGGTCCACGAGCTGCCCGACTACGCGTACTTCAACCATTCGATCCACGTCAACAAGGGGGTCGGCTGCGCCAGTTGCCACGGCCGTGTGGACAAGATGTCCCTGACGATGAAGACGGAGCCCATGACGATGGCGTGGTGCTTGAATTGTCACCGCGAGCCGGAACGCCACCTCCGCCCGCAGAAGGAAATCTTCAACCTGGCCTGGGCGGCGGAGGATCAGAAGACATTGGGGAAGGATCTGGTCAAGAAGAACCATATCCCGGTCGACCGACTCACCAACTGCTACGTGTGCCACCGATGACAATTCAATCGAGCAAGACCGACGGAATCGACCTCGCCGACATCCGCGCCCGCCTGGCCGGACAGAGCGGCCCGCGCTACTGGCGGAGCCTCGAGGAGCTCGCCGACACGGCGGAGTTCCGCGAGTTCGTCGGCCGGGAATTCCCGACCGGGGCCGAAGAACTCGCCGACCCGGCGAGCCGGCGCACGTTCCTGAAGCTGATGGGGGCCTCGCTCGCCCTGGCGGGCGTGAGCGGCTGCACCCAGCGGCCGGCCGACAAGATCGTGCCCTACGTCCGGCTCCCGGAGCAGATCATCCCCGGCAAGCCGCTCTACTTCGCCACCGCCATCACGCGGGGCGGGTATCCCATCGGCGTCGTCGTCGAGAGCCACACCGGCCGCCCGACGATGCTCGAAGGGAACGAGAAACACCCCGACAGCCTCGGCGGCGTCGACATCTTCACCCAGGCGGCGACGCTCGGCCTGTACGACCCCGACCGCTCGCAGGTCGTCACCAGCAAGGTCGAGGGCCAGGACCGGATCTCCACCTGGGATAAGTTCCTCCTCCAGGCGATCGTCGCCATCGACGCCCTCCGCCCGGCCAAGGGCAAGGGGCTGCGGATCCTGACCGAGACGGTGACCTCGCCGAGCCTCGCCCGTCAGATCCAGGCCCTCCTCGAGGAGCTCCCCGAGGCGAAATGGCACCAGTACGAGCCGGTCGGCCGCGACTCCGCCCGCGCCGGGGCGAAGCTCGCCTTCGGCCAGGACGTCGCGACCCAGTATCAGCTCGAGAAGGCCGACGTCATCCTCTCGCTCGGCGCCGACTTCCTCGGCAACGGGCCCGGCCACCTCCGGCTCGCCCGCGAGTTCGCCAAGCGTCGCGAAACCCTCGACGCGATGAATCGGCTCTACCTCGTCGAGACCACGCCGTCGATCAGCGGCACCATGGCCGACCATCGCCTCCCGGTCTCAGCCCAGCAGCTCCCGGTGTTCGCCCAGTTCGTGGCGCAGGAAGTCGGCGTCAAGCTGCCGGGCGCCGCGCCCGTCACGCTCCCCGAGGACCAGGCCAAGTGGGCCAAGGCGCTCGGCCGCGACCTCGCCAAGAACAAGGGGAAGAGCGTCGTCATCGCCGGCGAAGAACAGCCGGCCATCGTCCACGCCCTGGCCCACGCGATCAACCAGGCCCTCGAGAACGTCGGCAAGACCGTCGTCTACACCGACCCGACCGAGGCCCGGCCCGAAGACCACGCCGAGTCGATCCGGACGCTCGCCAAGGACATCGACTCCGGCTCCGTCGAGGCCCTCTTCATCCTCGGCGGCAACCCCGCCTTCAACGCCCCCGCCGAGCTCGACTTCGCCGCGAAGCTCGAGAAGGTCAAGTTCAGCGCCCACCTCGGCCTGTACGCCGACGAGACCGCCGCCCGTTGCCAGTGGCACGTCAACGAGGCGCACGAGCTCGAGACCTGGGGCGACGTCCGGGCCTCCGACGGCACCGTGACCATCCAGCAGCCGCTGATCGCCCCCCTCTACGGCGGGCACTCGGCCATGGAGCTGGTCGCGTCGCTGTTGCGGCACCCCGACCGCTCGGGCTACGACATCGTCCGCCAGACGCTCAAGGACAAGTCGACCACCAAGGACTTCGAATCCTCCTGGCGGACGGCCGTCCAGGACGGCGTCGTCGAGGGGACCAAGTTCCCCGCGATCAAGGTCACCCTCAAGGAAGACCTGGCCGTCCCGCCGGCCCCCAAGGCCGCGGAAGGGCTCGAGATCGTCTTCCGCCCCGACTCCACGATCTGGGACGGCCGCTACGCCAACCTCGGCTGGCTCCAGGAGCTCCCCAAGCCGCTCACCAAGCTGACGTGGGACAACGTCGCCTTCATCAGCCCGGCCGCGGCCGAGAAGCTCCAGGTCGCCACCGGCGACGTGGTCGAGCTGACCTACAAGGACAAGAAGGTCGAGGCCCCCGCCTGGATCCTCCCCGGCCAGGCCGAGAACGCCATCACCGTCTCGCTCGGCTACGGCCGGACCCGCAGCGGCCGGGTCGGCAACGAGATCGGGTACAACGCCTACCCCTTGCGGACCTCCGACGCCCCCTGGGGCGGCGCGGGGCTCGAGCTCAAGAAGACGGGCAAGGTCTTCGACCTCGCGACCACCGACTCGCACCGGTACATCTCGACGCGAGCCAAGGCGAACATCGAGCCGAGCGAAGCGGCCCAGGAACGTCACCTGATCCGCGTGGCCACGATCTCCGAGTACAACAAGAACAAGAACTTCGCCCGAGAGCTCGAAGAGACTCCCCCGACCGACGACACCCTGTTCACCGAGATGCCCGGTTCGATCAACCGGATCGAACGCGAGCAGGCGGGCCGTCCCGAGCCCGAAGAGCCGGGGCACGCCTGGGGGATGGCGATCAACCTCAACACCTGCATCGGCTGCAGCGCCTGCGTCGTCGCCTGCCAGGCGGAGAACAACATCGCCCTTGTCGGCAAGGACCAGGTCTCCCGCGGCCGCGAGATGCAGTGGATCGACATCGACCGCTACTACTCGGTCGACGGGGGCCTCGACAACCCCCAGACCTTCCACCAGCCTCGTATGTGCATGCACTGCGAGGATGCCCCGTGTGAGCCGGTCTGCCCCGTCGGGGCCACCGTGCACGACAACGAGGGCATCAACACGATGGTCTACAACCGTTGCGTCGGCACGCGGTACTGCGGCAACAACTGCCCCTACAAGGTCCGGCACTTCAACTACTACAACTACAACAAAGACACCCCGCTGAGCCTCGCGATCCTGAACAACCCCGACGTCACCGTCCGGAACCGAGGGGTGATGGAGAAGTGCACGTACTGCGTCCAGCGGATCAACGCGGCGCGGTATCCGGCCGAGATCGCTGGACACGAGAGGATCGAAGACGGCAAGGTCGTCACCGCCTGCCAGGCGGCCTGCCCGACCCGAGCGATCGTCTTCGGCGACATCAACGACCCCAACAGCCAGGTTTCACGGATCAAGGCCGACTCGCGGAACTACGGGATGCTCACCGAGCTGAACACCCGCCCGCGCACGAGCTACGTGGCCCGGTTGCGAAACCCGAACCCCGAGCTCGAGACGGAGCGGCACGATGGCGTCTGAGTCTCTGAATAGGGCCGATGCGGACGAGCTCGTCCTCGCGCCCGGCCACACGATGGCCTCCGTCACCGACGCGATCAACGGGGTCGTGCTCCGGCACCCGATCCCGAAGAAGTGGAGCGTCGGGTTCGTGGCATCCTTCGGCCTCTTCAATCTCCTCGCGGTCTCGATCGTCTGGATCCTCTATCGAGGCGTCGGGGTCTGGGGTATCCGAAGGCCCAACATGTGGGGCTTCGATATCGTCAACTTCGTCTGGTGGATCGGCATCGGCCACGCCGGGACGCTGATCTCGGCGGTCTTGCTGCTGTTGAAGCAGCAATGGCGGACGTCGATCAACCGGTTCGCCGAGGCGATGACCCTGTTCGCCGTGGCGTGCGCCGGGCTCTTCCCGCTGCTCCACATGGGCCGGCCCTGGTACTTCTACTGGCTGATGCCGTATCCGAACACGATGGCGCTGTGGCCCCAGTGGCGCAGCCCGCTCGTCTGGGACGTCTTCGCCGTCTCGACGTACGGGACCGTCTCGCTCCTGTTCTGGTACGTCGGGCTGATCCCCGACCTGGCGACGCTCCGCGACTCGGCCAAGCACCGGTTCGCCCGCGTCGCCTACGGCGTCGCCGCCCTCGGCTGGCGCGGGTCGGCGATCCACTGGCACCGCTACAAGACGGCCTACCTGCTCCTCGCGGGCATGTCGACGCCGCTGGTCGTCTCGGTCCACTCGGTCGTCAGCTTCGACTTCGCGGCCGGCGTGATCCCCGGGTGGCACACCACGATCTTCCCCCCCTACTTCGTCGCGGGTGCCATCTTCTCCGGCTTCGCGATGGTGCTCACGCTGATGATCCCCTTGCGGTCGTTCTACAACCTCAAGGACTTCATCACCAACAAGCACCTCGACAACATGGGCAAGGTCCTCCTGGCCACCGGCATGATCGTGACCTACGGGTACGCGATGGAAGCGTTCATGGCCTGGTACAGCGCCAATCAATACGAAACGTTCATGATGTGGAACCGGATGACCGGGCCCTACGCGCACACCTATGTGCTGCTGATCCTGTGCAATTGCACGTCGATCCAGGTCCTCTGGTTCAAGAGCGCCCGGACGAGCGTCCCGCTCCTGTTCGTGCTCTCGATCATCATCAACATCGGGATGTGGCTCGAGCGGTACGTGATCATCGTGACCAGCCTCCACCGCGACTTCGTGCCGGGGGCGTGGGGCATGTATCACGGGTCGTTCTGGGACTACACCACCTACTATGGCACGATCGGGATGTTCCTCACGCTGATCCTCCTGTTCATCCGCGTCCTGCCCTCGATCTCGGTCGCCGAGATGCGAGAGCTGGTCGAGGAGACCCGGGGACACGGCGGCGAGGCACGGGGCCCGTCGCACGATATGGCCTCCGCCTGAGGATCGAGCGATGACGACGTTGACCACGACCACGACGACGACGACGAAGACCGCGGCACCGCCGATTTTCGGCCTGATGGCCGAGTACACCGAGGCCGAGGACGTGATCGCGGCGGCCAGCCGGGCCTATGCCGCGGGATACCGGAAGCTCGACGCCTACGCCCCCTACCCCGTGGAAGGGCTGGCGGAGGCGATCGGGTTCACCAAGAACCGGGTCCCGCTCCTGGTCCTGCTCGGCGGCCTCTCCGGCGCCGCGCTCGCCGTGAGCATGATCTGGTTCTCGGCGACGATCCACTACCCGATCAACGTCGGCGGCCGGGCGCTCTTTAGCTGGCCGTCGTTCGTCCCGATCACCTTCGAGCTCACGATCTTGCTTGGCTCGTTCTCGGCGGTCGTCGGGATGCTCGTCCTCAACGGCTTGCCGATGCCCTACCACCCGGTCTTCAACGTCCCGAGCTTCGCCCAGGCGTCGCGCGACCGGTTCTTCCTCTGCATCCAGTCGGACGACCCGAAGTTCGACCTCGAGGAGACGAGACGGTTCCTCGAGGCCTCGAAGCCGGTCGAGGTATCCGAAGTCGCGTCTTGATTGGACTCCAACTCCGTCTTGTCTTGTCGGGTGGGCCCGGCCCCCCGAAGGCCCTTGAATACTCGGGAACCACCGGCGGACGACGCCCACCCTACGGAAGTCTCATGAGAGAACAGAGGATGCGAGCCTGGCCCTTCAAGTTGACCCCCGGCGCCCCCGCCGCGAGGCTGCGGCCGAGGTCGCGGTGGCTGGCGGCCGCCGGACTGGCGCTGTTCGCCGGCTGCGCCGAGAACGAGATGGACAAGCAGCCGAAGTACGCCAAGGTGTACCAGGCGAGCCAGTTCTTCGCGGACGGCCAGTCGGCGCGACCGCTCGTCGCCGGGACCGTCGCCCGGGGCCAAGCCCGGACCGACCAGGCCTATTTCGCCGCGAAGTCGGGCGACCAGATCATCGACGAGATCCCGATGAAGGTCGACCGCGCCGTCCTCGAGCGCGGCCAGCAGCGATATAACATCTACTGCCTCCCCTGCCACAGCCCCACGGGCGACGGCCAGGGGATGATCGTCAAGCGCGGGTTCTCGCCGCCCCCTTCGTTCCACCTGCAACGCCTCCGCGACGCCCCCACCGGGCACATCTATAACGTGATCACCAACGGCTACGGCGCCATGTACTCTTACGCCTCGCGTATCCAGGTCGACGATCGCTGGGCGATCGCCGCCTACGTCCGAGCGCTCCAGTTCAGCCAGGACGCCCGAATCGCGGACGTCCCCGCCGAGGAACGCACGAAACTGGAGGCCGCCGCGCGATGAACGCCCTCGCTCAGACCGCCCTGCCCCCGGAGTTCGACCGGGCGCGGCATGTCGCCCAGCGGGCGCTCATGCTCGGTGGCATCCTCTGCCTCGTGGCCCTGGCGACCGACTATAGCCGGTTCTTCCAGAGCTACCTGGTGGGCTACCTCTACTGGATCAGCATCTCGCTGGGATGCCTCGGGGCATTGCTGCTTCACCACCTCGTCGGCGGCATCTGGGGATTCGTCCTCCGACGCCCTGCCGAGGCCGGCGTCTCGACGCTCCCCCTGATGGCGCTCCTCTTCCTGCCGATCGCGATCGGCATGAAATGGATCTATCCCTGGTTTGACCCGCCTGCGGGTTCGCATGTCCTGGCGAAGGCTTCGTATCTCAATCCGGTAGCCTTCCTCATCCGAACGGCCATCTACTTCGGCTTCTGGATCGCGGTTTCCGCCGTCCTGAGGCGCGGGATGCGGGCGCAGGATCAGACGACCAGCCCCGCCCCCACGCGAGGACTCCAGACGGTCAGCGGCCCCGGCATCGCGTTCTACTTCCTGACCGTGACGTTCGCGTTCATGGACTGGGGGATGACGCTCGAGCCGATGTGGTTCTCGACGATCTACGGCCCGATGCTCCTCGTCGGGGCGGTCCTCGCGACCCTGTCGTTGCTGGTCATCGTCGCGTCCCGGCTCGCCCCGTTCGAGCCGTTCGCGAAGATCGCGATCCCCCGAGGGTTTCACGACGTCGGCAACCTGATGCTGGCGTTCACGATGCTCTGGGCCTACATCTCATTCTCGCAGTATTTGATCACGTATAGCGGCAACCTCGCGGAAGAGATCCCCTGGTATCTCCACCGGTCGGTGGGGATCTGGCGGCCGACCGCGGCGATCCTGATGCTCTTCCAGTTCTTCGTGCCGTTCTTCCTGCTGCTGGGTCGCGACCGGAAGCGGAACGCCCAGTCACTCGCGAAGGTGGCCGTCTGGATCCTGGTGATGCGGCTCATCGACCTCACCTGGATCGTGATGCCCGCCTACGGCTGGCCGCTCGGCCATGAGGCGGCCGCCCACGGGGCTCATGCGGCCCATGCCGCGGCGCCGGTGGCTACGGAGGGCTTCATGACGATCATCTCGTCGATCGCCGGGGTCCTCGGTTCGTTCGCGCTGGTCGGCGGACTCTGGGGGACGTTCTTCCTCCGCCGCCTCGACGCCCTCCCCGCGCTGCCGAGCGAGAGCAACCCGCTCTTCGCGGACGTCCTCGCCCACCTACACCACGGGCATGACCACAGCCACGGGCATGCCCAACCGAACCTCGAGCACGGGGGAGGACACTGACCATGGAACACGCCGGACACGGAACCCCCCACCCGCACGGGGGGCCGGGATACGAGACCACCGACGCGAGCATTCGCGGAATCGTGATCTTCGGGATCCTGCTGATCGTCTTCACGGCCATCACCCTGTTCGCGATGAAGGGCCTCTACGCGTTCTTCGTCGAGCACGGCGAGCCCGTGGCGACCAAGCCCGAGTCGCCGCCGATGCCGACCGTCTACGCCGACCTCGCCAAGGTCCGTGCGACATCGGCCGAAACCCTCTCGACCTACGGCTGGGTCGACCGCAAAGGCGGGGTCGTCCGGATCCCGATCGAACGTGCCCTCGACCTGGTGGTTCAACGTGGCGTCCCCAAGGGCAAGGGGCCGCAGACCGAGGTCGAGATCAACGCCCGGAACTCGTCCGCTCCGGCCTCGGTCTTGGCACCTGCCCCGGCCCCGGCCCCGGCTCCGGAACCTGCACCAGCCCCGGTCCCCAAGTGATCTTGGTCACCGTCCTCCGCCCTCACAGCCTCGAGATGCAATGAACACCGCCTTCCGCCTCACAATCCTGGCCTTGCTCCTCGTCGCGGCCCCCGCCGCGATCGCGGAGACGCAGGTCCAGGCCCCGGCGCAGGACTCGATGACGGGGATGCTCCGCCGGATCGGGTTCGACCAGAACCTCGGTGCCCAGGTCCCGCTCGACCTGGAGCTCCGCGACGAGGCGGGCCGCAAGGTCCGCTTCCAGGATCTCCTCGGCAACAAGCCGGCGATCCTGAACCTGGTCTATTACGAGTGCCCGATGCTCTGCAACGAGGTGCTCAACTCGCTCCTGCGGAGCCTGAACGCGTTGTCGTTCGACGTCGGCAAGGAGTTCGACGTCATCACCGTGAGCATCGACCCGAAGGAGACCCCCCGGCTCGCCTCTCGGAAGAAGTCCGCCTACCTCGCGCGTTACGGCCGAAAGGACGCCGCCAAAGGTTGGCACTTCCTCACCGGCGAGGCGGCACCGGTCGCGCTCCTGGCGAAGACCGTCGGATTTCGGTACGAGTACGACGCGAAGAGCCAGCAGTACGCCCACCCGGCCGGGATCATGATCCTGACGCCGCAAGGCAAGGTTTCGCGGTACCTCTACGGGATCAGCTACCCGGCGCGGGACCTCCGGCTCGGCCTGATGGATGCGTCGATGCGGAAGATCGGCTCGCCGATCGACCAACTCCTACTGCTCTGCTTCCACTACGACCCGAGGACCGGGAAGTATAACTTTGCGGTGATGAACATGATCCGAGTGCTCGGGGTCGCGACCATCGGGAGCCTCGGGACGTTCATGGGCGTGATGCTCTTGCGGGATCGCCGGAAGGTCGCCCGCGCGGACGAGTGAGCCAAAGCCCCTCCGGATCGCGACGGGGCGGACACGTTATTTGAGGGTTCGAAAGGCCCTCGCCGGGGCGAAGGCCCTGCCCTCCCGAACCCCACGCCGAGCGCCGGGGGGAGGGCGGATCCGGCGGCGAAGATCGCAAGAACTGGGACCTCCTTAGGAACTTGTCGAGATATGTGGGATTTTCCTCTTTTCCCCGAAAGCGCGACCGATATCGCCAATCGAGTCGACTTGGTCTACTTCGGCGAGCTCGGGGTCTGCGTCTTCTTCACCCTCTTGATCGGCGTGCTGATCCTCTTCTGCGCGATCAAGTATCGCAAAGGCTCGTCGGCCAACCGCGAGGGGGCCGTCTCCCACTACTTGCCGATCGAAGTGCTCTGGGTCGCGATCCCGCTGGTGATCTCGATGGGCATCTTCGCCGCGGCGACGGTGGTCTTCTTCGAGATGTACCGGGCGCCCGCGAATGCGTCCGAGGTCTACGTGGTGGGCCGGCAGTGGATGTGGCAGCTCTACCACCCGAACGGGAAGCGTGAGATCAACGAGCTGCACATCCCGCTCGGCCAGCCGGTCAAGCTGATGATGACCTCGCAGGACGTGATCCACGACTTCTACGTGCCCGCGTTCCGGGTCAAGCAGGACGTCGTCCCGGGCCGGTACAGCTCGATGTGGTTCCAGCCGACGAAGACCGGCAAGTTCCACCTGTTCTGCGCCGAGTATTGCGGCACGAGTCACTCGGGGATGATCGGCTCGGTCATCGTCATGGAGCCGGCCGACTACGAGAAATGGCTCTCGAGCGGGACGACGCAGACGACGCTGGCCACGTCGGGCGCAGCCCTCTTCAAATCGTACGGCTGCTCCGGCTGCCACGGCCTGAACGGGACCGTGCGGGCGCCGCTGCTCGACGGGGTGTACGGCCACGCGGTCCCGCTCGAAGGGGGCCAGGTCATCACCGCCGACGAGAAATACATCCGCGACTCGATCCTGCTGCCGCTCTCGCAGGTCGTGGCCAGCTACAAGCCGGTCATGCCCACATACCAAGGGCGGATCAACGAGGATGAGCTGCTGAAGATCATCGCCTACATCAAGGCGCTGGGCAAGAATGGGAGATCCGAGCAATGAGCACTCCGGCGAACGGACCAGTAGCCCAGCCGAATTACCTGAACGCCAGCCACACCCTGAAGTCGTGGCTGCTGACGACCGATCACAAGCGGATCGGCCTCCTGTACATGATCTCGATCACGCTCTTCTTCATCGTGGGAGGGGCGGCGGCGACCATCGTCCGGCTCGAGCTGATGACCCCGCGCGGGGACATCATCCAGCCGGATACCTATAACAAGATGTTCACCGCGCACGGCGTGGTGATGGTCTTCTTCTTCCTGATCCCGTCGATCCCGGCGGTCCTCGGCAACTTCCTCGTGCCGATGATGATCGGGGCGAAGGACCTGGCCTTCCCGAAGATCAATCTCGCGAGCTGGTACATCTACATCCTCGGCGGTGTGTTCACGCTCTACGCGATGGTCACCGGAGGGGTCGACACCGGCTGGACGTTCTACACGCCGTTCAGCAGTATGTTCTCGAACACGCAGGTGATGGCCGCCGCGCTCGGGGTGTTCATCGTCGGGTTTTCCTCGATCTTCACCGGGCTGAACTTCATCGTCACGATCCACAAGATGCGTGCGCCGGGAATGACCTGGCGGAAGATGCCCCTGTTCATCTGGGCGATGTACGCCACGAGCCTGATCCAGATCCTCGGGACCCCCGTGCTGGCCGTCACGGTCGGCCTCGTCGGCCTCGAGCGTATGTTCCACGTCGGGATCTTCGACCCGGCGCTGGGCGGCGACCCGATCCTCTTCCAGCACCTCTTCTGGTTCTACTCGCACCCCGCCGTCTACATCATGCTGCTCCCCTCGTTCGGGGTGATCAACGAGATCGTCCCGTGCTTCTCGAGGCGCCCGATCTTCGGCTACAACGCCATGGCCGTCGCCATGATGGGCATCGCGATCCTGGGCTTCCTGGTCTGGGGTCACCACATGTTCGTCAGCGGCCAGTCGATGTACGGCGGGATGGTCTTCTCGATCATCAGCTACCTCGTCGCGATTCCCTCGGGCGTCAAGGTGTTCAACTGGACGGCGACCCTCTACAAGGGCTCGGTCTCCGGCGACACCCCGATGCTCTACGCCCTGGGCTTCATCGGCCTGTTCACGATCGGCGGCCTGACGGGCCTGATCCTGGCCTCGCTCGCGGTCGACGTGCACGTGCACGACACCTACTTCGTCGTCGCCCACTTCCACTACATCATGGTCGGTGGTGCGGTGATGGGCTACATGGGCGGCCTCCACTTCTGGTGGCCGAAGATCACCGGGCGTATGTACCCCGAGATCTGGGGCAAGCTCGCGGCGTTGACGATCTTCATCGGCTTCAACCTGACCTTCTTCCCCCAGTTCATCCTCGGCTACCTCGGGATGCCCCGGCGCTACTACGAGTACCCGGCCGAATTCCAGGTGCTGAACGTGATGTCCACCGCGGGTGCGTCGATCCTCGCGGTCGGCTACGTCCTGCCCCTCGTTTACCTGTTGCTCTCCCTCTACAACGGCCCGATCGCGGGCAAGAACCCGTGGGGTGCCGAGGGCCTCGAGTGGCAGTCGCCGTCGCCCCCGCCGACCTTCAACTTCGACGAGCCGCCGGTCGTGCCGGAACGGCCTTACGATTATGCACCCGGTGAGCATGCCGGTGCCCTGGAGCAGGAGCACGCCAGTGTCCATGGTTGAACATGCCGCCGATCATCACCATTCGCCCCTGCTGGCCCACCACTTCGAGGACATGGGCCAGCAGCACGAGAGCGCCGCGCTGGGGATGTGGACCTTCCTGGCGACCGAGGTCATGTTCTTCGGTGGGCTGTTCGGGGCGTTCTGCGTCTACCGGTTCACCGACTCCCACTCGTTCTCGCTCGCGAGCCGCCAACTCGACATCCTCTGGGGGACGATCAACACGTTCGTCCTCCTGACGAGCAGCCTGACGATGGCCTTCGCGGTCCGCGCCGGGCAGACCGCCGACCAGAAGGGCCAGGTCCGGTTCCTGATCGCCACCATGATCCTGGCGTCGATGTTCCTCGGGATCAAGGCGAGCGAATACTACGAGGACTACGAGAAGCACCTGATCCCCGGCGCGTCGTTCAACGCGGAAGAGCTGAAGATCCCCGAAGGCTCGCCCCCCAGCGTGGCACAGCACGGGCAGCTCTTCTTCGTGTTCTACTTCTTCATGACCGGCCTCCACGCCTTCCACATGGTCATCGGCATCGGGGTCATGGCGTGGATGGTGGCGCTCGCCAGGAAGGGCAAGTTCACGGCGGAGTATTTCACTCCACTTGAGATGACCGGGCTCTACTGGCACTTCGTCGACATGGTCTGGGTGTTCCTGTTCCCACTCCTCTATCTCATCGACCTCCACAAATGACCGAACATA
Organism: Singulisphaera rosea; assembly: GCF_054877945.1. NCBI lineage: Bacteria > Pseudomonadati > Planctomycetota > Planctomycetia > Isosphaerales > Isosphaeraceae > Singulisphaera > Singulisphaera rosea. The sequence goes on along the minus strand of NZ_JBTYIP020000027.1, from coordinate 31,077 downwards.
CGACCGCACACGTCCTGCCCAAGTCGACCTATTACGCCGTCTACGCCGCGCTGATGGTCCTGCTGCTGGTGACGGTGGGGGCGGCGTACGTCGACATGGGCATGTTCAACTTCACGGTCTCGCTCGGGATCGCCGTGATCAAGGCGGTCATGATCGGCCTGATCTTCATGCACGTCCGCTACAGCGAACGTCTGATCTGGGTCTTCGCCGGCGCCTCGTTCCTGTGGCTGGCGATCATGATCGTCTTCACCTTCAACGACTACTTCACCCGAGGATTGCTCAACATCCCCGGCAAGTAACGTCACCGACGCGGGCGTCCGTTGCTGTTCGTCACGAACGCCGTCTCCTCGAGTGGGGCGGACTTCGCAGCTCAAAGGGGGATGGAGCATGGCTCCATCCCCCTTCTTGTTTTCGAAGGTTCATCCGGGCGGTCCAACTCCACCGGTCTTCAACTGGTCCGCCCTTCTCATGACTCGGGAGGGTTTTCTTGGGACGACAGCACGTCTTGCCTGCGACGGAGTCTCACATTGATCTTGGCGGCAGGTAATCCCTCGAGTTCGGGAACGAGGTGTTGGGCTTTTGGTCCGAAAGACTGGAGCACTGCGGCGAGCGTCCCCTTGAAATCATAGTAGCCCGCCGGAGCTTGCTTCTCGGGAGCCGTCGCCTTCCAGGCGGTTGCGACGGCCGCGATGACACGATCCTCGTCGGCAGTCCCTCGGGCGATCTGGGCGAGGGCCTTGGCCAGGAGGTCGCGATTCTCGAGACTTTGCTTCGGGGCCTCGAAGATCGCGAGGAGCTGTGGCAGGGCTGTCGCGGCCTTGGGCCCGATGATCCCAAGAGACCCGGCCGCCGCGAGCTGAGCCGCCTGGTTCGGGCGTTTCAGGACTTCGCAGAGGACATCCACGGCCTCCGGCGGTGGCTCGGTGTCGGGGCAGATCTCCCCGACCGCTCCCGCCGCCCTCTCCGTGATATCCTCGACGAACATCGGGCTCACGCCTTTGACGGGTCCGGGTTGAGGTGCGTCGATCTCTTTGCGCAGAAGAGTAAGAACCGCCGGGAGTGCCGGGCTCCCGGCGGTCCCCATGTTGCCGATGGCGGTAACGGCGATGTAGCGGACATTCGGGTTCTCGCTGGACAACCCTTCGATCAGGGCCGGCAGCATCGAAGGCTTGGGATCGACACCGCCAAGATTGCTAGCGATCGACGTGGCGACCAAGGGACTTTCGGTGGGGATGCGTCGCAACGCCACGGGGAGAAGCGCCTCGGGGCCCTGGCGGTATGTGGATAGGGCTTGGCTCGCGGCGATCCGGACTGTCTCGGCTTCGTCATCGACAGCCGCGACGAGTTGGGGGGGCGGGACGTCGAAATCGCCGATCCTCGCGATCGAGGTGAGCGAATTCGCCACGCTCGTACGAACGGCCGGGGACGAGTCGTCCAGACGGGCCAGCACCACGTCCTGGGCCTTGCGGCAGAGCTGGACGATCGCCGGTTCTCGCTTCTTCTGGAGCATCAAACCCCTCGATCCGAACTGGAGGATCCACTGGCCGACGAAAGTGACCGCCGCCTCCCGAACGACCTCCGACTCGTTATCCATCTGATGGACGAGATAGGGGAGGATCTCGAGGAATTCCGTCGGCGTCGTCAACTGGAGGTGGAGCTCTCGGATCGCCGTGCTACTCTGGATCTCGTCGCCGTGCTCGATCTGCCAGAGGGTGGCGGCGATGGCCTGCTTTTTCTTCTCCCGGTTCTGGAGATAGATCGCCGCGCCCGCCGCCGCGAAGACCGCGACCGCGACCAGGGCGAGCCGGCCCTTTCCGAGTCCCTTTCCCCCTTGGGGCGCGTCTGTCATCGCTCGGTCTCCAGTGTCAGGCGTCGCAAGTTTCACCGTGGGTCTTTCGTTCGACGGCCCTTCATACAAAATCATGAGGGCTTGGATGTGATCGAAATGTGGATTCTACCCCGGTTTCGTGTGGTGGCGAGAGACTGTCACGGCCCATCGTCCGGATTTTGTAGGGTGAGCATTTTCCACCCGGCAAGGGGCTCGAATCGAAGGAGAGGCTGACGATGCTTCGACGATCGCCGACGATTGCTTGGACCCTGGCCGCGCTGCTCAACGGCTTGGGATCACCATCCGAGGCGCCGGCCGGTACGTTCGTCTTCCATCGTGAGGAGGTGATGGGGACGTCGCTGGAGCTCCGGGTCGAGGCCGACTCTCCCGAGGCGGCGAGCCGGGCCGAGGGGCGGGTGCTCGGCGAGATCGACCGGCTCTCGGCGATCTTCAGCGGCTATGATCCTTCGAGCGAGTTCCGCCGGTGGCTGGGCTTCCCGAAGGCTCCTACGGAGGTTGCCCCCGAGCTTTTCGAGGTCCTCGGGGCGAGCGAGCGTTGGGGCGAGGCGAGCGGCGGTGCCTTCGACCCGAGGGTGGAGGCGTTGTCGAGGCTCTGGTCGATGTGCGCTCGGGAGGACCGTCGGCCGACCGCCGATGAGATCGGCGCGGCGAGGAGGCTCATGGATCCTCCTGCGTGGCGTCTCGACATGGCGAAGCGTACGGCCGAGCGACTCTCGCCGTGTCCGCTCAGCCTCGACGCGATCGCAAAAGGCTATATCGTCGAGCGGGCCTGCAACCTCGCGATCGACCGAGACGGCGAAGTCGGTAGTGCGTTGCTGAACGTCGGCGGCGACATGCGAGTTTCCGGAGCGGCCGCCCAGACGATCGGCATCGCTCGCCCGAAGGGCGATTCCGAGACGACCGAACCGCTGACCTACGTCTCGGTCCGGGATCGCTCAGTCGCCACCAGTGGGAACTCCCAGCGCGGCTTTCGGATCGGAGGCCGCTGGTATTCTCACATCCTCGACCCGAAGTCTGGCCTCCCCGTCGAGCGGACCGTGGCCGCGACGGTCATCGCCGAGCGCGGTGCCGACGCCGACGCGCTCGCGACGATCTTCAACGTCCTGCCCGTCGAAGCGAGCCTGCGTCTGGCGGCCTCGCTCCCGGACGTTGAGTGCTCCATCGTCGGCCAGGACGGGAGGGTCTCGCGGAGTGCGGGTTGGGACCGCTATGAGACGGCACCCCCGTCGCCCGCATCTGTCGCCCCGGGCCCCCTGCTCGCTCGCGCGACGTCGGACGGGACGTCCAAGGATCGAGCGAAAGACGAGGCTGAAAAGGCTTCGGTGTGGGATGAACTCGAACTCCTCGTCCGCTTCGAGATCAACCGCCCTGAGGGCAAGATCCGGCACTACAACCGCCCGTACCTCGCCGTCTGGGTTGAGGACAAGCAGGGGTTCCCGGTCCGGACGCTGACGTTGTGGGTCCTGGGGACAGAACACGGCTCCCGATGGATCCCCGAGCTGAGGCGCTGGCATCGCGGCGACCAGGCCCGTCGACGCGTCGACGAGACCAAGCTTACCGCCACGATCGCCCGTCCGACGCGACCACCCGGGAAGTACGAGGTCATCTGGGACGGGAAGGACGACCGTGGGAAGCGTCTCCCCGGCGGCGAATACACGGTCTACCTCGAAGCCGCCCGCGAGCACGGCACGTATCAAAATTTGAGCAAGAAAATCGTCGTCGCCGACAAGCCGTTCGTCGAGGAGCTCAAGGGGAATATCGAAATCAAATCCGCAACCCTCGATTATCGCCGGAAGCCTCCGGCGAAGTCGCACCAATGACCTGGCATCTGGCTGAGAAAGGGAGAGGGAAGACGATCCGCAGATGGTACAGATCGGCGTAGATAAAATAGAATGATCACTATTTTTGTTCGCGACAACCTGTGCATATGTAAATAAATCCCCCTTTTCTTGTCCACGTTCCAACCGTGGCTGTTTCTAGCCCGATATGGAGTCGTTGATCATCAACCGGGGACCCGATCGGGACGCTTGACGAAGCTATACAGAACGTCGAATGCGGGGCTTCTACAATCGCTCGCGGGGTCGAGATCCGTGGTCGAGGCGCACTCGGGCGGGTCTCCGAACCGAAGGAGGGTCATTCGATGGGTGTTCACTTCTCTCGATCGCGCCGCCATTGCCTGGGCACTCTCACGACCACCGCGGCGTTCTTCACCACCCGCGGGCTCTTCGCCGAACAACTCGCGTTGACGCCGGAGCGAACGGAGGGGCCGTTCTACCTGGATCACCTCCCGCTGGACACCGACAACGACCTGATCATCATCCGAGACTCCACGACCCCGGCCGTCGGCGAGATCACCCATCTGAGCGGCCGGATCCTCGACTCGAGCGGCCGCCCGATCCGAGATGCCACGATCGAGATCTGGCAGTGCGACGCGAACGCGGTCTACCTCCACTCGGCCGACAGCGAAGGGAAGAAGGACCAGCAGGACAGCCACTTCCAGGGCTTCGGCCGGTTCACGACGGCGTCGACGGGCGAGTACCGCTTCCGCACGATCAAGCCGGTCCCCTACCCGGGCCGCCCTGCCCCGCACATCCACGTCAAGGTGAAGAAGGGGGACCGGGAGCTGCTCACCACCCAGATCAACATCGCCGGGCACCCGGGTAACGAGATCGACGGGGTCGTGCGCGGGGGCATCAGCGTCTTCGACCGAGAGCTGCTCATGACCGACTTCACGCCCATCAAAGACTCGAAGATCGGCGAGTTGGCCGCCCGCTTCGACATCATCCTCGGGCGAACTCCGGACGAACGCTCCTTCGGGTCGAGGCGAGACGCCCGCTGAGAGTCAGACTCTACCGACCGGATTCGATCGACCAACGTCCAAACACATCGGGAGGGTTCATGCGGACGATATCGGGGATCGTTTTGACATGCGGGATCTTGTCCGTCGCCGCGATCGCGCAGGCCCAGCCGCCTGGCGCGAAGCCTGACGGAGACCTCGTGACGAGGATGATGGAGTTCGACGCCGACAAGAGCGGGACGCTGACCAAGGCCGAGATCACCGACGACCGCCTCATCCGCCTCTTCGGCCGGGCCGACACCAACAAGGACGGGACTGTCACGAAAGCGGAACTCGCCGCCCTCGAGGCCAAGGAAGAGTCGAACGACGAAGACGGCCCTCCCGGGTTCGGCCCTCCGGGAGGCCCCGGCGGCCCCGGCGGCCCTCCGAGAGGTCCCGGTGGTCCCGGCGGATTCATGGGAGGCATGCCCCGCCCCGGCGAGGTCTTGCCACCGATGTTGCAGCAGGCCCTGAGGCTCGACGCCGACCAGAAGGCCAAGCTCGCCGACCTCCAGAAAGAGGTCGACGCGAAGCTCGACTCGATCCTGAACGACGAGCAAAAGCAGCGCCTCAAGCAGATGCGTGACCGAGGCCCCGGCGGCTTCGGTCCCCCTGGTGGCGGCCCTCCCGGCGGTGGTCGTCGCCGCGGTGGCCCTGGAGGAGGTCCCGGTGGTCCGCATCCCCCCGACCGCCCTTGATCGGGCGATGCCCGAATCCGTAGGGGGTTCGATACTGGCGCCTTCGCGGGATCGCCCGTCGTAAACGGGGGTGTGGCGACGACCCCTCGAAGGATCGTCGTGGGATGAGACGAGGGTGGCCAGGTCGGAACGGAGCGACGCATCGGCCACCCCGGCTTCACCCCTTGCATTCCAACTGGCAAGCGCCAGGAATCATTGGAAACCGTTCCAGACGCGTTCGAGCCCGGGCATCAATGGGCGATCGTGCCAGGCCGAATGCCCCCATCAAGGTCGAAGCCCGACCCGACCGCGCCGACCACACAGGCCCGTCGATCCAGGCCCAAGCGATCCCGGAGGATGTGCACGGCCTCGATACCCGTGCAGTGGGCGCCCAGCAGGTGACGGAGCCCCATTCCCCGAAGCTTGCCGGCGGTCCAGTCGAGGGTGACGCCGTCGGCGTCGAACAGGTGCAGGCCGCCCACGACGGCGACGATCGGGGCCTTGCGGATCTTCTCTTCGGCGAATTCTAATGTATTGATCACGCCGGAATGGCCGCAGCCGGTCACCACGACGAGCCCTTGTTCGGTGTCGAGGACCAACGACATATCCTCCGGGATCGTGTCCTCGACCAGTCCCTCGGGGGTCTGGACCCGGCCACGGCCGCTCCAGTTCCGCTCCGGGTGCTTGCGGGGGACCGGCCCCGTCAGCCAGATCCCGGGGCCGATCTCCGTCGGCTCGCTCACTGTTGCGAAACTCCCGCCGGTCGCCTCGTAGGGCGCCTTCATGGTCAGGGTCTCGTTCGTATCTCCGCCGCCTTCCCTGGGACGGGGGAGGAAGATGCCGCGGCCCACGTAGCTGCGCGAGAGCGCCCGAGGATGGTCCTTCATCCAGGCACGTCGGAGGGTCAGCAGGCCCCCGGTATGATCGCGATGGTGGTGGCTGAGGATGACTTCGGTCACCTCGGAGAGGTCGACGCCGAGCTCGCGAGCGTTGGTCAGGACGGTGTCGGGGCGGGCGCCGGTGTCGAACAGCAACCGACGGCCATCGGCCTCGACCAGGGCGGCGAAGCCCCATTCGCCCAGGCCCTTGGTGTCGGCCAGCATCGTGGAGAGGATCGTAACTCGCGCCGAATGGACCTTCGGCGTCTGGCCCTCGACGCGGGGCGCGTCTCCCTGACCGGACGCGGAGGCGGCCGGCAAGAGAAGGCCCGCACAGAACAGGAACAGGACACCGCGTCGTAGGACGCCCCTGCGATCGACGGGATGCCTCATCGACGTGCTCCGGCAGGCCACACAACGGTGATCGGGCTGAAGTGCGTGATCCCCAGAGTCGGGTGGCGACGCACATCAAGCCCGATCACCGATTGGCATCGGTTAGGGAAGACAACCGACCTCGATCAGGCTTTCCCGACCAGGTCGAAGCGATCGAGATTCATCACCTTGGTCCATGCGGACACGAAGTCGCCCAGGAACGCCGGCAGTGAATCTCCGCAGGCGTAAACTTCGGCGACGGCCCGGAGCACGGAGTTCGAGCCGAAGACGAGGTCGACGGTGGTGCCGGTCCACTTGACCTGGCCCGTCCGGCGGTCGCGACCTTCGTAGAAGTGCTCGCAGACGGGCGACTTCCGCCACTCCGTGCCCATGTCGAGCAGGTTCACGAAGACGTCGTTGGTCAGGGTCCCGGGGCGGTTGGTGAGGACGCCGAGCGCCGATTGCCCGAAGTTCGCATTCAAGGCACGCAGGCCGCCGACCAGTACCGTCATCTCGGGAGCGCTCAGCGTCAGTTGGCGCGCCCGATCCAGCAGGAGGTCGGGCGCCGGGCGCTCGTCGCCCTTGCGCTGGTAGTTGCGGAACCCATCGGCCGTCGGTTCGAGGACGGCGAAGGACTCCACATCGGTCAACTCCTGCGACGCGTCGGTACGACCCGGCGTGAAGGGGACCTCGATATCGTGACCGGCCTTCTTCGCGGCGGCCTCGATGGCCGCACCGCCGCCCAGAACGATCAGGTCCGCGAGCGAGACCTTCTTGTTGCCGGACTGGGCGTCGTTGAAACCCTTCTGGATGGACTCGAGGGTCTGCAAGACTTTCGCGAGCTCGGCCGGCTGGTTGACCTCCCAATCCTTCTGGGGGGCCAGGCGAATCCGGGCCCCGTTGGCCCCGCCTCGCTTGTCGCTGCCCCGGAAGGTCGACGCGGACGCCCAGGCGGTCGACACGAGTTGCGGGATGGTCAAGCCGGAGGCGAGGATCTTGGCCTTGAGCTGGGCGATGTCCTCCGCACCGACCAACTCGTGATCGACGTCGGGGATCGGGTCTTGCCAGAGCTGAGCCGGGGGGACGTGCGGGCCGAGGAGTCGTGAGACCGGGCCCATGTCGCGGTGCGTGAGCTTGTACCAGGCCTTGGCGAAGGCCTCGGCGAACTGGTCGGGGTTCTCGTGGAAGCGCTTGGAGATCGGTGCGTAGATGGGGTCCATCCGCAGGGCGAGGTCGGTCGTGAACATGATGGGGGCGTGTCGCTTCGCCGGGTCGTGCGCGTCGGGCACGGTCCCCTGCGCCGACGCCTCCTTGGGCGTCCACTGGAACGCACCCGCGGGGCTCTTCGTCAGCTCCCAGTCGTAGCCGAAGAGGTTCTCGAAGAACCCGTTGTCCCACTTCACCGGGTTGTTGGTCCAGGCGCCTTCCAGGCCGCTGGTGATCGCGTCACCGCCCTTCCCGGTCCCGAAGCTGTTCGCCCAGCCGAGCCCTTGCTCCTCGAGTCCGGCCCCCTCGGGCTCGGGGCCGCAGTACTTGGCGGCGTTGGCGGCGCCGTGGGCCTTGCCGAAGGTGTGGCCGCCGGCGATCAGGGCCAGCGTTTCCTCGTCGTCCATGGCCATCCGGCCGAAGGTCTCGCGAATATCCTTCGCGGCGGCGACCGGGTCGGGCTTGCCGTCGGGCCCTTCGGGGTTCACGTAGATGAGGCCCATCTGGACGGCGCCGTAGGGCTTCTGGAGCTGCCGATCGCCCTCGTAACGCTCGGCCCCGAGCCACTCCATCTCCCCGCCCCAGTTGATGTCCGCTTCCGGCTCCCAGACGTCCTCGCGACCGCCGGCGAACCCGAACAGCGTGAGGCCCATCGACTCCAGGGCCACGTTCCCGGCGAAGACCATCAGGTCGGCCCACGAGAGCGAGCGTCCATACTTCTGCTTGATCGGCCAGAGCAGCCGCCGGGCCTTGTCGAGGCTCGCATTGTCGGGCCAACTGTTGAGCGGCGCGAAGCGCTGGGTGCCGGAGGCAGCTCCGCCCCGGCCATCGGAGGTGCGGTACGTGCCGGCGCTGTGCCAGGCCATCCTGATGAAGAGCGGGCCGTAATGGCCGTAGTCGGCCGGCCACCAGTCCTGCGAGGTCGTCATCACCGCCTCGAGGTCCGCCTTCAGGGCGTCGAGGTCGATCTTCTTGAACTCCTCGGCGTAGTTGAACTCCTGACCCATGGGGTTGGCCAGGGGGGAGTTCTGGTGGAGGATCTCCACCCTCAACTGATTCGGCCACCAATCCCGATTCGACCGGGCCCCGGTCGTGCTGTGTCGTTGCGTCCCGTTCATCACCGGGCAACCGTTTTCGTCGGCCATGTTTCCTCCAATGACATCCTTCCCGGATGAACGCTATCCCCTACTTCGGATGGGCTTCCGGAGGAGTAGTCTATGCCTGCCCTTGGCCGAAGGCCAGACCCTTCCCGCGCCGTCGAATCGTCCGCCGGAGTTGTCAGGCTCACGCCCTCGATTCCTCGAGGGCGAGGGGATGACCAAACCCACCTCGAACATCCGGCAACAAGGCACAGGGGCCCACATGATAACTGGCGGACGCACTGTGACGTGATGGCAGGTGTGGAGGGGCGTGCGTCACTGGCCGCGATAATGAACCAGGTTCGTTGGTGGTTATCGCCCTCGGTCCCTCACGTCAATGGACAGAGCCTTCCGGTCGGCATCGCGATCAGGAGATGGTCGGCGTCTCGAATCATTGGTGAAACGTGAGGATCGGATCTCGATATTCAGATAAATTTGGGTTGTGAATAAAAGAACAGGCAAATTCTTTTTAAGAAAGTCGGCGTACACGGGACGCTATACCGAAGGCTGGTATGAGAGGCTTCAGATGCTCCCTGCCCCTTCGGTTGAGATTCGTGTCGTCCTGCTCAAGATTCTTTGCCGCTGCTAGGCAAGGATTCGAGCTGCTCGCCCAGGAGCTCGATGTAGGAGGCTCGCGGCTTCTTTGGGAGCTTGACGCGGTAGACGGGCGCTCCACCCGGCCCGAGGGGACCCCTCAGTTCGGTGATGCGGCCAACCTGTCCGGCGAAATCCTTGATCCGGACGTAGTCGCCGAGTTTGAAGGAAGTGGTTGCTTTGGTATTGGGCGTCTTTGCCCTATCCGCCCCCATCCTACGGTTTCCACGGGCGTTTGTTGAAACATCCAAGCAACTCATTGTACATCACCCCGTCAAGCGAGGTCGCCAGGCCTTCGCAAGAATTCCTCCAGGCTTGGATCGTCGCCAGGTCCGGGATCCCTCCCGAAGGGACATTCCCGTGATGTGCGGCCACATTTCTGAGTTGGTTCAAGCTTGAAAGGTGAGTGATTCTTCGAGGATTGTTGCCGGGGTCGGCCCTCGGGAGGTCGAGGGTGAAGCCGAATCGCTCGAAGTCCTTCCTGATGTTTCCCAGATTCGGGTCGCCCTGATCGAGTTTGCGGTTTGCGGTGAACTGTTCCTGGAACAAGCTCCTTATGGAAGGGTTCCTGATCCTTGCGGAGAGAATCATGGTGCATTCCGTGCAGAGATCGCGGCAGAATCCTTGGAAGTGGGCGGAAAGGAGGATGATCAGACCGCGAAGGTTCTCGTCCTCAAGCCTGGGGTTTGGAGGGACCGGCGCCGTGGTCGTCGTGCACTGCTTCTCGAGCTCGGCAATGCGCGGAAGCCGGTCTGTCAGCCAAATGCGGAGAGACGCGGATGGCGTTCGCCACTCCTGGACCATTTGGGCTACTCGCCCGCAAATTGATCCGCGGGACCAGGCGAGCCACTCTATCGGCCCCGAATCGAGCCAACAAGGGCTTCAAGAGCTCGACTTGGAGGATCGAGTCATGGACACCGAAGCAGCCGTCTTGGGCGATACCATAGCGGCCAATCGTCTTTCCTTCGAGATATCTCGCCAGAGGCTCGACCTCTTCTCGAAGTCGATGTGTCCAGGCATCCTGCAGCCGGCGACCCTCACGTTTCATCCTCAGCCTGTCGATACAATCCATAGAAACGGTGCGACGTGACCTGTTGGAATTGCCATGCGCCTCGTCTGGATAATCTTCGTCGCGAGTCTGGCCTGCGCGACCGGGTGCATGAACGGGCGCCTGCGTCAGAGGACGATCAACCAAGCGTCGACGCTGCCGGATCTGCAATATCAGCAGGTGCTCGACAACCTGGCGCAATTCACGGTCAATCCGGCGACGCTCCCCTGGCACGTCAATCTCAAGGAGGGGACGTCGCAGATCACCGACTCGCTCTCGGGCGGGGCCTTGGTGGATCTCGGGCCGCCGGTGTCGACGCAGCCGCAGCTCTTTGGGTCCAGGACGGTCGTCGCCCAGTGGGGGATGGAGCCGGTGATCGATGCCGCCGAGCTCCGGCTGCTCCGCATCGCCTATCGCCGTGCCCAAGGCGCGGCCGACATGCCCGACCCGGAGTTCCTCGAAGAGCTGGCGCACGACCTCAAGGCGCAAATCGCCTCCAACGCCGACCTCCGCGACGAGTCGGACCTCTTCTTCGAGTACGAATCACGCGCGAGCCGCAATGTCCGAGAGCTCGACAGCCGGGTGGTCACGACGAACGATGATGGGTTCTACGTCCCGACGAATGCGGACCGATCGCCATTGACGAGGAATGTCCAGCGCAAGCTCGAGATGATCCGGCGCGACCTCGCAAAGATCCCCGCCGGTTGGTTCCACACGGGTCGTAAGAGGGACGTGCCGAAGGACGCCTGCTACGTCGGCCGGTCCGGGGACCTCTACGCCTGGGTCTGCCCCGAGGGTCGGGAGGCCCTGACCGAGTTCACGCTCACCGTCCTCAAGTTCTCGTCATTGATCAAGGAAACGCAGACGCTCATCAACCCCGGCTCGGTGAAGTTCTCGCCGGGCGATCGCGGAGGGTAAACGAGGGGGCGGTTTACTCCGCGTCGTGGAAGATGATGCCGAGGGTGACTCGGTGGCCGGAGCGGATGCGGCTCACGCCGTGGCGGACATTGACCTTGGAGGTGCGACTGGCCTTGAAGACGGGCCGCTCGCGAGTGGTGAAGATCACCGCCTCACCCTGGCCGATCGCGATGGCCTCGCCGCGGGACTGGGCGCGCGGGCGTTGCTCGACGAGCAGGAACTCGCCCCCGGTGAAGTCGTCGCCGGGGCGGCTCAGGAGGAAGACCGCCTGGAGCGGGAAGGCGATGGCGCCGTAGAGGTCCTGGTGCAAGCAGTTGAAGCCGCCGGCCTCGTAGCGGAGCATCAACGGAGTCGCCCGGCTCTGCCCGTGCTCCCGGCATCGCGCGAGGAACTCGCCGAGCGTGGCGGGATACGTGTCCTCTCGGCCCAGGGCCTCGGCCCAGCGGTTCGCGACCCGGGCCAAGGGAGAATAGAGGCCGTCGCGAAGGTCCGCGACGATCCCCGGTAGCGGGTGGTCGAAGTACTGGTAGTCGCCCTCGCCGTACCCGTGCCGGGCCATCTCGACCTTCTTCCGGAACGGTCCGCCGTCGTAGAGGGCCGCGAGCGACTCGCATTCCTGGGCGGTCAGGACGCGAGGAGTCTGGGCGTAGCCGCGTTCGTCCAGGTCGCGACCAAGACTTTCCCAGTCGAGCCCGCCGAGGCGCTCGAGGACGGTCATCGCGTGACCCCCGCCGCGACGCGGCCCGAGGGGATCACGGCCGAGAAGCCGGGGAGTGCCGTTCGGCCGAGGTGGGTGTCCCGCTCGTGCTCGAGCAGCCAACGCTTGCGTTCGAGGCCGCCGGCGAATCCGGTGAGGTTGCCCGACGAGCCGACGACGCGGTGGCAAGGGACGATGATCGAGACGGGATTCCGCCCCACCGAGGCGCCGACGGCTCGGACGGCTCGAGGGGCCCCGATGCGTCGGGCGATCTCCATGAAGGTCGTCGTCTCGCCGTACGGGATCGACAGGAGGGCCTCCCAGACCTTCCGCTGGAATTCGGTCCCTCGGAGCGACAACGGGAAGTCGAAGCGTCGGCAATCGCCCGCGAAGTAGGCCGAGAGGGCCTCGGCAATCGGCCTCAAGGCCTCGTCGTCGCGTTGCCAGGAAGCTTCGATGGCGGGGCCGCCCTTGTGCAACTCCATGTAAAGCCCGGTGAGTGCATCACCGTTGGATGTGAGCATGAGATCGCCGATCGGGCTCTCGGAGATCGTGTAGAGGGTCGATGCCTGCGACGTCATCTTCAGGACTCCTTGGGGATGGGAGGGGCCTCGAGCCCGTTCCAGATGTGCATGACCGCGTAGGACCGCCAGGGGCGCCAGGGCTCGGCGATCGCCCGCAACTTCGAGGGGGATGTTTCGCCCAGGCCCCGGAGGAGGCCGAGGTCGCCGTGGGGGAAGGCGTCGGGCCAGCCAAGGGACCGCATGGCGATCGCCTGGGCCGTCCATTCGCCGATCCCGGAGATGCTCATGAGCCGATCGTTCGTCGCCTCGGGATCGGCGCCGGGTTCGAGGCGGATCTGGCCGTCGGCGACGGCCCCGGCCAATGCCTTGATGGTCCGGGCACGGTCTTGGGTCATCCCGAGTCGGGCGAGGTCCTCCATCTCGACCTCGGCGATCCGCTCGGGGGTCGGGGCCAGGCGCGTCAGCTCCGGGAATGGGGTCTCCATCGGCTCGCCGAACTCGGTCGCGAGGCGCCTGGCGACCGTCGTCGCCGAGAAGACGGAGATCCGTTGATTCAGGATCGCCCGCCAGGCGAAGTCGAAGCCGCTGAAGGCCCCCGGCACGCGCAGGCCGGGGCATCGGCCGACCGCGAGTCCGATCCTCTCGTCGCCGCCCAGGTGCATCGCGATCACGTCGGGCCTTGCGTTGAGGTCGAAGAGGTGGCGGACCCGGGCGAGCATTGGTGCCAACACCGGTGCGAGCGCGGGGGCGAATTCGACCAAGAGCGTGTTCGGGGCGCGGCCGGGCGTCACCCTCAGCCATCCCTTATGGGAACCATAGGCGACCGTCCGGGCATAGCTATCGTCAGAGACCCATTCCGCCCCGGTGATCGCGCGGCGGGAGAGGAATTGGAGCAGGGTTCCCCAGGCCAACGGAGGGCGGTAGGCCACCTGGAGCCGGAGCGGTTCCTCGTCGGGGGTTGCCTCGAGTGACTTTCGGAATCGGCTCGGAGGCATTCGGTAATGGTTCTGGAAGACGGCATTGAATCGACGGAGGCTGTCGAAACCGCTGGCGAACGCGACCCGGATGATCGGCAAGCGGGTCTCGGTCAGGAGCTGCTTGGCCAGCAGGAGGCGGTGCGTCTGGGCGAGCTGGACGGGGCTAACTCCCAGCTCCTGCTTCAAGACCCGGCGCAACTGCCGGGAGCTGAGCCCGAACTCATCCGCGAGGTCCTCCAGCGACCTGTCGCCGTTCAAGGCCCCTGCCTCGATCCTCGACGACGCGGCACGGGCTACGCGGCCCACGGCGTCGACCGACGCCCTCCCCGGCGCGAGCTCCGGCCGACATCGCAAACAGGGGCGGAACCCCTCCTGCTCGGCCGCCGCCGCCCCGGGGAAGAAACGGCAGCGCTCGCTCCGAGGAGTCCTTGCCGGGCAGACGGGACGGCAGTAGATCCCCGTCGTCGTCACGCCCACGAAGAAGATCCCGTCGAACCTCGCGTCGCGAGTCGACAGGGCCCGATAGCAGTTCTCGTGGTTCGGTTCCATGCCCGAATTGTAACGCCCAACGGCGTGCGATCTCGCCGTTTTCGGACATGGCAACGAAGCCGTTCGGAATCGGCTCCGAGGGCGACAATCGGCCTCCAACTCTTCAGACGACTGGTGAGGGTGGGGCCTCGAGCCAGCCTCCGGTGAACCCCGCGCGGCGGAGGCCGGCGACGATGGGAGGGGAGCGCTTCATCAGGTCCCAGATCAGGCCGTTGCGGTAGTTCTGGATCATCAGGGCCATGGGCCCCTGGTCGAGGCCGAAGCGGTAGGGGGAGACCCAGCCGCAGTCGGCGCCGTCGATGGGGAAGGTCCGGTTGAAGCTCGAGCGGAAGCCGTAGTCTTCGGTCATCCCGCAGTTGGTGTGCTCGAAGTATGCGATGGCCTTCCCCACGATCTCGGGTGCGAACGGGAGTGAGGCGACCACCGCCCAGGGGGCGATCGTGCCGTCGTCGGGGCCGTAGGGGGCGCCGCGGGCCTGGTAGTCGAAGAAGTGGCGCTCGACGCCCTTCAACTTCCTCGTGAGCCAGCCCGGGCCGTCGCAGGCGGTGATCCCCCAGCAGTTCCGGCCGTAGCCTTCGAACTGGAGCGGGTTGCTGATCGCGTAGGCCTGGTGGATATAGGTTGAGCGCCGACTGTTTTCGAAATAGTCGATCGCGTGATCGCGCATGAACGCGTCCTGGATCCCTCGGAAATCGATCCAGATGTGGGAGAGTTGATGCGTGAAAAGCGGGCCCGAGTAGAGGACCTCCTGGTCGTAGAGCTGCTTCCAGTGGTATGTCGAGGTATAGGCGGCGTAGCTCTCGTCGGGCAACGGGTGCGTCGGCGAGCCGAGGGCGAGGATCTCCAGCAGAAGCGACTCGTCGTAGCCGGTCCATCGATAGGGGAGGAACCCACTCTCGGGCTTCCAGCCGTGCGAGAGCGTCGGCCCTCCGTCGGCGGCCCAGGCCCAGTCGGCGCGTCGGTAGATCGCATCGGCCAAGGCGCGGATCTCGGCCTCGGCTTCGGTCTCGCGATCGAAGTAGGCGGCGGAGGTCAGCATCCCGGCCAGCAGGAAGGCCGAGTCGATCGTCGAGAGCTCGCACTGCCAGACGCGGCGGCCGGTCTGCATATCAAGGAAGTGGTAGTAGAACCCCTGATAGCCGGTCGCGTCGGGCTCGGGCCCCTGGGGGCTCTCGTGGAAGAACCGGAGCTTGATCAGCACGCGTCGCACCACCTCCTCGCGGGGGAGGAAGCCCCGCTCGACCACGAGCGGCGCCGTCGCCAAGGCCATCCCGACGGCGGCGATGCTCGAAGGAGATCCCGCCATCGATTTGTCCGCGATCAGTCCGTTCGCGTGGTTGGTCTGGCGCAGGTAGTACTCGAGGGAGACCCACTGGAGCGCGTCCCAGCGGTCGTCCGAGACGTCCGAAGGGTTCGAGCCAGACTGTGCCGCTCGCGACATGGATGGAGACCTCCGCGGCCATTCGGAACCATTCGGAGGTAGTTTACTCGAAACGACGACCCGGCCGAGAGTCGGTATGGGGGCACGGATCGTGACGGTTTCGCCGCCGCCCGCTGGTCGAAGTGTCCCGTATCTCGGGGTCCGGTAGGGGGATCGAGCCGATATCGGAGATGGCGTCGACTGGCCGGAGATCGTCGAGGAGATCGCGAGGGCTCGGATGCGCACGGTCAAGGCTCGGTGGCTCGTCGCCGCGGTGCTGGGCTTCGGGGTGATCTCGTCGTGGACGACCCCACTCAAAGCGGAGACGAATTATTATTTGATGATTTTCGGGTCGCAGTCGCGCCCGAAACAGCTGCGGTACACGCACACCTGGGCGACATTCATCAAGGCGGAAGGCGAGGGAGTCGACCCGTCGTCCCGGGCCCTCGAGTTCCAGACCATCAGTTGGCTCCCCGCGAGCCTCGACGTCCGCACGTGGAGCCCCTTCCCGGAGCAGGGGGTCAACCTCGACCTCTACGGGACGCTCGACGCCGTGCTCAAGGACGGCGAACACGTGACGATGTGGGGGCCCTTCATCGTGGCCCGACCAATCTACGAGCGTTCCCTCAAGGTCGCCCAGATCCTCGACAGCGGTGCCGCGAAGTATCGGGCGATCAGCACGCCGAGCAACCTGCTCGTCAGCGACTGCATCCACGCCGTGGCCGCCGTCGATCCGATCTTCGGCCGCGGCCACTATCCCCTGATCCGCGTCGGGAAGCCGGCCAGTCGCTACATCGCCCGAGAGGTCATGAGCCGCAGCATCTTCGACCAGAATCTCTACGACAACTCGTGGTTAGTCCCTCGCCTCGGCCTCGATCGTTATCCCGTCGAGGTGATTTCGCCGCAGAATATTCCGAAGCGTCGATGCTTCCTCTGTCGCTGTCCCGACTGAGCCTGGTCCCTCTCGCCGGTCTCGGCTCCTCCCGGTGAGGAGGGCTCGGGTCGATCGCGAGGCCGGGAAGCGAGAACGCTCCCCGCCGGGGAAGGGCCCCGGGAGGGAGCGAGTTGGGTGAGGGTCGTCGCCTGCTTCAGGAGGGGTGGTCGTCGAGGTGGGCCGAGGTCAGGCGCTCGCCGCGTTGGCCTGGGTGTCGAGGTGCTTCTTGCCGGCGCTCGAGATCAGGTAATGGTATGTACCTTTTTCCTTGTTCTTCGCTCCCCGCTTGATGAGCTTGCGTTCCTGGAGGGCTTCGATGGTCCGGAGCTCGGCCTTCTTCTCGCTGAGGTAGCCGGGGGCCTCGACGCCGCCGATCTTCTTGAGCATCTCGGTCTGGCTGGCCGAGAGCTTGATCGGCGCCGGGGCGGCCTTCTTGACCGCGGCCTTCTTGGTGGCCGCCGGCTTCGCGGCAGCCGGGGCCGGCGTGGGGGCGGCCGGCTTCGCGGGTGCGGCGGCCTTCGCCGGAGCGGTGGCCTTCGCGGGGGCGGCCGCCTTGGGGGCGGCGGCCTTGGGTGATGCCGCCTTCTTCGCCGTGCTCTTGACCTCGGGCTTCGGCTTGGAGGTCGACCCTTCCTGGGTTTTCTTCGAACCCGCAGCTTTTTTCACGGCCATGTTTCGGACCCTCTTCCAAAAAGGAAACCTCGACGATCGGCACGCGAAAGCCGATCTTGCGGAGTATCATTGGTCAATATATCAGACCAAGGGGTGCGGGAAAGAGACATCTTCGCGCGATTTCGTGCAAACGCACGCGAGGTGCCCGCACCTTCGTCACGAGGGGCCGGCGAAAGGTCAAAATTCGCGTGGAGTTTCTTCGGGAGAACATGAAAACATTTTGTCGAGACGAGGGTTTCGTCCCGCGAGCCCCGGGAGCCTTCCGTGGTGCTGACCGGGGCGATTGGGGTGGATTTGCGGGGATTTCCGCGGCTTTTCGCAGCGCCAGCCGACTCGCACGAGGACCTTCGGGGCCTGAGTTCGGCGCGTGACGCACCAGCCCTTCGTGCGAGGTCACGCCCCGTCGCGGGGTTCGAGGGCGGAGGCGGAGGGGAATGACGGCGGGCGCCGGACGCCGTTGCTCGAGGGTGTCGGGGGCGATACACTCGGACCCGCGAGGCCCGGCTCGGGGCATCCCGATCATCGTCGGCGAAGCCCAGGCCCAAGGATCCTATCGATGAACATCAAGGCAATTCGTGCACTCCGGCGCAAGCTCTTCTCCGACGAGCCCGCGTATGGGCTCTGGGTGACGCTCGAGTCGCCGAGCGTCGCGGAGGCCGCCGTGGCGCTCGGGCTCGACTGGATCGTGGTCGACGCCGAGCACGGGCACCTCGACTGGCGCGACATCGTCGGCCACATCCGGGCGACCGTCCGGAGCCGGACGGTCGTGCTCGTCCGCCTGGCCGAGACCAACGGGGCGCTGATCAAGCGGGCCCTCGACGTCGGCGCCGACGGCGTGGTGCTCCCCTGGATCGAGTCGGCCGACCAGTTGCGCCGGGCCGTGGCGCACGCGAGGTATCCGACCGCGGGGACCCGAGGCATCGGCGCCGAGCGCGCGACGGCCTGGGGACGAGGCCTGGTGCAACACACGCTCGAGGCCGACGACCACGTCCTCGTCGTCCCGATCATCGAGACCGTCGAGGCCGGGCGAAACATCGAGGCGATCTGCGAGGTGCCCGGCGTCGAGATCCTCCAGATCGGGCCGGCCGACTACTCCGCGAGTGCCGGCTTTCCCGGCCATTGGGAAGGGCCCGGCGTGGCCGAGTCGTTGCTCGCGATCAAGGACACGATCCGACGGCACGGCAAGTCCTGCGGCGTCGTCGCGACCAGCCCCGACGACCTGGCCCTGAGGCGCGACCAGGGGTTCCGCCTGCTCGGCCTCGGCATGGACATGGGCCTCCTGATCCGCGGCCTTGCCGACTCGCTCACGCGCGTCGGCAAGGCCGCGGCGATCGGCCCAGACCTCGCGCCTCCGCCCCCCGAACCCGGGCCTCACGACCGGGTCGAGGCGATCCGGCGCGTCGGGGATTCGGCCCCCGAATCGCCCTGGCCGGGCGTCGAGATCCGTCCGCTCGTCGGTGCGGACAATCGGGCGCGCGACCTCTTCACGGGGCTCGTCACGATCGCGCCGGGAGGCGAGTGGCCCTATCGCACGCGCCCTTGCGGCGAGGCCGTCACGGTGCTGTCGGGCGAGGCCTTCGTCGACGTCGAAGGTCGGCGCTATCGACTCCGTGCGCTCGATAATCTCTTCATCCCGAGGGGCCTATCTCGTCGCGTCGTCAATTCGTCGGACCGTGATCCGATCACGCTCCACGTCGCCCTGAACGACGAGGTTCCGGTGGAGCGCGCCTCGCTCGGGATCTTCCCGGCATCGGTCATGCCTGATGAGTCGAAAGGGGTCGATGGCGCCGAGCGCGTCCGTCGCAATGCGCGGGAGGACCAGTTCGAGCTGAACTCGGGGGCGCTCTTCCAGGACTACTTCAACGCGACGCTCGGGGCGCGGGGGATCTGCGGCGGCTACGGCCGGTTCCAGCCCGGGTCGCGGCTCCCTTGCCATCGCCACGACTTCGACGAGTCGATCACGATCATCGAGGGGACCGCCACCTGCGTCGTCGAGGGGAGGCGTCACGAGCTTTCGGGCAACGACACGGCGCTGGTGCCTCGGGGCCGCTGCCACTATTTCATCAACGAATCCAATGGGCCGATGGCGATGATCTGGGTTTATGCGGGGGACATGCCCGACCGGATCGTCATGGACGAATCGCGTTGTCAAGCGACCCCGGGGAGCACGAACCCATGAGCGCCGACGTCACTCCGAGGCGGTTTCGCGTCGCGTTGACCGCCGACTTCTACGGCCCCGACGGGACCCCTCGCTACAAGGACCTCGGCCTCGGCGCCTTCGAGGGGGACCCTCGCATCGAGACGTCCGCCTTCGCCGAGCATCGTCCGGAGATCGCGCCGGAGCAACTCGCGGATGTGCGGGGGGTCATCGTCCTGACCCCGGCCGTGACCGCGAGGACGGTGTCCGACGCAACGAGCCTGCTGGCGGTCGGCCGGTTCGGCGTCGGCTATGACGCGGTGGATGTCGCCGCGTGTACCGAGGCCGACGTCGTGGCCTTCATCACGGCGGGCGCGGTGGACCACTCCGTCGCCGAGGCGACGGTCGCCTGGATGCTCGCCCTGACACACCAGGTGCGCGCGAAGGACCGGCTCGTCCGGGAAGGACGCTGGAACGACCGTTCGCAGCTCATGGGGACCGAGCTTCGAGACCGCACCCTCGGCGTGGTCGGGCTCGGGGGGATCGGCCGCAAGCTCGTCACGCACCTCGACGGCTTCGGCATGAAACCCCCATTGGCGTTCGACCCGTACGTCGACGCGAAGGTCGCCCGAGAGACGGGCGTCCGCCTCGTCCCCCTCGACGAGCTGCTGGGCGCGTCCGACTTCGTCTCGATCAACTGCCCGCTGACCGACCGGACGCGGAACCTGATCGGTTCGCGCGAGCTCGCGTTGATGAAACCAGGCGCCTATCTGATCAATACCGCGAGGGGCGGGATCGTCGACGAGGATGCGCTCTTCGAAGCCTTGAGCGAACGCCGGATCGCGGGCGCGGCGATCGACGTGTTCGCCGAGGAGCCGGTCGTCCAGCCTCATCGGTTCGGCACCCTGGACAACGTCCTCCTCGCCCCCCACTGCATCGCCTGGACCGAGGAGCTCTTCCGCGACATCGGCCACGCGGCCTGTCAGGGGATGCTCGACCTCGCGCAAGGCCGCCGCCCTCGAGGCGTCCTCAACCCCGAGGTCTTCGACCGGCCCGGCTTCCGCGCCAAGTGGGAGCGGCTCTGCCTGGAGAAGTTCCAGGATTATTGAAGACGCCCGGGCCGGCCGGGGCTCGAGAACGCAGGCGTCCGTCAACCATTCACGACTTCGTGCGCGATGCGATTCTGCTCCTCGATGACGCGTGGGAGGTCTAGGGTCGTGATCCTCCCCCGATCGACGATGACTCGCCCGTTGATCACCGTGTAGTCGGCCCGGGCGGGGGCGCAGAAGACCGTGGCGGCGACGGGATCGTGGAGGGCGCCGGCGTACTCGATGCGGTCGAGCTTGATCGCGAAGAAGTCGGCGCACTTGCCGGGTTCGAGCGACCCGATGTCGTCGCGGCCGAGGACGGCGGCCCCTCCTCGCGTGGCCATCTCGAGGACGTCGCGGGCCGTCATCCAGTAGGGCTTCTCGGCGGGAGGGCCGCCGGGGTTCTGGCTCAGCAGCGTCCTGGCCAGCAGCATGGCCATGCGTGCCTCGGCGAGCATATGCGAGCTGTCGTTGCTGGCCGACCCGTCCACGCCGAGGCCCGTCCGCACGCCGGCCTTGCGGTACTTCCAGACCGGGGCGATGCCCGAGGCGAGGCGCATGTTCGAGGACGGGCAATGGGCCACGCCGCAGCCGGTCCGGGCGAAGGCGCCGATCTCGTCGTCGTCGATGTGGACGGCGTGGGCGAACCAGACGTCGTCGCCGACCCAGCCGAGCTTCTCCATCAACCCGACCGGCCTCACCCCGAAGTTCTTGCTGGTGTAGCGCTCCTCGTCGAGCGACTCGGCCAGGTGCGTGTGCAGGTGGACCTTGTACGCACGGGCCAACTTGGCCGACTCCTTCATGAGGTCGGGCGTCACCGAGAATGGCGAGCAAGGGGCCAGGACGATCCGGGTCATCGCGCCCGGCTTGGGGTCGTGATAGGTCTCGATCACGCGTCGGCAATCCTTGAGGATCGCGCCTTCGTCCTCGACGCAGCTATCGGGCGGCAGCCCCCCCTTGGACTTGCCCAGCGACATGCTCCCGCGCGACACGTGGAATCGCACGCCCATCTCCCGGGCCACCGGGATCTGGTCGTCGACCCGGCAGCCGTTCGGGAAGACATACGAGTGGTCGAAGACTGTTGTGCAGCCGGTGAGCACCAGCTCGGCCAGGCCCGTCTGGGTCGCCACCCTCAAGGCTTGGGGGGTCAACCTGGCCCACATCGTGTAGAGGGTCGTGAGCCAGTTGAAGACGTTGCCGTCCTCGGCGGCGGGCACGACGCGGTAGAGCGTCTGGTAGAGGTGATGGTGCGTATTAACGAGCCCGGGCAGGACGACATGTCCGGCCAGATCGAGGACCTCGTCGGCCTCCTTGGGGAGCCCCGAGGTCGGACCGACGCGCTCGATCTTGCCGCCGCGGAGGAAGAGGCCGCCGTCTCGGATCTCGCGCCGCTGCTCGTCCATCGTGGCGAGGACCGTCGCGTTCTTGACGAGCATCGTACGCGGCCCGGTGGCCTGGGCGCGGGCCTCTTGCGCCGCCTCTCCCGTGGCCGCGCCGGCCGTCGCGAGGGCGAGCGCGCCGGCCGCGAGCGAACCGCCCGTGTCCAGGAATCGTCGACGGGTCACTTCCATCGAGCGGAGCTCATCCGAGCGGCCTTCGTCGGACGCGTCCACGGGGTCGTTCATCGGCTCTCTCCTCGAATTAGACTGGGGCAAGGGCACACCCGCGATCGCCGCCTGGACGGCGGTTCGTATTGATAATTTTATGCGATGTGAGTGGGGATTCAACTCAGAATAACATGATCGCGCGGAGGGTGAGGGCGAAGGCGTCCGGGATGCCGGGATGTCGCGCCGGGTTCGGGATGTAGGTCAGGTTCGGCTGGAAGAACGTGGTACCGAACATCTTCATTTGATAGTACCACGTCAGGATCATCTCGTCCTTCCCGAGTGCCGAGGAGCGGAGGCTGGATTTCTCGGGCAAGGTGAAGAAGGCCGAGCCCGCCTTGGGGTCGCTGTCCATGATGCCGTAGGCGAGGCCGAAGCCGAGCGAGTCGTCGCTACGACCCGGGATCGGGCCGAAATAGGTCAGGCCTGTGCCGAAATATCGATGCGTGAAGACGATGTCCGAGTTGGTCGCACCGAACTGGAAGAACGCGGTCAGGCCGTCGTGGGTCCGACCGGGGTTCTCCCAGTAGAGTCGTTGCGAGGCGAAGAAGTACACTCCGTTGGCCCCGTCGACGGTCGAGCCGTCGAAGGCCTTCAGCTTCCCGGTCTGCCACCAGCCTCCTACCCCGAACTTGCCAGGCTTTTTGTCTTGGCCGATCGTCCAGTTGAGGCCGGCTTCGGCGAGATGGAGCCAGTAGCCGTTGAAATGCGGCCCTTCCAGGCCGAGCTGTCGGCCTCGCGCGAGGTTGCCGTCGAAGAAGCCGTACTGTGCGTAGAACTTCTCGCTCGGCTCGTACGATGCGACGAGCCCGGTCGCCGAGTTGTAATAGCCGGGCATCACGCCGAGCATCGTCGGATTGACGAAGATCGGCGTGTAAAGGACGCTCGAGATCGACGGGATGGCCGCCGTCCGGTCCTGCATCGGGACGGCCCGGAGGACGTTGTTGAAGTCATACGTCGGCACCGACTTGCCGATCCGGAAGATGAACTTCTTGTCGAAGAATTCCTGGCGAAACCAGAGCTGATACAACTCCGACCGACTGAACGGCGGGACGGTGACCAGCGAGTTGAACCCCATCACGCTGCCGGCGAGCGCATTGGGATCGTTCTTCCCTTGCTCGAGGCCCGCGACCTCGTAGCCGGGCGAGCCCGAGGTGAAATAGAGGAACTGGGCACCGATCGTCCCGCCTTCCCAGCCGGCGAATTCCTTGGTGTCTACCGAGACGTCGGCGATTGTGAGGCTGTTGCCGCCCCACTTCCCGGGCCCGAGGCCGCCGGAGAGGATCCCGTTGGAGTCGGTGATGTTGAGGCCACCGACGCGGAGGCCATTGCGGTTGACGCCGAGGACCTCGCCGAGCTTGCCGGTCCCCGTGATGATGTTCACGGCCGCCGGGTTGCCGCTGATCGCCCTCCCGGCCATCGTACCCGTTGGTTCGCGACCTCCTCCACCACGCCCTGGTTCTCCCCCGGTGTTGGAATTCGGGGCGAGGGGGCCGTCGTCAGGCCTCCCGGTCGATCGAGCGTCCGCCGCATTGCCCGGGGGGGCTCGACCGGGGTCGAGCGTGCTCACGGGGATGTCGAGGTAGGCCTGCTGGGCGACCTCGGGGTCGACCTGGGGCACGCTCCAATCCCCTGATCGATCGGCGATCGAGGCCCGGGTCACGGGCACGCGACCCAATCCCTCGTCGTCCGCTCGGTGCGGAGCAGCACCCGCCTCAAGGTTGTCTTCGGCGACGAGGGGCGGCGCGAGGGATTTGGCCGTCGTCCCGAGCGTCGAACAACCCGAGACGAAGATCAGAAGCGCCCCCCAGGGTAGGATTCTCGGTCCCGGCAGCACCCCTGCTCCTGGTCTGATGATAATCAGGTTTGTAAGGGATCATCGGCCCTCGCTGAACACATCATGAGACAAAGCTCGTCCGCCTCGGAAACCGTCCTTGCGGCGAACCGGTCGTCGTCCGGTAGAATCGACAAAGGCTCGCCGGAGGCTCGCCCCTCCCTTCGGCGGATCGATTGCCTTCGAGTTCATTCAAAGGAGCGGTCATTGCGTCAATCGCGTGTCTATCGGGCCGTCTCCGGCATCCTGGGAAGCGCGGCGGGGTTCGGCGCGGGGGTGCTCATGGTCGGAGGGGCTGTCGGCCTGTCGGACGGGAGTGGGCCGCCGCTGCTCTTCCTGTGTGGCCTCGCCCTCGCGGTCGTCGCCTTTGCGGTGAGCCTGCGCCGACGCTCCTGGACTGGGGCGGATCCGAGTGCCGACGAGCCGGCCTCGGGCGAGGATGCCACCGGTCGATTCCGCTTCAGCTTGAAGAAGATGATGGCCCTCGTGCTCGCCGTGGGCGTCGGCTTCGGGCTCGTCATGCGCGAGATCGACCGGCGTCGGCGCGAGACACGGACGTGGATCGAGATCGGCCAGCAACGCGAGGCCACCTTCCTGGTCCTCAACTCACCCGACCCGGTCGTCCGGCAACACATCCCCGCCCTCCCGTTGGAATGGGGAGGTGGGAACTTCGCCTCGGGCCTGGACTGGGTCGACTCGAAGAAGGCCTGGCTCACCGACCAGGGCCGTCGTCGCGACGTCATCAACCTCCGCGTCACCGGAGGCATGACCGACGACCCCGGTCTCAGGCCAATCCGGATCGAAGACCGCGGCGGCGAGCTCAACGACCACTTTGTTGGCCGATTGACCGAGCTGTATCGGTCCCGGAAATGGAAGTATCGGGTCGTTACTGAAAGAGCAGACTCCGGGGAGGGTGTTCACCACGAAGGCACGAAGACGCAAAGAAATTAAAAATAAAGACATCTATTGATTTTTAAATTTGCCTCTTTGTGTCTTCGTGCCTTCGTGGTGAATACTTCCCCAGTCCCTCTGCACTGTTCCGCTAGCGAAATTTTTAATAAAATGTTGAACGTGATGGCTGTCGCGTGAAGTCGGGGATGCCGGGAGGCTCTTGGGATGAGGACCGCGCTGGTTTTCGCGGCCGTGTGGGGCCTTGGCGTGGGGTCGTCGACGATGATGTCGACGGCGTTCGCGGGGCCGGTGTCGCCCGGCGACGCGGAGTTCTTCGAGCGGAAGGTCCGACCGGTGCTGGTCGAGAACTGCGTCTCGTGCCACGGGCCGAAGATGCAGAAGGCCGGGCTGAGGCTCGACACCTCGAAGGGCCTGCTCAAAGGGTCGGACAGCGGCCCGGTGGTCACGCCCGGCAACCCGGACGACAGCCCCCTGATCGAGGCGGTCCGACACATCGGCTCGGTCAAGATGCCGCCGAGGAAGCCGCTGGCCCCCTCGGCGGTCGACGACCTCTCGACCTGGGTCAAGATGGGGATCCCCTGGCCCGACTCGGGCGTGGCGGCCCCTTCGGAGAAGAACCAAGGGGACTGGGAGCGTCACTGGTCGTTCCAACCCGTCGCGAATCCCCCGGCCCCGGCGGTCGTGGATAAGGACTGGTCCCGGACGTCGATCGACCCGTTCGTGCTCGCGAAGCTCGAGGCCAAAGGGCTGTCTCCGTCGCCCGCCGCCGACCGCAGGACCCTGATCCGTCGCGCGACGTTCGACCTCACCGGGTTGCCGCCGAGTCCGCAGGAGGTCGATGACTTCGAGGATGACACCGCGCCGACGCACGACGCCTTCGCCCGGGTCGTCGACCGGCTCCTCGCCTCGCCCCACTATGGCGAGCGCTGGGGACGCTACTGGCTCGACGTGGCGCGGTTCGCCGACACGAAGGGATATGTCTTCTTCGAGGACGCCAACTTCGCATGGCCCTGGACCTACCGCGACTATGTCATCCGGGCGTTCAACTCCGACCTGCCTTATGACCGGTTCGTCCTCGAACAGGTTGCTGCCGACCGTTTGCCGACCGGCGATGACCGGCACCCCCTCGCGGCGCTCGGGTTCCTCTCGCTGGGGGGGCGATTCATCAACAACACCCACGACATCATCGACGACCGAATCGACGTCGTGACGCGTGGGCTCCTCGGCCTGACGGTCTCGTGCGCCCGGTGTCACGACCACAAGTTCGACCCGATCCCGACGAAGGATTACTACGCGCTGTATGGCGTCTTCGCCAGCTCCTACGAGCCGATCGTCCCCCCCTTGATCGATGACCCGCCGAAGACGAAGGCCTATGAAGAGTTCGACCGCGAGCTCCGCAAGCGAGAGCAGGCACTCGCCGAGTTCGTCCAGGCGAAGCATGGTGAGCTCGTTCGTTCGGCCCGGACCCGCGCCGGGGAGTACATGCTCGCGGCCAACGCGAGACGGGACCAGCCGAACACCGAGGAGTTCATGCTCCTCGCCGACGGCGGAGACCTGAATCCTGCGATGCTTCATCGCTGGGAGGTCTACCTCGAGCGGACGCGCAAGCCCCATCATCGGGTCTTCGCCCCTTGGCACGCCCTTGCCGAGTTGCCCGAGGCCGACTTCGAGGCCAGGGCGTCGGTCGTCTGCGCCCAGCTCCTGGCCGAAGGGCCGACGGGGATCAACGCCGTCATCGCCCGGGCGCTCGCGAACGAGCCCCCGAAGTCGCTGGCCGACGTGGCGCGGATCTACACGCGAGAGCTGAACGGGGCCCATGCGCTCGGCCAGGACTCGGCGGCCCGGTCGGCCCTGAATGGCGAGGAGCCCCCTCCCCTGCCCGTCCCCGCGCTCGAAGAGCTGCGTCAGGTCTTCCAAGGGCCCGACAGCCCGCCGAACGTGCAGACGTCCCCGACCGGCGACCTCTCATTGCTGCCCGACCGTCCCTCGCAGGCGGAGCTCCAGGCCCGGGTCAAGGCCGTCGAGACCTGGCGGATCACCGGCCCGGCCGCCCCTCCTCGGGCGATGGTGCTCCTCGACGCCCCCTCGCCCGTCGAGCCCCGGGTCTTCGTCCGAGGCAACCCAAGCAACCTCGGCGACGCGACACCTCGCAGGTTCCTCGGGGCCTTATCGGGCGAGTCCCGCCAGCCCTTCAAGGACGGCAGCGGACGCCTCGACCTGGCCAGGGCCATCGTCGACCGGAAGAACCCGCTGACCGCACGGGTCCTCGTCAACCGGGTCTGGATGTACCACGTCGGGACCCCCTTGGTCGGCACCCCCGGCGACTTCGGCCTGCGGAGCGACCTGCCGACCCACCCCGAGCTCCTCGACCACCTCGCCTCGACGTTCATGGACGGCGGCTGGTCGATCAAGTCGCTGCATCGCCGGATCATGCTCTCGAGTACCTATCAACAAACGAGCGACGATCGCCCCGAGGCGAGCCGGGTCGACCCCGAGAACTCGTTGCTCTGGAAGATGAACCGCCGCCGCCTCGACTTCGAAGCCCTGCGCGACGCCATCCTCGCCGTCTCCGGGCGGCTCGACCCGCACGTCGGGGGACCCTCGGTCCAGGGCGTCACGACCGCGGCGTCCCCCCGGCGGACCCTGTACGGCTTCATCGACCGCCTGAACCTGCCCGGACTGTACCGGACGTTCGACTTCCCCGACCCCAACGCGACGAGCCCAAAACGCGACCAGACGACCGTCGCGCCCCAGGCCCTCTACCTGATGAACCACCCGTTCCTCATCGAGTCGGCCCGCGCCGTCGCCGGGCTCTCGGAGTTCGCCGCGGAGCCCTCCTTAACGAACCGCATCCGCCTCGTGTACCATCGACTCTTCGGGCGAGCCCCGACCTGCGCCGAGGAGGCGCTCGGCCAGGAGTTCCTCGGGCCGCCCGACGCGGCGAATCTGCCCTGGGAGCCGTACGTCCAGTCGTTGCTCTTGACAAATGAGTTTTCCAGCATCGATTGAAGTTGCGGGGCCGCGTCCTCGAAGGATTCAATGACCCTCCTTCGGGGTATGTAGAGAGGTGAAATTTTAGATTGCGCCCGAGGCTTACATGTGGCCATTTGGAGCAAGTAGTTTGGTTGGTTTCTTAGCCACGGATTGAACACGGATAATGGCAAATTGGGAACTTTTTGATTTCCATGAAAGATGATTTTCTTTGATTTTATCTGTGGAAATCTGTGCCATCTGTTGAAAATTCGTCTTCTCTGATCCGTGTTCCATCCGTGTTCCATCCGTGTTTCATCCGTGGCTAAGTAAACAACAACTTGACCTCGGGGCAAAATGCGGCGGATGACAGCCCGATGTCGGGCTGCTGAATAGATTCGAGGGGGGCTCGACCGTGTCCGGAAATCAACCCAACCCCGAGGACCTTTCGATCTCGCGTCGCGACCTGCTCCGGCGCGGGGGGATGGGCTTCGGGATGATCGGCCTGGCCGGAGTCCTGGGTGTCGAGGGGGGCACGACCCCTTCGGCACGCGCGGCCTCGACCGACCTCCGGCCGCTGGCTCCCAAGAGGCCCCAGTTCCCGGCGAAGGCAAAACGGGTCGTCCACTTGTTTATGAATGGTGGGCCGTCGCACGTCGATACGTTCGACCCCAAGCCGCTGCTCGACCGATACCACGGCAAGCCGCTCCCGAGCCCCAACCTCCGCACCGAGCGCAAGACGGGCGCGGCGATGCGGTCTCCGTTCGCGTTCAGGAAGTATGGGGAGAGCGGGATCGAGGTCAGCGACCTCTTCGCGAGGACGGCCGGGCACATCGACGACATCTGCGTGATCCGGTCGATGCACGCCGACGTCCCCAACCATGAGCCTTCGCTGATGCTCATGAACTGTGGCGACGGGAGGCAGACCCGGCCGAGCATGGGGTCGTGGGTCACGTATGGCCTGGGCTCGGAGAACCAGGACCTGCCGGGTTTCATCGCGATGTGCCCGGGAGGATACCCGATCGTCGCCACCCAGAACTGGCGCTCGGCTTTCTTGCCCGGGGCGTACCAGGGGACGTACATCGACAGCCAGCACACCGACATCCGGAAGCTGATCGAGAACATCCGCAACGAGTCCTCCACCCCCGCGCAACAGCGCAAGCAGCTCGACCTGGTGCGTCGATTGAACGAGATGCACCTGGAGCAGCATCAGCGCGACGCCCGGCTCGAGGCCCGGATCCAGTCATTCGAGCTCGCTTATCGGATGCAGGCCGAAGCTTCCGACGCCTTCGACAGCGAGAAGGAGCCCGCGGCGATCCGCGAGATGTACGGCCCCGGCACGCCCGCCCGGCAACTGCTGATTGCGCGCCGGCTCCTCGAGCGCGGCGTGCGCTTCGTCCAGCTCTGGAGCGGCGCGGGCCAACCCTGGGACAACCACGCCGGGCTCGAGGCCGACCACCGCAAGCTCGCCGGGGAATGGGACCGGCCGATCGCGGCGTTCCTCCAGGATCTGAAGCAGCGCGGGATGCTCGACAGCACGCTCGTGATCTGGGGCGGCGAGTTCGGCCGGACCCCCGTGGCCGAGCTCCCCACGCTCAACGGCCGCGACCACAACCACTACGGCTTCAGCATGTGGATGGCCGGCGGCGGCGTCAAAGGGGGCTACGTCCACGGCGCCACCGACGACTGCGGCTTCGCCGCGGTCCAGGACAAGGTCCACGTCCACGACCTCCACGCGACGATCCTCCGCCTCCTCGGCTTCGACCACGAGAAGCTCACCTACCGCTACGCCGGCCGCGACTTCCGCCTGACCGACGTCCACGGCCAGGTCGTCGAAGAGATGCTCGCCTGACGTGACTGCGACGGGTTCGACCGGCACCCCATTCATTCGTCGAGCCCGTCGCCACCCCGATTCTTTCCTCCTCGTTCGGACATCAACGACACCTTCGCCCTCGCGAGACTTCCGCTCTGTCCCAGGGCTTCCCCAGAGCACCAGCCTGGGATAGGATCGAACGAGAGGGCCCAGGACAGATGTCGATGGGGCTGTCCGTGCGAGAGCAGGAGCTCCCCGTGTCTCGAACGATGATTTGCAAATGCGGCCATTGCTTCGGCGTCTCGGAAGGTGACTGGGGACGTCGCGTCTCGTGCCCGAACTGCGGGTATGAATCGACCCTGCCCGAGTCCGCGCCGAGTCCGGGGCCGGGGCCGCTGGTCCTGCCGTCCGGTACTGCGGAGCCGGCGAGCCTCAGTGTGATCGCGGTCTTGAGCACCTTGCTCGGCGTCCTGGTCGTCTTCACCTGTTTCAGCGGCATCCCGGCCATCATCCTCGGCCGTCGGGCGCTGCGCGAGATCCGTTCCAGCGACGGGCTCCTGCGCGGCCGTTGGTTGGCGATCATCGGGATCGCGCTGGGATGTCTCAGTTGCCTCCTTCCCATAGGGATCATCCTGAGCGTGCCCTTCTTGGGGCCGGGTGAGGCAACCCGGCGAGTGCTGTGCGGTAACAATCTCAAGCAAATCGCCCTCGCCATGCACCAGTACGAGGAGAACCATGGCACGTTGCCGCCTGCGGCGATCATCGACGGGGCGGGCCGGCCCCTCCTGAG
Organism: Singulisphaera rosea; assembly: GCF_054877945.1. Lineage (NCBI taxonomy): Bacteria > Pseudomonadati > Planctomycetota > Planctomycetia > Isosphaerales > Isosphaeraceae > Singulisphaera > Singulisphaera rosea. Next base: position 639 of record NZ_JBTYIP020000027.1, on the reverse strand, counting down.
CTGGCGGGTCGCGATCCTTCCCTACTTGGAATTGGGATCTCTTTACTCGAAGTTCGATCTCGACGAGCCCTGGGACAGCCCTCACAATCGCTCTCTTATCGACCTGATGCCGAATGTTTATCGGTGTCCGAGCGATTCGGAATGGACATCGGGGATGGCCAATTACCAGGTGGTGGTCGGTCCCCGGACGGCCTTTCCTCCTGATTTTAAAGGCATGACGATTCCGGATTTCACCGATGGAACGAATGGGACGATCCTCGTCAGCGAAACGCTCCACGGTGTCCCCTGGACCAAGCCCGACGACTTGTCTTTCGTCACAATGCTTCCATCGGGCGGGCTCGGTAGTGATCACGGGAGTCGCGATCACGGCGGGTTTCAGGCTGCGTTTGTTGACGGCTCGGTTCGATTCCTCAAGTCGTCGATTCCCTCCGAGGTTCTCCGCTCGCTCCTCACCCGCAACGGAGGCGAGAGGATCGCACCCGATCGTTATTGATCGGTGAGGCTTCTTCTCCGGCAAGGATTGAGGGTTTCCCTAGCGCCAGCCAGATTGGTGCGCTTTCTTGGGCAGAAGAAATTGGGGGGCGGGGTCGGAGCGCCGCGACGCCCCGGACCGCGGGTCGTCGACGAATCTGGGGCGTC
>NZ_JBTYIP020000026.1:0-148636 GCF_054877945.1 Singulisphaera rosea | reverse complement strand
GGAACAAGACGCTTCAGCGTTGGCTGGTGGACACGGGTGCGGGTTATGTGGTGGAGGTCGTGAGTCGTCCGTTGGGTAGCAAAGGTTTCGTGGAACAGCCGCAGAGGTATACGGTGGAGCGGACGTTCGCGTGGCTGGGTCGATATCGTAGGCATAGCCGCGACTACGAGGTGCGTACGGAGTCGAGCGAGGCGATGATCAAAATCAGTTCAATTCATCGAATGCTCGGACTATTAAAAAAGGATGAGAAGAGGAAGCGTGCGGCCTTTAAATTCCGGGAAATTGAGGAAAAAGTTACCGGATAGCCTCTTAGCGGGCGGTGTCTTGACGGTCGGCTTCTCCGTGGGTAGTGTTCTGAAGAACACCCCAGGAGGCCTTTCCGATGACGATGGCACGCGCCCATTTGGTGGATCCGACCGTCACCCGTTGGTATCACTGCGTCATCCGCTGCGTCCGATGCGCCTTCCGCCTGGGGGATACTGAGTTCTACCGTTAGCCAATTTTCTGCTCGGCCTTCTTCGTCTCCGGGAATTGCTGCTGGAATCCACAGAGGCTCTCGGCGGAGACGTTGCCGCCGCAGAGGAGGAGGACGATTTGGTCGTCCTTGGTGAACTGGGATTTTTGCTGTTCGGCGGCGACGAGGCAGCAGGAGGCGGCGGGTTCGACGAGGTATTTGGTGCGTTCGAGGAGAGTGAAGAGGGCGCGGGCGGTGTCGGCGTCGGAGACGACCTTGACTTCGGCGACGAGGTCGCGGGTGAGGTTGTAGGTGAAGTCGGTGACGCGGGGGGCGCCTAGGGTTCGGGCGATGGAGGTGATGGCGGGGAGCTCGACGAGGTGGCCGGCGGCGAGGCTCTGGGCCATGGCGTCGGCGCCTTCGGTCTGGACGCCGATGATCTGGGTCTCGGGCTTGATGGCGCGGAGGGCCGTGGCGATGCCGGCGATCAAGGCGCCGCCGCCGATGCTGATGTAAGTGCGGGTGACGCCGGGGAGGTCGTCGAGGATCTCCAGGGCGATCGTCCCCTGGCCGGCGGCGACAAGGGGGTCGTCGAAGGGGTGGACGAGGACGCGGCCCAGGGACTGGAGCCGGTCGGCTTCGGCGAAGGCGGCGCGGATGTCGGGGGTCAGGACGACCTCGGCACCGTAGCCTCGGGTGGCGTCGAGGTAGTTCGACGGGGTGGTTGCCGGCATGACGATCACGGCGTCGACGCCCAACGTCCGAGCCGCGTAGGCGACGCCCTGGGCGTGGTTGCCGCCGCTGACGGCCACGACGCCTCGTGCCCGCTCGGCGGGGGAGAGGGAGAGCATCTTGTTGAAAGCCCCCCGAGGCTTGAAGGAGCCCGTCTTCTGGAGGCATTCGAGCTTGAGGTAGACCTCGGCCCCGAGCCGCTCGCTAAGGGCTTGTGATCGGATCAAGGGGGTTCGGTGGAGGAGGCCTCGGAGGCGGTGTCTCGCCTGGCAGATCATCTCCAGTGTCAGCACCCTGTCATCCTCCGAGGATTTCTGATTTCGGTGAGGTCCGTCCGACCTGTCGCGGATCCGAAGGCCCGATCGTAACGCGGTCGGCGGGTTTCGTCGACCGGGTTGAAGGGGGCCTTGTCCGCGGGAAGGGTGCGTGTTGTTGGCCGCGAGTGGGGTTTCTCGAGAGAGGAACGTGGGGCAGGAGTGCCCCACCCACCGGGGGGAGGGTGATTGGAGATTGATGGGGAAGACGCTGACCGGCGGTAATGCGAGTGGGGCAGGAGTGCCCCACCCACCGGGGGAGGGGTTGGCTGGAGTCTGGGTGGTGTGACAGATGAGATTGCCGGGAGATGCGCGGGGGGAGTGTCCTGCCCATCGGGGGAGGAGTTGTCCGGGCGGTTGATGGCATGGCGGGTGGGGGCGTTGTAGACTGGCCGCCCGGGGGGGACGACGAGGTTGGTGGGGATCGAGGGGTGCTTCGTCGGATGACCTCTCCTGGCGGTCTTGCATTTCGAAAGGACGTGAATAGTGGCGAGCCTCTCGTTTCCGGGGCGACGCGTGGTCGCGTCCGCGGCATTGGGGGTGTCTCTGGTGATGTCGGCCGCGTCGGCGAGGGCGGTCGAGCCGGGGGGCGGTGGATCGACGTTTGTCGACCTCTCGTTACTCGTCGCGCCGGGATATCCGTGCCAGTGGCCGACGTTTGCGCGGTATCACGTCGCGGCCGAGGAGCGGATCGGCCCGCTCAGTCCTTATAACGTCGACACCCTCTACATCGACGGGAACATGGGGACGCAAATGGACGTCCCGCCGCACTCGGTCGCGCCTCCGGACTCGAAGCTGCCGCAGGCGGGGCGGTTCGGCGCGGCGTATACGGAGACGATCGCCCCTTGGCAGTTCTGCGGAGAAGCGTGCGTGCTCGACATTCGGGACCTGAGGGACGCCGCACCGCCTGGTCGGAGTGCCCTGGTCGGGGCGGATCGGGTCCGGGACTGGGAGGGTCGGCATCGTAGGCTCCGGTTCGGGGACGCGCTCCTGTTTCACAGCGGGTATAGCGACGCTTACTTCCGGCCGTTGCCGGAGGGGAGGCGATTTGCGGCCGACCCGGTCGAAGGGGCGTCGCCGGCCTGGCCGGATCCGGAACCGGGGTGCATGGAGTATCTGGCGAAGCAGGGGGTCATGACCCTGGGGACGGACAGCACGAGCATGGGGCCGCTGCCTGACCTCGGCGAGCCGACGCACTACGCCGGGCTCAAGCACGGCCTGATCTGGGCGGAGAGCCTGACAGGGTTGGGGAACTTGCCTCCCGTCGGGGCGTTCTACGCGATGCTCAGCCCGAAGTTCGCGGGCGACCCGTACAGCGAAGCGCGGGCGTTCGCCATCGTCGGCGAGCCGCTCGCGGGCCGGTTAATCGGCGCGGCCCGAGGGAAGAGGGCCGTGGATCTCTCGGTCACGCTGGCGGAGGACCTGCCCGTCGCCTGGCCGGGTCGGGGCACGGGACGACACCGGCCGCCGTACCAGAAGGTCCGATTCAGCTTCAATCCGAACACGGGGTCGCCGCAGGTCGCGCACATGCTCGGGAGCGATACGGGGACGCACCTCGTCCCCCCGTCGTACGCGTTACCCCTCGCCGGTTTCGACGACGCAACCTATTCGGCCGAGATCCGGGGATGGCTCGCCGAGTATGAGGCTAAGTATGGGGCGCGGGGGACGAGCGACGTCACCACGGAGAAGGTCCCCATCGACCAGGGTTGCGGGCCGATCCGGGTCATCGACGTGACGCACCTGGTCGGGACGTTGGACAAGGCCCTCTGGCCGGCCTCGCCCGAGATCACTCTTGCCGACATCGAACGCGACGAGAAGGCCCACGGTGCGCTTCACCCGGGCGATGTCGTCGTGTTTCGGAGTGGTTGGAACGACCGGCACTTCAAGGCATTGCCGGAGGGAAAGGCCTGCATGGACGACCCCCTGAACGGCAAGTCCGAAGGCTGGCCGGCGCTCGGGCCCGAGGTGGTTGTCGCCCTGGCGAAGCGGGGGATCCGGTGCGTCGCCATCGATGCACCCACCTTGGGCGGCGTCGAGCCGAAGCGGGCGATCATGACGTACTGGGCGCTCGGGAGTCGGGGGATGATCGGGGTCGAGTTCTTGAAGGATGTCGGGAAGGTCCCGATGGGGGCGTACTTCCTGTTTGCCCCGCTCAAGCTCCAAGGGGGACACGGCGGGCCCGGCCGGGCGATTGCCCTGGTTCCGGAGGTAGGGAATTGAGGGCTTGATGTGAGGGATGTCGGAGAGATTTTCTTTGGGGAGATATGAGCGGGTCTCGCCTGGATTGCAACCGTCAGACGGTGACGTGAACGCCTAAATACAAGCCCGAAGCGCCAGCGAGTGAATCTCCCTCGATTTCACGTGAGAGGATTCACTCGCTGGCGCTTCGGGCTTGTAGTAGGGATGCTGCGCGACCGATGATCGATCCGGAGCACGAAGTGTCGGCATTGGCGGTGGCAGAAACCCGGTGTTGAAGAAAACACCGGGTTTCGGAAGGTCGGATGGGAGGATGTCAGGCTTCTTCGTTCTTCGAGTCGTCCTTGGACTCTTTCTTGCCGTCTTCTTCGGCCTCGGCCTTGAGCTTCTTCAGCTCGCCCATCAGGTTCTGGATCTGGTCTTCGAGGGCCTTGATGCGGTCGGTCCGGCCGCGGTCGCCGGAGGCTTCGCGGTGACGGGCCTCTTCCTTGAGTTTTGCCTTGGCCTTGGCCTTGTTGGCCTCGGCGCGGACCTTGTTGGCCTCGGCGCGGGCCTTGTTGGCTTCGGCGCGGGCCTTGCTGGCCTGCTCACGCTCTTTCTTGACCCGGGTGTCGAGCTCGGCCTTGGCCTTCGAGCGGGCGGCTTCGGCCTTTTCCTTCTTGACCTTCGCTTCGAGGTTCTTTTCCGAATCGTCCCCGTCCGTGCGCTCCTTGGCCTCGGCCTTTTCCTTCTTGACCTTCGATTCGAGGTTCTCGGCCTGCTTCTTGACCTTGGCCTCGAAGTCGGAGCCGGGGCCGAACTGCTTGGCCATCTCCTCGCCCATGGCCTTCATTTCCTTGGCGAACTTGGAGTCGGGGCCGAACTCTCGCTTCATCTTGGCTTCGAAGTCGGAGCCGGGGCCGAACTGCTTTTCCATCTTCTCGCCGAGGGCCTTCATCTCCTTGACGAACTTGGAGTTGGGGCCGAACTTGGCGTTCATCTCCTTCTCGAGCTCTTTACCTTTGGCCTCCATCTTCTCGCCGATGGCCTTCATCTTGGCCTCGAGCTTGGGAGCGACCTTGGTCTCGAGCTCCTTGCTCTTGGCTTCCATCTTCTCGCCGAGGGCCTTCATCTTGGCCTCGATCTCGGGGTTGGAGCTCTTGATCATCTCTTTGCCGAGGGCGTCCATCTTCTTGCCGATCGCGTCGATCTCCTTGGTCAACGCGTTCATCTTGGCTTCGAGCTCGGGGCCGGACTCGTCGTCGTCGTCGTCGGCGTCGATTTCCTCGAGATTGTTCTCGAGCTTCTCGACTTCGGCTTCGATCTTCTCCTCGAGCTCCTCGCCCGCCTTCTCCAACTGGGCCTCGAGCTCCTCGCCCGCCTTCTCGAGCTCGGCCTCGAGCTTCTCGCTCGCCTCCTCGAGATTGACCGCGATCTTGATGTCCTCATTGATGGCCGTCTCGACATTGACGACGGCGCCGGTCTCGTCGGCGTCGGCGTCATCCGCCGGGCCGGCCGTGGTCCACGAGGGGACCGCCAGCACGAGCAGGAGGCACGCGCCCAGGAAGCCGGCGGGGGAGAGGCGGCACGGAACGTGTTCACGCAAGATCATGGTCAATCTCCTCTGGAAGAATCGGCCCGCGCCGGCGACGCCCAACGCGGGCTCCGGCGACTTGGCCAGCGACACGCTGGCACAGACGTGGAAAAGGACTTCGGCATACGTGAATCGGTCTTCGGGGAACGCCCAGACGGTCCAGGCGTCGCAGGCGAGCTCGGCCTCGGCGTCGAGCCGGCGACGGGCGACCCAGTACAGCGGGTTCCACCACCAGACGAGCCCGGCGAGCAACTCGAGGCGGCTCACCCAGGGGTCCCCCCGGCGCAGGTGGGCGAGCTCGTGCGTCAGGATCCCTCGCCAGGCGTCGAGCTCGAGCGACTTGACGAGGCGGGTGGGGAGCAAGAGCTTCGGCCGGCCCAGGCACCAGAGCAGGGGGGTGCCCAACTCGGGCACGACCAGGATCTCGGGGACCCGGACGTGCAGGTGCTCGCCGATCCGCTCGGCCTCGTCCACGAGGAACTCGGGGGCGGGGACCGCGTATCGGAGCCTTCGGCGGAACCGGACGACCCGAGTCGCCTGGACCGCGGCGATCGCGATCGTCCCGACGAGCCAGGCACCGAGGGCGATGCGGCCGAGGAGCTCGGCGCTCGGGAGCGTCATCGCCCTGGATCGTTCGGGAGCGGCCGGGGCAGGCTCTGGGGCTGTGGCCGGGGCCGGGGGCTCTGCCGGAATTGGGATCGTGAGGGACATTCGGATCGGAGTCGGGACCGTCGCCGAGGGGGGATCCTCGGCCATGATCGGGACGATCGCGGGTATCGGTTGGGGCGCGGGGGGGACGTCGGGTTCCGTGACCGTCGGAGTCGGAGCCGTCGGGAGCGCCGCGACGGCCCGTTCCAGGGCCTCGTGGATTGGCGAGCCGGGCCGCGTCCAGGAGATGGGCGACTGGAGCAGGGGCGGGGTCATGAGCTTGAGCAGGACCACTAGCCAGAGAGCGTGACGCGCCGCGGGGCCGATCGACCGGATTCGGCCGACCAGGGACACCAAGAGGGCGAGGATCGCCGCGACAGTCGTCGTCTCCGCGAACCACCAGAGCAGGGCCATGGAGTGCCTCCCTCGTTGTGGGACGTTCCGGCCGCTCGGCCGGATAGGACAGGTCGGGCCTCGACGTCTATTTCTTCCGCCCCTTCGGCGACGGCGGCGGCAGCGGTCCCCCTCCCGCCTCGTCCAGCAGCCGACGAAGCTGGGCGACCTCATCCGCCGAGAACCGGTGCCCCTGCACCAAGGCCAGGACCAGCGGGACGGCCTGGCCGTCGCAGAACTCGTCCGCCGCCTCCTGGAGCCGGCGCTCGAGCAGCTCGTCGCGGGACGTGGCCGCCCGGAAGACGTGCGGCACCGTCGTGGTGTCCCCCGCCACGTACCCCTTCGACTGCAACCGCTGGAGCAAGGTCGCGACCGTCGTGTACGCCCAGTGCCTCCCCTGACGCTCCAGGAACCCGTTGATCTCGCGGACCGTCCCCGGCCCGTTCTCCCAGAGTGCCCGGAGCACCTCGCGCTCCGCCTCGCTCAACCCCGGCTGGTTCGCCATGATCCCTCCCTCAAGATCCGTCTCCGTCGCACGGTCGCTCCTACAGCTTGTAGTAGTAGGCTACTACGGATTGTAGAAGGACGCAAGAGGTCTTCGTAGGGAATCGGAAAATCTTTCCAAGATTTCGAAAGACCTCGCGAGTCATGCGCAAAAGGCCTGGTGGGCGGTGCCCACCCTACGGAGGGGACGCAATTCCCCTAACCCTGCAAGGAGGGTACATCTTCGTAGGGTGGGCACCGTCCACCAGGTTTAACGCAAGGCGGGGCCGACCTCCTGGAGCGGGCGGGCCCTCGTTTTGATAGGCTGAACGCAAAGGGCCCTGGCGACGAGGCATTTCGGTGGTAGCCCTGTCCTAGACAAGGCTCCATCGAGGAGAGTTGAAGGTGAAATTAAATCGGCATGTTTTCCTGATGCTGCTCGCTTCGATTGTCGGCCCCTCCCCGGGAGTCGGACGTTGCGAGGGCCAAGTGGCTACGTCCCCCTCGACGAAGCGGACTCCGGGACAGGAGGCCGAGGAGGCGGTCGACGACCTGTTGAAACTCGTCAAGCGTCGGCTCGACCTGATGCACGACGTGGCCCGGGCGAAATGGAACGCGAAGACGCCCGTCGAAGACCTGCCTCGAGAGCGGGCTGCCCTCGACGCCGCCGCGACCAAGGCCCGCGCCAAGGGTCTGGACGAAGCCTGGATCCGCGCGTTCTTCTCGGCGCAGATCGAGGCCGCCAAGCTCATCCAACGCGCCGACCTCGCACGCTGGGAGGCCGAGCGCCGCGGGCCGTTCGCCGACGCCCCCGACCTCAAACGCGACCTCCGGCCGAAGATCGACGCCCTCACCGACGACCTCATCGCCGCGCTCGCCAAGGCACGGCCCTGGCTGAAGGCCAAGCCGGTCTCCGTCGACGTCAAGGCCCGTGCCCGCAAGCTCGTCGTCGGCGACGGGATCGACGACCGCGTCCGCGATAAGGCGATCGAGCCTCTTGTCGAGACGCGAAAGACGTCTGCGAATCCCTGAAACTCGAGGTCGATGCCTCCTGATTCGACACCCGGTGTTTTCTTCAACACCGGGTGTCTGACGCGGTCGACGTCGACCCCCCCCCCTTCGGGATCTCAGCGTCTACGGTTCAGAAACCCGGTGTTGAAGAAAACACCGGGTATCGGTCCCCACGTCTGGCACGGGTCAGGGGAAAAAATCGAGAGGCTCTTGCCCCGTCGCGGCGGCTCACGCAATAATACCCATCGATCAGTACGAAGGCCTCGTAGGAATGTGTCATGGCGGGGAAGAGCCCATCGGCCCTGAGTGGCCGGGAGTATTCGATCCTGAAGATCCTCTGGGAGCACGGCCCCTTGACCGTACGCGAAGTGCGTGAGCGGCTGATGCCCGGGGATGAAGAGGGGGAGATCCCCTATACGACGGTCCTGAGCCTCTTGCAGCTCATGGAGAAGAAGGGGTACGTCGGGCACGAGGCGGACGGCAAGACCTACCGGTATTCGGCGAACGTGGTGCGGTCGCAGGTGACTCGCCGGGTGATCCGGGATTTCGTGGGCCGGTTCTTCGACGGCTCGGCCGAGGCCCTGCTGATGGGCCTGGCCGAGAGCCCGGACCTCGCGCCCGAGGTCTGGGAGAAGCTACGCGCCGAGGTCGAGAAGCGAAAGGAGACCCCCGGTGAGTGATCGCGCATGGCCCTGGGCCGAGTCGCTGGGGCATTGGGCCCTGGGCTGGACGGTCGTCGTCGTGCTGGTGGCGATGTGGCTCCGCTTCGGGCGTCCGAAGAGGGCCTCGATCCGCTATCTCGCCTATCTCCTGGCGACGTTCGCCGGGGTGGCGTTACTCCCCGTGGCCTTCGGCCTGGCCCCGCGCGTTTCCTGGCGCGAGGCGCTCGCCCGGGCCGAGAATGCTCCGGAACACCGAGGGAGCTCGCCCGCCGCGTTCCGGTCCTGGTTCGAGGGCTTGACCTCGGATATGCCGTTGCGCGAGGCACGTTTCGAGAAAGCATCCACCCCGTTGGAGACCGCGATCGACCCGCCCGCTCCGCCGAGGGGCTCTGTACCACGCTCGGGCGTCCCCGGTTTAGCCCCGGTGGACGGCTGGCTCCTCGCGGCGCTGGCCGTGTGGGGGGCGGGGTTCGGAATCTTTGCGGGCCGCCTGGCGTGGGCCGCGGTCCGGGTCCGGGCGATGATTGGGAAGGGCGAGCCTTGGCCGACACCCGAACTGATGGCGGAGTTGCAGGCGACCCGCCGAGTGCTGGGCTTGAGGCGCCGGGTCCGGATCCGGATGCATCCGGATCTCGGGGCGCCGGTCTGCGTGGGGCTGTTGCGTCCAACCATCCTCTGGCCGATCGAGGCGAACGGGCCGATGTCCCCCGCGCAGCGTCGCGCGGCCCTGGCGCATGAACTGGCGCACCTGAAACACCTCGACGACTGGGTCGCCCTCTTCACTGAGGTCTGGCGGGCCCTGGCCTGGTTCTACCCGCCCGTGCATTGGGCGTCGGCCGGGCTCCGTCGGGAACGCGAGTATCGATGTGATGACGTCGCCCTGCGCCAGTCGGGGAGCTTCGAGAGCTACGCCGGTTGGCTGCTCGACCTGGCTCCCGTCCGGGTCGTGCCGTCGGCGTTCGCGTCGTCGTGGCGCGGGGGTGTCGACCTCTCGGGCCGGATCCGGCGGATCCTGGATGGCGAGCCACGTCTGGCCCGACCGGTTTCGAGGCGGCAGCGAGCCCTCCTCGCCGCGATCGCGGCCCTGATCCTGGCGACCGGCGGCTCGCTCCGGTTCGTCGGCCTCGGCGCAATCGCCGCCGGGACCGAAGCTCTGGACGCCCCCTTGCCGGCGATCACGCCCGGGAAACTCGCCGAGGCGATCCGGGAGGCCCAGAAGGCCTACAGTGCGGTTCTGATCGAAGCCGAGTTCGACGACCTTCACGACCGCGATTTCACGGGCCAGGGGGCTCCCGATATCGACAAGTTTTCAGGTCGGTTCCAGTACATCGGCGAAGGGCGTCGCTGGCGGGTGGAATATGACTCGATGATGCCGAGCTCGGGCCCTCGGCGATTGATCGCCGATCGGTGGACTTCGGGGTTCGACGGGGAGGGGCACTATCTCTGGAATGTGCGCTCGAACGAGGTCACGCTCGGCTCATCCGAGATCTCCGCGACGACCCTCGTGCCGAAGGCCCTGTTCTGGCCGGAGGGCACCTATCTGGAGCAGATGCTCGCGGAACCCGGCATGGACGTCGGCCAGACGACCGTCGACGGGGCGCGGTGCTACGTGGTCAAGCAGGAGAGCATGGTCGACGGTGCCGAGTGGCGCACCGAGTTCTGGGTCTCCCCGAGGCAAGGTCATCTCCTGGCCGGGGTCACGCTCGCCCGCAACGGCCGGGTCTATGCCACTTACCGCCTGGGCGATTTCCGAGAGGTTGGGCGCGGGCGTTGGGTCCCCCACCGGATCGTCCGAGAATCGCTGTCCTTGAAGAAGGATGGGACCTCGCGCCTGAGCCTCCGTCGCGAGGCCCGGATCGCCCGGTTTGAAGCGGACCGGACGTTCGCCCCGGCCGACTTCCAACTGCGGATGCCGTTGAACGTATTCGTCAATGATCTTCGCCTCGGCTATGCCTACTACAACGACCCGTGGTGGCCCGAGATCGGCAAGCTCCTGCTCGGGCATTACGACTGGCCCAGGACCGACCTGACCCCCTTGCAACAGGTGGCGAGCCACGGCGGTGAGGCCGTCGAAGGCAAGGAGGCTCCTCCGGTCGAGGCCGCACGGTGGATCAACGAGGGGCCCGTAGACTTGGAGAGGCTCCGGGGGAAAGTCGTCCTGCTGAACTTCACGGCCCTCGCCGCGAACCGAGACGCGGTCCCGTCTCTGCGGAAGCTCGCCGAGACCTACAAGACGGCTGGCCTTGAGGTCGTCACGATCCTCGGCAGTCAGGATGACCCCGACGACGCTCGGGAGTACGTCCGGGAACTTGGCATCAAGGGACCGGTGGCCATCGACCTCCCCCACAAGAAGTCGCTCGGGGCCACGCGGGCGGCTTTCGGCATGAAGGGGGAGGTCTCAACCTTCCTGGTCGACCACTCCGGCGACGTCCATCGCATCGTGCCCGGCTCGGTCGTCGAGACCGTCGTCCGCCTGCTCGGCGAGGCGGGGGCCCGAAACGTGAAGTCGTTGTATGCCGTGCAGGCGGAGTCGCCATTGGGGAAGGCCGACGGTCTCAACAAGGAGCCGGAGATCCGTCAGAATCCGGCCACCCACGCGGAATTCACCCAGGCGATGGCCGATAGCATCAACCGCTTCTGGCCGGGCTGGCGCGAGAAGGCCGACAAGACCGGGAAGCTCGTCGGGGCGGTGGTCGATGGTCAGGGAAAGCCCGTCCTCGGCGCCCGGGTGAAGGTGACGCCCATCACTTACGTGGCTCCCTTCGGCAACTCGCGACAAGGGTTCAACACCAAGCCTTGTCCGATCGTCGCCTCAGGGCCGGATGGTCGGTACGTCATCCCCGACCTATGCAAGGGAAATTATGTCCTCGACGTGACGGCACCCGGCCTGGCCGCCGTGGAGCGGATGGCGGTGATCTTGCCCACGCCCGGCGAAACGTCCCTCGCGATCGTGATGGGCCAGGCCGACTCCATCGTCGGCCGGCTCCGAAACAAGGAAGGACGGCCTCTCGCGGGTGCCTCTGTGTCGATCTCCGATCGCCATATCCCGCACCCGGACGGCACCACGACCTATCACAACGGCTTCCTCGAGATGAAGCTCACCGACGCCGAGGGCCGTTTCCGCTTCGGCGGACTCCCCGAAGGGGCCTACAGCGTGGAGGCCAAGGCCGACGGCCTCGCCGGTGAAACACGACGCGACGTCCAGGCCGGCACCGGAGACCTCGAGTTCACTCTCGGGAAAAGCGATACTCCTCACTGAACGCGAGAATTTCTTCACCACAAAGACACAAAGAAATTAATGGGATGGTTAACTCTTCGTGTCTTTGTGTCTTTGTGGCGAAGAGATTGCTTGATGAGCGTCAGTGGACTGAGTCGCCTTGTTTGCCAAGGTTCGCGTCGAGCAGGGCGTCGGCCGCCGCCACGATCGCGGCGGCCGCGGCGGGGTCGGTGAAGTTGGTGGGGTTGGCGTAGATGCCATCCATGAGGACGATCCACTGCTCGGTGAGAGACTGCGGGTTGGCGGCCCCGCTACGGTCCGAGAGAGTCATGAGGCGCGAGCGCACTTCCTGCTTGTGCGCGGCGATGATCACACGGGCGGGGTGCGAGGCCTCGGGGAACTCGGCCGTCGTATTCAGGAACGGGCAGCCGCGGTAGTCGGGACGTACGACCTTCTTTAATGTTGCCGGGATCAGGTTCCGTAACTGGTCGCGGGGACGTCCCTCGTCCCGGCGCATGACGCGGTCCCACCACTCGAAGAAGAGGTCGTTGCGCCGTTCCACGAAGGCGACGATCAACTCGTCCTTCGAGGCGAAGTTGCGATACAGGCTCATCTTCGCCACGCCCGAACGCGCGATGATCGTGTCGATCCCGACCGCCCGGATCCCCTCGCGGTAGAAGAGGTCCGTCGCCACCTCGAGCACGCGATCCCGGGCAGTCGTCTTTCGCACGCTCGGGTCTTTCCCCACCTCGTCGCTGACCACGCGTCCGGCCCCCGTTTGCTTGACATGAGACAGAACCGTCCGTAACATTCTGGCCGACTGAGGGGTGGTTTTCAAGGGGATGGGTCGGTGGAGTGATCGTGTTATGTCGACTCGCGCAGCTTGGCGGCCGGGGGGCTTGCATTACGCCTGGATCGTTGCGGCCTTGACGTTTCTGGTGCTCTTGGCGACGGCCGGGGTCCGGGCGACCCCTTCGGTATTGATCGTGCCGCTGGAGCGAGAGTTCGGCTGGAGCCGGGCGACGATCTCGTTGGCGATCTCGGTCAACCTCGTCCTGTACGGCCTGATCGGGCCGTTCGCGGCGGCGCTGATGGAGCGGCTGGGCGTGCGCCGGACGATGCTCTGCTCGCTCGCGACGGTGGCGACGGGCGTCGCGCTGACCCCTTGGATGACGCGGTCTTGGGAGCTGATCCTGCTCTGGGGCGTGGTCGTCGGCTGCGGGACGGGGATGACGGCGTTGGTCCTGGGGGCGACGGTCGTCAACCGTTGGTTCGTGGAGCGCCGGGGGCTGGTCCTGGGCGTCCTGACCGCGAGCACGGCGACGGGCCAGCTCGTCTTCCTGCCGATGCTGGCCACGGTGGTCACTCGCCTCGGCTGGCGACCCGCCGCTTACATCGTCGCGGGGGTGTCGGTCGCGGTCCTCCCCTTGATCGCCCTCTTGATGCGCGACCGGCCGTCGGACGTCGGCCTCCTGCCTTATGGGGCGGCTCCTGATGCGACGGAGGCCCCGAGGCTCGCGGGTAACCCACTCCTGGCCGCGCTCCAGGCTCTGCGCGACGGCATGCGGTCGCGCGACTTCTGGCTCCTTGCGGCGAGTTTTTATGTCTGTGGCGCCAGCACGAATGGCCTGATCGGCACGCACTTGATCCCGGCCTGTCTCGACTACGGGATCCCCGAGGTCCGCGCGGCGGGGCTCCTGGCGGTGATGGGGATCTTCGACCTGTTGGGGACGACCGCCTCGGGGTGGCTCTCCGACCGCTGCGACAACCGCGTCCTCCTCTGCTGGTACTATGGTTTGCGGGGCCTGGCGCTCATCTACTTGCCTTATGGCCTCGCCGACTCGTCGTGGGGCCTGCCGATCTTCGCGGTCGTCTACGGGCTGGATTGGATCGCGACGGTCCCGCCGACGGTCCGCTTGGCCGCGGATTCCTTCGGCAAGGCCCGGGCGAGTATCATGTTCGGATGGATTGTCGCCGCCCACCAACTCGGCGCCGCGACGGCCGCCCTCGGGGCCGGCACGATCCGGTCCTGGATGGGCGACTACCAGCGTGCGTTCCTGCTCTCGGGCGGCCTCTGCCTGATCACCGCGGCGCTCGTCCTCCAGATCGGGCGGACCTCGCTGGCGACGCGAGAGTCCCAAGACGATCTGGCCGAGACGCCCGAGGTCCCCACCCGCCTCGAAGAACCCGCGGTCGGTTGACCGACCCCTGGATGACGCGACCATGCCACCGATCGCCGAAAGCCATGCCTTGGAAAAGATCGCACTGTCGTCGGCGTTGTTCCTCGGGGGCGTCGTCGTCCTCGCGGCGGCGTTCCTGGTCCCCCCCTCGAAGAACCACCCCGTCACGCCCGCGATGCTCGCCAAGGCGAGCGAGGCGACCGGCCGCCGCGTCCCCGTCGAGCATGTCCAGGGTACCGGCGGGTTCTCCGAATCGCTGGCAACCCTCGCGACCCAACGTCCTCTCGTCCTGATCTTCATCCAGGACGGCTGCCCCTGCAGCGAAGCCGCCGAGCCGTTTTTCCACCGCCTCCACGACGCGTACGGCGACCGTGTGACGATCCTCGGCGTCGTCGACGGCGACCGCTCCGTCGCCGACGATTGGTTCGAGCGCCGAGGGGCCCCGTACTCGATCCTCGCCGACCCCGACCACCTCATCATCGACGCCTGCGGCGCCGAGCGCTCCGCGAGCGTCGCCCTCGTCAGTCGAGCCGGCACGATCGAGACCCTCTGGCCGGGCTACTCCGCCGACATGCTCAATGACCTCGGCCGACGCCTCGCCAGGCTCACCGGAGTCGAACCCAAGCCCCTCGACACCAGGGATGCGCCGATCAAACTTGCGGCGGGGTGCCGGTTTTGAGAGGGGCCGATCGGGGGATTTTTTTAGCCACGGATTGAACACGGATAGGACGGGGGGAGATTTATCAACAGATGACGCAGATTGGCACAGATTAAGACAGAGGAGGATTTGTCAAAAACACTAAATAATATTAATTATATATATTGAAATATTGTATATTTTTATTTTTGTGTTATCCGTGTTCAATCCGTGGCTAAAAAATCCCCCGCATGCCGCGAATTGTCCGCAGACTCTGGCGTCCCCCGGGCTTGCGTGAGAAGCTTGACCGGTTGTCTGGCCCGGGAGCTTTTCGAGGGGGAACGCTCAGATGGACGATCGAACGAAGACAGGCCGCGTCCTTGGGCGTCGCCAATTCCTGGCCGCAACGGCCTTGGTGCCCGGCCTGGCCGGTATGCTGCGAAGTCCGATGGCATTGGCCGACGAGGCGAATCGTCCCAATCGGCTCTTCTTCACCTCGCGGGGCAAGACGGCGATCGTGAACGCGGATGGGAGCGGTTTGCGCTACCTCGCGTTCGATAAGCCCGAGCAGGCGTCGTGGCAGCCCGGCGCGGTGTTCCCCGACCACCGTCGCGTCGTGATCCTGAGCATGGAGCCGCGTCGCGACGGGCCGGGTCGGCCCTTCGGCCAGTATTATACCCAGACGCCGACGCACATCTGGATCCACGACCTCGAGACGGGTTCGCTCGACGAGATCTGCACCAAGGATCGCCAGGCACCGTTCGAGACCCCGGCGCTCCTCCTGCCCGACTCCGACCGGATCCTCGTGCAGGTCGCGAGGAAGGACAGCGGGCAGATCTACAGCATGAACCTGGATGGCTCCGACCCTCGCGAGTTCACCCGTCTGGGAGAAGGCCTCCCCTACGGCTTGAGCCTCAGCCCGGACGGGAAACGGGTCGCGTTCCACCTCGCGGGGCCCCAGGGATACCAGGTCTGGACCAGCGACACGACGGGCTCCGACCGAGTGCGCCTCGCGGCCCAGCCGGGCCATCTCTACTTCGGGACGAGCTGGTCGCCGGACGGTCGGTGGGTCCTCTACGTCGACTGCCGTCCCGGCGAGGACCCCGGCCACGACTGGGCCGACGTCTGCGTGGGCCGTGCGGACGGGAGCGAGCACCGCGTGCTCACCAGCGGCAAGGCGATGTGGTTCGCCGCGACCTACGGCGACAAGAAGACGCGCGGAGGGGGCTCGAACGTCCCCGCATGGACCCGCGACGGCGCGATCCTCTTCCCTCGCCGCCTGCCCGGTTCTCAGATCGCCTGGGAATACCAGGCCCAGCGCCCCGACCTCGACCACTTCAACCGCGAGTTCAAGCCCGAGAACGCCCGCGGCGGCACCGAGATCTGCCGCCTCGACCCGAGCAGCGGCAAGATCACGCCCTTGACCCAAAGCGACCCCCCCGTCTGGGACTTCCGCGCCTGCCAATCCTCCGACGGCCGATTCATCGCCTTCTGCCGCGCCAAGATCGGCGAGGCCCCCACGCTCTGGGTGATGGATTCCGACGGCAGGAACCCCCGTCCGATCACCCAAGGCGTCGACAACCTCGGCGCCGATCACCCTCGCTGGCTCTGAGCCCCTCCCCCGATCGAAACCCGATTTTTTCTTGAAAATCGGGTTTCTGTCGCAGTTGGCGATGACGTCCCTGGGATCGGACCTCGGCGATGACGTCCCTGGGATCGGGCGTCGCCGTTGACCGCGTCAGAAACCCGGTGTTGAAGAAAACACCGGGTTTCGGGAAAGCCTTACCTTTTCGACGCTCCTCTCCCTTCTGTCACCTTTTGGGGACACCCCATGAACTCGAAGCTGCCTCTCGCGTCGGTCGTGATCGCGTGGGCCTTCGCGACGACCCCCTCGTTCGCCAAGGACCTGGTCGTCGCCTACGTCCCCAACTGGGTCGACCTCGAGCGGTTCTCGGAGACGATTGATTACGGAAAGCTCACGCATATCAACATCGCGTTTGAGAACCCCGTCAACGACCAGGGCGACCTCTCGTTCCACAAGAAGAACGACATCCTGATCGCGAAGGCTCATGCCAACAAGCTCAAGGTGCTGATCTCGATCGGCGGCGGCTCTGCCTCCGGCAACAAGGCCCTCAAGGCCCGCTACTTCGACCTGCTCACCGAGCCCAAGCGGGCCGGCTTCGCTTCGAAGCTCGCCTCGTACGTCGTCGACCACGGCTTCGACGGCCTCGACGTCGACATCGAAGGCCCCTCGATCAACGACGACTACGGCGCGTTCATCCACGCCCTCTCCGACGTCTTCAAGCCCAAGGGCCTTTTGCTCACCTCGGCCCTGTCCCAGGGCTACGGCGGCAAGAAAGTCCCCGACGATGCCCTCGCCTTGTTCGACCTTGTGAATGTGATGGCTTATGACGGAGCCGGCTCGTGGAACCCGAACGCCCCCGGCCAGCACTCGTCCTTGGAGTTCGCCAAGAAGAACGTCGAGTACTGGCTGAAACGCGGACTCCCCGCTTCGAAGACCGTCCTCGGCGTCCCGTTCTACGGCTACGGCTTCGGCAAGGCGTTCCGCAAGAACCCCTATGACTACTCCGACATCGTCGCCGCGTACCCCGATGCCGACAAATCCGACCAAATCGGGGAGACCATCTGGTACAACGGCGTCGCCACCATCGAGGCCAAGACCAAGTACGCCATCGACCAGAAACTCGCCGGGATCATGATCTGGTCACTCGATAACGACGTCAAAGGCGAAAAATCGCTCCTCGACGCCATCACACGGACCTATGCGGCGAAATCGGCGTCGGCCTCCGCTTCACCGCCTGCCCCCGACACCGACCGCGTCGGCTTCCCCAAGGACTACGCCACGACCTTCGAAGTCCTCCGGACGGTCGAGCGGCCCGAGAAGTCGCAGGTCGTCACGATCTACGGCAACAAACCCGCCGCGACGGTCCACGCGGCCGACGACCTCCC
The DNA here is from genome assembly GCF_054877945.1 of Singulisphaera rosea. Classification (NCBI taxonomy): domain Bacteria; kingdom Pseudomonadati; phylum Planctomycetota; class Planctomycetia; order Isosphaerales; family Isosphaeraceae; genus Singulisphaera; species Singulisphaera rosea. Next base: position 131,166 of record NZ_JBTYIP020000026.1, on the reverse strand, counting down.
GTACCCTTATGGCTCCGTCATCGTGATGGAGTCGTCGAACGTCCCGAAAGACGAGAAGGGCCAGCTTCGCCGTGACGCCAAGGGAGGATTCTCCAAGGCCGACGTCGCCGGCCTCCACGTCATGCGCCGCGAAAAGGGTTTCGGCGAAGCCTACGGCCAGAACCGCAGCGGCGAGTGGGAATATGTCGAGTACCGCGCCGACGGTTCCTACATCACCCCGCCCGCCAAATCCTTCGCCTGTGCCGAGTGCCACGTCAAAGCCGGGGCGTCGCGCGAATTCGTCTATCGCGCACGACTCCCCGAGACGCTACCGACCAAGGCGGGCTCCAAGCCCTAATCGTGGATCTTTCACGGAGGAGAAGGTGATTTTATCCGCAGATGATGCAGATTGGCGCAGATGATAATCATAAAGAAATTGATTTCGTCTGCGTTGATCTGTGCCATCTGCGGATCGTCTTCTGACGATGGCCAGAAACACTTGCCAACGCTTTACTTGGTGCGGAGCTTCGTGCCCGGGGGGTGCTTGGAGAAGGACTCGAAGACGTCGCCGACGACCTTGTCGGCGACGCGGTTGAGGCCGCGGAGGAGTTCGGCCTCGGCGGCGGGGAGGAGTGGGGATTGGGTGGGCTCGTAGCCGCCGGACTTGTAGGCGTCGGCGGTGGCGATGTAGCCGACGTGGCCGTTGGCGTAGCCGATGATGATCGGGATGGCGCGGTCGGCGATCGACTGCTCGAGCTTGAAGCCGTATTCGACCATCGGCTCGCCCGGCATCGTCAGGAGGAGATAGGGGCCGATCTTCATCGCCATCAGGTCGGCCTCGACGGGCCCGTCCTTGCCGGGGAGCGTGACCCGCTCGTTGGCGATGCGGAGCTTGTACACGGTCGGGCGCTTCGAGCGGACCTCGCGGATCATCGAGCGGGCGAGGGCGCGGACCACGGCGCCGCCGAGCTCGCGGCCGGCCCACTGGATGTCGGCCTCGTCGGCGCAACGGTAGGGGTCGCCGGGGAGATTGGGGCGGATGTCGCCGGCGCACCCTTGGAGGAAGAGGGCCTTGGTCTGGCCGTCATACGACTTCTCGACGAAAGTCTGCGCCTCGCCGGGGAAGTCGGCGCTCTTCATCGGGAAGCCTTCGGGGTAGGGGAGCGTCGCGTTGTCGCCCCAGGTGAAGAAGCAGGGGTGGCAGACCGCGTGCATTAGCACGGCCGTCGGGGTGAGCGACCGGCCGTCGTCGAAGCGGAGGACCTTCACCCGGCGGTCGTTCGGACCGTCCGGGTTGAGCCGGACGACCGCCCGGCCGTCGATGACCTTGCGGCGGTTGATGCCGAAGCTGATCGTGTCCTCGCCGTACCCGACCGTCACCTTTCGCATCTCGGCCGACGCCTGCGCGGTGGCCGCCCCGAGCTTCTCGATGACGTCCTTGGCCCAGGCCGTCTCGGTCTCGAAGTTCGCCGCCGAGTGGTTGTGCGAGGTCGCGACGAGGATGTTCTCGGCTGGCACACCCGACTTCGACGAGACGACCTCGCGCACGGCCTTGACCAGTTTGTCGCCCGAGTTGATCAGGTCGAGCGTCACGATCGCCGCTTTCGTCTTGCCGTCGTCGAGCAGCAGCACCCCCGCGCGGATCGGGTCGCGGGTCCCGGTGGTCTTCCGAGGGTGTCCGAAGGCCGGAGTATCCGGCGGCGGGGTGATGTCCACCTTCGCGGAGCCCGCCGAAAGGTTCGACACCACCTCGTCGCCCGCCCGCGCCGAGACCCCGACGATCGCCTGCCCGAGCAGGACGCCGGTGAATGCCCAAGTCCAGAAGAGCCTCATCAATCGCCCTCGTCAGAGATGTGTATGGGACAAGATCGGCGCGGGAGACTCGAAGGTCGCCGGCCCTCGCGCGATCTGTCGCGCGAGGCGCCCGGCCGGTTCCATGCGATGATCGCCTCGCCCCGGCGCCAATGCAAGGCGACGGTCTCGAGGTGATGCCTTCCGAATCGAGGGCGGCCGGGCGACGCGACGGAGCGTCTCGGCGTCGCCCGAGGGGCCCGATTATCCGCGGGGCTGGCCTCCGAATGTCACCACATAGTTCCTCCCCGGCACGCCGTTGCCCTGGCCCGCGAGCACGTTGCCGGAGAGGTCGCTGAGGTTGGTCGCGAACGCCGTGAGCTGATAGAGCCAACGCGGTGGCAGCCGGCGGAACGGCCTGATGGTCACCGTATGGGTCGTCGCGTTATACGACGCCGATCGCAGGTGGAGGACCTGATCGTCGCGAGTGCCGAACTTGCCGTCGCGGCCGGCCCAGACCAGGCGATACGAGCCCTTCTTGCCCGCCGGCATCGCGATCATCGCCTCGTTGAAGGTGAGGCGCAGGGCGGAGATTTGTCGAGGCGTGCCGATCGTGACGAAGCTCGACACATAAGGCGGAAAGACATCCGGCGGCGTGACGTCGGCCGTGAGGAATCGGTGCACGACCGCGACCGCGCGGCCCTGGTCGTTGGAGCCGACCCGGGCTTCCAGCACCCAGCCCCGCGGGTCGACGGTCAGGACGCTGTTCGCGAAGATCTCGGTGGGCGTGATCGCCGTGCCGCCCGGCCCGAACGAGGCGTCGAGGGTGCCGTTCAGGTTGAGTCGGGCGAGGGCCAGGTCGAATCGCGAGTCGGCCGCCCCGACCGTGCCCGCCGCGAGGATCTGGCCTCCGGGCTCGAAGGCGACCATGCTCGCCGAGGCGACCCGGGAATCGAACGGGACGTACACGATCCCGTCCCCGCCGAAGGTCGCGTCGAAGTGGCCGGACGTGTCGAACCGCGCCAGGGCGAAGCGGAGGGTATGGACCTGGTTCGTGGATGTGTCGTAGGAGTTATCGCCCGCGAGGACGATCCGCCCTTGCAGGTCGATCGCAAGCACGTGGGGCGCGATGTCGAACCCGTTGAACGAGACGACCCCCCCGTTGCCGAAGCCGGGATCGCGCTGGCCCTGGGCGTTGAGACGGATCACGTCGACCGGGTTCGGGAGATTCTGGACCGCGACGATATCCTCGCCCTGGACGGCGAGCAGGGATGCGAACGGGTAGGGGACGGTGGGGATCGTCGTGAACATGTCCAGGAGGACCACGCCGTTGTGGTTCGCGCCGAACGTCGCGTCCGGCGAGCCGTCCGGGTCCAGCCGGAGGTAGGCCGGGTGGAGGTTGTCGGAAGGACCCTGGTTCGAATCGAGTGCGGACGTCGCGACCACGATCTTGCCGTCGGGCTCGACCGCGATGCCGCTGCCGGCGCCCTGGCTGAAACCGACCGAGGGGCCGGTATAGTGGAACGTCGTGTCGAGCGTCCCGTCGGGGTTGATCCTCACCACGTCCATCTGCTTGGTTTCGCCGACGACGGAGCGTCCGGCCGTGCCGACGAGGACGATCTTGCCATCGCCCTGTATGGCCGAGTCGGAGACCTGGAGGCTGCCCGGGAATCCTTTGGCGTCGGTCCCCAGCGCGACGAGGACCTGGCCGTTGGTCCCGAAGGTGGTGTCGGGCGTGCCGTCGGGGTTGAGGCGCAGCAGGAGCGGGTCGAACTGGGCCCCGCCGAGGACCAGCGACGTCGGCTGGAAGCCGTTGATCACCTCGAGCATCTTCCCGTCCGGCAGGACATACTGCCCCACGACGTTCGAGGTCGGGGCGATGCTCGAATCGAGCAGGAGGTCCGCCACCCCGCCCGAGCCGAAACCGAGGTCGGGAAGGCCGACGGTCAGCAGGGCGCGGGATTCGAGGCCCTCGGCCTCGGGGCGCCTGCGTCCATGGCCTCGGGGCCGCCGCTCAAGTTGCAGGTCTCGCATGGTGGATCGCCTCCTTCGGGAGATCGCGTACCGAGGATTCGGGAGAGTCCGCGAACGTTTCTGGGCTCCGAGCCATGCTCCACCAGGACGGAGTCCGCCTTGGACTTCCTGTCCGGAACGACAGGCTCGGACGCCTGCCGTCGGCGAGGACCCGGCCTCAAATGCGGCCATGCATGGGAGAGAGGTGGCGATCCAGGCTGATGGTAGGATTCGCACTGTTCCGGCCGCCGGGCCGTCCATCCCCCGTGGGGTAACCGGCCCGCGACCTCACGACCGTCGCCGTCGCACGATTTATTGTAAAGCAATGTGCCCCTGTGCGCCGTCAATCTTGGGGCGTCGCCGAAACGAATCGCGGATGTGACGCATGTCCCGTGTTTGACGACTGCCGCGAGGGTGGGGTGAGAGCGAAGGGGGCCCTTCATCGCGTCGTCCTCGGGTCCGGGGCGCCGCAAGCGTCGTCGCCGTCGACCACCCGGCCGGGTCATGCGGAATCGTGACACTGCGGCTCGATCGTCAGCCGTTTGGGAAAACTTAACATCGACAGATCGGAATTTGGGGGTCGGGTTCCGGGTTGCTTGGCGGCCGGGCCTGTTCCGCACGGGGTCCGAAGACGAAAATTATTGAAAGGAAGTTCGAGTGCTAACAAATAAAGTGCCTGAACGATAAAAACTGTTTTATCGAAAGTAGGCGGGTTTCGGGGCCGAGATTCGTTGGGGTCGATCGGTGCGTGTGGTCGGAGTTGGATCATTTTTCCAAGGCCTCGGCGCTTGGGACGATCTCTCCCAGGGTCTCCTCGGCACGACGGCGGATCCAGGGGTTGGGGTGGGATCGGAGGGCGTTGAGGCGGGGGATGGCCATTCGCGCACCGATGCCGAGTCTGTCGAATTGCTGGAAATAGCCCTCGGTGAAACGGGCCTCGTCGTAGCCTTCTTCGAGGGCCGCGGCGAGGTTCCGGTCGAGGCGGTTCAGCCAGAATTGGGTTCGGGTGTCGGCCTCGAAGCTCGGCTTGCCCAGGGCGGCGAGCACCCAGGCGCGGGCGTCGGGGTCGTCGGAGGCGTCGGCCCAGGCCTCGGCCTGGGCTTTCCCCTCGGGGGTGAGCTGGGATAGGGCGATGACGGCGGCGGCGACCGGGCGACGGTCCTCTTCCGTCAACATCCTCCGGAGGAACGGGACGGCCGACTTCGCGGCGGGGCCGATCCGGCCGAGCGCGAGCGTGGCGGCCTGGCGGACTTGCCAGTTCCTGCCGGCCTCGTCTCGGCAGAGCAGGGCCTTGATCAGGGCGGGGACGGCGAGCTTCGCCTCGGGGCCGAAGGTGCCGAGGAGTTCGGCCGAGGCCACGGCGGTCGCGTGGTTGAGCTCAAAGGGTCGCCGTTTGCCGTCGGACGGCGGGGGCTGGAACTCCAGCGCCTTGATCAGGGCGGGGATCGCCGCTTTCGCCTCGGGGCCGATGCGGCCCAGGGCCTTGATCGCCAGGACCTGGGCCGGATCCTCCTCGAAGTCGAGCTCGTCCAGGAAGGTCGCGAGGCCGAATCCTCCGTCGGGGCTGTCGTCCCGCAGGAGCGCCTCGGCCAGGGCCGGGACGGCGGACCTGGCCCTAGGGCCGAGGAGCCCCAGGCATTCGGCCGAGGCGCCGGCGACGTCGAGATTCGGGTGGCTCAACCCGGCGACCAGGGCCGGAAGGCATGCCTTGGCTTCGAGGTCGATCTGGATCAGGGCCCTGGCCATTTCGCCGGTGGCCTCGTCCGTCTTCAGCTTCGCGATGAGGGCCGGGATCGCCTGATGGGCCGGCGGGCCGATCCGGGCCAAGGCGTCGGGGATTTTGTTGATCGCGAGCTGTCTGGGACGCATGGCGAGGCCTTCGATCAAGATCGGCACCACCTCGGTCGCCGTCGGGTCGACAAACGCGAGGATCTCGGCGGCTTCCGTCCGGCGCTTCTTCGTCGGGTCGGAGAGTGCCTTCCGCAGTGACGGGATCGCCTCCCTGGCCCTTGGGCCGAGCCGTTGCAGGTTCGCGGTGGCCGACGTCTCGTCCTGGGTCAAAAATGAGTCGACGAGTTCCGGGATGGGCACGACGCCGATCTTCTCCAGGGCCTCGGCGGGGCCTTGGAGGAGATCCGGACCGATCAAGGCTCGGATCGCGGGGACTGCCGAGGCGGCTGCCGGTCCGATCTTGCCGAGGGCGTCGATGGCCTCGTTTCGCAGGCTCTCGGCCTGAGGGTCGGGGGCCTTGTTCCCCACGTCGAGCGCCCGGATCAGGGCCGGCACCGCGGCCTCGGCGTCGGGGCCGATCTCGCCGAGGACCTGGGCCGCGCACTCGCGAATCGAGCCGTTCGGGCCGTCGAGCACCGCGATCAGGCCCGGGACGGCCGGCTTGCCGATCCTGGCCAGGGCGAGGCGCGCGCCGTGCAGTGGCTCGACGATCTTCATCGGGAACGCGAAGTTGCATCCGTCGTCGACGAACCTCTTCAACAAGATCGGGAGCGCCGGCGCCGCGTCGGGCCCGATTCGCCCGAGAGTTTCCATCACCGCCGTATCGATCCCACCCGGCCCGTTGAGCCGCTTCACCAACTCCGGCACCGCCCCCCGCGCGGCCGGCCCGAACTCGCCCAACGCCCGCAGCACCTGCTGGGGATCCCGGCTCGTCCCGTCTCGCAGGACAGCGGTCCATTCGTCGACGGTCTTGCCGAGATAGGTGACGCGATCGTCGGCAGGCCCCGGCGGGCTAGATAGCGCAAAGATAATAACGAGAAATTTCATGTGGTTTTAATGGGCTAATCGATGCCCTCGAGGAGCCGGTGCCTCCAAATAGGGAGACGTTTCACGAGGGCCGTTATTCGCCGTCTCCCTGGATCCGCTCGGAACCTGTCTCGAAACCCGGTGTTTTCTTCAACACCGGGTTTCTGAGGGAGCAGGCGGTGACATCCCGAGAGGAGGGGCTCTGACGGTGTTAGAAACCCGGTGTTGAAGAAAACACCGGGTTTCGGGACAGACACTCGGCCGGGTTGATCGTTGGGTCGAATCTTCGATCAGTCGAATCTTCGATCAATCGAGTCTTCGGCGTCCCGCATGGTGGATAATGCAGAGGGGCGTGTGCTGGCTCACGCGTTGATTGGATTTCTGGACATTAGGATACGTGAGATGAGATCGAGGGCCATCGAACGAGTTCGACTGGAGGAGTCTTATCAACGGCTCAGCCTGGATCACCTGGTCCCGCTCGGTCCGCTCCTTGTTTCTCAGCCGCCGACGCGAAAGCGGGACCTGGTCCCGTTCCTGACGGCCGAGATGAGCCGTCCGGATCGAGTGAGACAGGTCTACGAAGGATTGGAGGACATCAACAAGGCCGCCATCCAGGAGGCGGTCCACGATCATCATGGGCGACTCGACTTGCCCCGGTTCGAGGCCAAGTATGGGCGGCCGCCCAGATTCGGGGCGCCGAGGCATCCGTCGCCGCTTTCCCTCCTGATGCCGGATCGTTCTTCGGTCCCGGTTGAACTCCTCGAAATGCTAAAGACTTTCGTGCCCGAGCCCAGGGAGGTCACGCTGACGGCCGTCGAGCAACCGCCCGAGGCTGTTCGGTTGTCCAGGCCGAGGAAGAAGACTCATCCGGATCAAGAACCGGAATCAATCCCGATTCGACGTAGGTCCACCGAGCCAGTCGCCCGAAAGGAGCTGGGGACGATTTTGCGGCTGGTCGAGTCGGGGAAACTCCGGGCGAGCGCGAAGACTCGACGGCCCGCCAAAGCCTCAGTCGAAATCATCCGCGGTTTCCTCGTCAAAGGTGATTTCTACGACGCGGCCGACCAATCCGAGGACGAAAGCGACCCAGGATTTGACCTCGCGATCCGGGCCTACGCCTGGCCGCTCATCCTCCAAGTGGCCGGGCTGGCGAGCCTCTCGGGCTCAAAGCTGGAGTTGTCGGCCGAAGGACGAAAAGCCCTCGGCCAACGGCCCGAGGTCGTCTTACGCTCGGCCTGGAAGAAGTGGTGCAGTACGACGCTCTTCGACGAACTCCAGAGGTTCGAATTGCTCAAGGGACAGAGCAAGGCTCGGCCGACGGCTCCGAACACGCGTCGTCGGGTTCTGGTGGACGCCCTCGAGGAGTGCCCCCCAGGCCTCTGGATTGAGCCCGATGAGTTCTTTCGCTTCATTCGCGCGACGGGTCAGGAACTCGAAGTGGTCAATAACGAGTGGATGCTGTGTTTCGTCGAACCCGATTACAATCGCCTTGCCTTCAATGATCCGATCAAATGGGAGCAACTCCAGGGCCGATATATCTTGACATTCCTCTTCGAAGTGGCGGCGACGCTCGGCATCCTCGACGTTGCCTTCATCCCTCCGCAACTCGCTCGAGGCGATTTTCGGGGCCTTTGGAGCCTCGACCATTGCGAATGCATGAGCCGATACGACGGCCTCAAGTACTTCAGGATCAACGGGCTGGGGGCGTGGTGCCTGGGGCTGACCAGGGAGTATGAGCCGGAAGTCGAACGTATCGAGCCGAATCTCCAGGTCTTGCCCAACCTCGACATTGTGCTCGTCGGCCAGGATCCGGACCCTGCCGACCTCCTCGTCCTCGACCGATACGCCGAGCGGACGTCCGACTCGGTCTGGCGGCTCGAACGTCTCAAGATCCTGGCCGCGGTCGAGGGTGGGTTCGACCTCGACGAATTCACCACGTTCCTGGCCGCTCGGAGTCGCGACCCGCTCCCGCAGACGGTGAACGTGTTTCTCGAGGACACGAAGGCTCGGGCGGGGCAACTCCGCGACCTCGGCACGGCCCGGATGATCGAATGCTCGAGCCCGGAGACGGCGCTGCTGTTGGTCCACGACCGCGACCTGAGCAAGCGTTGCCAACTCGCGGGCGACCGTCGCCTGGTCTTCTCCATCGCCGACGAGGCGGCCGTTCGGGCTCGGTTGCGGAAGCTCGGCTATGTCCTTCCATTCGGCGGTTGAACGCGTCGGCCCATCCTCGGGACCAATGGAGGCGGCCGAGCTCTGCCGCACAAAGTCACCAAAGAACAATCAAGAGCGTCTTCAAATTGCGAATTCTTTCGGCGTCCTCTCGGGGAGGCTTTGTGCCTGTGCAGTGAGTATCCATCGGGGTCGATCCGATCGGGGTTGGGAGCTTCCAACGGCCCATCTCTGAAAAAGAGTCGCAGGTCCGGTATTCTCACGGTCGGATCCATCGACTTTAATGGAGGGGGCCATTCGGCCCTTCGCGATCATTCCTCGTTCGCGCCTTGCCGAAGCGGTAGGGGCGTGGACGGCTCTCCGGACATCGCGACGCCGACGCTCGACCCGTCAGGGCCCATCTTCGGGAACGCAGACGAATCAGGATCCACTTTGCCGTCAAGATCGCCTGCCCCCCCCTGGATCTCGGGGTCGCCGATCGGGAGGCGAGGGGTGATTCTACCCTTACGGGATCAATGCGCGATCCCGTAAGTCGACAAGCGATCCGGGTCGGACGCGGACACATCGACGAATGAATGTCCGGGGGAGGCATCGGAGATGGGCGAGCCGGAAGGATCGGGACGGTCGGATTCGCGGTCGCGGCCGGGGTGGGCGGTCCGCGGTTTTCATATGGCCGTCAGGCTGATGCTCCTCCTCGCCGCGTGCGGAGCCCTCCCGCTGCTGGGCTGGCAGCTCGTCCGCGAGATGGAATCGAAGCCGGTGAGAGACCAGGCCCGGGCGCTCCGCAGCGAGGATCCTGACGAGCGATTGATCGCCGCCCGAGAGCTCGGGGCTGTTCCGCCGGGCGAGGTCGGGGTGGCGATCCCCGCCCTCACCGAGGCGCTCGGAGATGCCTCGGATCGAGTCCGCGTCGAAGCGGTCTTCGCGCTCGGGTCGGCAGGGGCGACGGCGGCGGGGTCCTCGAACAGGGGGGCGGAAGCCCACGCCTCGGTGAAAGCGTTGCTCGGGGCGATGGGGGACCCGAGCGTCGACGTCCGCGTGGGGGCGATCCGCAACGTGTTCACGATCCTCGGGGCGAGCGGGACGAGCCTCCCTTGCGACGTGCGGGAGGTGAGCGAGGCCCTGTCGAGGTCCCTGGCGGACCCGAAAGCGGAGGTTCGTGTCTCGGCGGCGAGGGGCCCTCGGTACGTGGCGATGACGAGCGCGGTGGGCGGGTCGCCGGTCGGTGGTGGTGGGGGGATGTCCGTCAGGACGGCCCGGAGGAGATTCCCGGTGGCGCCGGCGTCGGGCTTGATCTCGGCGCTTCGCGGGGACCCCTCCTCCGAGGTCCGTGCCGAGGCGGCTTCGACGCTGGTCGTGTGTCATGCGGACGACGCCTCGGCGCTGCCTCCTCTCTTCGAGTCGCTGGAGAATGGCACGGAGGATGTCCGCATGGCCTGCGCCGGCGCGTTGGGCGCCTGGGACAACGCACCTCCCGCCGAACTCATCCCGATGCTGGTCGAGAAACTGGGGGAAAAGTACGACTGTCGCGTGCGCTGCTACGCCGCGTCGCTGCTGGCCAAGGTCGGGCCGAGGGCCGCACCGGCCCTGCCCGCGCTCGTCGCCATGATTGGCAAGGACACGAGCCTGGTCGACAAGAGGCCGGGTCCCGAGTTGCTGGCCGACGAATGGGACCCGGTCTGCTGGGCCATCAAGGCCCTGCCCGAGATCGTGCGGGACGCGGGGCCCTCTCGCGAGGCCATCGACGCCTTGAGCGTGGCCTTGCGCTCCCAGGAGGCCAGGAGACGCCTCGAGGCCGCCCAGGCCCTGAGCGATTTCGGCCCGAAGGGGGCGGACGCCGTGCCTGCCCTGATCGCGACGGTCCACGACGCCCTGGCGACCAAGCTCGAAGATCCGATCGACGGCGACGAAGCCGTCAGGGCCCTGGGACAGGTCGCGCCGGGCTCGACGCATGCCGGGGACGCGGTCCGGGCCCTGACCGGGGTCCTGGATTCGCCTTTGTCCTTGCGGTACACCGCCCTCGACTCGCTCCGACGGTTCGGGGCCGCCGCCTCGTCGGCGATCCCCCGCCTCCGTGCCTCGGGCGAAGACAACGACCAGGAGTTCCGCCGAGAGGCCGCGAAGACCTTGCGGATCATCGAAGGCCCGGAGGGGGCTGCATCGCCTCCCTCGCCCTGACGACGTCGAGACTCAACACCGAAGACCACCAGGTTCTTCGCTCCGATTGAGTCGTTCGAGATTCACCACGAAGGCACAAAGAAATCACAGAAGGGATCTCGAGAGGGAGTCGTCCTCTCGAGTTTCTCCCTTTGTGCCTTCATGCCTTTGCGGTGAAGAGCTCTCTCGGCGAGAGCTCGGTGGAGTTCAGCGAGCAATGCGAGACGATGGTCGGCCGCTCTCGACGGGCTCAGGGAGACGGTCGACACGATCCGAGGCATAGAGGAGATAGCGGCCGTCGGGCGAGATGCTCAGGCCGCTCAGCTTGGGGCCGCCTGACTCGATGGCGGTCAGGGGGCCCTGGCCGTCTTCCTGGGTCGAGCCGGCGTAAATCGTTCGCGTATCGCCGGATTCTCCAATGAAGAACCACTTGCCTGTGGATGCCGAAATGACCGGCCATCGCGGGTAGACGTCCTCTTTCGAGGATCGGTGCCAGAGGGTCCGGGCGACCTTCGCCACCGAAGGATTCTCGATGTCGAGGATCGCGAGAGAATCCGGCATCTTCTCCCCCCCGAGGCTGGCGAGGAGTTGGTTCGGCCCGGCCCAGCGTGCCCAGGAATAGATCGTCTTTCCCGGCACGATCACGTTGACCGTCTGATCCTTCGCCAGGTCGTGAATCTTGACCTCGGTGGGCTCGAGGATGCTGTTGATGAGCAGGCGAGTCCCGTCGGGCGACCAGGTGGGGGCTCCGATGATGTCGATGTTTCGTCGGGAGCTGCGGTCGAGGTTCATCAGCACAAGCCCCGGATGATCTCTCATGCTCCCCGATTCGAGCTCCAGGTATGCGATGGTCTGGCCGTTGGGGGAGAGGCTCACGCAGCAGCCTGGCCCGAGCTTCCGGATCCTGGACCGTGCCCCTCGGCCCTCGATCAGGACGAGCTCCGAGCTGGTCCAATCACTCTTTCGGGGCTGGATCTGGAAGACGATGCGTTGGCCGTCTTGCGACCATTCCGGGATCTCCGCATAGGCGAGACCGAATGCGGAGGGGTCGGCGACGAGCGACGTCTTCGCCTCGACGAGGTCTCTCATATAAATCCGCATCCCCGGGTCGGGGAGGGTCCGCGGCCGGAGCGGCCTGAGTTTCAACTCGTCGACCAGGCGATTCACTTCCTGTGAACGGTCGGGGCTCGCGGCCGAGGGTACCGGTACCGTCGGCGGGGCCGGGGACGCTTGAGACTGCTCGGGTCCGGCCTCTCTCCGGATCTTCAGGACGGTCCGCCCCCCTCGGGTGACCGTGACCAACTCGTCACGGAGGACCTTCCCGTCCTTCGAGGCCTGGAGGGTGTGCGAGCCCGCGGAGAGGCGAAGCTCCTTGAAGCCGGCGTTGATCACGACCAGGTCGGAGCCGTCGAGCCTGAGGCCGATGTCGGGGTCCTCGGCCTCGACGACCAGGGTCCCCTCGGGCGTCTTGAGGCGGAGCACGGTGGCGACGTATCCGGCGGCCTGTTCCGCCGCCGCCCTGGCCGAGGGGAGGCCCAGGAGGCTCGCCAGGATGATCCCGACGGGCACGGCTCCCCAGGCCGCGACCGACCGCCGGCGGCGCGCCGGGAGCAACTCGGCGGGCAGGGGGCTGCCGGTCGGGTGCTGGACGTGGGCCAGGCAACGACCCAGAAGCGAGGCGACCTCGGCCGCCGACCGGTAGCGGTCGGAGGGGTTCTTGGCGTGGAGCTTGTCGATGATCTTGATGAGCCAGGTCGGTATGTCGGGGTTGTACGACGTGACGGGCCTTGGCGACTGCTCGCAGACCTTCCGGAGCGTGGCCATGGTGGAGTTTCCCCGGAACGGGGCTTGGCCTGTGCAGAGGGCGTACAACACGCTCCCGAGGCTGAACAGGTCGGTCCGGTGGTCGACGGGCTCGCCGCCGGCCTGCTCCGGCGACATGTATTGGGGTGTTCCCGCGACGACACCCGACTGGGAGATCGAGGCGTCGTCCACCGCTCGGGCGAGCCCGAAGTCGGTGATCTTGACCCGATCCACGCCATCCTCGAGCAGGATGTTGGCGGGCTTGATATCGCGATGGATGAGCCCCTGGGCGTGGGCCGCGGCCAACGCGCCGGCGGCCTGGCTGCCGATCCGGAGGATCTCGACCAGCTCCGTGGGTTGGCCCCGGTCGATCAACTCCTGGGCCGACTTGCCGGCGACGTATTGCATCACCAGGTAGGGGACGCCCTGGGGCAAGGTGTCGACGGCGTGGATCGTCACGACGTGCTCGTGGACCACCGCGGCCGCGGCCCTCGCCTCCCTCGCGAATCGTCGACGAGCCGCGCCGGTCGCGGCCATCCCGGGGGTCAAGAGCTTGATCGCCACTAAACGATTGAGCGCATGATCCTTCGCTAAGAAGACGATCCCCATCCCGCCTCGGCCGATCTGCCGTATGACCGAATAAGGGCCGAGCTTGCCGAGAGATCCCGGCTCGTCGGGCGGCTCCATCAGTCCCAACGGGATGGACTCATCGTCGGGTAACCCCCCCTCAAGGAGGCTTGCGTCATCGACGAAGAGGGCCTTCGAAGGAGGCTCACGAAGCAGCGCGAGGTCGTTCCAGATCCCGCTCTGGGCGGCCATGCGATCGAGAAGGCCGCGACAATGCGCGCAGGCTTCGATGTGGGCGTACAGCTCCGACTGATCTCCTTCGGGCGGCTCGTCGCCGAGCAGTCGTAGGAGACGATCCGGTTTGGGGCAGTTGGCCATGGTGAAGCTCCGGGAGACTTTGAGATCACGATCTCCACGGACGCGGCCGACCGGCGTTTCAAGGCTCTCGAGCGTCGAGCCTGTCGGGCTGCGCGTCCATCGACATGCCGCTTTCCTCTTCACCTCGGATCGACTCGATCTCCCGCTTCAGGCGGGCGATGACCCGGCTCCGGGCGACATAGAGCGCACCGGGGGACATCCCGAGCTCGGCGGCGACCTCGGCGACGTCTCGACCCTCGACGCCGGTGAGCCAGAAGGCCTTCCACGTCGTTTCGTGGACGTGCCCTCGGGCGCGTTGGGAGGCGAGCGCGAAGACCTGGCGACGATATTCGACGTCGAACAGGGCTTCGGCGGCGGCGTCCTTCGAGGGGATCTCCTCCAGGAGCGCGAGCATCTCCGTCCCCCCCGTCCCGATGCCCGCCGTCCTCCGTCCTCGGGCGACCAGGAGGTTCACGATCAGGTTCCGCGCGACCCGCGAAAGCCAGCCGCGGAACGACCCCCGGGCGGGGTCGGCGTTCCATGGCTCGATCGCCGCCGCGACCGCCCGGAAAACATCCTGCGCGAGGTCGTCCGCGTCGGCCCGCTGAAGCCCCTTGGCGCGGGCGAGCCGATGGATGAGCGGCTCGTACGTCTCCACGAACTCGGCCCAGGCCCGCTCGTCGCGAGGCGCTTTCAGTCGGACCAGCAGGCTTGCTCGAGTCGGTGGGACGGTGGCCAAGTTCTCCTCCTCAAAGAGTTTCACAAACAACCGACTCGGATCTTACAGGCCAGGATTCGATTTTTGCGACCTGCCAGGATCCCCACAAGCCGACCATGTCCGCGATCGCCTTGCTCGCATCCGGCGAGGTGGCCCCCCCGACCGATACGAGCCCGAAGCGCCAGCGAGTGAATCTCCCCCCCGAGTTTCCACAGGGGAAGGCTTCACTCGCTGGCGCTTCGGGCTCGTATCGGTGAACTGCAACGCGATCGCCAGCCGCGATCAACGGTCCCAATAAATCAGCCAGGGGGCGTGAATGGCCCACGAGGGTCCGAGCTTCTCGAAGAAGATCGCTCGACGCACGGCCTGCTCCATGTATTTCCGCCACTGCCACTTGTCGCCGCGGACGCCGGCCTCCTTGGCCAGTTGGTAGTCGCGCGAGACGGGGGCGTAGTCGAGGCCCTGGCGGAGGAAGTCGACGCGACGTCGGTAGACGCCGTCGCCGGCCTCGCGCGCCGCGCGGTCGAGCAGGGCGCCGAGGCGGTTCAAGGTCTCGTCGGAGTAGTGCCGGGCGAGTTCCTGGGGGGTAGGGCGGTGCCGTCCTGCGGCGATCGTCGTCGTGAGCCGCTCGAGCTCGTCGAAGTAGGCCCTCACGGCGCCCGAGGCGGGTCCGAACCCGGCGGAGCAGTATTCGTCGACGATTGCGTCGACGTCGAGGTGGGGATCCCAGATCAGTCGGGCGAGGACGTAGTAGTTCAGGCCGTTCGTGGACCAGTGCTGATAGTTGCAGTCGAAGTCGACGAACATCATGTTGTGGTCGGCGAAGAGGCGCATGTCCTCGCCGAGCCGGTGGACGTAAACCGTGGGCAGGGCGTGGAGGGCCATCAGCACGTTGGGGCGATAGAACAAATGGGGCGCCGCCTCGGCCCACTTGAGCCAGCCGGCCCGCATGTCCTCGCGGGCCGCGTCGTTGACGTAGGCATCGATCGCGGGTACGTACCCGATGATGATTCGTTCGTGGACCTTGGTGCGAACAGGGGGGAGTTCGTACACGCTATACGCGAGCGCCCCGACGTAACGATCGGGCAGATCCTTGGCGACAAGCTCGGCCACGGCGTTGAAGAACCGGACGATGCGGTCGGTCATCGAGACGTGCTGGAGCGTCCCCTTGCGGCTCCCCATGCGGACGACGCGCCCGTCGGGGGCATCCCAGGCCTCGCACTTCGGACAGAGGCAGTAGGTCTGGGGGCCGTCGTCGTTGGGGGCGACGGAGACGGTGTCGAGGGTCGGGTACTTCCGGAGCTTGTCGATGCAGTCGGCGGCCACCTGCCTGATGAGATCGGGGTTCGAGACGCAGAGCTGTTGCCCGGGATACCCGGCGTAGGCCGGCTCGCTGTTATCTCGGGTCCCGTCCGGCTGGAGCGCGAACCAGTCGGGGTGGGACTGGTGGAACCGCTCCCAGTAGTCGCCGTAGGCGTGGCCGAAGTCGCCGTTGTAGCTGCTCCCGAGGCGATGGAAGCGGAACCAGACGGCGGAGGGCTCCTCGAACCGTGTGTAGGCCTTACGGTCCCAGCCGAGGGCGTCGAGCTTCGGGTCGAGGACGCTCCCGGCGTTCCCGAGGTCGCGGATCCCGCGCTGGACGAGCCGAGGGGTTTCGCGGATGTCGAGGTCGCGGACCTCGATGGTCGGTCGCTTCGGCACGATCTCGCCCAACGCGCCGGGCCAGAGCAGCCGGACGCCGAGCACGCGATCGACGAAGACCTGGGCGGCGAGCGAGGTCCCTCGGATCGGCAGGCCGTCGGCCCGCACGTCGTTGCCGAGGACCACGAGGGTCTTGCTCTCGAACGTCTTGAGGAGGAACTCCTCGCGGCGCAGGCGGCTCGGGTCGATCCCCAGGGCCCTCGACCGCTTGGTGTCGCCGACGAGGATGGCGGTCGACCCAAGCTCGGCGGGGGCCTTCGACTCGACGACAATCGGCACGACCGCACCGCTCGACTTGCGGAGCCAGATCTGAAGATCGCCGGCCGCCTCCCGGGCCGACGGCGAGGGGTCGTCGGCCGTGATAATCGTGCAGGCCGACGTCCCTTCGCGGACCAGGACGACCGGGCCCGTGTCGCCGAGGAGGGCCATGGCGGCGATCAATGCGAACGTCGGGATCATGGGTGCAGTCTCACGAGGTCTCGGATCGTTCGAGTCGAGGGTTCCGGCAATAGGCTTCCCCCGCGGCCGCTACTGGGAAGTGGCGGGAGGGTGAGCCGGGATGTCGATGTCGAGGGTGCTTTCGCCGGGCTTGATGATAATCATCTGCTCGTTCTCGGCCAGGATCCGGTTCTTCGCCGTGAAGAGTTCCTTGCAGGAGACTTCGACGAAGTTCTCCCCCTCGAGCGTCTTGATGCTGTAGGTCCCGTCCTTGCCGATCGGGGCCTCGTTCAGCGGGGCATTCGGGCGGTTGATGTTCGCGGTCCGGAACGAGACGATCCCGTTCGTCACCGCCTTGCCCCGAACCCGCACCGTCCCCTTGAGGTTGACCTCCGTCGTCGACCCCGAGATCGGTGGCGCATCCGAGAAGCTGCACCCTCCCGCCAGAGATGTCGCGGACAAGGCCATGATGAGGATTTGTCGGGGGACCTTGCGCCTTCTCATTCGGATCCTCCTGATTTCGAAGCCCGGTTTTTTTCTTCAAAACCGGGCTTCCGACACCGTCAACGCCGACCCCTCGCCACTGGGCATGTCGTCTCAGGGAAAGGGGCTATCGTCCTGAAATTGCCACCCGGCGATTTCCTGTCGCTCCTCCGGAGCTCGCATACAACATCGAAGCTGCAATACGCGAGGCTGTGTATCTCCGGAGTGAATTACCCTCCAGGAGTCGCACAGCCTTTGCGGACGTTCATGTGTGAGGATAACGGTGTGGCAACTCAATAGCTGTCGGCCGAGATGACCTCGCCGCCGGCGCGGGTGCCGAGGTTCCACCATGTCTGGGGAGAGATGCTCTCCTTGACGAAGCGGACGGAGCCGTCCGCGAAGGTGACGTTGACGCCGCCGGGGTGGTAGCTGTTGGGGCCGAAGGCGAGCTCGCCGCCGTTGATGCCGCCGGCGGTGCAGAACTTCGAGTTCGGCGGCATGACGTGGTTGTAGCGCCCGGAGATCCAGCGTCCGATCCACCAATACATGCCCATGGCGGTGATCGACGTGGTGTCGACCCCCGAGCCCGCGGTGAACACCGTCGACGACGACCGGCAGTTGTTGTACGTCACCTGGATGACGTCCCTCCAGCTCGTGTAAGGAGATGGGGGGCTGTCGGCGAAGTACGCCGTGCTGGGGATCTTGTAATACGTCGTCGAAGGCCTCGAGGAGTCGATGACGTCGTTGTTCTGGGTGCCGACGCCCTTGATCCGCTCGCTGAACGCGGCGGTGTTGCTGGTCCCGTCGGTGATGTCGGCGATCCGGACGACGAAGCCTCGCTGGGCGCCGGCCGATGCCATGAGGACGGCCCCCGAGTTGACGCCGTCGACCTTGCAGAAGATCCCGTCGCAGCCGGTCGAATACGCGAGCGGGACCGTGCCGCCGCTGGCCGCATAGTTGGTGTGGCCCACGGCCAGCGAGAGCGCCTCACGCCCGTCGGACGGACACAGGGCCACGTTCAGGCGAAGCGTGAGCGCGGTCGAGTTCACGGGGACCCTGGCGCCGCTCGGGTAGGGGATCCTCGGCCCGCCGAGGTTGGCCGACCCGAAGACGAAGTTGATGGTGTTGAAGGTGTTGCCCTGCTCCATGTAGGGCAGCATCAACGCCAGGGCCGACCAGTATGTGTCGAGGGTCGGCCCTTCGCCCCATGGGTAGGATCCGAAGCCGCTCTCGTAGTTGGCCATCGACAGGCCGATTTGCTTGAGGTTGTTCGTGCATTGCATCCGGCGGGCCGCTTCGCGGGCCGACTGGACGGCTGGCAGGAGCAGGGCGATGAGGACGGCGATGATCGCGATGACGACCAAGAGTTCGATGAGTGTGAAGCCGCGGCGTCGCATCAGGTTCCTCCTCCCGGGCATCGAGGCCCGGGATGATCCAGAAAAGACGGGGATCCGGTCATCCGAGAAGACGGGAAACGGCAGACGTGAAGAGACGGGCAACCCATCGTCGAGAGGTCCCGGCGATAAGTTTCCACTCAAGGCGTGCGCGAACGCCCTCCATGCACGCCCAAGTCGTAGTGGTGTTGGACCTCCTCGGGGGTCAGGATGTGGTTGTAAAGGGCCAGCTCGTCCATCCGGCCGACGAACGGCCGGCTTTGTCCCAGGCCCGCCATCCTGGGGAGGGGCTTCAACCGCCCCAGGAGTAGGCGGCAGGCCCGTTTCGCGTGCTCGGCCGTGGGCCAGGTGGAGTGGGTTGGCGCCCCGTCCATGTAGAGCTCCATGCGCCCCCCCTTGCTCTGGGCCACGAGGTGGTGCCAGCGGTACGGGATGTAATACTTCGCCCCGAAGACGTTGTCGCCCGCCGAGGCCGCCGGCGGCCAGCGATGCAGGAACCGGGCCGAGGCCGGGGGCAGGAGGGGCGACGCCAGGCGCACGCTGGCCGTCAGCTCGAGGAGGCACAGGTGCTTATAATCGTCGGCCGCCGGATCCGACTCGATCAGGCCGGCGAGCGCGGCGTGGCTGATCTTCTCGGGCAAGGCCCAGAGCTCGATCGCGTATTCCAGCGAGGTCGGAGTTTCCCACAGGCCGTCCATCTCGAATGACTGCTCGGCAGGGTCGTCGGAGAACTCCGCGCAGCGATTGTCGTCCCCCGCGACGACCGCCTGCACGGGGCCGGTCGCCCGGAGCGGCGGCTGTTCCGCGACCTCGTTCGCAACCGTCCCCCGATCGATCGACTCGAAACGCCAGTAACCCCAGGGGCCGTCGTCGAGCACGGCCTGGCGGTAGGAAGGGTCGAGGGCCAGGGGGGGGATGGCCAGGGCCGGGCGCCTGACGAAGTCTTCGGAATGAGCGGTGGCCTCTTCGATCCGTCCGCTCTTCGGGTCGATCTCGAAGGCATGACGCTCGCCGACCTGCCGGCTCCGTAGCGGTGACCCCACTTCGTTCAAGACGGCGGCCTCGGCTTTCCCCTCGAAGACCATCACCTGAGATTTGCCGTCGCCGTCGACATTCAGGCCGAACTCGGTCCCGAGGTCGACCACGGCCGAGTTGGGCGAGGCGACGACGAACCCTTCCGCCCCCTCGGGGACCCTGGCCCGCAGCCGGCCTCGCCGGCAGAAGACCCGCCCCATCGAGACGACGTCGATGTCGGCCGGCCCTTCCAGGGTCAGCGTCACGCCGCTGAGGAACGCCAGCGTTGCCCTGCCCGCCCGCAGGCAGAGTCGCCGGGCGGACACGACGTCCCCCTCGGCGGGCGCCGGTCCATCGAGCGGCTCCCACTCGGCCTGGACGAGTTGGATCACGACCGCGAAGCCATTGGCCTTCGGGGTCTTCGCCAGCACGCCGGCAGGCCTCGACGGCGGGTCGATCGGTCGTCGGGGCGGCCAGAGCCGGACCGTGAGGGCCAGGAGGAACACGGCCGCAACGGCTGCAAAAACCCACGCCTTCCTCGAGACGGGGGCGTCCTCGTGGTGGATCTCGCGGATCCGCTGCAAGAAATCGCGCTCGAGGTCCTCGGCCGTACGCTCCTCGGTCCCGCAGCCCAGCTCCTCGTGCATCATGAGCCAGCGGGGTTCGGTGTACTGGACCGCCCTGAGCATCCCGAGCATGCGGAGCTCCGCGGCGGCCGACGCCCGGAAGTCCCCGTCGCCCCGGAGGCGGGCCAGGAGTTGTTCGCAACGGGCAGGGGAGAGGTCCCCGCCGCGGCAGGCCGAGATCAGGTCGATCAGGTCGTCGTCCATCATCCCAGCTCTTTCTGCATGCAGCCGCGGAGTAACTGGTTGGCGCGGTAGTGGAGGCGATAGATCGCCCCCACGGTCGTCTCAAGCCTCCCGGCGAGGTCCGCCGGCTTGTCGCCTTCCAGCCCGGCCCGGACGACCTTGCGCAAACGTTCGGGCAGTTGGCCGATGCAACGCAACAGGACCTCGATCGACTCCGAGCGGTCGGCGGCGACTACCTCCTCGAGGTCGACCTCCAGCACCCGCACGACCTCCTCGCGGAACCGGGACATGGCCCTGTGCCGCCTCGACGACTTCCGGAAATGCTCGGAGACCTTCTTCCTCGCGATCCCCCGCAGCCAGGCCCCGAAGTCGTCCCCTTGCCGGTAGTCGCGAAGATTCCGGAACGCGACGAAGAAGACGTCCTGCGTCACGTCGTCGACGTCGTCCATGTGGAAGACGTGGCTCGCGACATAGGATCGGACCGGGAGCCCGAACGCGCGCATGATCTTCAGGAACGCGTCGTGCTGCCCTCGAAGGACGGCGTCGACCACGGCCCGAAGTTCGAAATCATTAAGCATCAACGAACACTCAGATGGACAAAACCACGGGACACTGAATGTTGTTCGATTGTGGCCGGATGCTGGGGACGGATGCTAGTAACATTGGCCGGACAAGCCCGGATCTGACATCGACCAGGAAGATTTTTTTGTCGATCCGGCGGAAGTGGCGCAGGTGCCGAGATTTGCAGGTCGCGAGACCGAATTCCATCGCCGGGACGGATCCGCGACGCCAAGGGTACGCTTACTTGAACCGAGGCATTTCGGCGCCCGGAGTTCGCGCCTTGCCGCCCCGCCGACGCCCTGACATCATGGTCCCTCGCGCCGGTCGGGATGCGTGCGGTCGTCTCGGACGAGGTCGGGTGATTCTCCGTCCCGACCCCGGCCATTACTCCAAAGCCGAAATCCTGGCCCTGCCGACGGTGACGACTCCCGCTCGGGATATCATGGCTTTCCCCGACAGGAGCCCGGTTCCGAAGCATCCGTCGGGTTTCCGGATGGGCACCATTCTTCGAAGAGGATCGACTTCAATGACTTACGTGGCTCGGAGTCTGATCGTGGCCTGCCTGTTCGCCGTGCTCGCCCAGCCCGTCGCCGCGCAGCAGGTCGTCAAGACGGACGAGTACGACAGCCCGTCGGTCGGTCGTAAGCTGAGGTGCCGGGTCATCCTCCCCGCCGGGTATGAATCCTCGGGCGAACGATACCCGGTCCTGTATCTGCTCCACGGGTTTTCGGGCGATTTCACCAAGTGGAGCAACCACGGCGCCGAGCAGGCGGCGGCCCCGTTGAAGTTGATCGTCGTCCTCCCCGACGGGGCCAACTCCTGGTACGTGAACTGGGCGTCGAGCGAGCCGGGGGGAAAGAACGACTGGGAAGATGCGATCGTCAAGGACCTCCTCACGCACGTCGACTCGTCCTATCGGACCGTCGCGGCTCGCCAAGGACGGGCGATCTTCGGCCTCTCGATGGGAGGCTACGGCGCGATCACCCTCGGCCTCCGCCATCCCGACATCTTCCTCTCGATCGGCAGCACGAGCGGCGCCCTCGACTACGCCCGGGGCGGCATGAGGCTCCTCAACGAACACCCCGATGCCGTCTTCCCGAGCCGAAACCCCGAGGCCAAGGTCAACTCCGCCATCGGCCAGCCCGACTTCGACAGCCAGGAAGAACGTACCCCCCACGGCCGGATGTTCACGACCCTCGCCGAGTGCCAGGCCCACGACCCCTTCACCCTCGTCGCCAACGCCCGCCTCGAATCCCTGCCTTTCATCCACCTCGACTGCGGGACCGAAGACCCCTTCCTCGGCCACAACCACGAGTTCGCCCGCCTCCTCATGGAGAAACACATTCCCTTCAGCTACGCCCAATCCCCCGGCGAACACCGCTCGGCCTACTGGAAACGCATCATCGGACCGGCCATGAATGAGCAATTTCACATCCTGAAAGACGCGCTCGCCAAAAGTTGATTGTTTGGCCATGAGTTGAGAATTTTTGGCCGCGGATCGAACATGGATGGGATACGAAGATTGAAAATCGAAAATAATGAATATAATTAAAAACTAAGAGAGACTAAGTTTTGATTGGCTGATTCGGCCTGCGTCATCTGTTGATGATCATCTTTCCCATCCGTGTTTCATCCGTGTTCGATCCGTGGCTGAAATCTTCCTCACGTGGCCGACATCCCCTTGATCGGAGACCACCAAAACCTCTCCCCCGTGATGGCTCGGTTGCAGCCCCGACAGGGTTGCGATAAGCTGAATTCTTGCGGTGTTTGACAGTTGTCGCGTGGGTCGGTGGGGGTGGTCTCGTGACGGATGACGTGATCGGGCGTTGGGCGGATCTCCTGGTGGATTATTGCGTGCGGGTCGCGGCCGGCGAGACGATCGTGATCGCGTCGGACTGGGAGGGGCGGCCGCTGGTCGAGGCCTGCGCCCGGGCGGTGATCCTCCGAGGGGCCCATCCGCTGGTCCGGCTCGAGCTGCCGGGCCTGGGCGAGTTCTTCGTCCAGAACGCCAGCGACGCCCAGTTGGAGCACGTTTCCCCCCAAGCGTTGCACGAGGCGGAGACGGTCGACGGACGGATCCGGATCTCGGCCGAGAGCGACACCCGCTCGATGCGCCAGGTCGACCCGGCGCGGCAGGCGAAGCTCGACCGCGCCCGCGACCCGATCCGAAGGGCCGCGCTCAAGTCGCGCTGGGTGCTCACACAGTATCCCACCGCCGCGTATGCCGCCGACGCCAAGATGGACCGGGATGCGTATGAGGCGTATGTCGCCTCGTCGATGTTCCTCGATCGTCCCGACCCCGTCGCCGCCTGGCAGGAGCTCGGCCGACGCCAGGCGGGCCTAGTGTCGTTCATGGGGGGCGTGAGCACCGTCCGGATCGAGGCGGAGGGGACCGACTTGACACTCTCGGTCGCCGGCCGGACCTGGATCAACTCCGACGGCCGGCGCAACATGCCCTCGGGCGAGATCTTCACCGGGCCTGTCGAGACCAGCGTGAAGGGACGCCTCCGGTGCGGATTCCCCGTCTGCCGAGGGGGTCACGAGCTCGTAGGGATCACCCTCGAGTTCGAGGGCGGCCGGGTCGTCTCGGCCCGCGCCGACGAGGGCGAGGCCTATCTCCTCTCCATGCTCGACCTCGACCCGGGCGCCCGTTATCTCGGCGAGCTCGGGCTCGGCCTGAACGGCGGGATCGACCGCTTCACCGGGAGCATCCTCTACGACGAGAAGATCGGCGGGACCGTCCACCTCGCCCTCGGCCAGAGCTACCCCGAGACCGGCGGCACCAATGTCTCCGCCCTCCATTGGGACCTCATCGTCGACACTCGCAAGGGGGGGAGAATCACCGCCGATGGACGAGTCGTGATGGAGGATGGCCGATGGTCGGTGGGGTGAAGCCGAGGATGGAGCGAGAAGAGGTGTTCACCACAAAGGCACAAAGACGCAAAGGAAGACCGAAGAATTTATGGAAAAGCATAATCATTCTGATGAAAATAAAAGGCAAGCCGATCGGCTTTCAAACTTGGTCGTTGGAGCCGCAATCGAGGTGCATCGGTTCTTGGGTCCGTGACTGATGGAATCGACACATGAACAATATCTTTGATATGAGCTGTCGCTGCAAAATACTCAATTCGAGAGACAGTTGGATTTGCCGTTGAATTACAAGGGGTGTCAGCTCGATTGTGGGTATCGACTCGATTTCGTTGTTGAAGCTTTGGTGATTGTCGAGATCAAGTCTGTCGAGAGGTTGATGGCCATACACGAGGCACAGCTCTTAACCTACTTGCGACTTAAAGGTTTATGGCTTGGTTTGCTGATCAATTTCAATGTCCCGCTCCTGAAGAACGGCATCAAACGTCTCGTGGGTTGACTTGCTTTTCTTCCTTTGTGTCTTTGTGCCTTTGTGGTGAAAGGAAGTCCAGGAAATGCGATACCGCTTCGCGGCAATAGGGGTATGGGTTTTGGTCCTCTCACTCACGGGAGCCAAATCCTTCGGGCAGGCGTCGGATGCGGCGCTGAAGGATCGGGTGGGGCAGTTGGTGGAGAGGCTCGGGTCGCCCAAGATGGAGACTCGGAAGGCGGCCGAGGAGGCGTTGATCAAGCTCGGAGCGAAGGTCTTGCCGCTCTTACCCGAGCCGGGGAAAGACCTCACGGGGGAGAAAGAAAAGGGCCTGGGACGAGTCCGGGCGGCGCTCAAGGAGGCGGAGGATCAAACCAACCTCGGCGCCTCGAAGGTCACGATCCAGGGGACGGGGATCCGGCTCACCGAGGCGCTTCAGAAACTCCAGGCGCAGTCGGGGAACGTCATTAACGATCTCCGTGAGAAGGAAGGGGGCGAAGTCACCAACCCGGCGCTCGACCTCGACATCGCGGGCAAGTCGTTCTTCGAGGCGCTCGACGAAATCGCCGAGAAGGCGGAGGTCACTCCCAACTTCTACACAGGGGACGGCTCGATCGGCCTGATGGCCGGGAAGCCCCAACCCCGCAAGTACGTCCAGTACAACGGCCCGTTCCGCATCGCGTTCAAGCAGATCAACGCCTTGCGTGACCTCCAGACCGACATGAGCACCGCGAACACCCAATTCGAGGTCGCGTGGGAGCCGAGGCTTCGCCCGATGCTCCTGGCGCTCAAGGTCGACGAACTGAAGATCACCGACGACCAGGGCCGGACGGTCGAACCCCAGGTCATGATGGAGTCGACCTCGGTCGTGCTCCGGCCCGAAAATCCGGCGGCCGAACTCTACGTCATGCTCGTCGCCCCGGATCGTTCGGCCAAGGCACTCGGGTCGATGAAGATCAAGGCGGACATCACGTTGCCCGCCGGGATCAAGACGTTCAAGTTCCCCAGCCTGGTCAAGGAGAACGTCGTCCTCAAGGAAGGGGATATCCAGGTCAAGCTCGAGGGGACCGAGGTCGATGAGCAGGTCTGGAAGGTCAACGTCCAGCTCAACTATCCCGGCGACGGTCCGGCGTTCGAGAGCTACCGCCAAGGGCTCTTCAACAACCGCCTGTGGCTCCAGAAAGCCGATGGCTCACGCTTCGAGCACAACGGCGGCATGAACAACACTGCCGCCGACGGCGGCCAACTCGGCTTCGAATACCTCTTCGTCGACGCCCCCGGCCAGCCGTCCGACTACCAGTTCGTCTACGAGACCCCGAGCAAGGTCCTGACGATCCCGCTCGAGTTTGAATTCAAGGGTGTTCCCTTGCCGTGATCGAAATCAAAAGAAACTCACCACAAAGGCACAAAGGACACAAAGATTAAAATTTTTGAATTCTACTTTGTGTCCTTTGTGCCTTTGTGGTGAATCTCTCCGTTCCTTTCACACATCCGCCGGGTCGACGACCACGGCGTCTTTGAAGCGGGTGCGGTCGAGGTCGTATTTTTGGAGCTTCTGGGTCACGCTGCGGCGGGAGAGGCCGCTGTGCTTGGCGCAACGGGCGACGTTGCCCTTGTAGCGGGCGAGGAGTCGGACGAAGTAGTCGCGCTCGACGCGGCCGATCAGGTCGTTGGTGAGGTCCGGCAGGGGCCGCTCGATGTCGATGAGGGAGGAAGACGCGGCCGGCTTGCGTGCCCGGGGGGCGACGGTGGCGGGGAGGGCGTCGCGGTGGATCTTGGACCCGTCGGCCATGGCCACGGCGGCCTTGATCGCGTTCTCGAGCTCGCGGATGTGCCCCGGCCAGGAATGCTGCAAGAGCGCCTGCATCGCCTCTTCGTCGATCTCGGTGACCGGCGGGGTGCTCATCGGCGTGAACTTCTCGAGGAAATGCATCGCCAGGAGCGGGATGTCCTCGGCCCGCTCGCGGAGCGGCGGGAGGTCGATCCGGATCACGTTCAGGCGGTAGAACAGGTCGGAGCGGAACCGGCCCGCCTTGACCTCGTCCTCGAGCCGCTTGTTGCTCGCCGCGATGATCCTCACGTCGACCTGCAAGGTCTCCGTCCCGCCGACACGCTCGAACGTCCCCGACTGGAGGACCCGGAGCAACTTCGCCTGCATCGCCGGGGAGACGTCCCCGACTTCGTCGAGGAAGAACGTGCCGCCGTCGGCCAGCTCGAAGCGTCCCTTCTTGCGACGGTCGGCGCCGGTGAACGAGCCCTTCTCGTGGCCGAACAGCTCGCTCTCGAGGAGGGACTCCTGGAGCGCCGCGCAGTTGAGGGCGATGAAGGGCCCGTTGCGGAGGCTGTCGGCGGCGTGGATCGCCTGCGCGACGAGCTCCTTGCCGGTGCCGGTTTCGCCGTGGACGAGGACGGTCGAGCCGAGCGGACCGACGTGCTCGATCAGGTCGAAGACCTTCCGCATCTTCGGGCTTTTGGACACGATGTTGTGGAAGCTGTAGTCCTCGCTCATCTGCTTGCGGAGCTGCCGGAGCTCGTCGATCAGGAGCCGGCGTTCGAGGATCCGCTTGACGAGGAAACGGAGGTGGTCGGGCTCATAGGGCTTCGTCACGAAGTCGTCGGCGCCGGCCTTCATGACGTCGAGTGCGACCTGGGTATCGCCGTGGCCGGTCAGCACGATCACGCCGAACGGGAGCTTTTCGGCCCGGACGATCGTGAGCAGCTCGATCCCGCTCATGTCGGGCATGCGCAGGTCGGTGATGACCAGGTGGAAGAGGCGTTCGCGGGCGCAGGCCAACGCCGAGCGGCCGTCGACGGCGGTCTCCACCTCGAACCCGTCGCTCTCGAGGATCTGGCGCAGGTGCTCGCGGATCAGTGGCGTGTCGTCCACCACCAGGATACGGCGTTTCATGACGTGGCCCTTCCCTTACCTTTGTGGCTCATCTTGAGTCGTTTCGGGTCCGTTCCTTGGACGAGGCGGTCTCGGGTCATCGTGCATGCCCCGGGTCACGTCACGTCGCGTCGCGTCGTCAATCCGGGCTCGAAGGGGGCTTGGCTTGGCCGTCCGGCGCTCCCGTCGCCGGGCCGTTCTCCACGGCGGTGTCAGGGATCAGTCGCAGCTCGGCCTTGGATCCTCTGAGGACCCGGACGACCAGCTCGCGATCCTTGGGGCGTTTGGCCAGGGCGTCGCGGACGTCGTCGATGGAGTCGAGCGTGCGGTCGAGGAGATTCGTGATGATCATCCCGGTCTCGAGCCCGCCGCGGTCGGCCGGCCCGTCGCGGTCGATGCCGACGATCAGCAGCCCATGCGTCGGTCGGGCGATCCGGAACCGCTGGGCGAGCGCGGGCGATGGGTTGCTGAGCCTCAGGCCGAGCTCGGGGAAGTGGACGTCGGCCACGAGCAAGTCGGTCTCGATTCGGGGGATGTCGACCCGAGGGCCCGCGGGGCGAGGCTCGGGGAACCGGGGGACGCCATCGAACGGGCCGGGCCGGACTTTGGGGAATTCGCTCGGCGACCGCTCGCGGAGGCCGAACGACTCGGGCTGCTCCTTGGGCACGACCTTGAGCTCGCGACGTTCGCCGTTGCGGTCGACCTCGACGGCGATGGGCGTGCCGACGGGGGCCACTTCGATGGCCGTCTGGAGCTGACCCGAGCCGCCGACCGGCTTGCCGTCGAGGCGGAGCAAGACGTCGCCGACCCTCAGCCCGGCCTCGGCGGCGGGGCTGCCGGGGCTGACCCCGGTAATGGCGACCGCACCCGGTTGGTCGAGGCGTTCGAGCGTCGAGCGGTCGACGATACCGATCTGGATCCCCATGTAGGAGCGCCGGACCCTCCCGTGCTCGGCGAGGTCGGCGGCGACTCGTCGGGCCCTGGCCGACGGGATCGCGAAGCCGACCCCCTCGTACGCCCCCCGGACGGTCTTGATCGCGGTGTTGATCCCGACGATCTCGCCCCGGAGGTTGACCAGCGGGCCCCCCGAGCTGCCGGGGTTGATCGCGGCGTCGGTCTGGATCAGGTCCTCATACATCGACATCCCGATCCCGCGACTCTTGCCGCTGATGATGCCGGCCGTCACCGTGCCCGAGAGCCCGAACGGCTGCCCGACGGCCAGGACCCAGTCGCCGATGTCGAGCGACTGCGAGTCGCCCCAGTCCGCCTTGGTCAGCCCCTTGGGGTCGATGATCAGGAGCGCGAGGTCGCTCTTGGGGTCGCGATGGATCTGCGAGGCCGGTCGCTCCCGCCCATCCTGGAGGAGCACCACGACCTTCGACGCGTTCTGCACGACGTGGTCGTTGGTCAGCACGAAGCCCTTCTCGGCGTCGATCACAACGCCCGAGCCTCCCCCTTCGTCTTGGGGCATGGAGTCCGGGCCGAATCGTCCCCCTCGCCAGAGCGGGTCATAAGGGGCCGGGCGTTCGAACGGGGCGACGACCCCGATCGCCTTGACCGAGACGACGGCGGGAAGGGCCCTTTGGGCCGCTTTGCGGAAGCTTTGCGAGAGTGATTCGGCCTCGCCTTGCGCGAGGGCAGTAGCCGTCCCGAGGGCCGTCAGGGCGAGCGCCGCGGTCGACAGGATCACCCGCCAACGGATGGTCGTGGGCATCGTCGTGCTCCCTTCCGTGCGAGTCATGGAGCCGCCGGACGGCGATCGTGTCCTGCTTGCGCGTCGGGGCGGTTTCGTCGACTATAACGCCGCCCGACCCGCGGTGCCAAGTCCCGATCGCCGACGATCTTGGGTAACGCGGGACGGCGAATCGCACTGGCCGGACTCGCACCGTCTGGGGTAGCCTGGGAACCACCCCCCGTTGAATCCGAATCCCGACGCGTCGTCCGACGTCGAGGTTGGAGTCGTCGGGGATGTCCCCATGCCCCGGGCCGGGCCGAGGACGGCCCAACCTCGGGCGGTCGAGAGCCCATCAGGAGGCGTAATGATGTCGACTCGTGAGGCCTTGCGCACGACCCTGCGGACCCTTCTCGAAGACGAGATGGGCGAGTCCTATCCCGACCTCACGGACGACCGGGACCTGCGCGAAGGCATGGGCCTCGACTCGGTCGACGTCGTCGGCGTGGTCATGCGGATCGAGCGCGAGTTCCGGGTCCGCCTCACCCAGGAAGAACTCGCCCAGGTGAAGAACGTCGGCGACCTCCTCGACCTCATGCAGGCCAAGCTCGCCGCCGGCCCGGAAACGCATCCCCCCGGCACCGTCGGGGAGATTCCGCCAAACTGAACCATCGGGTCCCATCACCACGTCAAACGGCCTATCGCACCGACGGCCGAGAAGCATTTCCTCCTCGACTCAACGACCCTCTAGCGTCGCTCGAGGTTGCAGTGTACTTTTGTTCGCTGCGTGGGTTGGGCGGCGAAACCTCCGATTCTTCGATGAGGACGTGCAGACGTCTTGTTGACGAAGTTCTCTGCCATCAAGCGGCTTGAGCAAGTTGGCCCTATAGGACCGACCTCAGCCGATCGGTCGCATCAAGAGCTCCGTCAAAGTCGAAAGAGGTGGTTCCGTCGCTGTTCACCGCGTAACGACGAGTGGCCTCGCTTCGACGATAGTGGAGACAGTCATGGGCGACGAGCAACGACCCGTTCTCGGCGGTAAGTCCTTCGAGGATTTGAAACAGACGAACGAGCACGGCGCCGAGTACTGGAGCGCGCGTGAGATTCAATCGCTCCTCGGCTACGGCCAATGGCGGAACTTCGAGGGTGCTGTCAAGAAAGCGATAACCTCTTGCGAACAATCGGGTAATGTTTGCGAGTATCATTTTGCCGGCGCCAGCAAAATGATCGAGATTGGTAAGGGCGGGGCCAGGAACGTCCCCGATTACCACCTCTCTCGGTTCGCCTGCTACTTGATTGCTCAGAACGGCGATCCCCGAAAGGCGGAGATCGCCCATGCTCAGCAATACTTCGCCATCCAGGCTCGTCGCCAGGAACTGTCCGACCTGCACGCTGCCGATAGGGAGCGGTTGGAATTGCGTCGGCAGGCATCCGAGGAGTTCAAGAACCTCTCGGGGGCGGCCAGGCAGGCGGGCGTGAGGGACCGCATGTTCGGCATCTTCCACGACGCTGGGTACAAGGGGATGTATGGTGGGCTCGGAGGGGATGCGATCAAGCGGAAGAAAGGTGTTCCTGACAAAGAAAACCTGATGGATCGGATGGACTCGACGGAATTGGCCGCCAACCAGTTTCGCATGACGCAGGCTCGCGACAAACTCGCGAGGGACGGCGTAAAGAGCGAACAGCGGGCCATCCAGACCCACGAACAGGTTGGCAAGGAGGTCCGTGAAGCGATCAAGCGGATCGGTGGCACACTCCCTGAACAGATTCCGCCTGCCGAGCCGATCAAGGACGTCGAGAAGCGACTGAAGCAGGCGAAGCCGAAACTGGTACTCGAGGGCCCCGAGGCCAGTGGTCTCCTCGGAGACGGTACAATAGGCGGAGAGGACGTGGAATCATCGGATGCGTCGTCTTCCCAGGAATGAGCCCCATGAATCGCCAAGCCATCCTCGACCGTCTGAATGCCGAAGCCCCGGCCTTGAAGGAGAAATACGGGGTCAAGTCACTGGCCGTCTTCGGCTCAATGGCTCGGGGCGACGATCACGAGGGGAGCGACGTCGACATCCTCGTCACATTCGAAGGGCCGGCCACGTTCGACAACTTCATGGGGTTGAAGTTCGACCTCGAAGACCATCTTGGTAGGAAAGTGGATCTCGGCACGCCGAACACACTCCGGCCCGAGATGCGGGCGAGAGTCGAGAAGGACCTTCTCTATGTCCCGTGAATGGCAATCCTGCCTGGCTGACATCCGTACCGCTTGCGAGAAGGTGTCACGTTTCACGGTCGGTATGGACTGAGAGGCGTTCCTCGGGGACGAGCGGACCTATCATGCCGTGGTCCATTGTCTCCTCATCGTCGGCGAGGCTGCGAAACGTATCCCCGACGACGTGCGCCAACGCCTGCCCGAGGTCGAGTGGAAGAAGATCGCCGGGATGCGGGACTGGATGATACACGCCTACTTTTCAATCAACGACGATATCCTCTGGAATGCGGTCGAATCCAAGGTGCCGGAACTCTTGCGAGCCCTTCAGAAATTCCATGACGAGGATTCGTCTTGAGCGGGAAGACCGATTTGGAACTCACCTGGATTGGCAAGATCGAAAACGAAACCTCCCTGCCAGCCTGTGACCATCCCAAAACCCGGCTCTGAAGCCGCCGCCGGGTTTTGGGGCCGCGAGCCCGATCAACGATCGTCGTCGTCATCATCCTCCGCGAAGCCGATCGCCCACTCCGGGTAGGGGATCATCGAACCTTTGATCGCCCGCCAGAGGATGCGGTTGAGGAGATCTTCGGGCGCCTTGTCGACTTCCCTGAAGTTGAGCTCGGCGGAGGCGATCGCGTCTTTTTTGAGGATGTCATCCCGGATCGCGTTCGGGGCGGGGTTCATTTGGTCCAGGGGGACGAGGTTCGCGACCGAGTCGAACGGGGTGGCGTTGGGGGTGTCGGTGAAACAGTCGAACATCGGCGTCGCGGAGGCGTCGAACTGGTTCATCGGCGGCAGGCCGAGGACCTGTTCGATCGTCCGGATCACGCTCGTGGTGTTGTACTGGGTGCCGACGACCGCGTTGCGTTTCGCATAAGGGCTGACGCAGTACGCCGTGGTCCGGTAGCCGCTGATGTGATCCCAGCCGGCCTGGGGGTCGTCCTCGATCGCGAAGATGGCCATCTTGCCCCAGAAGCGGGAGTGGCTGAGGGCCTCGACGATTCGACCGAACGCCAGGTCGTTGTCCGCCATGCACGAGGCTGGGGTGGGGCTCCCGGGGCTCGTGCCGCTGGTGTGGTCGTTCGGTAGGCAGATGATCACAAGATTCGGATATTCTCCATTCTTCTCGAATTCCTTGAGCTCTCGGATGATGAAATCCGCCCGATACTGGTCGGGGACCGCCATCTCCCAGCCGACATAGGCCGTGGGAGAGTACGGGCGAATGGATTCGACCGACGGCTCGCTCTCGAACACGACCTCGGTGGATTCTCCCTTCCAGGTGCGGTAGCAGGCGAGATAGTCGGGTGTCCCTTTCTTGGCCTTGTCTCTCCAGCGGACCTTCGGCCCCATGAACTCGCCGTAGTTACGGAGCGTCTTCCGATGGGCGATGGCGTTGTCCCACAAGAAGCCGGCGGGAGAATAGGCCAACGCGTCGACGTCGTCCTCTCCCATGCCGTCGGGATAGCTCCTCGGGAACCCGGCGAAGCTTTTCTCCATGTAGTCCGTGCTGAAGGCCGTCGTGCTCCACTGGTGGCCGTCCGCGCTTAGGATCCCGGCGCAGTAAGTGTTGTCGAGGAGGACGAACTCGTCGACCAGCTTGTGTTGATTCGGCGTGATGTCCGCCCCGAAGATGCACAACTCAGCCTGGCCCTTCCCACGGTTGATCTTGCCGAAGACTTGATCATAGGTGCGATTCTCCTTGATCACATAGACGACATGCTCGATCAGGCTGGGCTCTCCGATCCGCTCGGGGATGGCTCGGGGTGGCTGGTTCGGT
Source organism: Singulisphaera rosea (assembly GCF_054877945.1). Classification (NCBI taxonomy): domain Bacteria; kingdom Pseudomonadati; phylum Planctomycetota; class Planctomycetia; order Isosphaerales; family Isosphaeraceae; genus Singulisphaera; species Singulisphaera rosea. The sequence continues at coordinate 98,576 of NZ_JBTYIP020000026.1, read as the reverse complement.
CGGGCCGGCAACGCCGCCTGGGCGATGGCACCTCGGCGAGTATTTCTGGCGACCCGTTCCGAGAGCTTGGGCAAGTCCGTCGCGGAGGGCAGCGGCATCAACGACACCGAGCCGTGATAGTGGTGCGAGTTGAACCCCTTCGTCCCATCCCTCTGCGTCTTAGGCTGTGGCGGCAGCCCCTTGATGTTGGCCACACACAGCGCCTTGCGGCGTGCGTCGAACGCAATTGCCCCCGGGAACCAACCCGAGGGGATCAGGCCCTCGAGTTTCGTATCTCCCTTGTCCTCGGGGTCGAAGTGGAAGACGGCGATGGCGTTCTGAGTCCCGTTCGCGACGAACAGCCGGCGGCCGGTGTCGTCGAACGCCAGGGCGTTGGGCGACGCCCCGAAGAGGTCGGACGGCTTTTCCTTCGCCCAGACCGTCTCGACGACAGCCTCTTTGGCGACGTCGATCAGGCTCAGATTGTCGCTCCCCGCGTTGGCGCAGACGACGAACTCGCGGTCGGGCGAGACGGCCAGCGCGGAGGCGTGCCGGCCCGTCAGCAGTTCTTGAGAGACCCGGTTTCCCGCCAGGTCGATCAGGCTCACCGAGCCTTCGCTGGCGATATGACGGACCGGGTCGACACGCACTTGCGTCCCCTGGCCGGCTGGCCCGGTCAGGTCGCCGGGGCCGGGGCGCCGGCCTCCCCAGTTGCTGACGAACGCTTTGCCACTCACTAGGACGACGTCATAAGGCGCGACGCCGACGTCCCAGGAACGGAGCAGGGCGCCGTCGGCGGTGTTCAACTCGAGGAGTTTGTTGGAGAGATTGCCGCAGACATAGAGCCGGGTGTCGTCGTCCGAAAGCGCCAGTCCGCTGGGAATCTCCGGCTTGCGCCGAGGGGCATTCGCTTCCGGCAGCCGGAAGACCTGCGTGGGTTGAATTGCGCCGTCCGCCGCCACGGTGAAGACCTTGATCGACCCGTTCACATTACTCAGGAAGACACGTTTTCCGTCGTGCGAGAACGTCAATCCGGTGTAGCTGACCTGGCCCTCGCGGTCGGGCTTGAGGATGTTCGGCGAGACCGCGTCCGGCGTCTTCTGGCCTTCGTTGGGGAGGGCCACGCGTTGCACGACTTTCGCCTGGTCGACGTCGATCACGAGCAATTCGCTCGTCTTGCCCGAGACCAGGAGATGCTTGCCGTCCGGCGACAACGCCAACGCCTGGGGACGCAACCCGGCCAACTCCACTTGCCGACCGTAGGGGGTGAGCACCTGGTTGACGGGGGTGCTGATCATGTCGTCGCGCCAGCGCCCGACGAGATCCGTGGTCGTCTCGATCGCGGCGTCCTGGCCAAAGGCCGAGGTTGCCAGGATCATCCAACTCGTCAGGGTCCAGCCACGGATCATAACTTCCTCCAGGATCGCGGTCTTGCGGCTCATACCGGCAGCAGTATGAATCGGGCGCCGCCGACCGTCAATCGGGCGCGAGATCCAGCGATCGGGCGATCTTCGGCGGTCAGCGGCCGGCCTGGGCGTCGTCCAGGCCGACGACCGCCACGCCGATCGTGATGAGGAGCATGCCGGCCCAGCGCAGCAGGCCGACGTCCTCGTGGAGGAAGTACTTCGCGAGGATCGCCGCCAAGGGGTAGGAGGCGGCGGTCAGGGGCAGGACGAAGCTCAGGTCTGCCCCCCGCATCGCGGCCATGTAGAGCCCGACATGAATGACGAGGAGTCCGCCCCCCGCCCAGATCCAGCCGTTGCCCACGATGGCGATCGCCTGGGGTCTCCAGCCGGGAGGAGCCTCGGCGGTCTGCTTCATTCCCTTCGAGAGGAACGTCTCGCCGACCGACAGCGCCAGGACCGCCACGAGCATGATCAGGAGGATCCAGGCGCGTTCGGAGGGCATCTGTGATCAGTCTCTTGGAAACGTTATGTTTTTGGGATAATCATGGTAGGCGATGCCCACTCTACGAGGGATTCTTCGACGACAAAGCGGCGAAGGCGGCGAGGAGGCCGTCGACGGACTCGGGCGAGTGGTTCGCGTTGCATTGCACGCGGAGGACGCCGCCGTGGTAGGGGACGGCGGGAAAGAGGACCGACTGGACGTAGTAGCCCTGGTCGAAGAGGAATTTCCCGGCGAAGAGCGTGTCCGCCTCGTCGCCGATCGGCACGGAGACGATTGGCGTGACGCCACCGATGACCGAGTAGCCGAGGGCCGTGAGGCCAGTCGTGAGTCTCTCCACGTGCGCGACGAGCTGGTCGCGGAGGGGGGCGTAGTCGGCCGAGCGGAGGATGTCGACGACCGTGCCGATCGCCTCGAGGTAGGGGGGGACGACCGGTCCTCCGAAAATATAAGGATTCGAGCGGATTTTGAGCAATCGTTGGAATGCCCGAGAGCAGCCGACGAATCCTCCTGCGCACGAAAATGCCTTTGAGAGCGAGCCGACGACAATGGCGTTCTCGTAGCTCCCCAGCGCCTCGAGCACTGTCCCTCGGCCATCCTCCCCGAGCACGCCCGTGCCGTGGGCGTCGTCGATGTAGAGGACGGCGTCGAGCGATCGGGCGGTTTCGTCGAGCTCGGCCATCGGGGGGATCTCGCCGCTCATGCTGTAGACACCGTCGATGCAGACGAGGGCACAGCGGTAGGGGCGGAGCCCTTCGAGGGTGCGACGGAGTGAACTCGGGTCGTTGTGGGAGAAGATGGCGACCTTCACACCATCGGCCCTGGCAATCTTGGCGGCCTCTTGCATCGAGTTATGTGCGTGCTCGTCGAGCACGATCACGTCCTGCCGGCCGACGAGGCCTGGAATCGCCCCCATGTTGGCCAGGGTAACCGAGGGATAAATCAGGACCGACTCGATCCCGAGCCAGTCGGCGAGCTTTTCTTCCGCCTCGATGTTGGCCCGCACGCTCGCGAAGGCCCGTGAGGCCCCATTGTGGCTTCCCCAACGCGTGAGGCCTCGGCGGATCGACTCCTGGACCCTAGGGTCCTGGTCGAGCCCCAGGAAGCTGTCGGACCCGAAATTGACCACGCGCCGGCCGTTCACGACGATCTCGCGGCCAGGCCCCACCTCGTCGACGACCAAGTCCTTCAGGTGGATCTCGGCATGTTCCTCGCCGAACTGCTCGATGATCCGCACCAGGCGATTCTGCCGAAGCGCGTTCTCGAGCTTCTCCATCGGGGACGTGACGATCATCGGGCCTCCTCCTTGGCGGAGCTTTGATGCCGGGACCAGTCCGTGCGTGACGCCATCGCGACGAGGTGACGGGGGGCGGTCGATGATCGCGAGCCTCGGGGACTTCGTTGAGGAGGATACAAAAGTTTGCGATCGCGGGACAAGCCGTTCTCGGATTGGCGCGGGGCGTCGGTCACGTCATAGTGGTTTTCGATGGATTCCCCCTCTTCACCCGATCGACGACCTGCAACACGAACCACGGCCGTGAGGCGAGGCCGCCGACTCGACGTCCATCGACGAGGCCCTTGCGAGGACTTGCAACCTATGGAGGGGGAGAATCCGGCGTTGGTCGCCCCGATCGTCGAGCATGGGAGCCCGGCTTTCGACTCCGGGCTCGTCGGGGCGATCGTCGGGCATGGGACCTATCGAGCGACCCGGGAGCAACTCTCGGAATGGCGGAAACGCCCCGCTGCGGGATCGGAACGAGACGCTCGCATTTCTCCGGCGCTCTTACGCTACTCGGATGAGCAGACGATTGCGGGCGTCATCGCCACATTCGACGCGGCGGACCGAATGGGAGCCGAGCCGGCGCGATTCAAGGACTGGGGCCTCGTGGCGGCGCCTCGCTACCTCGGGCGGTCGACCCTCGCCCTGACGTTGCAGAGGTTCGGAGTCGAGGGGGTCTGGGGCACCTCGCCCCACCTGATCCCCCACTTCGCGCTCCACTCGGCGTCGGGCACGATCAGCCAGGCACTGGGGATCCAGGGGCCGAACATCGGGGTTGGTGGGGGTTTCTACTCGGCGGCCGAAGGGTTCCTCGCCGCCTTGAGCTGGCTGAAGCTCGGGAACGTGCCGGGGATGTTGCTCGTCTTGAGCGGCTGGTCTCCCGAGCTACGCCCGGCGAAGGGCGAGACGCCCGCGTCCGAGGGGGAATGCCAGGCGCTGGCGCTCGCGCTCGTGGCCGAACCCGGCGGGGCCCGGCCAATGGTGCGGATTGCGAACGGGCCCGAGGGGACCTCGACCGCGTCTCCGGCCACGCTGGGACGATTGATCGAAGCCTTGTACGAAGGGCAGGGGGCCGGAGGAGGGCCGATCGCGACCGATCCGACCGGCCGGCTCCGCGTCGAATGGGTTCCGGCCGGGGCCGAGGACAAGTCGGCCGGGGAAGGATCATGATGACCTTGGATGAGCCGGTCTGGATCACGGGGGTCGGGGCGGCGACCCCTCTGGGGTGCGACCTCCCGACGATCGACGCCGGGCTGCTCGCGGGACGCTCGGGCGTGGGGCCGGTCCGGAGGTTCTCGACGGCCGACTACCCGAGCCAGATCGCCGGGCAGATCGACGCGATCCCGTGCCCGCCCGGACGGGATCCCCGGGAATTCGAAGCCCGTCCTCCGCTCGAACGCGTCGCCATCTTGAGCATCGAATCGGCCTTGCGCGACGCCGGTTGTTGGGGGGGCCAGCGGCAGGACCGGATCGGCCTGGTCCTCGGCCTGGGGGCCGAATGGATGCTGCTCTGGGAGGCCGACTACGCGTCGGGGGGGACGCGGGTCTACGACCCCGAGCAGGACCGCGAGTCGACCCTGGAGAGGGTCCGGCGGGCCTTGCCGATCGCGGGACCGTCGCTGGCGCTCTCGGCGGCCTGCGCGAGCGGGAACCATGCCCTGGAGATCGGCCGGCTCTGGCTCCGGCTCGGGATGGTCGACGTCTGCGTCGCGGGGGCGTTTGACATGGCCGTCACGCCGATCGGCCTGGCGACGTTCGGCAACCTCCGCGCCCTCTCCCGACGCAATGCCGAGCCGGCCGCCGCGTCCCGTCCGTTCGACCGGGCCCGCGACGGCTTCGTCCTGGGCGAAGGGGGCGCCGCTTTCGTCCTCGAGCGGGCCTCGGACGCTCGCCGACGCTCGGCGAGAGCGTATGCCGAGGTCGCCGGCTGTGCGGGCACGAGCGACGCCTACCATCACGTGATCCCCAGCCCCGACCCCGCCCCGGCCGTCGCCGCCATGCGACGCGCCCTGGCCGATGCGCGGATCGACCCCGCCGAGGTCGACCACGTCAACGCCCACGCGACCGGGACCCCGGTCGGGGACGCGTCCGAGGCCCTCGTCCTGCGCACGGCCCTGGGAGACTCGGCCGACCGGATCCCTGTGAGCTCGACCAAGAGCATGACGGGCCACCTCCTGACGGCCGCCGGGGCGGTCGAGGCCCTGGCGTGCCTGACGGCCCTCCGCCATCAGGCGATCCCCCCGACGATCAACCTCGACGAGCCCGACGTCGACCTCTGTCTCGTCGCCAACGAGGCGAGGCCGCACCCGGTCCGAATCGCGGTGTCGAACTCCTTCGGCTTCGGCGGGAGCAACACGTGCTTGCTTCTTCGTATGGTCTGAGCATCGGTCCCGAAACCTGTTTTTTTCTTAAAAACCGGTTTCTGTGGGAGTAGACGACGACATCCCGCAAGGGGTTGCCCGCGTCCAGCTGGGCGGGAACGGGCATTGTGCGAGCGACTCGTTGAGTTCCGCGAGGGATTGACGACGTCGGGTGGGTCAGAAACCCATTTTTTTGAGAAGGAAACAGGTTTCGGGATTTGTTCTGAACACCGGGCCTAGCCGGCCCTTTCGATGGTCGAGAGACTCTCAACGATGGCGAGTGCGGGTGGCGTGGCGTTGATCACCGGGGCGTCGAGCGGCATTGGTCGGGCCTTGGCGGTCCGCCTGGCGTCGGAAGGCTACCGCGTCGGCTTGATCGCCCGGCGCCAACCCGAGCTTGAGGCCGTGGTTGCGACGGTCGAAGCGAACGGGGGCCAGGCCAAATCAGCGGTGGCCGACGTCGGCGACCGCGAGGCGCTTCGGGAGGCCATCGCCGGTCTCGAAGCCAAGCTCGGCCCGGTCGACGTCGTGGTCGCCAACGCCGGCTTCGGTGCCCCGACGCACCTCGATCCTTTGAACATCGACGACGTCGAGTCGACCTTCCGGGTCAATCTCCTCGGCGTGGTCTACTCGCTCGAGTCCGTCCTCCCGGGGATGATCCGGAGGGGGAGGGGACATCTCGTGGCGATTTCGAGCCTCGCCGCGTTCAAGGGCCTGCCCGGCGAGGGGGCCTATTGCGCCAGTAAGGCCGCAGTGAACGCCTACATGGAGAGCCTGCGGATCGCCCTCCGGGGGCGGGGTGTGACGGTGACGACCGTCTGTCCTGGATTCGTCCAGACCGAGATGACGCCGATGGACGCCGCGTTCACGCCGTTCCTGATGTCGGCCGACGCGGCCGCCCTGCGGATCGCCCGGGCGATCGAGCGGAGGCGCGGAGGCGTCGTGCGGTTCCCCTGGCCGATGGCCGTGCTCACCGACCTGATCGCCCGGCTCCCCGACGCGCTCGTCGCTCGGCTGGTCACGGTGCCGTCCGGGCCCTCGACGGAGTGATCCCGATGGTCGACCTGGCCTTCAAGATGCTCCTCGACGACAAGACCCGATTCGCGATCACCGTGATGGGGGTCGGGTTCGCGGTCGCGTTGGTCTTGATCCAGATCGGGCTATTCTTCGGCCTGCTCGAGAACGCGAGCATCACGATCGACCGCCTCGACGCCGAGCTCTGGGTCTCGGCGCGGAGCACGCCGAACGTCGACTTTGCCAACCCGTTCCCCGAGACCTACGTCCAGCGCGTCCGCTCCGTCCCAGGCGTTGCCAAGGCCGACAACCTGATCGTCTGGTACGCGATGGTCGCGCTCCCGAGCGGTGCCAAGGAGTCGGTCGTGTACTACGCCCTCGAGGACTTCGCCCGCTGGCACTTCCCCTGGAGTGTCGCGACGGGCGACCCGGCCGACCTCCGCCGAGGTCGGTTCGCCTTGCTGGATGACTCGGCCGAGCGTCGATTCGGGGCGTTCGGCGTGGGCGACTACCGCGAGTTCCAGGGCCGTCGGCTCAAGCTGATCGGCCGGACCCGCGAGGCCCGCTCGTTCACCACGAGCCCGATCGCCTTCCTCGACTACCGGCTCGCGCAAAGCCTCTCGCCCGACGAGCTCCGGCACCGGACGACCTTCATCATCGTCAAGCTAAAGCCGGGGGCCGACGTCGAGGCTGTCCGGCGCGAGATTCGCCGCCGACTCCCCTACAACGACGTCCACACCAAGGCCGAGTGGGCCTCGATCTCGCGTTGGTACTGGATCGACAGCACCGGCCTGGGCTTGACGATCTTCCTCACGGTCTTCCTCGGCGCCCTCGTCGGCGTGGTGATCGTGGCCCAGACGCTGTACGCGTCGACGACCGAGCACCTCCCCGAGTTCGGCACCGTCAAGGCCCTCGGCGGCCGGAATGCCGACGTGTACGGGATCATCGCCGAGCAGGCGTCCTTCGCCGCCGCCCTGGGGTTTCTCCTCGGCCTCGGCCTGACCTTCGCCCTACGGCCGGTCCTGACCGAGCTCGACATGGCGATGATCGTCACCCCGACCCTCGCCGCCCTCGTCTTCGTCGGTACCCAGGGCATGTGCCTCTCCGCCGCCTTCCTCTCTTTCCGGAAGGTCGCCGCCCTCGACCCGGCCATCGTCTTTCGAGGTTGAACCGTGCTGCTCGGACGTATGCCGTACCGGGCCCGCCTCGGCATAGTCCACGGAGAGTTTCCCATCTCGGGAGGATCGGTTCTGGGTCGCTTCATAGCCATCGCTCACCTTCACCGCTCAGCTTACGATTGCGCCATCCTCTGCGAGGCCGTTGATGGCCGAGCGGACCGTTCGCTGGGCTACCGCGATCGCTGTCTCTTTCTGTAACTCGGTCGGTAGGTCCCAACCAAACTCGTCGGTCCGAAGGCATCCATTGATCGCGCCCCGCAGGCAGTCGCGATAGTAGACCTCGTACATTTCCACCGAGTCGTCCGCGTCCCTGAATAGGGCAAATAGGCGGAGCATGTCCGCCCGGACCTTGTGGTAGCGATCTTCGATGATAATGACTTTAGGGGTCAGGATTCTCACGGAAATACCCTCGAAGGGCCGAGCGGTGCGCCGCCTCTCGGGTTGCCACTTTCTCCCGGTGGTAAGGCGGGTGCTCGTCCCTTCCATGAATCAGGCGATTGAATTGTGGGTACTCCTGGATTGTCCTCCTCATCCCGGCGGGCGGCGGAGGAGATTCGCCCTTCAGTCCGGACGGTCAGATCACGGGCGACTTCGCCCTCCGGGACGTCGAAGCCGCGAACCAGGTCCGCGGTGACATCCTCGAGAGGGTCGTCTCGCGTTGGACCGGCCCTGCTTTGGGCTACGACAGACCCGTTGAGAATCTCGGATCGCAAAGAAGTGATCCCGGCCCTAGGCCGGCGGGAATGGCGAGGGAGGTGAGCGGCAGAATTGTAGAGAGGCTGCGGGCTCGCTTCGGTCGTCAGACCAATGCGCCCTATCCTAGTCGAGATATCGTCGAAAGGCAAGATGGACAATTGTGGAAGATCGTTGATTTGGAAGGTTGAATCAATCGAATCCTGTCTAGGGTCTTTGCGTCGAAACAGTAGGCCTTATTTGAAGAATAACTATATTAACAAGAATAAATGGTTTGATAGGTGTTTCGGCGGGTTCGCGTGCTGGCCAGGAGTCCGGCACGCTTGACGAGCCGCCGCGCCCATCGGTTTCGCTTCCCTGGGGTTCACCGCCGAGCTTGAGCGGCCCGGGGTCACCATTGTGTGGCCATGCTCGGCCTCCCTCTGCGACTATCAGGCCGCCCGGCAACGTACCGAGATCCGCCGTCTGGAGAGGAGCGTTCAGGTCTCAAGGTGAGCAAGAATACGAGCCTCCTCCCCCGGAGCTTTCGCGAGGTAACGCCTGGCCATTCCGGAGAGTGCGGCTCCCACAACCGGACGCTAGGGATTTTTCGCGGGACTGTCAGGCCTCGTGGTCGGCAGTGGCTGGGTGGGGTTCGGGAATACGCGGCTTAGGAGGATGAGCTGGTCGTCGGCCCTGAGCGGTCCCGCTTCGTCGCCGACCGGGTTGAGCAGCATCTCGCTTCCCCGCTGGATGCCGATCAGGAGGCAGGACCGTCTGTCGGCACGGTTCCTGGCGAACAGGTTCGACAACTCGGAAAAATCCTTGCCCGTCAACTCCTCCGGGGCGGCGACGAGGTACACCTCGTTCGCGTCTCGCCCGACGGTGAGCAGCTCCTGGTAGACCTGAGTCATCCCGTGATAGAGGGAGGCCCGGGCCAGGAGGCGGAGCCCGAGCTCATCCGAGGAGATGATCTCGTCGGCGCCGGCTCGCTTCAGGTGGTTGCGATTCGCCGAATTCCGGCACTCGACCGCGAGGTTCGGCTGACGCTCGCCGCGGCAGACTCCCCGGACCGCGATGCAGGTGAGTATCGTCTTCCCGTCGGCATGCTTACCCTCGCGGTCGTCGGCGAGCACGACCACCGAGTAGGCTTGCGAAACCTTCGCCCGCTTGAGGATGACGTCGTTGCTGGGGTCACCCTTGACGATATAGACGTCGCTGAATGCGTCTTCCTCTTGCTTGTCCGGCAGCTCGATGTCCTCCGGGCTGTCGTGGATGATGACGACGGGCCGCTTCTGGCCCTGGATGATTTTGTTGTGCACCTCGCGGATCCAGTCGAGTCCGCGTGGGGACCAGTTGCAGAGGATGAGATGATCCTCCATGGCGAATTCGCTCACCTCTCGCCTCCTGAGGTACTTCTCGACGAGCAGTGACGCCACGGTCGCCGTGAACAGGCCGACAAGGGCCACCCCGACGATGACGAGGAACATCGCCACCAGGCGGCCCGCGCGGGTCTCCGGGGCATCTTCGAGTCCGCTGAAGAGGAGGAGCCAGACGTTCCAGAGGGCATCGAACGGGCTCCGGTAGTGGGGATTGGTCTGCCGTTCGGCGAAATAGAGACCGAGCGAGCCCAGGAGCCAGATCCCCAGGGCGACCATGACGAGTCGGCCGACCTGGTGGCGACCCCAGGTCGCGAAGGACCGCAGGACCTTCCGCCACTTCCCGGATTCGACGGCCCAGACAAGGAGCTTGACGGGTTTCCGGCCTCGACTCTCCATGAGCCCCGTCTCGGATAAGAGTGAAGGGATCGTTCGGTGTAGGGTCTCTTGATTGAAGGCGAATCGCCTCCTTCGGTCGTCCGAAGGCATCGACGATTGCTACGCACTGGGAGGACTCGCCGCGAACCGGCCCGTCACGCCTGGCCATTCGCCCCGGCGGAGAGCAGCGCAAGCAAGGCGTCGTAGTCGACCGGCTTCGTGAGGTGAAAATCGAACCCGGCACTTTTCGAGCGTCGTCGGTCCTCGTCCTGGCCGTACCCGGAGACGGCGATGATCACCGCGTCCTTGCAGCATGCCTCTCGACGGAGCTGCGAGGCGACCTCGTAGCCGCTCATTCCCGGCAGGCCGATGTCCAGCATGATAAAGTTCGGCCGCTGCTCCCTCGCGGCCTCGATCCCCTCCATCCCGTTGTGGGCGGTCTCGATCTCGTGACCGAGGAGCTTCAAGAGCCTCGCCATCCCGCGGGCGGTGTCCACGCTGTCGTCGACGATCAGGATGCGGAGCTTCTTCACCGGGTGCTCCGCCTGGCCACCCGGCGTGGAACGCATGCTGGCAGTCGTCTTGGTGAGGGGCAGCCGGATGAGGAACTCGCTGCCCCTACCGACCCCCTCGCTACTGGCGACGATGCTCCCGCCATGCAGCTCGACGAGCTTCCTCACGACCGTGAGCCCGATCCCAAGGCCGCCTTCGGAACGGGCCAGCGACCGATCCCCCTGGGCGAAGAGTTCGAACATCTCGGGTAGCTTCTCGGGCGGGATGCCGACGCCGCGGTCCTTGACGCTGATCACGACCTCGTCGCGGTCCTTACGGGCTGAGAGGCGGATATGTCCGCCGTTCTCGCTGTACTTGGCCGCGTTGTTCAGGAGGTTCACGACGACCTGCTCGAGCCTCGTCGGGTCTGCGTTGACCCACAGGTCCCCAGGTTCGTGCTCCAGCTCAAGCGTGTGCTTCCGCTCTTCGATGAGTGGGCCGACCGTGGCGGCGGCGCTCTCCAGGATCGGTGAGACTTCGATGACATCGCGGCGGAGTCGGATCTTCCCCTGCGTGATGCGCGAGACGTCCATGAGGTCGTCGATGAGTCGGGACAGATGTTGCGTCTGCCGCGTGATGACTCCCATCGACCAGTCGACCTGTTCCCTGCCTTCGCTCTTTTCGGTCAGCTTGACCGCGTTGCCGATGGCGGCGAGCGGGTTTCGCAGCTCGTGGGCGAGCATGGCGAGGAACTCGTTTTTGCGCTCGTCGTTGATCTTCAACTCTTCGTTGAGTCTCGCATTCTGGATCGCGATGGCGGCGAGCTGAGATAGCTGCACGAGGATGGCTTCGTCGTCGGCATCAAACTCGCCGTCTTTCTTGTCGGCGAGTTGGATGAGGCCCATGTTCTTGCCGTTGCGGCCCACGAGCGGGGCGGCCAGCCAGCCGTTGGCGGTCGGGCCGACGCCGGCGAGCTTCGCCAGCGAATGCCATCTCGAGTCGGCGTCGAGCTGGGCCTGCGTGAGGCGGACCGGCCCGTGGGCGACCCGGATGGCTTCGAAGAACGCGAGACTGGCCATCGCCGACGGTGTCGAGTCGCGTGGGTATTTCTCAGAGTTCGAGACGATGTTGATCGGCTGGGGATAGTGCGGGTCGAGCACAATGCTGGTGGCGGCCTGATGGGCTCCGACGAGGTTCCTGGCTTCCTCGGTCACGACGCCGATGACGGAATTGACGTCGCGGGCCGAGTTGACGCGATTGGCGAGGTCCGTCAGCCCCTGGAGTTGTCTCGCCCGCCGTTCCCTCGCCTCCTCGGCCCGCTTCCGATCCGTGATGTCGACGACGGTGCCGTCGAAGCTCGTGAGTCGCCGATATTCGCCCTCGCCCTTGAAGTTGGCCCGGCCGACGCCGAAGACCCAGCGGACCGTCCCGCTCGGATGGACCACACGGTACTCGGCAGAGTAGGGCACGGGGCCCTGCGGGCGCACGGCGGCCTCGACGGCGGTGCGCACGTTGTCGCGGTCTTCGTCGTGGATGAGGGCGAACGCTTCCTCATAGCTAATCGGGTCGTTTCTCCCGGTGAATATGACTCGGAACCTCTCGTCGGACTCCAGGGCGTTCGTCACCGGGTCGATATTCCAGGAGCCGAGCTGGGCGGAGTCGAGCGCTAAACGTCTCCGCTCGTCAATTCGTTGCGAACGCTCCTCGTGCCGCTTGCGGTCCGTGACATCGACGACGATCCCGGAGAGGCTCCTCGGATTTCCCTCGGCGTCATACTCCGGCTTCCCCTTGGCGACGACCCAGCGAGGAGGGCCATCGGTCCTGGCGAGCCGATACTCCGCCTCGTACCCTTGGCCCGACCGAATCGCTTGGTCGATGACCGCAGACACCCGCTCTTGGTCCTCGGGATGGACCGCCCTGACGTAGTTCGCAATCGGCCCGCCGGCCGCGTCCTCGGGGGAGACCGAGAAGAGCCGGGCCAGATTGGCATCGGCGACGACGCGGTCGGCCGGGATGTCCCAGGTCCAGGTGGCGATGGCGCCGGCATCCAGGGCGGAATTGAGGCGCGTCCGCGTGTCGCGGAGGTCCCGATCCCCGGCCTCGATCGCCTCGAGGTTCTCGAGCGTGCGGACCGCGGCCGATGCGAATCGGGCAAGGCTCTCCAAGAGCCGGACGTCCTCTGAGTCGAACCGCTTTTCCTCGGTATGGGCCACGGCCCAGATGGTGCCGATGGGCACCTGCCCTCTGTAGAACGGGACGAGGAGGACCTCCCGGACCGGGGGATCGAGGGCGGCGATGTAGCCGTAGCATCCCACGGGATCGGCCATGAGGACGGGGGCATTTCGATCGAGCACGACCCCACAAGGGCTGAAGCCGCGCGGCATGGTCTCGCCGACGTACTTGTCATAAGCCCCGGACGTCGCCCGCCAGCGAAATACAGGATTTCGCCCTTCCGCCTCCTCGATGCTGATGCCCGCCGAGTCCGTTCGGCACAGTTCGAGGACGGCATCGGATAGCCTTTGGAGGATGGCCTTCGGGGATTCGGCCATCACTTCGGCAAGTCCGACCAGGGCGAGATTCTCCGCCCCGAAATCGGGAAGACGACGCGGCCGTCGGGCGAGTTCTTCGGTGATGACGACGTGGTCGATGGGGGCGGCATGGCGATTCATCGGCATCCTGGCCTGCAAGACGTTTTTCGCGATAGGGAGCCGAAGTGCTCCCGAAAATCGGCCGACGATAGCCGGCCCCCCGTCCTCCGCCACGGGCCTCCACCATCTTAACCGTGGGCTCGTGGCCAAGGACATCCTCATTTCAACTGCTCCGGTCATCCAGGCGCCCCTGTCCTCCACCACGCCACGACCCCTGGCCCCGGATGCCGCCGCCAAGGCCGCGATCGGCACCGATCAATGGCCGATGTCACGACAGGAAATCGCGAGAGATCACCGTTCCTCTCAGGACGCCACTCGTTGCAGCCAGGAAAAGGTCGCTGGGGACGGATCGGCAACACGCGCCTCGATCTCTTCGGCGAGGCCTTCGTATCGTTCCGGTTGACGGCAGAGGTAATCTCGGGCCTTGGCCGCTTGCCCCGCGAACGTCCGCCGCTCCAAGCCCCAGGCATCGTTCAGGTGGCGGATGATGGATGCATAATCCTGAGACGTATAGATTTGGCTGCGCTGGACGACCGCGGAGTAGTGATCGAACAGGTCGGGGTCGCGACCGTCCTCCATCCGACTTCCGGGCATCGCGATCAGGCGCCGGAGCATCCCCCGATAGGCCAGGATCGCGCCTTCGGGATCACGTTCGAAGACCTCGGCGACCGTCTTCGTGTAGAAGATCTCGTGCCGCGTTTCGTCGGCCGCGATCTTGCGGCAGATCCTGGCGAGGTTCTCCTCGCCCCGTCCGCCCGCGACTTTTGCCAGGTTCCCGTGGCTCAGCCGGGTCGCCCGCTCCTGGAACGCCGCGTAGATGAGCCCGGCGTAATCGTTGCCTTCGCTGCCCGGCGAGAAACCGTTGCGGATGAGGTGCTGGATCGTCGTCTCGACGGCCCTCATGTCGACGCGGCCGGAGAGCCTGAGGTAGGCATTGAGCAGGTCGCCATGCCGATTCTCCTCCGCGGTCCAGCCGCGGAGCCATCGCGCCCATGGGGTACCGCTCGTGCCCGTCGGATCCCTCGCGACGTGTTCGAGGGAGACCGTGTAATTCGGCAACGCCTCCTCGGTGATCATGTTGCCCACCAGGACAATGAGCAGATCATCGGGCAGGCATCGGGCCGTCTCTCGGAACCGTCCCAACTGCTCCGCCCAGTCCTCGGCCGTCAAGTCGGGGAGGAAATCGGTTGCCTGCCAGCTCTGCTCGACCGGGAGGAGCAGGCCCAAATGATCGGCGACATGTCCCTGTAAACTTTCAATCATGTCTCTCTGCATACGCTGTCACCTGGAGTCGCGAGAGGAAAATCGCCGGAGATGGTTCGGTGTAGCCGATCGGAAGCGAAACTTAAGGCTGGCGACCGCCGGGTGGGATCCGCACCCACTCGGCGGGCCGAGGCTGGCGATCGTGGATCGATTCGCTCGATGACCAGATAGCGGGTCGCGGACGGGCGCGATGAGCTCCCGAGCGAGGTCCGCGGCACGGGTCAAATCCCCTTGAGAACTCCGTCCGCAAGGCCGGCCTCCTACCGATTCCCGAAAGGTCTCCGTAAGCACTGGTTGAGTCTATCGACTAATTCGAAGAGGTCGACGGGCTTGCCGATGACGTCCGACGCGCCCGCTTCGCGGGCCAGCCGATCCACCCTCGTCCCTACGTCGGCGGTGCACGCGATCATCGGCACACGGCGTAAACTTGGGATCTCCCGCAGCTGACGGATCAGCTCGATACCATCGAGCTCCGGCATCCGGACGTCGGTCAGGACCAAGTCCGGTTGGAACTCCCCGACCCAATCCAACGCCTCACGCCCGCCTGCCGCGCCTTGTACCACGAACCCGTTGCGGTTTAAGAACTTCGTGAGGAGCTGGCGGAAATCCTCATTGTCATCAACGAGCAATACACGCATCGGAGAGGCCGCCACCTTCCCTAGGGTCGGCCGATCTCGGCGGACGAGCCACAACCGGCTCGGCCGGCGCTCGTCGTCGACTTAGTTACACCCTGACGCAAATCGTACGCCAAATTTTTCAATTATCAATTTTTTTGTATATTTTGTTGCTTGAGTCATGGAAAGGATGCCCTGGGACGCGATATAATCGAGTTCCCCCGACCGGGCCTGTTGGTCGTCGCCTTTCGCCATGCCCGCCGCGACTATGTCCGATTCCAAATGGGGTGATCGGTCGACGCGTTCTCGGTCTTGTGATAGGTATGAGTTTTTTTGTTTGTATTTATATTTTAATAAATATAAGTTTAAATCTAGTTATTTGGTCTTCGGTCGCCCGATCTTTGCTGTCGCGAAAGCGAAGGCCCATGACCCTGGATTCATCATCAACTATGGGGCCAGACCCGGCGATTCAGCCTCTACCTGGACGGTTCCCTCTGGCAGCGGCTCTCGGACGGTACCGAGCTCAGCCTCGGCTCGGTAGGGTCGGCGTGGGATCCGCGCGACCTACCTTTCGCCGGCCCGGAGTGGCTCGCTCTCAAGAAGCTCTACGAGACCCTCGCCGGACAAGCGACCTATGGCTCCAGCCCATCGGTTTTGGCTCGATGCTCGAGAATGGGAAGGGGCCAGCCCCAGCCCGAGCGATCCTGTCGCGTGCCAATGGGCCGCCGAGTCGGCCGAGGTCTTCGTGGGAATTGCACGTCCCGGCCGCGATCGAGCGAGCCGGGCTGTTTTTCGGCGTTCTCCTCCGGGGCGAATCAGCGGAGGCCGCACTTGTCGGACTCACCGTCCGATCGGTTTGATGCTGGCTCGAAGGTCGCCGGGTTGACTATGATGCGCCGCCGTAGGCGGTTCGCGACGAAAGACCGACTCTCGCCTCCAGGTTGTTCACGGACTAGGATTCGGCTTTGGTCAAGGCGTCCCGAAGCGGTGGGACCAGGAGAGAGTACGATCACGATGGCGGCCCTCGAAGCGATCGACGTGACGAAGACTTATCAAGAGGGGAGCCGGGCGGTCCCGGTGCTTCGAGGGGTCTCGCTGTCGTTGGATCGGGGCGAGGTCGTGGCTCTTTCGGGGCCGTCGGGGTCGGGCAAGACGACGTTCCTATGCATCCTCGGCTGCCTGCTGACGCCGAGCGGCGGACGGATCGTGGTTGACGGCCGCGAGGTCGACGGGACGGATCCCGGCAAGTTGTGGAAGGTCCGGCGACAGTCGATCGGCTTCGTCTTCCAGCAATACAACCTGTTCCCCTCGTTGACGGCGGAAGAGAACGTGGAGTATGCGCTCAACCTCAAGGGTTGGCGCGGGGCGAAGGCTCGCCGAGAATCGGTGCGAGTGCTGGAGGCGGTCGGGCTCGGCGAACGCAAGGGCTTTCGGCCCCGAGACCTCTCGGGAGGCCAACGACAACGCGTGGCGATCGCCCGGGCCCTGGCCGGTTCGGCGCCGGTGATCCTGGCCGACGAGCCCACGGGCAGCCTCGACTCGACCAGCGGGACGCAGGTCCTCGACCTCTTCCGCGACCTCGCCAGGTCCGAAAACCGGGCGCTCCTGATCGTGACCCATGACCCCAGCGTCCGTGCCGTCGCCGACCGCGTCGTCGCGATCAAGGACGGTCTCTTGAACCCGGCTGAGGCCTGAATCGATGTCGCCGACGATGATCGTGGGGCGGGTCATCCTGCCGGTGATCGGCCTGACCTTGGCGGCACTCCTAATCCGCCACGTTGTCCCGACCGGTTCGGTCGGGCTCCCCGCTGCCTTGGCTTCGGCCACGGGAACCGGGGCGAAGCCGACTCAGGGACCGTCCCACGCTGCTCCGCCATGGAAGGTGGTTGCGGAAGGGCGCGTCGTGGCTTATCCGGGGGCCGAGGTCGTGGTGGGGGCCGAGGTGGCGGGGAAGATCCTCGCGATGCCCGTCGGCGAGACCTCTTCCGTGCGCAAAGGGGCCCTCCTCGCGGAGTTCCTGTCGGACGACGCCGACGCATTGGTCCGCGAGGCCCAAGCTCGTCTCGCGGAGGCGGAGGCCGAACTCGCGAAGGCGACCGTCGAAAGCCAAAGACGCCAGGCATTCCAATCTCGCCTTGCCGGGACGGTTCTGGAACGGGACCGCGTCGACCACGAGTTGGGAATCGCCCGCGCCCGTCGCAACGCCGCCAAGGCCGCCGCCGATCACGCCGAAGTCCTGAAGGGCCGGTGCCGGGTCCTCGCCCCGATCGACGGCGTCGTCGTCGCGCGCCACGCCGACCCGGGTGAGACCGTCAACCTCGGCTCGCCGCTGGTCACGATCGTCGACCTGGGTCGACTTCGGGTCGAGGCCGAGGTTGACGAGTCCGACATCGCCCGATGCGTCCTCGGTGCGAAGGCGATCCTCTCCGCCGAAGCGTTCCCCGGCCGGTCCTGGAAGGCCGAGGTCGAGGAAATCCCGGTCGCCCTCACCGGCCGCGAGATCCGCCCCGAAGACCCGAGCCGGCCGACCGATCTGGGCGTCCTCCGGGTCAAGGTCACGCCCCGCGAAGCGAACCCGCTGAAGTTGGGGCAGAGGGTCGATGTCGAGATTTTTGCCGGGAGTGATCATCTGTCCGGAGGTCGTTGAGCTTTTTGCGACGGATGGACCGTGGATATGAAAGATGATAGCTATCCGCAGATGACGCAGATTCGGACGAATGAATCAATTGAAAATTCGTTGATTTTTCTGCGTGGATCTGCGTCATCTGCGGATAGATTTCCTTTTCTTGTCCGCATTTCATCCGTGGCCAAGAAGTCAACGACCCCGCCTCGGGCTAAGGCCCGGGTTGTATCGCCAAACCGGCGCAGGGTTTGCTTGGTTATCCGAGATATGGGAAATCGTTCTTCGACTCTGCAATTGGAGGAGAGGATGATGGCCAAGCCTTACCGAGATAGGGCCGAAGCGGGGCGTGTCCTCGCCGGGTGGCTGAGCAAGTATGACGGGTGGTCGGATGTGCTCGTGCTGGCCTTGCCGCGCGGGGGCGTGCCGGTTGCGTTCGAGGTAGCGATCGCACTCGGCGTCCCGCTGGACGTCTTCATGGTCCGCAAACTCGGCGTGCCGGGCCGCGAGGAACTGGCGATGGGGGCCATCGCGAGCGGCGGGGTGCGCGTACTCAACTGGGATGTCGTGGACCAACTCCGGATCTCCCGCGAGGACATCGAGGCCGCCGCGGCCCGTGAAGGGAAGGAGCTTCGCAGGCGCGAACGGGACTATCGCGAGGACCGCCCCACGCCGGACGTCCGCGACCGGGTTGTGATCCTGATCGATGACGGCCTCGCCACGGGTTCGACGATGCGGAGTGCCGTCGAGGCCTTGCGGCGACAGGGGCCGGCTCGGATGGTCGTGGCCGTGCCGGTCGCGGCCGCCTCGGCCTGCGAGATGTTGCGCGAGGAGGTCGACGAGGTCGTCTGCGCCGCGAACCCCGACCCGTTCCTCGCGGTCGGCGTCTGGTACGAGGATTTTACCCAGACGACCGACGACGAGGTTCGTGACCTGCTCTCGAAGGCCAAACGCGAGGCCGTGGCACTTTGAATGAGCCGTGGCCAGAGAGAATCGAATCCCAGAGAGATTTGAAAAGATCGATGTCCGCATCGAGAAAGGATGGCGTTTACCTTCATGCGGCGGGTTCGCTCGACCCGCGTCATGAAGCACAAGTGAGGTGACAAATGCCATTCCTTGACACCGCATACTATGGTCGCCCGATGCCATTGCCCCCCGGTGGGTTCTGGAATGTCTCGCAGAGCGTGGGGCCGATCTTGAACGGCCCCTACACCCCGGGCGACGTCATGCTGTTGCAGACGTTGCTCAAGGAAATCTTCCGACTCCCTCGCCCTATACCCTCGGCGCCGTCCGGCCCGGTGACGCCAATCCACGGCAAGATCCATGTCAACGGGACGTTCGACCTCAGCACGAGTACGCATCTTTTGCACTATCAGCAGACTCGTAACCTGTTCGGCGACGGCCAGTTGACCAAGCCCCCGGTCGGAAGGTCGATCGGCATCAATTCGGGCAAGGTGTATACGATTTTTTTGCTCAACGAGGAATTTCGGTTGAGCGACTCGTCGTGGTTCGAGAACCTGTCGACGGATTCCAAGACAAACCCCATGCTCCGCGCGGCCCTGACGGGCACGCCCTGAATCGTCGTCCGGCGCACGGGCGTGGGATCGTTCCCACTCGCACCCCCGGACGCCAGATGACGCGACCCCTTCCGTCCTCGGGCCATCGCCGTTCTCGCAAGCTTCGCCGCACCCTCCGACGCATGACGCCGCTTCCCTCACGCCCAAACCTCAGTCATTCCTCCAACACGTGTGTTGACCTCTCGCCACTCCCGGAGTACAGTCTTTTCTGAGACTGAGTCTCAGTTTCATCAAAGCGCTTCTTGATCGGCCCTGGTCCCGCCGTTTCAGAGCCTGGGCACAGGACATGGTTTGCAGCGATTGAGCCGAGAGCTCAACGGGCAGCCGTGTCCTCGATCGGGAGGGGAGATGGGGGAGGAAATCGTCGCGGAGGCGCCTCGGACTCGGGCGCGACGCCAGCCTTTGGGAACGCAGGCGGGCTTGTACCGGGTGCTTTGGAGGTGGCATTTCTACGCCGGGCTCCTGGTCTCGCCGGTGCTCGTCGTGGTCGCCGTGACGGGCGGGCTGTACGTCTTCAAGGGAGAGCTCGAAGGGGTCCTCTACCCGAAGCTGATGTTCGCAACGCCGGGGGCCTCGCGGACGTCGTATGACGCCCAGGTCGCGACGGCCCGACGGGCCGCGCCTCGGGGGTACAACGCGATCAATCTGGTGGTCCCTGCGGACCCGGGCCGGGCCACGATCGTCTCGTTCGCGGCGCCCGATCGGCCGTTCCGCGAGACATTCGTCGACCCTTATTCGGGCAAGCTGCTCGGCACGCAGGAAGACGACGGAGTCTTCGGGGTCATCCTCGACATCCATCGCCGGCTCTTCATCGGGAGCACGGGACGGGCGATCGTCGAGCTGACGACGTGTTGGACGATCATTCTCTTGGTCACCGGGCTCTACCTGTGGTGGCCCCGGGGCCGCTGGAAGGCGCCGGGGACCTTTGGGTTCCGCCTGCGAGGCAAGCCTTACGTTGTCCTCCGCGACCTCCACTCGGTAGGCGGGTTCTACGTGCTGCCGATCGCCTTGACGATCGCCGGCACGGGGCTGCTTTACACCCTGGTCTGGGGCACGGGCTACCGCTACGCGGCGGTGAAGACGGGGGCGTTTGCGTTCCTCACCAACCCGCCGAAGGCGGTCTCATTGCCGAAGGCCCCGCGCCTTCCGCTCGACGAGATCGTGGCGATCGGCCGTCGGCGTTATCCCGGAGTCTCCCTGAACGTCAACCTCCTCCCGCGGCCTGGCAAGGCGACCATCGTCCTGGCCCGAGGCGAGTACGGGCCGAACATCTGGGGAGGCCTAGCCCTCGACCCGGCGTCGGGGGCCGTGCTCGCCGAGAGCACCCCCAACCGGATCCCCGCGCTCGGGTGGTGGTCCAACTGGAACTACCCCCTGCACGTCGGCTCGGTGCTCGGGACACCGACCAAGGTCCTCTGGCTGCTCACCTGCGTCGTCCTCGTCGCCTTGCCGGTCACCGGCGTCTGGATGTGGTGGGACCGTCGGCCGATCGGCCGGACCGGCTTCCCGAGACGCCCCGAGACCACCGTCCCCGGCTGGCTCCTCGGCCTGATCCTCGCCCTCAGCGTGTTCTTGCCGACGGTCGGGATCAGCCTCATCGTCATCCTCTTCGGTGAGTGGGTGCTCGGCCGTGTGTTGCGATGGCGGCGACCCGCCGCGATCCCCGGGGTCGCCTGAACCCCGATCCGCCCTCGAGCGGCCCACGGTCGAATGACGACTCCGCCTCCGAAATGAGCGTGGGCCGACACACCCCACGATCTGGATCTCCACGCCGGTGAAGCCGAAGGTCCCGGTATCGCCCGCCTTTTCTCATGGTTCATCGAGGTTGATTCTCATGCATCGCGAATCGAGACGTGGTTTTACCCTGATCGAGTTGTTGGTCGTGATCGCGATCATCGCCGTGCTGATCGCGCTGCTGTTGCCCGCGGTGCAGGCGGCCCGCGAGGCCGCCCGACGCGCCCAGTGCACGAACAACCTGAAGCAGATGGGCCTCGCCGTCCACAACTACGTCAACGTCCACGAGCGACTCCCGATCGGCCAGGTGGTCAACGGGGCCGGCATGGCGTCGCCCACGCAATACCGGATCGGCACGAACTGGTCGGTGAGCCTTCTCCCGTTCCTCGAGCAGTCGGCCCCTTATAACGCCTGGAACATCAGCTACAGCTTCGGCGAGCTCGCCAACACGACGGTCTCCCGGATGTCGATCGCGGCCTACCACTGCCCCTCGGCGTTGTCGCCGAACGTCGACACCTACACCGCAAATTACGACATGGCGGGCGCCGCGATGGGGACGAGCTTCACGGCCGGCGTGGTCGACTACTCCGTCACGTCGACGGTCTACCAACCTCCGCTGGTCCTCGGCGGGATGATCGACTTCTACGTGACCCCGAAGGGATCGCCCCTCTCCGTCGTCACCGACGGCCTCTCGAACACGACGATCTTCGCGGAGATGACCGGAGGCGCGTCGATCTACGGCCACGGCGGCGTGAAGTTCGCGGCGAACGACCTGGCCATGGGCCATCTCGGGGGGCTGAACCGGATGATGCAGCACACCTACAGCGCCGACGGCCGGATCTCGTACGGGGGCAATTGCGTGATCAACTGCGCCAACGCGGGGAGCTCCCCCTTCAGCTTCCACCCGGGCGGTGTGAACGTCGCCATGGGCGACGGAACCGTCCGGTTCCTGAAGGAGACGATCGCGGTCAACACGATGTTCAAGCTCATCGGCATCAATGACGGGGGGATCATCTCGTCCGATGAATATTAACGAGACTTTCCGGCGTGTTCCCGTGATTCGGCGCGACGCGTACCTGTCCTGGATCGTCGCGCTCGTCGCGAGCGGCTGCCCGGGCGGGGTCGACGACGGCCCGACCAAATACCCCGTCAAGGGGAGCGTGAAGGTCAACGGCGAGCCCGCCGCCGGCATGGTGGTCAACTTCAACGGCCTCGGCCAGGGGCAGGCCGGGAACGCGTCGAGGCCCGTCGGCCGGACCGACACGGCCGGGGCGTTCGAGCTCTCCACCAACGGCGACAAGGATGGCGCCGTCGAGGGCGAGTTCGCGGTGACCTTCTTCTGGCCCTCCGACGAAGGGGCGATGCCGACCGACCTGCTCGGCGGCAAGTTCGGCGACCCGGTCCGCTCCAAGATCAAGGCGAGCGTCGCGCCGAAGCCGAACGAACTCGCTCCCTTCGAGCTCGAGGTCGACGCGAAGAAGCTCAAGGCCGCCAAGTCCCGCAGCAGCGGCAACCCCCAGCCCTGAGCCCGAGGCGAGGCCGAGGACCCACTCCCCCCACGGCCCGTCGACATCCGAAGCGGATGCACCGGCCGTCGGGACCTCGGCCCCGACCCTTGGTCAATCCTTGGCCACAGGGCGGACAATCTTTGGCCGTTCGCCCAGGCGCGGTCGCCGGGGATCCTGGCGGATCCCTCTGGAAGCTATCGACATCGGTCCGATGATCCGACGGGGTACGGGACTTGCCAACGCCAAGGTTAAGTCTCCTGAATCGCCCGCAGAGGTCATCTCCCCCTTGGCTCCCAATTCGAGAACGGCACCCCTATGAGATGTCTGAGCAGCAAACCCACCCGCACTCGCCACGAGGGTTTCACGCTGATCGAGCTGCTGGTGGTGATTGCCATCATCGCGGTCTTGATCGCTTTGCTGTTGCCGGCCGTCCAGTCGGCTCGCGAGGCCGCGCGTCGGGCCCAATGTATCAACAACCTCAAGCAGATCGGCCTGGCGTTCCATAACTACGTCGACACGAATAACATGCTCCCCGCCTCGTGCGAGGGGGTGAGCCGGCCGAACCTCGAGCAGTTCGGGGGTTGGGGCATCCGGATCATGTCCCAACTGGAACAGAGGGCGCTCTACGACGCCTACAACTTCCAGTGGGGCTTCCACATGCCGACGAACCAGACGGTCACCCGGACCGTCGTGGCCGTCTACCTCTGCCCCTCGTCGACGCGCTCGTCCAACCCGACCAGCGGCCTCGTGAGGTTCACCAACGGCTCGACCAGCGTCTCCGACCCGACCCTTGACGGGGCCTCGAGCGACTATTTCACGGCCCGCTCGTATATCGACCTCTGGAACGTGCCGACCCTCGTCGAGCACGTCGGGGCGATCGATCAGACCTTGTACACGCCCTTCTCCAAGATCACCGACGGCCTTTCGAACACCCTCCTGGCCTACGAGTGCGCAGGCAAGCCCGACTACTGGCGGAACGGCAAGCTCGTCGCGAGCTACAGCGCCGGCTCGACGGCGATCCGCACGAACGCCAAGGGCTACAGCCACGGCGTCTGGACCGGGTTCATGAACATGCGGATCGTCAGCTTCACGGGGGGCGAGTACGAGTACGACGGCCCTTGCCTCATCAATTGCCACAACGGCTGGAACGCGGTCTACTCATTCCATCCTGGTGGCGTGAACACCCTCTCCTGCGACGGCTCGGTGCGGTTCCTCAAGCAGTCGGTCGCCAAGCCCGTGATGCGGGCTTATGTCACCCGGGCCGAGGGCGAGATCATCAGCGCCGATCAACTCTGAGCCCGAATTTGCACGCATGAGACGGTAGGTCCCATGACTTCCAGGAACGACGTCCGACCCATGCCGAGATCAGTCATGAGCTTTGGCGCGATCTTGTTGGCCGCCATCGCCTCGCCGGGGTGCGGCCATGACGACCGGTTGCCATGCTTCCCCGCGTCTGGAAAGGTCCTCGTCGACGGCAAGCCGGCCAAGGGCGTGGAGGTCCGCCTCGTCCCCGCGCAGGCGCCTGACGACCCCGACACGCTCCGCCCGTTCGCGACCTCTGGAGAAGACGGAGGTTTTGCCCTCGGCACGTATGAGGCTGGCGACGGTGCCCCGGAAGGGAAGTACAAGGCGACCCTCTTCTGGCCCGACCGCCCCCCCGGCCCCGGCCATCCCAATGACCTCCTGGGAGGCGATTACGTCCAGGCGAGCCGGTCCGGATTCGAGGTCGCGATCGCCGAGGGGACGAATACCCTCCCGGCCTTCGAGGCCAAAACGCCCGTGAAGCCGGCGAAGCCCCGCGCTTCCGCAAAGGTGAAAGGCTCTGACGGCATTGAATGATCATCGCCGGTTATAAACAGGTTTCGTGGCAGACGCCCCGAACTTGCAACGCCTTCGGCGAGCACGTTCCCATTTCCCAATACAACTCTCGACGACGCACACGACGAGACTAAAATGATGCTCAATCTCCAGTCCATCGTCCTCGTCCAGGCGCTCCTGACCGCCGAGCCGAGCCCCCCGGCCGAGCTCCCGCCCTTGGTCCGCTCCGCGGCCAACGGCGCCTGGTCCGACCCGAAGACCTGGGAAGGGGAGAAGATCCCCGGCCCGGGCGTCCGGGTCCAGGTGCGTGCAGGACATTCGGTCCGCTACGACCTCGACAGCGACAAGGTGATCCGCTCGATCCACGTCGCGGGCACGCTCGAGTTCGCACGGGACCGGAACACTCGCCTCGACGTCGGCCTGATCAAGGTCCAGCCCGGTGACGACGCCTCAGAGAATGGATTCGACTGCGACGCCCATCCCGCCTCGGGCGAGGCGGGGCACCTCCGGCCGTCGTTGATCGTGGGGAGGCCCGACGAGCCGATCCTCGCGGGGAAGACGGCGAAGATCCGCCTGACCTACGTCGAGGGGATGAACAAGGAAACCTGTCCCGCCATCATCGCCTGCGGCGGCCGGATGGAGTTCCACGGCACCCCGCTCGTGAAGACCTGGACCAAGCTCTCACGCGAGGCCCATCGCAACGAGCCGATCATCCTGGTGAAGGCGGACCAGGTCGCCGACTGGAAGCCCGGCGACCGCATCATCCTCGCGGGCACGACCCGACAATTCGGCTACAAGGACACGCGGACCTACAGCGTCGTCGAGCGGCCGTCGACCGAGGAACGGGTGATTGTTGAGATCAAGAAGTATGTCGAGAGTGGGCTCGTGCGGATGACGCTCGACAAGCCGCTCGACTTCGACCACCGCGCCGAGGACGACTACCGGGCGGAGGTCGCGAACCTATCGCGCAACGTGATCATCGAGTCGTCGGATCCGGACGGCGTCCGCGGCCACACGATGTATCACCGGAATTCCGCCGGCTCGGTCAGCTACGCCGAGTTTCGACACCTGGGGAAAGCAGGGGTGCTCGGGAAATACAGCCTGCACTTCCACCTCGCCGGCGACTCGATGCGGGGGACGTCGGTCGTCGGGGCGTCGTTCTGGGACAGCAAGAACCGCTGGATCACGATCCACGGCACCAACTACCTCGTCGTCCGCGACTGCGTCGGGTACAAGTCGGTCGGCCACGGGTTCTTCCTCGAAGACGGCACGGAGACGCGGAACGTCTTCGACGGGAACCTCGCGGTGATGGCGCTCCGAGGCAAGCCCTTGCCCGACCAGGTCCTGCCTTATGACAAGAACCTCGGCTCGGGCTTCTGGTGGGCGAACAGCCTGAACTCGTTCACGAACAACTCGGCCGCCGAGTGCGACCAGGACGGCTACCGCTTCGAGGTCTTCGCGGGCGCGGGGTTCAACCCGACGCTGTCGGTGCTCCAAGCCGATGGCTCGAAGAAACGGACCGACATCCGTACGCTGCCGTTCATCCGCTTCGAGAACAACGAGGCGCACTGCATGCGGTTCTTCGGCCTCAACCTCGGCGGCTTCAACGACGGCGGCGTCCCGGCCTACGCGGGCGAGAAGCCCGCCGCCAAGGAGCCCACCGCCGCCTATCCCAGGGTCACGACCCGCGAACGTATCGAGGACGTCGAGGGGGTCGGGCCGGACCCGAAGCACCCGTTCCTGATCAAGAACTACCGCGCCTGGGATACGCACTGGGCCTTCCACGCCGGCTCCCCGTCGGTCAGGGCCGACGGCTTGGACCTGTATGACTCGCAGTACGGCGTCTGGCGGAGCGTGGTCGACCACCATGAGTACGGCGACCTCAAGATGGCGAAGATCATCTCTCGAGGGGTCTTCTTCCCCAGGCCCGGGCTCTCGAAGCCCGACGATATGGCCTTCCTCACCCCGACCGACGACCTCCCGCCGTCCACGGCGATCACGACGGTCGTCCTCGCCAAGACCAACGGCTCCCCGACCGGGCGCCTCCTCGTCCGAGGTTCGTGCGCCGACGACTACACCGTCAAACGCGTGACCGTCAACGACATCGAAGCCCGGCCCCTCCGGCCGAACTTCGCCCAGTGGGAGGTCGAGATCGACGCCCCGAACGGGGCCATCACCGCGCTGGCCGAGGACGATGCCGGCAACCTCGAGAAGATGCCCCACGTCTTGACATTCGGGATGTCCGAGGAAGGTGGCCTCGTGTCCCTGACCTCGGCCACCCTGCCTTCGGGTCACACTCCGGCCGCCGACGAACGAGGACACGACGCGGCCCAGTCGTCGGACCACGCGCACTCGCGCCGTTGAACCTGAATCGGCCCGGCCAATCCCCTGGCCGGGCCGATCGGTCTTCTTCGGGTTACCTGCCGGCCGCCAACCGTTCGATCTCGGCGTCTCCCAGTTGCACGCAACGGAGGTCGTTGCGGATCGTCCCCCCCTCGCGCTCGTAGAACGCGATCCCCCGATCATTCCCCACGTTGACGGTCCAGGCGATCTTCCCGCCTCCCCACTCCCTGACGATTTGCGCGAGGCTCGCCAGCAGGTCCTTCCCCGCGCCGAGGCTCCGGTATTCATCTCGGACAAACAGGTCGTCGAGCCAGATCCCCGGCCGTCCGACGAAAGTGGAGAACGTCCGATAGTAGGTCGCAAACCCGATAACCCGACGCTCCGACTCGGCCAGGAGGACGTAGGCGTCGGGCGTCGCCGAGAAGAATGCCTTGCGAAGTTGCTCGGACGTCGCCACGAAGTCGCTGACATCGCCGTCGAATTTCGCTTTCAAGGTCAACAGCTCCATGAGGGTGGGCATGTCCGTCTCGGCCGCCTGGCGCACCTGGATCTGCATGACTCGAGCTCATTCGGTCTGGAAGTCGGTGGACGACCGCCACGCGCGTGGCGGTCGATGACACTCCAGAGGAGGGAGCCGCGGCCGAGGTTCGCGGATACCCCCGACAACCTCAAGTCAGCATCCCGCGGTGTTCCGCGATGAACTCCTCGATGGTCATCAGCGGCTGCCCCATGATCGCGGCACCGATGTCGTCCGTCCCTTCGAGGAGCCCTTCCTGCTGATCCACCCGCACCGATGTGAAGTGGCTCCGGAAGGCGGTGTTGCTCTCGAAGCCGAGAAGTTCCAGGTAGGTGGAAACGTCGACCTGCTCGAACCGGATGACTTTGCCCAGCACGCGGCCGACGATCGCGGCAAGCTCCGCGTGGCTATATTCGACCGGGCCGTGGAGTTGATAGGCCTTTCCCGCGTGTTCTCCGGGATTCTCGAGGATCCCGACGACCACCCGAGCGATGTCGCTCGCCGGCATCGGGGCGAAGCGGCTCTCCGCATCGAAGGGGACGACGTAGCGCCCCTGCCGGATCAAAGGCGCGATGTAGAGCAGCCACTCGGCGAAGAAGGTGACGCGCAGGTGTGTCACGCCCAACCCCGACCATCCGAAGACCTGCTCGGAGAGCCAGTGATTGAGCGTGGCCTTGCTCCTGGCGTGGGGACGTGACTGCTTGTGCGACATGTTCGCGATGTGCTCCAGGCCGTTCTCCCTGGCCGCCTGGGCAAAGAGCACCGTGGACTCGACCAGGCCGTCCGCGAGGGGATAGACGTAGTAGGCCCGCGAGACCCCTTCTGTCGCCGCACGCAGGTCGTCCAGTTTGAGGAGGTCGCCGTACACGACCTCCGCGCCCTGTGCTTCGAGTTTCTCCGACCGCTCGTCAGGCTTCCGTGCCATCGCACGGACGCGGTGACCACGCTCGAGGAGCCGCTTCACCGTCGGCCGGCCCGTGTCGCCCGTGGCGCCGGTCACGAGGAAGATCTCGTCCGACTCGCCATTGGCGTTTGAATTGGTTTTCATTCGTCACTCGGGGAATCGGGAGATCGAGGGGCAACTGGAATAGGTAATGATGAGGGACGTCCGTCGCCTCGTCTTTCGCAGGAAGAGCGGGGCAAGAGTGCCCCGCCAACCAGGGGGACATCCGTGATGCGGAGGCCGTGATCTACTTGATCAACATGCCGAGCGGCAGGAGCGGCCCGATCGGCATGAGGTCGAAGGTGAGGAGGCCGGCCTGGCCGAGCGGTAGGGCCTTGAGGAGCCGATCCGCCTCGTCGACCGAGTCGACGCTCATGAGGAAGATGACCCCGGTCTCTTCCTCCCTCAGCCAGAACTGCTCCATCTTGCCGGAGAGATAGAGCTGCAAGGTGGCCGGGACCTCGTCGGGCAGGTAGCGTCGGCGTTGTTCCGGCGAGAGAGGTTTCAAGGTTCCGATCGCCATGACTTTCATCGGTCTTCTCCAATCATTGAAGGTGATGATTCGACAACTAAGCCGTCTTCGGGTTGAGTTGGTCGGCGTGGGCACGCGCGAATTCGCCGACGCTCATGGGCTTGCGGCCGGAGAGTGTCTCGACGTTGTCGTTCGTCCCGCCCATCACGCCGTTTTGGTAGGCCTCCATCGCGCCGGCGAGGTGCTGGACGATGTACGGTGGGACGCCCATCGCCGCGATGGAGCGGCCGTAGTCGTCGATCGGGAGGTCCTCGAAGACGATCTTGCGGCCCAACGCTTCGGTGAGCTCGGCCGCCATCTGCTCGTGGTCCATCTCGACAGGCCCGAAGAGCGGGTAGGTCTGGCCGGCGTGCCCGCCCGGATCTTGCAAGAGCGCGGCGATGACGCGCCCCTGGTCTTCGGCCCCGATCGGGGCGTGCTTCCCCTTGCCGACGGGCAGGCGGATGACTCCCTTCTCGAGGAACAAGGGGAGCTGCCAGGGGTAGAGCAACCACTCGAGGAAATAGGTGGGACGCAGGTGCGTCACCGCGAGTCCCGACCAGTTCAGGACCTGTTCGGCGAGGAAGTGGTCCCGACAGGAATCGCTCTTCGAGTGGCGGTCGGCCGACCGCTGCGACAGGTTGATCACCGCGGAGACGCCCGCCTCCTTGGCGGCCTGCGCGAAGTTGACGGTAGCCTGGATCAGCCCCGGCTGGACCGGGTAGACCAGGTACGCGGCATCGATGCCTTCCATGGCCTGGACGATCGTGTCGATGGCGAGAAAGTCGCCCTCCACGACCTCGGCCCCCTGGGCCTCCAGTGCCGACGATCGGCCGTCTTTGCGGTGCACCAACGCGCGGACTTTGAGCCCGCGCCGGAGGGATTCCTTCGTGGCGGCGCGGCCGGTCTCGCCCGTCGCTCCCGTGATCAAGACATGATGTTGTGCCATTTCCACGCTCTCGATTCGAGGGTCCCGGGCCCGACGCGTCGGAACGTCTCCGGCGCCGGATCTCGCTCCGGTAGGCGGCGCGTGTGGTCACCCGACGGATCGAAATCCCGAAAGAGGAGAGGACGTATCGTTCGGAGTCGCCTGACAGCCTGACGAAAAGCGGGTATGATTCATGAGTTATGGAATCAGGCCGCACGACGCTCGTGGTCCAGAAATACCTCGATCAGCTCGCCGACGCCCGCGAGGGGTCGGACGCCGAGCTGGTCATCTCGGCGCTCCTGGCCCAATCGGCGCGGAGGCTCCAGCGACTCTGCGCGACGCTGCTCTATCGGAGCTACCCCCGACTCGCCCGGCCGCCTCTCGGGCTGGAGGCCGAGGAGATGCTCGGGGCGGTGGTCGAGCGGTTGCTGAGGGCCTTGCGCCAGACTCGTCCCACGACCGTCCGGGGGTTCTTCACGCTGGCCGGGCAGCACATGCGTTGGGAGCTGAATGACCTGGCCCGTCGCCTAGATGAACGTGGAGGTGCGCTCGACGTCCTGGAGATCGACGTCGCATCCCCGCCGAAGAGCGACTCGGGGCTTGCCCCCGCGGCCCGGCGCATGCTGGACGCCATCGGGAACCTTCCCCAGGGCGAGCGTGAAGCCCTGGACCTGGTGCGGATCCACGGGATGACTCATGCTGAAGCGGCGGAGTTGCTCGGAGTGTCGCTCAAGACCGTCCAGCGCCGCCTTCAACGAGCGCTCCTATGTCTCGCGGCCGAGTTGAACGACTTGAAGCCCGGGTCTTCCGACGACACAACCTGCTGAGTGAATCAACGGGCGGAAAGGCGTGGTGTGTCGAGATGCCGATCAACCCGCTCGTCCTGGAGCTCCTGGAGGCCGTGCTCGAGTCGGGGAGACCGGTCGAGGAGGTCTGCAAGGATCGCCCGGAACTGATCCCCGAGGTCCGCGCCTGCCTGCGTCAGCTCTCTTCGGTCCGGGACGAGCTGGATGCTCTCTTTCCGGAAGATGACGAGCTCGTACCCGCCCCGAGCTCGTCGGCGAGCCCGGAGATCCCCGGCTATCTCGTGGGCGAGGTCGTCGGGCGTGGCGGGATGGGCGTGGTCTTTCACGCCCGACACTTGACGCTCAATCGGCCGGTGGCACTGAAGATGATGCTCAACGGCGGGTTCGCCGGCCCGCCGGAGCTGGCGAGGTTCCGGCACGAGGCCGAGGTCCTGGCCGCGTTCCAGCATCCGAACATCGTCCAGGTCTATGATGTGGGCGAGTCCGGGGGCCTGCCTTACTTCACCATGGAGTTCGTGGGCGGCGGGAACCTCGCCCAGAAGCTCGGCGGGGTCCCGCTGCCGGCCCGAGAGGCGGCGACCCTCATGACGATCCTGGCGGGGGCGGTCGAGGTCGCGCACCGGGGCGGGATCGTCCATCGCGACCTCAAGCCGTCGAATGTCCTCCTGACCCTCGACGGCACGCCCAAGATCACCGACTTCGGCCTGGCCCGGCGCTTCGAGGTTGATGCTGGGCTGACCATGACGGGCGTGCGGATCGGGACGCCCGCCTACATGGCCCCCGAGCAGGCCGCGGGACTCGCGAGGGTGTCGGGGCCCGCCACCGACATCTATTCGCTCGGGGCCATACTCTACGAGCTGCTGACCGGCCGCCCGCCGTTCCTCGCGGAGTCGAGTGCCGAGACCGAGCGGCAGGCCCTCTCCGAGGAGCCGGTCCCTCCTTCCCGGCTCAATGCGAAGGTCCCACGCGACCTGGAGACGATCTGCCTCAAATGCCTGCAGAAGAATCCGACGCGGCGATACGCCTCGGCCGACGAACTGGGAGACGACCTCGGCCGGTACTTGCGCGGCGAGCCGATCCGGGCCCGACGCGTCTGTTCGCTCGAGCGGGCGGCCAAATCGATGAGACGCCACCCGACCCGGACCTTGGCGATTCTCGGTGGTCTGACGATCTCCATGGCGACCCTGACCGCGACCTGGTGGGTCGTGTCGTTCCGGTCGACGACCATCCGTTCGGTCGAGGAAGACTTGCAGCTTGCCAGGCGAGCGCTGAGGCGCTCGAGCTGGGACGAGGCTCGCTCCGCGCTGGATCGGGCGAGGGGCAGGCTGGGGCAGGGCGATTACGGTGGCCTGCGCCCCAGCCTGGATCAAGCCGACCGCGACCTGCATCTGGTCGGGCGCCTGGCCGCGATCCGGCTGGATCGCATCATCCGGGCCGAGCCTGGGGCCGACGCCTACGAGCACGCCTTCAGCTCCTCCGGCGTCCTCGACCTGAAGGCAACGCCTCAGGCCTCGGCCGAACGGCTCGGGAGGATGGACGTCAGGGACGCGCTCGTGTCCGCGATCGACGATTGGGCTCTTGGCTCCATCCATTTCGCCGATCGCCGTCGCGAAGCCTGGTTGCTCGACGTGGTGAGGAAGTCCGATCCCGACCCGACGGGTTGGCGTGATCGCTTGCGCGATCCGGGCGTGCGGCGTGACAAGGAGGCGCTTGCGAGACTGGCGAGCACGGCGAAGCTCGCCGAGACGCCCGTCGATCTCCTGGTCACGCTCGGCGAGCTCTTGCAGAAGGCCGGAGGCGACGCGATCCCGTTCTTGCTCTCTGTCCAGCGGGAACACCCGGACGATTTCTGGGTCAATCACTTGTTGGGATTTTATGCCGAGTGCCGGAATGACAACCCGGAGGCGCTTCGCAACGATCAGGCGGCGCTGGCCATTCGGCCGGACACCCCTTATCTGCTGAGCAGCCTCGGCCGCGCTTTGGCCCGGGCCGACAGGATGGCCGAAGCGATCGCCTATCATCGGAAGGCCACGCACCTCGCCCCCGGAGACCCTATCTTGAGGATGAGCCTCGGCGCCTCCTTGATGGAGGTCGGCGAACCCGCCGAAGCCGCGGAGCAGTTCGAGAGGGGGCTCGAGCTCCGGTCGGAAACCTCGATGCAGCAGATGCTCCGAGATAAGCTCCTGCGTTGTCGGCTCCAAATGGGAGACGTCACGAAGGCCGACGCATTGTGGCGGAGTTCCCTCGAGGCGAAACCTCCGCGTCACGAGACTTGGGACGGTTACGCCGAGTTCTGCCTCTTTCGCCGCCAGGACGGGGCGTATCGTGCGGCGTGTCTCGGCTTGCTCCACCATTTTGGCGGGACCGAGGACCCGTTCATCGCCGAGCGGACCGCACGCGCCTGCCTCCTGACCCCGGTCTCGGGTGATGCTTTACAAAAGGCGACGGCCCTCATCGACCTCGCCCTGGCCGACCCCAAGTCGAAACCTGACTGGGTCCGCTCGTACTTCCTCGTCACCAAGGGTTTGTCCGAGTATCGCGCCGGCCGTTGGGCCAGTGCGGTCGCGATCATGGACGGCCCGGCGAGCATGGCGCTCCAACCCGTACCTCGCCTGATCTCCGCCATGGCCCGGCATCGGCTCGGCCGGGATGCGGAGGCGTTGGACACGTTCGCGGATGCCGTCCTCTCGACCGATTGGAGGATGAACCAGGCCATTGATCGAGAAAATTGGATTGCACATATCCTGCGACGAGAGGCCGAGGCGATGCTTCTGCCGAACTTCAATGACTTCGGGACTGGTAGATACCAACCTCGGAGTCTGAAGGAAAAGGTCGGCTCTCTCGGAGTCTGCCAATCTGAAGGACGATATGCGAACGCATCCTCGATCTATGGGGAACTCCTGGCCGCCGACGCCCGACTCGCCAATGACCTGAACGCCGGCATCCGTTATCGCGCCGCCTGCATAGCCGCCCTGGCCGGGGCCGGGCTTGGTGTGGAGGGGGCCGGTTTAGACTCCAACGCTCGCCTTCGATGGCGGCAACAATCTCGAGATTGGTTGCGCGATGATCTGAATCTGGCGAAGAGACTTTCGGAAACCAATGTGGCCGTCGGCCTTCGCGGCTTCCTCTCGAACCGCCTCAAAGCCTGGAAGACCGACCCCGACCTGGCGGGACTTCGAGACCCGAACGCTTGCAATGGGCTGTCCCCCGCAGAGCAACGGGACTTCCAGGACCTTATTGAGGCCCTCAAGGCACTCGTCGAGGTCACCAAGAATTGAAAGCGCATAGGGAAGTCGGGGCTGAGTGTCTGTCCCGAATCCGGTTTTACTACAACGAGACGTCTTGCTGATCGCCACCGATCCCCAGCCGGAAGACCGCTACACCGCAAAGCCACGTAATGACAC
Source organism: Singulisphaera rosea (assembly GCF_054877945.1). Lineage (NCBI taxonomy): Bacteria > Pseudomonadati > Planctomycetota > Planctomycetia > Isosphaerales > Isosphaeraceae > Singulisphaera > Singulisphaera rosea. Next base: position 64,706 of record NZ_JBTYIP020000026.1, on the reverse strand, counting down.
AAAGAACTGTCGAAGCAGGTCCGAGGAGTATTGGTTCTCGCTGGCTCCTCTTGATTTGTGTCCCTGTGCCTTTGGAGTGAAATCCTTACGCGGTGAGAGTCTTGTGGAGCTCAGCCAGGAGTGTCAAAAGCAGGGCTCGGGATTTCCTTCGGGCTTGGGTCGATCAGCGTTGTTCCTGGTTCTCCGCCAGCATCCGGATCCGCCCCAGGCTCCCCGCCCAGTTGTTTCTGAGGGCTTGGCATGCTAGAGGTAACGAACTTTTTCGCAAGGCCTCGATGATCGCGGTGTGCTCGCGAAATGATGCGTCAACGCGTGGGGCCGCGTCGAAATAGGCGAGCTCGACTCGCCGAAGCCGCAACTTGAGTCGTCGCAAGACGGACAGCAGCTCGCTGTTCCCGGTCCGGAGGATCCAGAGTTCGTGGAACTCTTCATCGGCGACGGCGGCCGCCGCGGCCTGCCGGTCCTTGGCCGCTTTCCGCATCGCACGATTGATCTCCTCGAGGCCTTTCAGGTCTTCCGGGGTCAGCATAGGGAAAGACTGCTCGAGCGCGAGGATCTCGAGCGACTCGATGATGGGGTAACTCTCGACGGTCCGCGTCAGGTCGAGGGGCGCGACGCGGGTCCAGCGGTTTAGCGCCGTGACCACGAGGCCTTCGTCTTCCAGTCGGCGTAATGCCTCGCGCACCGGGGTCCGGCTCACTCCGAGCACGGCGCCGATTTCATGGTCGTTCAGGTTCTCCTCGGGTTTGAGGGTCCCATCGATGATCCACCCGCGGAGCTTGCTGTAGGCCTCGTCGCGAGCCAACGTCCGCGACACCTTGGAGACGGGGTCAGGCAGGGGCATGGAACTCCCTCGTCCGTTTCGTCGCTTGATTTTGATCCGGTGGTATGTAATATATCACAGCGACACCAGGCGGCCAAGACGAGCATCTCGCAACGATCTGCGGCCGGACTCGTGTCGACCGGGCCAGGTGTCGGGTGTGGACGGCCCGGTCGATCCGCCGGGGATGTCGGCGAATGCGCCGACGACCCTCGGAGTGATCCTCTTATCCTCGAAACCTCGAAAGGGTCGGTGTCTTCCCATGAGAATCCTATCGGCCATGATCATCGTCGGCCTGGCATTCGCCCCGCCGTCATTGGCCCAAACCACCGAACGTCGCATCGCCGAGAAACTGGAGCCGTTCCTTGCCCAGGTGATGAGCAAGCAGCAAATCCCGGGGCTCGCTATCGGGGTCGTCGAGTCCGGCCGTCCGGTCTATATCCGCGGCTTCGGGGTGATGGATTCGAAGACGCCCGACCGACCGGTCACCGCCGACACGCTCTTCCACATGGCGTCGATCACCAAGCCTTTCGTGGCGACGTCGGTGATGCAACTCGTGGAGCAGGGCAAGGTGCAGCTCGATGCCCCCGTCAGGCAATTTCTGCCGTACTTCGAGATCAAGGACCCTCGCGGCCCTACCATCACGGTGCGGCAGATGCTGACCCATTCTTCAGGAATGCCGGACGTCGAGGACTATCTCTGGAACAAGCCCGAGTACGACGATGGTGCCCTGGAACGCTACGTCCGCAGCCTTCGAGACAAAGAACTGCGCTGGGACCCGGGGACGAAGTTCGCCTACAGCAACATGGCATTCGAAGTCCTCGGTGACCTCGTCGCCAAGTCGTCCGGGATGAGCTTCGAAAATTATGTGCAGTCCCATATCCTCAAGCCGATCGGCATGACGTCGAGCACCCTGCTGCTGAAGGAGGCGGATCCGGCCCGACTCGCGACCGGTCATACGCGGACGAAGGATGGCCCGCTGACCGCTGTGGCCCACTATCCCTACAATCGCATCCACACCCCCAGCTCGAACCTGCATTCGAGCGCGGCGGACATGGTCCGTTGGATGTTGGCGAACTTGAATCGCGGAGAGCTGGACGGCCATCGGATCCTGAAAGACTCGACCTATGACGTGCTCTGGAAGCCGGCCGTCGAGATTTCCAAAAAAGAATATATGGGGATTAGCTGGTTCCTTCCGGATCATAAAGGCCAGCAGGTCGTGATGCACGGCGGGAGCGACGACGGATTCCTGACCATGCTCATATTCATGCCGGCACGCAAGACGGGTGTCGTGGTCATGGTCAACACAGACCACGCCCCCATGTTCGGGATCGGCAAGAAAGCGTTCCTCGTGGCGCTCGGAGAGGAATAGGGTGAGCCATCTCCCTTGCCTCACGGAAGGTTGGCTTACTACTATTGTTGAAATAATTCACTTGATCCGTTCTCGTTCCCACGGTCCCCTGGGAATGCCGTCTTGCACGCTCTGCGTGCCGAGTTCTTAACCTCGAGGTGCATCGAATCGCTCCTCCTTCGAGACGGAAGCACGATTCGTCGCCAGGAGGTATTTCGATGTCGAAGCCGTCGACCCAGGGCGTCGAAGACGGGATCTCACGGGGACTGAAGAAACGAAAAATGTAAAATGACGATCCGTTGTATTGGTCGAAGATGGACCCTGGGAAAACGGGCGAAAGGCCGTCTGGGCGACTCCACGTTGACGCCGACAAGAGCGTGGTCAATGCGAATGAGATCCGCAGCATGCGACGATGATTCGCCCTTGGCTTCGGCTCCGACTTCCTGGAGGAGTTGCTCGACCGCCCTCTCCAGTTCCTGTCCCTTGAGGTTCTTGTGCCGGATGATCCCCTTGTGGTCGATCACGTAGCTCGTCGGCCAACTTCGCACGTTCCAGGTCTTGGAGATGGGGTCGGTCTTCGCGCTCCCGTCCCACCAGGATCGCCAATTGATCTGGTGGTCTCGGACGGCTCGCCTCGCGGTCTCCGGGTCAAGGTCGCCGTTGATCCCGAGCAAGACGAACGGCGTACCGTCGAATCGCTTGACCATGGTACGCTCGTCGGGAACCATCGCCATGCAGGGTCCGCACCATGTGGCCCAGAATGAGAGCACTACAACCTTGCCACGAGACTGGGTCAATCGAAACGGAGCGCCGTCGAGGTCTTCCGCTTCGATTTCGGGTGCAGGTTTGCCGATGGCAAGTGTCGATAACTCGAAATAGTGGGGCCTGGCGAAGTCTGCCAATCGCCCGCCCGCCCATTCCACGTCCCCGAACTCGCCGTTGAGTCGCTCGAGGAGCGAAATCGCATCTTCGGTCAGTCGCTCGGAATCGAGAGTCTTGAGGTAGTCGGTCGAGCCTTTGCCGAAGCCCGTTTCCAACCGATTCAGCCAGTCGGCGTCCATCTCTTTGACGGCTCGATCGCGGAGCCACTTCTTGTAGAGTGCGAGATCAAAGCAGGCCCTCGCGCGCGTCTGTCGATCGGGGCTATGTTCGAGGTACGCCCGCATCCACGCCTCGGCGACGGGCATGGGCCAGTTCATGACCTGCAACCCCGTCTCCACGAACGGTGCACCGTGGAGGTCCAGGTGATCCCGCCTCAGGAGGTCGGCCGCCTTCTGGGCTTCCTTGGTGAAGCGGCCATGCTGGACGACCGTGGTGAGCACATCCACGGCCCCGGCATCCTTCGGGTTTCGCTCGGCCCAACCCACCAGCTTGGCCGCATCCGGGACGGGTACGGGGCGCGTCTCGATCGCTTTCTTGTAGTGTTCGGGATTCTTGGAATCGCGCAACGCCTTGATGTATGCGTCGTAGTCTTTGGCGTATCGGCTCACGACCTCGCGTGCTTCGACTTTGAGTTGAGCATCATCGGATTCGGAACTGCTGTTCGCAAACGCGCTTTCTGTTGTGTGGAAAATAGAAAGAATGATGATAAATTTAACGAGTAGCGTTAGTGGCATCCAACTGCGGCGGCCCTCCAGGGCTGAGGAAGGAGCCGGGGGCGTGGCCCAATGAAGTGGTAAACCCCGTGGCGTTCGTCCGCGACTGTCCGAACTTCGAACGAACGAAGCCTTGGGAGCATCTTCGCCGGACGCGATTGCTGGGCTCGATTCGTGGCCTTGGATGCTGCGATCGTAGGGCCTACGTTCGGCGATGGGACGCTTGCCCATAAGTGCCTCCAAATTCAGAGGAAATCCAGCAATGGCGATCCGTCCCAGCTTAGAGAACGAATCCACGCTTTACAAGAGTCAGAGGATGGCTTGGGGGGTCGGGAGGGGATGATTCGTTCTGTAGGATCGTCAAGGCTCGACTCGCACCGTTCCGAGACGAGTCCGAAGCGCCAGCGGGTGAATCGCTCTCGGTTTCATGCGAGAGGATTCACCCGCTGGCGTTTCGGGCTTGTAAGAGGTCGCCCGGAGGCGTTGTGCACGGAGTTCAACCCGGGGTGATTCGCTCGGTCGCGGCGAATCCTCGGGAGATACTCTCGCACGTCGAAGCTGAGTCGGGACCTGTTGGATCTCGTGGCGAGGACGGTCGGCCTCAGGGGGTGACGAGGGTCCCACCGTTGGTCGAGGTGCCGGGGCCGGGGTATTTGACTTTGATGATGAGCCTGTTGCGATTCCCTCGCTTGGCGGGCGGGGTCGCGGCGAGGCGTCGCAGGCTCAGGAAGAAGGCGGGGTCGACCTCGATACAGCCGTGCGAGAATCCTTTGGTCGAGTCATGGAGGTAGAAGCCGCCCCGTTTGCGGTTCGCGGGGCTGTCGATGTGCTCCGTGCGGAGCCGGACGCGGTCCGGGCCCCAGGCGTTGTTGGAGAAGATCTTGCCGTGAAACGTCCAGGTCGCCGGCAGGCTCTCGATCCCCTCCCGAACGTCGAGTGATGTCTCGCTGATCATCTCGCCCGGCTTTTTCTCGACGTGGAGCGTGAAGGAATATCGCCCTTCGGGGATCGGTCCCATGTCGACCTTCCCCTGTTCGTCGGAGTTTTGGTGACCCATCAATCCCGACGTTGCCTTGAACTTACCGACACCGTGCCAATCCACTTCGGTGCCGTTGTACACCATGTCTGCCTTTTGTGCCACCGTGGAGCCCTCCGGGGGGTAGGGGGTCAATGGGCAGGCATCGCCTTGCCCATAAGAATCCAAGTCACACGATATGGTTTTCCCCCTATACGATGGGAATGGCCCCCCGGTGACACGGCGACGCATGAGGTCGGCTGGCGTTTGCCGATTTCCGACTGGAGGGTGGCAGCGGTTGGAACAACCGGGGTCGCGCAGCGACAAGAGGCCGATTGCCAGTCGGCTATAAATACGATTCGGGATGTCTCACGGCACGGACGGCCGAAGGCGAGGTGGCTCTCGCGGACGCTCGGGCGTCGTGGGATGAGCCAACCCTTTGCATCCCACAGCCGATCCCGGCTCGACGAGGGATTCGGCATGGTGGTCTGAGAATGGGGTGCTCCTCCTGACTGGGTCCCGGCCCCGACCCACTCGAGTCGTGAGCCTTCTGTCGCTCCGCGACCCCGGTCGTTCAAACCGGCGTCACCCGCGGGCCAGGCCGTGCTGGCTCGATCGACTTGGGAGGCTCCGGGGCTCCTCCGGTGCCCGGTTAGACAGGCCCGCCCCTCTGGCCGTGCTCGATGGCTTCCAACAACGCGATCACCCGGTCCAACCGCTCGGCCACTTGATCGACCTGGGTTTCAAGGCGCCTCATGTGTTCTTCTGCGTGTTGTCTGTGTTGCCGGAAGGTTTCTTCGCTCTTCTCGACGCTCTGCTCGACCATCCCCTGATTCCGGCGGGAATTGCGGAGGATCGAGTAGATCAACAAGATGACAATGAACGTCGGGAGTAACACGGGGATCCACACCATGGGGGAAGCTCCCTTGTTCCCACCCGGTCCGTCGGCCGCGAGGGCGGAAGTCGCAGAGCCGGAGATGAGGACCAATAACGTCAGTCTCCGGGCGAATGCCCGCATCGCACATCTCCTGGGATGCTCGGGCCTCGTTCGCAACACGCCCCAACGCCCGGTTTTGGTGGCCTGTGCCCGCAGGACGTCTTCGGCGCCGCGGGCTGGATTGGACCCACGTTCGTTCTACCAGAACCTCTGCCGGAAGGGTTGCTGGATTTCGCAAACGGTCCCCTGAATCTGGTGGCCCATTTTCACGGTCTCCCCGGTGCAAACGGCCCGGCTCGAGCGGCCAAGCATCGGAGTTCAGGTCGCGGCCGGGAAGTCGAGCTCGACGATGGAGAAGTCGTCGACGAAGTCGTCGCGTTCGCCGACGCGTCGGGCGTCGGCGATCATGCGGTCGAGGTCGGAGGTGCCGGGGCGGGCGGGGTCGCCGAGGACTTTGACGAAGTCCTCGAAGGGCCACATGACGCCGTTGGGCTGTTCGATCTCGAAGAGGCCGTCGCTGTAGAGGAAGAGCTTGGCGCAGGGGGGGATGTCGCATTCGCCGGTGACGAATTCGAGGTCCTCGACGGCGCCGACCATCGGCCCCTGGGAGTCGAGCAGGCTGATGGAGAGTTGGTCGGGGGAGGGGCCGCCGACGAGGAGGGCCGGGGGGTGGCCCGCGCCGGAGTACTTGAGGTGGCGGGTCTTGGGGTTGTACACGCCGTACCAGATGGTGAAGAACTTGCCGTTCTGCTGATCCATCGGGAAGGCGCGGTTCAGGGCGTTCAGGACCTGGCCGGGGTGGCGGAAGTCGGTCTGGGGGAGCGACTGCGAGCGCAGGGCGTTCAGGGCCGAGACCGACAGCAACGCCGCGCCGACGCCGTGGCCGCAGACGTCGAGGAGGTAGAAGGTGTAATGGTCGTCGTCGAGCGGGTGGTATCCGAACGAGTCGCCGCCGAGCGTGGCGGAGGGGATGAACCGCCAGTCGGCGCGGACGGGCCCGCGACGCACCGGCTCGGGGAGGAGCGAGCGGACGTATTTCTCGGCCTGGGCGACATCCTCGGCTAACCGCTTCTGGCTCTCCAGCAGGGCCTGATAAGCCTCGTTACGCTGGAGGAGGTTGATATAGCCCTTCGAGTGGTAGCGGATCCGCGCCACGAGCTCGAGCTTGTCGGGGAGTTTGACGAGGTAGTCATTCGCCCCCCGCGCGAAGGCCTCGGCCTTGGTCGTCGGCTCTTCCTTGGTGGAGAGGACGATCAAGGGGGTCTCGCGGGTCGCCTCGTGGGCCCGGAACCGGTTGACGAGCTCGAGCCCGTCGATGTCCGGCATCACGAGGTCTTGGAGGATGACGGTGGGGCCGATCTTGTCGGCGGTCTCGATGGCCTTGGTGGGGTCTTTGCAGTAGTGGAAGACGATGCCGTCGTCGCCGACGAGCATCCGGCGGACGGCCTCGCCGATCATCGGCTGGTCGTCGACCAACAGGACGGTGATCTTATGCTCGGTGAGTGACGGTTCGACGCTCATCCGACGAGTCTCCTAGGCGGAGGTCTTGGTCCGCAGGTGTGAGACGAGGGCCTCGGCGATCCGGCCGACGGGGAGGACTCTCGAGGCGGCGCCGAGTTCGACGGCCGCCTTCGGCATCCCCCAGACGACGCTCGTCGCCTGATCCTGTGCGATGGTTTGCCAGCCTTCCTGCCGGAGCGTCAAGAGCCCCGAGGCCCCGTCGCGGCCCATGCCGGTCAGGAGCACGGCCAGGCCCGGGTCGGGCCAGTGGGCGGCGACGCTGGCGAAGAAGACGTCCAAGGAAGGGCGGAAGCTGCAATCGACCGGGTCGGCCGAGTACCACAAGGTACGGTCGGCGGCCATGACGAGGTGGTCATTCGTTGCGGCGAGGAGGACCTTGCCGGGCTCCGGACGTCGTCCCTCGACGACCAGGGAGACCGGCAGCGGCGAGTTGGCCCCAAGCCAGTGCGCCAGGCTCGGGGCGAAGGCCGCGTCGACGTGCTGGACGATGATGACGCCGGCCGGCCAGCCGGCCGGGATCCCGGAGAGGATGTCGGCCAGGGCCTTCGGGCCTCCGGTCGAGGCCCCCAGGAGCACGAGGTCGCCCAGTCGTTGCCGGGCGACGGGCGAGGGCGTCGAGCGCCGGGCGACGTTCGGGACCGAGGGCTTGCCTATCAGCTTCGCGACGGTCCTGATCTTCTCGAGCAAGGGCGAGGCCCCCGCGACCTTCCCGGACGGCCCGAGTGCCGGCGTGTCGACAGCATCCAAGGCCCCGTGACCCATTGCTTCGTAAACTTTGTGGATATGATCGCTAACCGATGCGGTCACGACGAGAATCGCGCAGGGGGACTCGGCCATGATCCGTCGGGTGGCCTCGGCCCCGTCGGTCCTGGGCATGATGAGATCCATCAGGATCACATCCGGGCGGTCCTTGCGGGCGAACGCGACGGCCTCGTCGCCGTCCTTCGCGAGCCAGGCGACCTGGTTTTCCGGGACCGACTGGACGACGCGACGAAGCGCCTCGCGGGCCATGGCGACGTCGTTGGCGATCCCAATCCTCATCCGCGAGCCTCGCCGATCAAGTCGACTACCGTGCGCAAGAACGTCTGGTCGTGGAAGCTGCTCTTGGTCAGGTAGGCGGTCGCCCCGGCATCGAGGCCGCGCATCCTGTCTTCTTCACGATCTTTGTACGAGATGATGACCACCGGCAGCGACTTGAGCAAGGGGTCCTGCTTGATCTTCCGGACGAACTCGATCCCGTCCATGCGTGGCATGTCGACGTCGCTCACGACGAGGTGGTAGAGGCCGCTGCGGACGGCGTTCCAGCCATCCATGCCATCCACGGCGGTGTCGACCGAATATCCCTGATTTTCGAGGAGCTGACGCTCGAGCTCCCGGACGGTGATCGAGTCGTCGACGACGAGGACTCGCTTCACGACCCGCTCCTGCCGAGCGGCGGTCGTCGGTTCGAGCCGTTTGAGCCGGCGCCCGGCGAGGAGGTTGTCGATCGACCGGACGAGGTCCTCGACGTCGATGATGAGGACGGGCCAGCCGTCTTCGAGCACCGACGCGCTGCTGATGTCGGGGACCTTGCCGAGCCTGGGGTCGAGCGGCCGGACCTGGAGGTCGCGCTCGCCCAGGAACGCGTCCACGACCATCCCGAACCGCTGCCCGCGGTCGCTGACGACGACGACCGAGAGATCCCCCTCCTCGGCTTCGACCGGCGGGAGCTCGAGGACCTGGGTCGCCGAGACGAGGCCGACCGGCTGGTCGTCGAGGACGAAATGCTGCCGGCCTTCCAGGACCTGGAGCGAGCTCTTGGGGACCTCGAGGATGCGGTCGATCCGGGTCAGCGGGAAGGCATAAGGCTCGCCGCCGATGTTCACGAGCAGGGCTCGGATCACCGACATCGTGATCGGGAGCTGGAGGGTGAACGACGTCTCTCGTCCCTGCTGCGAGGCGACTCGGACCGTGCCCCCGACCTCGCGGACCATGCTCTGCACGACGTCGAGGCCGACCCCTCGTCCCGAGAGGTCGGTCACCTCTTCCTTGGTCGAGAATCCGGGGAGGAAGAGGAATTCGAGGATCTCGGCCTCGCCCAACTGCGCGGCCATCGACTCGGCGACGAGCCCGCGTTCGACGATCCGGGCCCGGACCTTCTCCGGGTTGATCCCCTTGCCGTCGTCGGTGAGGGTGACCTGGAGCCTCCCCGCGCGGTGCCTCGCCTCGAGGCGGATGGTGCCGGTCTCGGGCTTGCCGGCCGCGAGCCGCTCTTCCGGAGTCTCGAGGCCGTGGTCGAGCGAGTTGCGGATCAGGTGGTTGATCGGGGCCTCGAGCTTCTCGAGGATGTCGCGGTCGACCCCGGTCTTCTCCCCTCGGATCTCGAGCCGGACCTTCTTGCCCAACTGCCGGGCGACGTCGCGGACCATCCTGGGGAACCCGGAGACACCGTCGGCCAGGGGGCGGACTCGGCTGGCGAGGACCTCGTGGTGGAGCCTCCCCGAGAGGTCTTCGATCCTCCTGGCAAAGTCATCGAACTCTTCGAGCTTCTCGTTGAGCAACTGCCGGCAGCGCCCCGCCTGCTGCTTCGCCCGCGAGACGACGTCGCGCTCGCGGGCCGGGTCGAGCCCTTCGGTCGACCAGCGGTCCTCCATCTGCCGGAGGCTCTCCCAGAGGGCCGTCTGGCTGTTCTTGAGCGCCAGGAGCGAGTCGACGAACGGCCGGAGCCGCCTGGCCTCGACGAGCGACTCGCCCGCGAGCCCCATCAGGTGCGTGAGGCTGTCGGCCGTCACCCGGACCACCCGCTCTGCCTGCTCGACGGCCCGTGCCTGTGCCGGAGCCGCCTTCGGAGGCTCGCTCGGCGTCGGCTTCGGCGTCGGCGTCGTGGTTTGCGTCGGCTTGGGGGGCGGTGCTGGTGCGGGAGGAGTCGGAGCCTCAGCCGTGGCCGGCGCAGGGACCTGGGCCGCGGCGGCCCCTTCCGATTCCGAGGCGACGCCGGGAGGCGTTTCCTCGAGGATCTCCGGCGTCGGAGCCGGCTCGGGGGGGGGCGGTTCTTCGGGGACGGTGTCCGGCGGGGCAGGGGGGGGAGGCTCGGATGAGACCGGAGTCTCGCCCGTGAGGATGGCCGCGACCTCGGCGATCGTCGCCTCGATCCGGGCGGCGTTCTCGGCCGCCCACGACTCGACCTCCTCCTCGGCGACCAGCGAGCACTGGGAGAGGAGGTCGATGCCTCGGAGCAGGATATCGACGTGGTGCGGCAGGATCCGGATCTTGTCGTGCTGGGCGGCGACGAAGCAGTCTTCGAGGACGTGGGCGACCTTGACCGCGGCGTCGAGCCCGACGATCCGGGCGGCCCCCTTGATGGAGTGCGCCGCGCGCATCATCGACTCGAGCGAGGACGGCGAGGCGTCGCCCCCTTCGAGCGCGAGCAGGCCTTCGGAGAGGACGGCCACCTGGCCTTCCACCTCGGCCCGGAAGAGCTCCATCAATGAGAATCCGCTCAGGTCGTCGCTCACTGCCCGAGGCTCCGAAGCGCGGCGAGGACGCGATGCTCGTCGAGCAGGCCGATGGAATGTCCACGCCAGGTGAAGACGGCCTGGCTGAAGCTGCTGACCTTGGTCAAGGTCGAGGGGACGACCCGGAGCTGCCCCCGGGGGATCCGCCCGACCCCGCGCACCTCTTCGGCCGGGAATGCCCAGCGCTTCGACTTCGACTCGACGACCACGAGCCTGGGCGTGATCATCCGGCCGGCGTCCTCGGTCGACTCCTTCGCCAGGGTCGATTCATCGGAGTCGACCCCGAGCAGGCCGTGCATCGAGACGCAGAGCTGCAACTGTCCCCGGACGTTCACGAGCCCCAGGAGCGTCTCGTCGGTCCGGTGCGGGATCCGGTGGACGGGCCGGGGGTGGGTGACTTCCGCGAGGACCTTCGTGCTGAGCGCGAGCCATTCGCCGAGGAGCCGGAAGACCAGGACGCTGAGCGAGTCGGCGTCGATGACCTGCTTCTCTCGGCCGAGCAGGCGGGTCCACTCGGCGAGGTAGCCGGCCGGGGCGGGACGGTCGAAGAAGGTCCGGGCGGCCGACGAGTAGACCGGGCAGCTCCGGCAGTGGACGTGGACCTCGAGCTCGGGGCAGCTCCGGTCGCCGCCGATCCCGATCCGCCTCCAGCAGTCGACGACGGGCAGCTCGGAGTCGAGTCCGTTACTCATCGCGCCCCTTTCCGCTGCGAGGCCCGTTCGGCCCTGCGACGGTAACCGGCCTCGGCCGACGGGTCGCCGCGCTTCTGAGCGTTCAGCGCGAGCGCGAGGAGCGCCTCGTCGTGCTGGGCGTCGAGATAAACGGCCTTGAGCAGGCAGGCGTCGGCCTGATCGGCCCGCCCCGTTGCCTGGTGGATCATGCCGAGCAAGAAGTAGGCCTGGGCACTCGGGCCCCGCTCGCGGTTCGATTGCTCGCAGAGCCGGATGGCCTCGTCATATCGCCGTTGGTTGGCACACTCGGTCGCCCGCTCCAGCAAGCCAGGGGCTGGGACGTTCGGGGCTTGGGTTGCTTCGAGCCCCGGCGAGGTATGACCAAGGTCGGCCCTGGAGGAGAAGAGCTTTGGCCGGGCCGTCGCGGTCTGGCGGAGGTCCGCGGGGCGATGCGGCCGGGAAACGACGGGGCGGGTCGGCACCGGTTCGGGAGTCTTCGCCAACGCCGACACGCGGCGATAGGCGAAGCATCCCCGCTCCGGGATCGGGGCGAAGCGAGGCGTGAGGATCGCCAGGGCCTCGGAGTGCCCCGCGAAGAGGATCCCGGTCGGGGCCAGAAGCCGGTCGAGCGTGGCCATCGCCCGTTCTCGGGCGTCCGGGGTCAGGTAGATCAGCAGGTTCCGGAAGAAGATGAAGTCATAAGGAGCTTCGTATTTCAGGAGACCGGCGTCGAGCAGGTTCCCGCGGTGGAAGCGCACGGACGCCTTCACGGCGGGGTCGAGCTCGAAGCCGTTCGCGGTCGGGCGGAAGTGCCGACGGTAGTCGGGGAAGGCCTTGCTTCGGAAAGCGTTCTCGCTATAAACCCCGCGCCTCGCGCGGTCGAGGACCCGCGTGCTGATGTCGACGCCGTCGATGTGGAAGCGGTGCGTCGGGAGACCAACCCCTTTGAGGGCGAGCGCGATGGAGTATGGCTCTTCGCCCGAGGCACAAGGGAGGCTCAGGGCCCGCAAGGGGGGCTGGGATGGGTCGCGGAGCCAGCGCTCGCGGGCGAGGCGCTGGACGAGCTCGAAGGGCTGGACGTCGCGGAAGAACCAGCTTTCCGGGATGACGACCTCGTCGATCAGGGCCTGGAGCTCCTCGCCGGAGCCCTGGAGGGCCGCGACGTACTCCTCGACCGACGCGACCCCTCGGGCGGCCCGGCGCGTCTCCACGGCCTTGGCGATGGTGCCGGCACCGACCGCGGCGGGGTCGAGGCCGATCTCTCTCGAGAGCAGGTCTTCGACGCGAGTTCGCCACATCACGACGCCTCCAATGCCCCGAACAAGGCCTCGCGCAACGCCTCCGGCAACACCTGCTCGACGTCGATTAATTGGACCAGGGTCTCGTCCGCCTGGATGATCGGTCCCAGGTACGGGGCTCCGCTCAGGGGCATCGCGGGGAACATCGCCCGCTTCCCCGACACCGATTTCAGGTCGTCGACTCGCTCCGCCATCAATCCGAGCAAGAACGGCGCCCCTCCCGCGACCGGGCTCTGGACGAGGATGATCCGGGTGCTCAATCGATCCCGGCACGGGTGGCCGTCGATCAACTGATTCATGTCGATCACGGGTGCCATCGTATCACGGTAGTGGAAGAGTCCCGCCAGATATTCCGGCGCGTGCGGGACGGCCCGAAGGTTCACCCGGGGCACGACCTCGACGACCTTCTCGGCGTCGACGGCGTAGGCGTCATCGGCGATTTTGAAGACCAGCAAGAGCATCGTTGCACCTTCGCAGTAGGGACGTCTTCGTCGTTGTCGACCTCAGAACGAGTCGGGGCCCGTCGGGGCCTCGGCCGGGCCGAGGGTAAAGCGCGAGACCTCTTCCTTCAGGCCGTTCACCGCCTCGCGCAGGTGGGTGTTGGCCTCGTTGAACTCGCGGAGCGACCCGGCGGTCTGGTTCGCCCCTTCGCTGAGCCGGACCATCGCCTCGCGGATCTGGTCGGCCCCCTGGGACTGGGCCCGCATCCCCTCGTTGACCTGGTCGAATCGCGCCGTGAGGGCCTGCACGGCTCCGATGATCTGCCCGAGCTGCTCACCGATATGGTTGACCTCGGTGACCCCCTGGCGGACCTGGTCGCTGAACTTGTCCATCTCCATCACGCCGGCCGAGACGCTGTACTGCATCTCCTTCACCATCCGCTCGATGTCGAGGGTCGCGACGGCCGTCTGGTCGGCGAGCCTGCGGATCTCCCGGGCCACCACGAGGAAGCCTAGGCCATATTCGCCGGCCTTCTCGGCCTCGATCGCCGCGTTGATCGACAGGAGGTTCGTCTGGTCGGCGACCTTGGTGATCGTCGTGACGACGAGGTTGATGTTCCCGGCCCGCTCGCTGATGACCGAGAGCTTCGAGCCGATCGAGCTCGTCGAGTCGGCGAGCTGTCGCATCGTCCGGTCCATGCCCGAGAGGCTGTCCTGGCCGGATGTGGCCATCGAGGCGGTATGCTCGGCGACGCTGCTCACGTCGTTCATCGTCTTGAGCAGCTCCTGGCTGGTCGCCGAGATCTGCCGGACGGCGGCGACGGCCTGGTGCATCGAGGCGCCGTATTCGTTGACGGTCTGCTCCTGTTGCCTCGAGGTCGCGGCGATCTCCGTCGCCGTGGACATGAGCGCAACGCTCGACTTCTGGATCCGGCCGATGAGCGAGCGGAGGTACTCGGTCATCGTGTCGATCGCGGTAAGGAGCTGCCCGGGTTCGCCCGTCGCCTTCTCGGTGACCTTGGACGTGAGGTCACCCGCGGCGACCCGCGCGGCGACCTGTGCGGCGTCGCGGATCGGCCTCGAGAGCGAACGTGCCACCAACCGGGCGACGAGGATGACCGGCACGCCCGTCAGGATCAGCAGGGCGATCGTGGCGTACCACTGGTGCCGGATCGGCGCATAAGCTTCGGCGATGTCCTGCTTCACGACCATCGCCCAGCGGAACGAGGGGATGTAGGTCCAGACGGCGATGACAGGCACGTCGCGGTCGTGTGCGTAGTCCACGACCTCGCCCGAGCCCCGCTCGCCCTGGACCCCCTTCTGGAGCCCGAGGGAACGTTCGCTCCCCATCGGGATCTTGTGGCGGAAGCTCGCCTCGGGGTCGGATCGCATCGGGGCGGCGACGATCACCTCGTCGCCCGACCGGATCGCGACCTGGGTCTCGCCCGTCAGGCCGAGCCCGGTGTAGTCTTCGACGACCTGGTAGATCTGCTCGTTGTTGAGTTGGTAGACGATCACGCCGACCACGGTCCCGGCGTCGTTCAGCACCGGGCTGGCGATGAACAGCGCGGGGGCCTTCAGGCCGGGATAGATCTGGTAGTCCGACATCTCCGACTGGAGCAGCGTCCGGGCGCGATCGAATACGCCGGCGAGCTCGGTCTCCTTGAGCGGGCCGGACTCGATCGAACGGCCGATGTCGAGGTCGTCGTGGAGCCGGAAGAGGAGGTCTCCCTCGGGGGAGAAGAGGTAGAAGTTGGGGTACTCGAACGCCTCGGCGATGTAGGTCAGGAGCGGTCCCAGGTCCTTCTTGACCTCCTGATATTCGGGCGAGTTCATCCCGCCAGGCTTCTTGATCCCATCGCCGAAGCGGGTGGACGACATGACCATCGTCCGGGTCCGGGCCATCGCCGTGACGCTGCGGAGCCGCTCGGCCGCGAACGTCTCGAGGGTGGCAGACTTCGCCTCGGAGATGACCGTCAGCTCGCGGAGGATGGATTGCTCGAGCGCCTTGCCCGAGATCCAGGAGGACACGCCGGTCAGCAAGGCGCAGGGGATCAGGGCGATCGCCAGGAACCACGAGAGGAGGCGGCCGGCGATGGAGCTGTTGATGCGTGAGAGGCTCAGTCTCGGCATGGTCGTCTCGTTACGGGTCGGCGAGTTCGAGGGGGCATCGCAGGCGGGGGTTGTCCCTTCGGGGCCCGATCAGCCCGGTGTGATCGGGCTCACCTTGCGGTGCGGGTTGGCCCAACTGTTCCCCCACTGGGTGTAGAGGCCGTTGAGGAAGGCCTCCCAGTCCGTCTTCGAGCGAGAAATCGGGTAGGGGACGGGGCGCACCGGCTTGTCGGAGGTCCAGACGATGTCGAATTGCCCGTCCGCCCGCATCTTCGCGATATAGACCGGCCGCCAGGTGTGCTGGGTATCCGGGTCGACCGAGACGACCCCTTCCGGCGCGTTCAGGCTCTGGCGGAGCAGGAAACGCCGGACCGTGTCGACGTCCTCGGTCCCTGCCTCGCGGACCGCCCCCGCCCAGAAGAGGACGCTGTTGTATGCGGCCGTGATCACGTCGCTCGTCACCCGGTCCTGGCCCCACCTGGCCTTGAACCGCTTGACGAACGAGATGTTCTCGGGGCGGTCGATACTCTGGAAATAGTTCCAGGCGGCGTAGTTGCCGACCATGTCCTTCGCGGAGAGCTTGCGGAGCTCGTCCTCGGCGATGCTGAAGGAGATGACCGGCGTCTCCTCCGGGCGGATCCCCGCCTGTCGGAGCCGTTCATAGAAGGCCAGGTTGGAGTCGCCGACCACCGCGCTCAGGATCACGTCGGGCTTCGTCTTCTTGATCTTCGCGATCGCGTCGTCGACGTCGTCACTCCCGAAGAAGATGTATTCCTCGCCGACGATCTCGGCGTTCAGCGCCTTGAGCTGGTCCTTGACGATCGCGTTGACGGACTGGGGCCAGACGTAGTCGGAGCCGACCAGGAAGAACTTCCTCGCCTTCAAGATGTCGTAGCTCCACTTCACCGTCGGGATGATCTGCTGGTTGGGCGCCGCGCCGGTGTAGACGATGTTGGGCGACTGCTCGAGGCCCTCGTAGGCCATCGGGTAGATGAGGAGGTGATCCTTCTCCTCGACGACCGGCAGGACGTTCTTCCGGCTTGCCGAGGTCCAGCACCCGAAGATGACGCTGACATGGTCCTGTTCGATCAGCTTCCGGGCCTGGATCGCGTAGGTCGGCCAGTCCGACCGCCCGTCGGCGACGATCGGCTTGATCTCCCGCCCGAGCACCCCGCCTCGAGCGTTGATCTCCTCGATCGCGAGCAGCTCGGCCTCGATCATCGATTTCTCGCTGATCTTCATCGCGCCGGTTTCCGAGTGCAGGATCCCGACGTAGATCGGCTTGGTCGACCTGGCGTACGAGCTCAAGGCTAACCAGCCCAGCACCCCGATGGCCGAGACGACGACGATGGAAACCAGGAAATGTCTCATTGGCTCACGCCCCCGCCTAAACAACCCTGAGACCTCTTCAGGGCATGGCCGGGAGGCCCACCCCTCGCGTTCCCCTTAACTACGCTCGGACGGTTCGGCCGGCCCACGGATCTCGCGCTCCTCGAACCGGTGTGTTGATTTGAAAGAGGACACCCTAGATTGTCTCGTCATCGTAGATTACCTAGTTTGTCTTCCTGGTGCAAATCGTAGGTTTAGATTTCGAGGGTCTTCGGTCGGGGCTTCGGCCGGTGTCCAAGGCAAGTTGTGCGGGGCAGGGCGTCATTCAAGATGGCTTGGGCGACGGTTCGCCGTCCGTCTCGGGGCGGAAGTCGAGCTCTGGTTGGTCGGTCGGTTAGGCCTGCGGGAATGCTCTCAATGGTCGGTTGGCGCTGAATTCTTTCGTGGTTTCGACGGTTCGGCGAAGTTCACTGGGCGTTGGGGCGTTTTATTGATAATGTTTGCCTTGTTAGAATGGTAGCACCACTCCAGGCGCCCTTCGCGAAAAAATGATCCCACTCGGCGCCGATGCCGAGTTCTTCGCAAAGGCCCCGTCCGTGGACAAGGAGTGGCCGAGCTGTTGTGACGGGCCGAGGGCAACCGCCTTCAAGCCCCCGCGGTCGAGATGGCGCGAACGGTTAGAGCCTCCCCCCCCTCTATCAGTCGCAGGCGATAATCGGACCCGAGGCAAAGGGAAGGGATATGGCGATTGTTTTCGATTGCGAGCAGTGCGCCAAACCGTTCGATGTCGACGACCGCTTAGCCGGGAAGCGCGGGAAATGTGCCCGATGCGGGCACGTCTTCATCATCCCGTCGGCGACGATCGCCCCCCCCGCACCCCGACCATCGAGTCGTCCTGCCATGGCCGCCCAGAGGCCGGCCCCGGCCCGGACGCCACCGAATAAGCCGTCGCCGCCGCCGAAGCGACGCCCGGCCACGGCCCCCGCCGTCGACGATCCTTACGGCTTCGACGACGAATATGAGGCACCGCTCCCCTCATTAAGTGAACTTGAGGACGAAGTCCCGATCCGGCACCCGATGCGGGGCGGATATACGCCGAAGCAAGAATCGTCCCGACGACACCAGAATGAGTACGGGCTGGTCTTGGGGATGCCGGCCTGGGGCTACCTCGGCCTCTGTGTCGCGATCGGGGGGATTTCGGCGATCCTCGTCACGCAGACGTCGCCGCCGACCTCGACACTGATCATCGGGCTCGTGGTGGTCCTTGGTATGGGACTATCCTTGGTCGGGTCGATCATCTCCATCGTCAAGGCATTCCAGGAGAGTGTCGAGACCGGACTGCTGCACTTGTTCGTCCCCTTCTACGCCCTGTATTACCTGATCACGCGATGGGGGGTGATGCGGGCCTCGTTCTTCATGTCGCTGGGAGGGAGCGCAATGTTCATCAGCGTTGCGATCTTCGTTCCGGCGATTGCGGCGGCGCAGCATGCTGCCGAGCTCGCTCGGCAGCAAAATGCCGCCCTCGCGGCGAAGGCGGACAATCCGGCGGCCGGCCAGTGGGCACCCCCCCCGGCGCAGGGGGGTGGTGTCGCGAACGCCCCTGTTCAGCAGGTCGCCAATCGACGATCGCCGTCGGGGCTCCGCTATGAGCAGGATCTCAACAACCTCGTCTCCATCCTCGACCAGGCGACGGCCCTCTACGACTCGATGCGCGACCGGTTCTCGGTGCTTCGCGGGGAGTCGCGCCTGAGGAGGATGGAGATGCAGCTCAAGATGACGTTCGGGCTCCGGCCGCACCGGACGATGATCTTCGCCCCGGGCGAGATGGAGCGACTGAAGGCATCGCACGGGGAACGCGTCCGGTCGGCGCTCACGAGGCTCTTCGCGGCCCAGAATCGATTCCGGACGTTCACCCACCAACCTGCCGTGGTCTCGGCCTACCCGAAGCTTCCCGACGGCAGGCCCGACATTGATATCCTCTTCCCCGCGGGTGTCCCCGTGGGAGATCCGGTCGTCGCGACGCCTTCGCCGGCTCCCGCCCCGACTCAGGAGTCGAGCGAGCCTGCCGGCAACCACATCCCGGCGAACGAGGTGAATCGACCGGCGGTCGTCGATGAGCCGCCCGCCAGCGGCGACTTCGTCGATGTCGTCCTGCACGACCTGTCATCAGCCTCGCCCCAGAAACGGAAGGCGGCGTTGGGAAGGCTGTCGAGGGCACCGGCCAACGACCGCCGAGAGGAAGTTGCCAAGGCCATCGAGCCCATGCTCCAGAATCCCGAGGTCTTCGAACGAATCGAAGCGGCCAAGGTCCTTGCGGTCTGGGGAGGCCCGGAGAACATCCCGGTGTTGGTCAAGGCGCTCAAGGATCCCGAAGTCTTCGTGCGCTGGGCCGTCCTCGACGCGCTCAAGTTGCTCAAAGATCCCAGCTCGGCCGATGCCATCGCCGACGCGATGAAGGGCAACCACGACCGCGCCAAGGCCGGCGAGGCCCTCCGGGAGATCGGGACCCCCGCGGAGGACGCGGTCCTCAAATGCCTCAACAGCGGCGAGATGTTCCTCCGGATGGACGCGTGCAAGATCCTCGCGGACATCGGGACGAGCAAGAGCATCCCCGCCCTCCGCAAGCTCGCCCAGCGTCGCAACGGCCTCGACAGCATGGCCGCCCGCGACGCCTTGAACCAGATCGGAAACCAGAGCCAACGCTGATCGCCGGCCCAAGGCGCGCTGAATACCCTCCCCTGTGACGCGGGACACTCCTGTCCCGCGGCTCCAACTCAGAGCAGTTCGCCGGTCCAGCCCGGTTCGAGCTTGCGCATCAGGGTCGCATCCTCGCGATCCCGCATACCGCACTTCTTGAAGACCTCGTGGGCGCGGGCGAGCTTGTCGCGATCGAGGGAGACGCCGAGCCCCGGACCTTCGGGGACGGCCATCATTCCACCCCGGATCGCGAGCTTGGGACCCTCGATGATGTCGGCGTCGTCGGGCAGCCAGGGGTAGTGCGTGTCGCTGGCCGAGGTCAGTTGGGGTACCACGGCGCCGAGGTGAATCATCGCCGCCATGGTGATCCCCGCGTGGTTGTTGCTGTGCTGGCCCAGGGTCCACCCCGCGACCTCGGCGATCGGCCCGAGCGCGAGGCAGCCGGCGTACCCGCCGAAGTAGTGCAGGTCGGTCAGGAGGACGTCGATCGGCTTGAGCCGGAGCGCCTCGGGGATGTGCTCGAATCGGGTCACGCACATATTCGTGCTCATCGGCAGGCCCGTCGCCTTGCGGACCTCGGCCATCCCCTCCTGGCCTCGGACGGGATCTTCGTAATACTCCATCGGCAGCCCGACCATCCCCTTGCCGATCCGCTTGGCCGTCTCCACCTTCCAGCGGCCGTTGGGGTCGACGCGGAGTGGACAACCTCCCCCGAGCGTCGCATTCATGGCCTTCAGCGACTCAAGCTCGAGGTCCGGTGAAAGCACGCCCCCCTTCAGCTTGAAGAAGCGGAACCCCCAACGCTCCCGAAACGCCTTGGCCATCGCGGCCATCGCCTCGGGCGTCCGGACCTCTCCCCAGGAATCCAGGGCCCGATCGCCCCGGCCCCGAGCGTCCGCCAGGTGGGGATCGGCAAGAATCGTGGGGTGGTCGGCGGCATACCTATAGAACAAATACGCGGCGAACTCGACCGAGTCGCGAGCGGGCCCACCCAGCAACTCGCTGAGCCGTCGCCCCGTCGCCCGACCGCACGCGTCGAGACACGCGACCTCGATCCCCGCATAGCACGCCGGGCTCAATGCCAGCAGCTCTCGGGCGAAGCCGCGATACGCGAAGGCGTTTCGTCCCATCACGACCGCCCGAGCCTTCTCCAGGGCCTTGGTCGTCCCCTCTCCCCCCGTCGTTTCCCCGATCCCGACGAGCTTGCCGTCCACCTCGAGCTCAACCATGTTCCGCAAGAAATACGGCCCGTGGCACCCGCCGATGTTCAGCAAGGGCGGATCCGGCAACGCGATCGGCGTGATCTTCAAACCCGTGATCGTCAGCGGAGAGGTCGCCCGACCGACCGGGCCGTCCGCCCCCAACGCCCGAGATCCCGTACCCAGGAGCCCGACAGCCGCCATGCGTAACCAGTCGCGCCGGTGGAGAGTCATCGCTCTGGTCCTTATGTCACTCGAGAATCGCCTTGGGAAGTTTGATCAAGTTACCTCGACGGTGAGTCCTTGACAATTGCGACCAACGAGGCCTGCTGACCCCGATCTTAGGTCCCTCGATGCGATCCCGTGACTGGTCGACGCTTGACCGACACTAGGCGAACCTGTCGCCGTGAGTTGCCACCTTGAGGAAGGTTCATCATTGGGTTGCAGTGCTCAAGGCAAGGGAGGCCGCATGCCGAAATCGTGTCGGATCGGCTTTGGACCCAATGCTACAGATTGAGTTCAACATCATAAACGAAGACCTGCTCGAAAGGCCTGTATTCCAGGGACCTTCGGTTTCCGTTCACTTCCTCTGATCGCTTGATCACAGGGAGCGGATACCGGCCGTTGACGGTGTCTTTAGGTCCGCCGACGCGGTTCATTCCCCAGATGATCTCGAACCATTCTTCGGTTGGCCGGTTCTTGGGCATCCGGAACACGACTCTTCCGTCGCCGGCCCAATCTCCCTCTTTGGCGCTAACGACCTGGGCCTCGGCGGGGATCGACATCAAAGAGTCGGCCTTCATTTTCGGGGTCACGGTGTGATTCGGACGGGTTGCCGCAAGTCTGATTTCCATGGCAACCAGTACCACGATTCCGACGGCGCTGATGATGCCTGTCCTTTTCCAACCAAAGATCCAGCCGCCAAGAACCAAGCAGGATAAACTGCCCACGACGACGAAAGCCAATAAGGCTAAGACGATGAAAACGCCCATCATCGGCATCCAAGAGTCCTTTCGTTTCGTCGTTCGACAAAAGATCGGTCCTACGGTCGTGTGTCGGTACCACCCGACTCATCGTAGTTCTGCGTGCCCTTGCGTCAGTCCGAGAAAATGGTCGTTCGACGAGGCAAGATCGGCACTTTCGATAAACCTGTGAGATTTGTTGCCTGAGAAGGTCGCTGCCGGGTTAAATTAGAGGAGGTTTCGATTTAATCGGAGGATGTATGAGATGAACAGCCGCGAACGCGACGCCTGGATCCCGGAAACCGTGGAACCCTGGACGATCACGAACGTCCATCGGGATGAGGCGGCGTGTCGCGTCGTGGTGTTCCTGGAGCGAGCGGCCGATTCGCCCCTGTCTTGCCCCGAGTGCGGCCGTGCCTGCGATGGCTACGATCTCCAACGCCGGCGCTGGCGGTATGTCGATGCGGACCAGTTCCAGGTCACGCTGGACGTGAGCGTGCCTCGCTGTTCATGCCCCGAGCATGGGGTCAATCCGATCCGCGTGCTCCGGGCCGAGTTGGGCGATTCTATGACCGATATCGTCGAATGTTCCGAAGCTGACCCTCACGACGTTCTGCCCGTCCACGGGTGGGATCATGCCAGTCGCCGAGGCTTCTTCATGTCGACGATCAAAGCCGCTGCCGCCCTCTTTGTGGGAGGCGCGTTCCTGCCGGAAGGCGACGGGAGAGCCGAGGCGGCCGCACCGGCCGAGTCCGATTGGGGGGCGCTTCGGGGTCGCATCAAGGGTGAAGTGATCCCGGCGAACGCCCCGGGATTTGCCGGGGCCCGCGACGGCCTTGTCTGGAACAAGATCAAGCCCGACCGCTCTCCGGATGCGATCGTCCGGGTCAAGGACGACCGCGACGTCATCGAAGCCGTCAACTTCGCCCGGGAAAACGGCCTGAAGGTCGTGACCAAAGGCGGCGGACACACCTGGTGCGGCCTGGCCGCTCGCCACGGTGGCATCACCATCGACCTCTCCGCGCTCACCGAATCGAGCATCGACGTCGCGAGTCGGACCGCCGTGATCCAACCCGTGATCAGCAATCGCGAACTCGCCCGCCGCCTGGGCGAGCACGGCCTGGCCTTCCCGACCGGCCATTGCCCCACGGTCAAGGCCGGCGGCTATCTCCTCAACGGCGGCATGTCCTGGAACATGGGGCACTGGGGGCCGGCCTGTTTGAGCGTCGAGGCCATCGAGCTCGTCACCGCCGACGGCAGGTTGGTCAAGGCGAGCGCCACCGAGCATCCAGACCTCTTCTGGGCGGCCCGAGGCTGCGGGCCGGGCATGTTCGCCGTGGCGACGCGGTTCCACCTCAAGTGCTACCCATTGCCCAGGGCCATCGCCTCGAGCACCTATTTCTTCTCGTTGAACGACCTGAAGGAAACCGTCGACGACGTCGTGGCCCTCGGGCGGACGATGCCCGACAACGTCGAGCTCTCGATCTTCCTGATCCAGGCCCCCTCCGAACTCGCCCACGCCTGCAAGGACCGCAACGGCAGGGTCTGCATGGTCGCCGCCGTGGCCTTCGGGATGAACAAGGAAGAATCCGAGGCCGCCCTCACGCCCCTCGACAAGGGCGAGGTCGTCAAAAAGGCGCTCGCCCGGACGTTCAACGAGCCTTCCAGTTTCGACCAGTTGGCGGTCGCCTCCGGGGCAACCTGGCCCGAGAACCATCGCAACCTCTGCGAGAACCAGTGCTCCAAGGCTAATCCCTCCGACATGCTGATGGCCTTACGTGACAAGTTCGTCGACGCGCCTTCCGCCAAGTCCGTGATCGTCTTCTGCCAGAGCACCGGGCCCAGGAATCTCCTCGAACCCCATCCCGAGGTCGCCCTCTCGATGGACGCCACCTCCTACGGCGGGTTGTGGACGATCTGGGAGAAGGAAGACGACGATGCCGCGAATCGGAAGTGGCACGATGAAGTCATCGCGATCATGAAACCCTTCACGAGCCAGCACTACATCGGCGAGACCGACATCGTCCAGGACCCCACGCGAGTTCAGGAGTCCTACTCCGCCGAGAAGTGGAGGCGGTTGGAAGCGATTCGCGACAAGTACGATCCGGATCACGTCTTCTTCGGATTCTTGGGTGGGACGAGCAAAGTCTGAACGCTGAGTCCTGGCCCGAGACCGTTGCTGGCGGGGGCTACGCGGCTGACTCTCGCTCTAGACGACATCCCGACAAGCGAGATTGAACCACAAAGGACAGGCATAGCGAAGGATCGTTTCCACGACGGTTCTAGAGGTTGGCGGACGTGAGCCCCGGCTCTCGCGACCACCTCGGGCCGTCGGCTACGCCGATCTGAAACCCGACGTCTGTGCCGACACAGCGGTTTCACCGAAGATCGCGCGATTGCACGGCCTGGGGTGCATGAGGTGGCGGCCCCGACAATGAGTAGGTGCACACTCGGCCTTGGTACGCATCTCAGTCGGTCGGACACCCGTTGAGGTCTGTGACGCACCCCTGTCACCAAACCCGTAAGAACGAGAGTTAGCGAACCCGGATCGTAACGAGCCTGACAGGGGTTCAGTATGGCGATAATACGAAACATTTGTATGAAAATCCCTGTGTCGCCGATGGCCTTCGAGGCAACCAGCCGTCGGTGTATCGCGAGGATTGAGGCGGTGGGCCGGTCCTGATCCGCACGAGTTCCGAAGAACACGGAGCACCCACGAATCTGTTCACAGCCCCGATTTCGCTCCATGAACTAAGGACGTCTTTGAGGGCTTATCGAGATTAGGGACCGTCCTGCCTTGCCCGGCGAGACCCCAGTGGCGTCATCCCTTGAGAGTCGGGCCGTGCGGACTTATACTGGGGCCGATCGTGAACGCCTGACTCGCAAGGACGGGACGGGGATCGGAATTGCTCGCGGCGTGAGAGGACCGGCATGACCCTCGCTTCGACCGGGAGCCCTTGGGGATGGAACGCCCCGGCTCGCGTGGTGCTGGTTGCCCTGGCGTTCGCCGGCGCGGTCGGGCTCGGGGTCGTCTCGCCGAGGGAGGCCCCGAGGGATTCGGCCTTGCCGGAGCTGGTCGTCGACCCGAACACGGCGCCCCCGGCGGTCCTGGGGGCTTTGCCGAGGCTGGGACCGGCCCTCGTGGCGAGGATCGTCGAAGCCCGGGAAGTGGCCCCGTTCCGGTCGCTCGACGACTTCGACGACCGGGTCCGCGGGATCGGCCCGGCGACGATCGCCGCGCTCCGACCCCATCTTCGCATTCGCAACGAAACCGCCGCGCCGGCTTCGGAGAAATTACCCTCCGGGCCCTCGGCTTCATCACGGATGGCCCATAACGACCGTTGAGTCGATCGGACGACCATGTCAGACTTCCAGTTGGCGGCCCCTTACGGACCGGCCGGCGACCAGCCCAAGGCGATCGAAGGGCTTGTCCGGGGGATCCGGGACGGGCATAAGCACCAGACTCTCCTCGGCGTGACCGGCTCCGGCAAGACCTTCACGATGGCCAACGTCATCGCGCAGATCAACCGCCCCGCGCTCGTCATGTCGCACAACAAGACGCTCGCCGCCCAGCTCTACGGCGAGTTCAAGGAGTTCTTTCCCAACAACGCCGTCCGCTACTTCGTCAGCTATTACGACTACTATCAGCCCGAAGCCTACATCCCCCAGCGCGACATCTACATCGAGAAAGACGCCTCGATCAACGACGAGATCGAGCGGCTCCGGCTCGCGACCACCAGCGCCCTGGTCAGCCGCAACGACGTCATCGTCGTGTCCAGCGTCTCGAGCATCTACGGGTTGGGCTCCCCCGAAGACTATCGCAAGATGATGGTCCGGCTCGAAGTCGGGGGGATCATCGACCGCGACGAGATGCTGTTGAGACTCGTCGACATCCAGTATGACCGCAACGACATCAGCTTCGAACGCGGGAAGTTCCGGGTCCGGGGCGACGTCGTCGAGGTCTGGGCCGCATACGAGGAGGTCGCCTACCGGATCGAGCTCTTCGGCGACGAGATCGAGACCCTCGCCGTGATCGACCCCCTGACGGGCTCGGTCCTCGAGAAGAAGACGGAGATGTATATCTATCCGGCCAAGCACTTCGTCTTGCCCGAGGAGCGGATCAAGGGGGCCGTCGAGGCGATCCAGCAGGAGCTCGAGGAACGGCTCAAGACGCTCAAGGACCAGGGGAAGCTCCTCGAGGCGCAACGGCTCGCGGCCCGGACGCGCTACGACATGGAGATGCTGCTCGAGTCCGGCTATTGCTCGGGCATCGAGAACTACAGCCGGCCGCTCTCGGGACGCCCGCCGGGGTCGACCCCCAATACCTTGCTCGACTTCTTCCCCGCCGGCAGCCTCATGTTCATCGACGAGTCGCACGTCTCCATCCCCCAGGTCCGGGGGATGTTCGCGGGCGACTTCAGCCGCAAGAGCACCCTGGTCGAACACGGGTTCCGGCTCCCCAGCGCCCTCGACAACCGCCCCCTGCGGTTCGACGAGTGGGAGCAGAAGCTCGGCCAACGCGTGTATGTCTCGGCGACTCCCAGCGATTATGAAATCGCGATGTCCGGCGGCGAGGTCGTGGAGCAGGTCATCCGCCCGACCGGCTTGATCGACCCGGTCGTCCGAGTCGAGCCGGCGCGTGGCCAGGTCCCCGCACTCTTGCAGGAGATCAAGAAGCGGGCCGAGAAAGGGGAGCGCGTCCTGATCACGGCGCTCACCAAGCGGCTCGCGGAAGACCTCAGCCGGTTCCTCAAGGAACAGGGGCTGCGGTCCAAGTGGCTCCACTCCGAACTCGACGCGATCGAGCGGGTCAAGATCCTCCGCGAGCTCCGCGAAGGGGCCTTCGACTCGCTCGTCGGCGTCAACCTGTTGCGCGAGGGGCTCGACCTCCCGGAAGTCTCGATGGTCTGCATCCTCGACGCAGACAAGGAAGGGTTCCTCCGGAGCGAGACCTCCTTGATCCAGACGATCGGCCGCGCCGCCCGACACGTCAACGCCGAGGTCGTGCTCTATGCGGACACGGTTACGCAGTCGATGCAGCGAGCCATCGACGAGACCCTCCGCCGTCGGGCGCTGCAACTCGCGTACAACGCCGAGCACGGCATCACCCCCGAGTCGATCGTCAAGGCGATTCGGCGCGGGATCGAGGAAGAGATCCAGGCGAAGGCCGAGGTCCGCAAGGCTGTCGGCCGGGACGAGAACACCGACGCCACCGAGGAATACCTCAACGAACTCGAGGCCGAGATGCTCGCCGCCGCCGAGAACCTCGAGTTCGAACGCGCCGCAGCCCTCCGCGACCGGATCATGCAGCTCCGCGCCAAGCAGGGCGGGGGGACCGCACGCCCATCCGCCAGCCCCCAGGCCACCAGTGCGAAGGACAAAGCGCGAGCGGGCGGGAGCAAGAAGGGGCCGCGCAAGGCGAAACAGTGACGATATCCAAGACGCAGGGGTGCGTGCCAGGTTGGCGAGGTCGGTTCGTCCCGCAGGAATCCGGGCCGCCTGTCCGCCCCGGCGTGGTTCGTTCGAGGTAGGGATGGAAACGAGATTCGGGAACGTCGAACGTCAGAACGCCGAGACCCTGATCGAACTGGCCTTGGCCGAGGATCTCGGCGAGTTGGGCGACATCACCGCGACCGCCACGATCCCCCGGGAGGCCCAGGGTGTTGCCCGCTTCGTGGCCCGCTCGGAAGGGGTGATCGCCGGGTTGCCGGTCCTCGAGTTGCTGGCCCGCCGATTCGCGCTCGAGGCCGGCTGGTCGGCCGTCGCGAAGGATGGCGATCGAGTCCGTCCCGGCGATGAGGTCGCTCGGGTCGCAGGCGACATGCGCTCGCTCCTGGCGATGGAACGCTCGGCGCTGAACTTCCTCCAGCGCCTCAGCGGCGTGGCGACCCTGACGGCCCGGTTCGTCGCCGAAGTGGCCGGGACCAAGGCCGTGATCCTCGACACCCGCAAGACCACGCCCGGCTGGCGTGCGCTCGAGAAATACGCCGTCCGCTGCGGAGGAGGCCGGAACCACCGGATCGGCCTGTATGACGCGGTCCTGATCAAGGACAACCACCTCGCCTGGCTCGCCTCGGGGTCGGATCCGATCGGGACCGCAATCTCGTCGGCCAGGGCCCGGGCCCCCGAAGGCACGGTCGTCGAAGTCGAGGTCGACTCGCTCGAGCAACTCGACCGGGCGCTCGAGTGCGCCCCCGACATCATCCTCGTCGATAACCTCGGCGCCGAATCCCTCGCCGAAGCAGTCCGGCGACGCGACGCGAACGCCCCCGGCGTCCTCCTCGAAGCCTCTGGTGGTATCACACTCGCGACTGTCGGCGCACTCGCCCGGACCGGTGTTGATCGTATTAGTGTCGGGTCGCTGACACATTCGGCACCGGCTCTGGATATCGGGTTGGATTACGGGGAGGGTTCACCACAAAGGCACAAAGGACACAAAGATCATTAGAAAATAAAGTTGAAATTGTTGATTTTATTGAATTTGACTTTGTGTCCTTTGTGCCTTTGTGGTGAACCCTCCCCATGAACATCCCGCTCCTCCGACAACTACGAGAGGCCCGAGGCGAGTTCGTCCCCCTCGACGGCCTGTCCGGGGCGGACCTGGATGAGCTCGAGGCGTTCGGGTT
The DNA here is from genome assembly GCF_054877945.1 of Singulisphaera rosea. Taxonomy (NCBI): domain Bacteria; kingdom Pseudomonadati; phylum Planctomycetota; class Planctomycetia; order Isosphaerales; family Isosphaeraceae; genus Singulisphaera; species Singulisphaera rosea. Next base: position 36,639 of record NZ_JBTYIP020000026.1, on the reverse strand, counting down.
TGCGTTCGAGCGGCACCCGTATTGGGGGGTGGCATATCGGGGGCCGGCGGCCCGGCTCTGTCCTGACCAGATTGAGGACGGCCTGGGGACGCGCCGGGTGGGGCGGAGGGTCGCGATCTGGAATCGCGTGGGCAGCACCAACGACGTCGCGGCGCGGGCGTCGGCGTCGTCGGCGAACGAGGGGCTCGTGGTCATGGCCGAGGAGCAGTCGGCCGGGCGGGGGAGTCGCGGGAGGGTCTGGACGGCCCCGAAGGGCTCTTCGTTGCTGATGTCGATCTTGCTCTTCCCCCCCTCCTCCCTGGCGGAGACGGGCTGGCTGACCGCGCTCGGGGCCGTCGCCGTGGCCGAGGTCGTCGCCGAGTGGACCGGCCTCGAGACACGAATCAAGTGGCCGAACGACGTCCGGGTCCGCGGCCGGAAGATCGCCGGCATCCTCGTCGAGCGAGGTGCCGGGGCCGTCATCGGGGTCGGGGTCAACGTCAACCTCGAGCGGCGTGACTTCCCCGAACCGCTCCGCGAGACGGCGACCTCCCTGAGGATCCTCAAGGGCGAAACGGTCGACCGCTCCGAACTGGCGCGCGAGTTGATCCGTCGCGTCGACGACTGGTATGAGGCCGGCCTTCATCGAGGGCCCGAGAGCCTGAACCTCCCCTGGCGTAATCGGAGCGAACACCTCGGCCAGTTCGTCTTCGTCGACACCCCCTCGGGGCGATTGGAAGGACGCGTCGAGGACCTCGATCTCCTCCGCGGACTCACCCTCGCCCCGAGCGACGGCTCGCCTTCGCGACGGATCGCCGCCCACAACATCCTCGCCCTCTCGGCTTCCCATGTCGAAGCGGTAGAGCCCTCGGCTTAGCGCTGCGTCAACGGCGCAAGTTGCGGGCCGAATTGACGGCTTCGTTCGCAGAAGGATCCTCCCCTCGGTAGGCGGGGCACTCTTGCCCCGCGGATTTCGCCGATCCCCCCGGTAGGCCCGTCGCCTCGGCTTTCGCAGGAGGAGCGGGGCAAGAGTGCCCCGCTTACCGAGGGGAGGCCTCAGGCCGCGTCCACACCGGGAGCGGGACAGGCCTTCAAGACCGCGGCATTTCTTGAAACCAGGGCGGGCTCGACGTTGTATTGACTGTCATGAACGACTTTATGGTTGCGGACGCGCCGTTCGGAGCGCCGGCCGCGGTCGAGGGCTCTGGGACGATCGCGTTGCCATCCGACGGGGATCTCTCCGAAACGGATCGCGTCGCGAGGCGAAGTCGTTGGCGACGGCTCAGGGATGGGGTTGGCTCGGTCTGCGAATGGGGCTTCGGCGCCCTGGCGATCGTGCTCGGGCTGGCATTCCTCGCGGCGCTCCCGGGCCTGCAACTCCTCAGCTTCGGGTATCTCCTCGAGTCGGGGGGCCGGGTGGCGCGCACGGGCAGGATCCGCGATGCCTTCATCGGCGTGCGACTCGCGGCGAGGCTCGGGAGCATGGCCGTCGGCCTCTGGTGCATGCTCTTGCCCGTCCGCTTGACGGCGTCACTCGCGCGCTCGGCCGAGATCATCGACCCGGGCGGGGTGATCGCCAGGCGTTGGCAACTCGGATGGATCGTCTTGACGACCCTTGTGACCCTCCACGCGATCGCCGCGTGTGCCCGAGGGGGCCGGCTCCGGGACTTCTTCTGGCCGTTCGGAACACCGGGTTGGCTCCTACGACGGCTGAGACGCGGTGGACTGTACACGTCGACTCGAGACGCCGCCTGGAATTTCGTCGCCGCGTTGCACCTGCCCTATTACCTCCGCATGGGAACCCTCGGCTTCATCGGGACGTCGCTCTGGCTGGTCCTGCCGGTGACCTTCATCGCGATGGGCCGACGTGCCCCGCTTGTCGGGTTCCTGGGAGGCCTCTTGCTGGGAATCGTTGCACTCGCATTGCCGTTCTTGCAAATGCGGTTCGCCGCCGAAGGCCGGTTCAAGGCGTTCTTCGAGTATCGATGTGTTCGAGAACGGTTCCGTCGGGCCCCCTGGGCGTTCGCCGTCGCGGCGACGCTGACGCTGACCTTCGCAGTCCCGCTCTACCTGCTCAAGATCGAGATGATCCCTCGCGAGACGGCGTGGCTCCCGAGCCTGCTCTTCCTCGCGTTCATCGTCCCCGCCCGGACCTTGACCGGCTGGGCCTATGCGCGGTCGGGAAGTCGGGATGTCCCCCGGCACTGGTTTTTCCGCTGGACGGGCCGGGCCTGGATGCTGCCGATGGGCCTGCTCTACGCCCTCATCGTCTTCTTCACGCAATTTACCGCCTGGCAAGGCATGTGGAGCTTGTACGAACAGCACGCGTTCCTCTTGCCTGTGCCGTTCCTCAACATGTGAATCGGCCTTCCCAGTGACCAGGCCAAGGGTCGACGCCGGTTCGGTTGCGCCTCGAGGAGGTCAGACGAGGGTCGTGAGCCGGTGGGCGATGAGGTCGATCGGGAGGACCTGGTTGGCGACCCCCGCGTCGATGGCGCTTTTCGGCATCCCGTAGATGACGCAGGTCGCTTCATCCTGCGCGATCACGTGTCCGCCCATCTGTCGGACCGAACGGAGTCCGGGGAGGCCGTCCGAGCCCATGCCCGTCAGGATGACGGCCAAGGTCGAAGCGCCGAAGGAGGCCGCGACCGAATCGAACAGGAAGGTCGCCGACGGCCGGAATCCCGCGATGGGCTCGGCGTCGGAGAGCAGGGTCGTCCCTTTCTTCGAGACGCCCAGGTGCCGATCATCGGGGGCGATATAGACGGTGTGCGGCAAGAGTTCCTCGTCATGTCCCGCGACTCGGATGTTCAAACCGCTCGAGGTGTTGAGCCAGGACGCCAGGCCTTCGGTGAAGCCGGGGGTGATGTGCTGGACGATCAAGACCGGCACGGAGAAATCGCGAGGCAACGCGGTGATGAGTTGCTGGAGCGCCGCCGGCCCCCCCGTCGAGGCGCCGATCGCCACGATCCGACCTCTGACGTCTTTTCGGCTGGCGAGGCTCGGCGTGGTAGGCGACGGGATGAGGGCCGCCGATGGCATCGTCGCGGCCGAAGTGCGCCAGTGCCGGACGACTTTCACCTGCGACATGGTCTTTACGGCGGCGATGATCCGCCGGGCCGCGGTTTCGAACCCGAGGGAGACCGGGGATGGCGGCTTGTCCAGGACGTCGAGGGCGCCGATGCGGAGGGTCGAGAGCGAGGCGTCGACTTCGCGGGCCTTATTGCTTGCCGTGATCATGATGATCGGCGTCGGCGTCGTGATCATGATCTCCTTGGTCGCCGCCAGGCCATCCATCCGAGGCATCAGGATATCCATCGTCACGAGGTCGGGCCGAAGCTTCGCGGTCATCGCGATCGCCTCGAGGCCATCCGAAGCCTCTCCGACGACCTGGATGTCAGGGTCCTCGCTCAGGATGCGCACGAGAAGCGCACGGACCGTCGCCGAGTCATCGACCACGAGCACTCGAATCACTGGCCTCATCCCTCCCGAGAGGACCGCCTGGATCTTAGGCCGAGGCGGTGCAGGGGCCTCGACGAGCGATCCCGAGACGACCCGGCTCTCACCGACGCCGCACTCCGAGCGACGACAACGAAACGTGTCTGCGACCGAGGGGTGAGATTCACACCACTGCGGTTCGGCCTGAATGTCGAATCAAGCGACGCGACGCCTGGGTGACCCATCCCCGTGCCCGGCACTCTCCTGACATCTTAAGAGCGTTATTTTTTCGAGGCCAGGGCTCGCCCGCCCCCTCGCAGGGATTCCTGAGGCGGGGGCGTCGCGACCGGCCCAACGGTCAGGCTCAGAGTGCGGCCTTCGAAGGTCGCGGTCCTCGGTTCTCGGGGCCGAAGGTGGGGACGAGGCGGGTTCGAGGTCGTCAACGCTGTTCCATCCGCCATAACATGCAAGGCCGGTGCCATTCGGCACAATCCATGGATTCCCTCGAGCGGAGGGCCGATGATCGATCAGAGGAGCTGGGTGACCGTCTCGAGGAGGTCGTTCTGATCGAAGGCCCCCTTGACGATATAAGCGTCCGCGCCGACCTCGATCCCTCGGGCCTTGTCTCGCTCGCTCGCCCGGGAGCTGATCAGGATCACGGGGAGCTTGGCAAATCGGGCGGACGCGCGGATGGCCTGGGTCAGCGAGAAGCCGTCCAGCCGGGGCATCTCGATGTCGGAGACGACGAGGTCGGCCCCCTGATCCTGGATCAGTCGCCAGCCGGCCTCGCCGTCGATGGCCGTCGAGACTTCGAAGCCGGCGGCTTCGAGGATGCTCTTTTCCAGGGTCCGCGTGGTCACCGAGTCGTCGACGACGATCACCCGTTTTCGCGCCTCGACCGAGGCCGCTTCGGGCGAGGAAATCGCAAGTCCGGCCCCTCGGCCGCCGAGCCCGGAGCGGACGAGCCCGGCCACGTTCAAGACCAAGGCGATCCGGCCCGAGGGGAGGATGGTGGCCCCGGAGATGTTCCGAACCCGGCGGATCCGCTCCCCGAGATTCTTGACGATGATCTCCTGCTCGGTCAGCAGTTCTTCGACCACGAAGGCCATCTTACGTTCGCCGGACGAGACGACCAGCGCGGGATACTTGCCCTTCAGCGGGGCCCCATGGGCCGAGAATCCCAGGGCCTCGGACATGGGCACGATCGGGATGGGGGGGCCGCCCAATGTCAGCATCGGCCGCCCCTCGACCGAGCGGAGGTCCGATGTGTCGACGCGTACAAGCTTGTTCACGTTTACGCTCGCCAGTGCATAAATCTGGCCGCCCGCCTTGACCAGGAGAGCCCGGAGGGTCGTCAGGGTCAGCGGGACGACCAGCGTGAGCCGCATCCCCCGACCGGGCTCGCTCGCGAGCTCGATCGTGCCGTGGAGCGCCTCGAGCCGGCTCTTGACCACGTCGAGGCCGATCCCCCGGCCCGAGATGTTGGTGATGATCGTGGACGTGGAGAATCCGGGCAGGAAGATCAGGTCGGTCAGATCTCGCGAATCGGCCGGCTCGGCGATCCCCCGGCGCCTCGCGGTCTGCTGCAGCCCTTCGCGATCGAGTCCGCCGCCGTCGTCGGCGACCACGACCTCGACCTGGTCCCCCCTGAGCGCGGCCCGTACGACGACCCGCCCGATCCTCGATTTCCCGGCCGCGAGCCGGCGGTCCGGCGTCTCGATCCCGTGGTCGACCGCGTTCCGGACGAGGTGGAGGAGCGGGTCTTTGAGCCAACCCAGGACCGAGCGGTCGAGCTCGACATCTCCCCCTTCGACGACGAACTCGACGAGCTTGCCGGCCTCTCTCGCCACGTCCCTCACGACACGCTCGAGACCCTGGCAGGCCTCGGCGAACGGGAGCATCCGGACCCGGCGCACTTCCTCGTCGAGGGCCCCGGCCGCCCTCGCGAGCTGGCGGCGGTCCCCGGCCATCTTGGCGACGAGCGTCTCGAGCTGGTTCTCGAGCTCGGCCAAATGCTCGCCGGCACGCAAGACGGTCTGGATCGCCCGACGCGGGATCGTGCTGGTCTCGGAGGGTTCGCCGTCCCGGTTGAAGGACGTCTGCAGCAGCTTGGCCGCACCACGCCACTCGTCCGACCAGTGGGACAATGAGTCCCGGAGCACCGCGAGGTCGTCGGCCTGGGACTCGACCCGCCGACGCGCCACGTGGAGTTCGCCGCTGCTGGCCAGCATCGTGTCGAGCTTTTCCGCCGGGATCCGGACGAACGCCGCCGCACCGGCAGGCCGTTCCGGCTCGGCCGAGGTCGCCGTCGCCGCCGCGACCACCGGCCCCTCGGTCTTCGTCTCCGTCGGCGGCTCCGGGAGAGTCGGCGGAGCGGGGGGGGGCTCGGCCGGCTCCGTGGGTGGGACGGTCGGAGCCGAGGGTGGGGGTGGGAGCGAGCGAGACTCCAGGAAGCGGGCCGGCGGAGCGGAGCTCGGCGGATTCGACGCCGTGGCCCGCGACGCCCTCGTCGGGAGGTCCTCGGCCGTCGCCTTGAGCCGGGTCAGAAGGCCGGCCAGTGGCGAGCCGGCCAGGTCGCGTTGTTCGCGCAACCGACTCCCGGCGTCCTCGATTGCGTCGGCCGTCTGGAACAGGAGCCCGAATAGCTCCGACGGGAAGGGGGTCCCAAGGTCTCGGACCCGGGTGAGGATCTCTTCGAGTTGATGGCAGGCCTCCTCGACCACGCCGACCCCGACCGATCGGGCGGCCCCCTTCAGGCTGTGGGCCGCCCGGAAGAGCGACTGGTAACGCTCGGTGTGGTCCGTCCCCAGCGGGTCCTTTTCGAGGGCGAGGAGGTCGTCGTTGATCACGCGGACGTGATCGCCGAGCTCGCCCAGGAATGTGACCATCAGCCGCTCGATCAGCTTGCCGCGGTCCATGTCGACTCGCCCGTCAATCGTTGGTGAGCCCGGCGAGCGTGGCGCCGAGCGAATTCAAGTTCTGGGCCGCCTGCTCGACCTGCCGGGTTGCCGCGAGGTACTGGCGGGCGACCTGGTCGAGGTTCTTCATCGCCTGACTGATCTGCGACATCCCCGTCGCCTGCTGGCCGGCCGACGCCACGATCTGGGCGGCGGCCTGCGAGGCTTCGGTCAGGGTGTCGGCCAGCGTGTTGATCGTCTGCCCCGACTGGCTCCCCGCTCGGATCGCCGAGGCGACCCCCTTGGTCACTTCCTCGGTCGAGAGGACCGCCGTGTTGGTCGCCCGCTGGATCTCCCCCAGGATCTTGCGGACCTGCTGGGTCGCCCGCTTCGACTGGTCGGCCAGCGCCTTGACCTCGCCCGCCACCACGGCGAACCCCTTGCCGTGCTCGCCGGCTCTCGAGGCCTCGATCGCGGCGTTCAGCGCGAGGATGTTGGTCTGGTCGGCGATGTCGTTGACCGTCGTGATGATCTCGCCGATCGCCTGGGCCTGCTCGGCGAGCATGAGGATGTTCCCGGCGGTGGACTCGACCTGCTCCTTGAGCTGATTCATCGCGATGATCGAGCTCTCGATCGCCTGCCGCCCGGACTGGCCGATGTCGATGTTGCGCTGGACGGCCTCGCCGACCCCCTTGGCCCGCTCGGCGGCCTGGGCGGCCGTCTGGCTGATCTCGTCGACGGTGGTGACCGTCTGGGTGATCGCCGCGGCCGACTCCTGGGCCCCGGCGGCCTGCTCGGCCGTGCTCGCGAGGATCTCCGTGCTCGCCGAGGTGAGTTGGGCGACCGTCTCCCGGATCGTGTTCAGGAGCTTCTCGACCCGTTCTCGGCTCTCCCGCTCGACGTCGACGTTGACCATCGTCCTGCGGAGGTCCGAGACCATCTTGCGGACCGCGCCGCCGAGCTCGCCGACCTCGTCGCGCGACTGGATGTCGATCGGATAGTCGAGCTGGCCGCTGCCGATCTTTGCCGAAGCCGTGACCAGAGTCTGGAGCGGCCGGGTGATGCTCCTCGCGATCGCGAGCCCGACCAAGAGCGAAATCAGGAACGCGACGATTGTACCGACCACGATACTTGAAGTGGTGAACCGGGCCGTCGTTGCCGCGTCACGGTCCCGCTCCTGGAGCACTTTGTGCTCCTCTTCCTTCATCTCGGTAACGAGCCTCCGGATGTCGTCCATGACCGACTTTCCTCGGTCCGTCAGGACCACGGCGAGCGCCGCCTCGGCCCCTTTCTCCCGCCGCAGGACGATCGTCTCCTTCAGCTCGGCCAGTTTACTTTCACTCAGGGGCCTGACCAGATCGAGCCGGCGCTGCTGCTCGGGTTCTTCCTTGGTGATCTTCCGGAGATCATCGAAGGCCTGATCGATCGCCTGGGTCGCGGCGTTGTAAGGTTCGAGGTATTGTTCCTTCCCCGTCAGGACGAAGCCGCGCTGCCCGGTCTCGGCGTCTTTGAGGAGCGCGATCACGCCGTCGATCCCCTGGAGCACGTCGTGCGCCCGGGCGACCCGGTGGCCCGTCTCGATCAGCCGGTTGGTCCCCGAATAGGACACCCAACCGACGATGATCAGGAAGGCCGGCGCGATGCCGAAGCCCAGCAACATCTTCCACCGGATCTTCATCGCTTACCTCGCAATTCGACCCCGGAATTGACCCTGAGAGACGGGATGACGCTTTCCCGCCGGGCCCCGAGCTTCGAACTTGTAAAACGAATCGTGAACGTGATAACAAAGTTGTGGAACAAGGATTCGTGAATCATTCACCAACTCGAGGGTCGCCGAGGTCCTCACGACTCACCGGCCTGAATCGTCCCCCTGGTTGATGACGAGGCGTTGGTCTTGGAGCAGGGCGTCGCCGTCGATGACGATGAGGGCGTCGGTCGTGATCCCGCGGAGCAGGTGCCGAGCCGTCCCGTCGAGGGAGCCGGGTGGTGCGAACAGGTCGTCGTGTCGGAGGACCACGACCTCGTGGGCCGCGTCCGCGAGGATCCCGAACTCCTCGTGGTCCTCGCCGAGGACGATGATCCGGGTCTGCTCGGTCGTCTCCTGGCGCACGCCCCCGACGAGGATCCGGAAGTCGAAAACCGCGAGGATCTCACCCCCCGCGTTGGTGACGCCCAGGAGCAGGTCGGCGACCCCCGGGACCGGCGTGTAGTGGCCGAGCCGGGTGATCCGCCGGACGAAACAGGTCTCGATGGCGTAGCGCTCGGAGCCGAGCGAGAAGGTCGCAAGTTCGAGGACTTCGGCGGCGTCCGGCGACTTGATGGGGACCTGGGCCAGCGTCCTCGCCCGTTCGTCAAGGATGGTGCGGACCTGTTCGGCCGTGAGCCGACGGTCCTCGTTGCCGGCCTCGGCCTCGGTCTCATCCAAACTCGCGAGGGGCTCGTTCCGGTCCCTCGACCGTCCGTACGCTCGACTCGTCGCGTTCATCGAGTGCCCTCATCCGAGCCGAGCGATTCCAACTGAGCCCGTGCGGCTTCGGCGAGCCGGCCGGCCAACTCGCCATCGGAGAGGGGCACGACCTCGTCCGCGGGCCTCGAGATGCAAAGCTCCCGGGCGTTCCGAAAGGCACGTTTTGCCCCCGAGGTGTCGCTAAGGCGACGGAGGAGTGCCCCGAGGAAGAAATGGCCGATCGCCAATGTTCGGTCGAGGTACACGACCCGCCTCGCCGCGCCACACGCCTCTTCGTCCCGGCCGAGCTCGGACAGGATCGCCGAACGCAGGAGGTTGAGTTCGCACGAGAACGGGTGCCGAGCGATCGCCTTCGCGGACGCCTCGCCAGCCCCGGTGACATCGACGTTGGCCAACGCCCGGATGTAAAGCGAGCACGCGTCGATATCGTCCGTGAGGCCACGGGTCTTCTCGATCACCCGAGAATAGTCGCCGCGGGCCAGGTCGCGTTTGGCGTCTTCGAGGGGATCGTCGGCCTTCGGTCGGGCAACCGGTTCCTCAACCTTCGGGCGAGACGTTGGCAGCGGCGTCGAGGGCCCGGGCCCCAGGCGGCTGCCTGCCGGCTTCGTCGGGCCCGCCCCGAGTGTCGAGGTGAGTCGGCCCGGATCTTTTGCAGGCGTCACGTGATCGGAAGAGAGCCGGAGGTCGATCGACCCCTCGAAAGGGGATGTCTTCGGCTTCGGGACTTCGACGGCCGCCGGGCCGCGACGGTAGAAAACCCCGTAGTCGGTCAGCACCGTCTCGAAAGGGGCCTCGCCGCCGAGCGGAGGGTCCGACGAGGCGGTGAGGAGCCATCCCCCTTCAGCGAGGCTCGCATAGAGCCGGTTCGCAACCTGCCGGATCATGGGTCGGTCGAAATAGATCAAGACGTTGCGGCAGAAGATCAGGTCCATCCCCCAGACCCCGACGGTGAACGACGGGTAGTCTTCGCTCGCCAGGTTGAGGGTCGAGAAGCTGACCTTGTCTCGGAGTGACTCCGGGATGACGTAGTCATTCCCCTGGCGGTCGAGGTGGCTGCGGGCCATGTCCGCGTCCTCTCCTCGAAAGGACCAGGACCCATAAACGCCCCGGCGGGCCTTGGCCAGCGCCACGGGCGAGATGTCGGTCGCCGAGATCTTGGAACGCCCCGCCAGCCCGACCTCCTTGAAAAGCAGGGCCAGCGAATAAGCCTCCTCCCCGGAGGAACAGCCGGCGCTCCAGGCGCGGATCGCGTGCGAAGGCCCTCGGGTCTCGAGGAGCCTCGGGATGGCCACCCGTCGCACGAACTCGAAATGCCCGGGCTCGCGGAAGAAGTACGTCTCGCCAATAGTGAGCTCGCCGATCAGGTCCTCGAGCAAGGTCGGGTTGTCGACGATCCTCGCCATGTAAAGCGAAGGGTCGTTCACGCCGGCCCGCGACATGGCGCGTCGGATGCCCAACTCCACACCCGCTCGACGCTCGGGGAGGAAGACCAGGCCGGTCCGGACGCCGACAAGGCGTGCCACGGCATCGAATGCAGGCTCCGTCCAGGTCACGATCGTTTCTCCTGTTCCGCAAAGATCTCGGATCGCGGAAGGACCGCGTCGATGGCTTCCGACTCTCGTTCCGCGAACAGCACTTCCAGATCGAGGATCGGCGCCAGGCCTCCCTCCAGCTTCGCCACCCGGGCCGATCCCTCGCGCACTCTCCCCGACGTGTCGTCCGACCCGGATCCCAACCCGGGCGAGGTCATCAGCTCCACCGCGCGATCGACCCGGACCGCGACCAGTCGCCCACGGGTCCGGGCGATGATCAACTGGTCGCTGAGCTCAACCGCCTTGGCGGGCATCCCCAGTCGAGGACGGATGTCGAGCACCGGGACGATCTCGCCTCGGAGATTCACGATCCCCTCGACGATCGGGGGCATCGACGGGAGCGGCACGATCGTGACGACGCGCACGAGCTCCCGAATGTTGGCCACGGGGAGGCCGAAGAGCCTGCCCTCGACCTCGAAAATCAAAATCTCCCGAAGAGCGTGGTGCACGACGTGGATCCGAGTCCGCAAGCCGATTCCCGAAGCCGAATCCGCCGGCCCCACCTGGCCGAGGCGTGATTCGTCCTACTCACCCTATTTTAGCACGTGAATATCGGCGATTTGACGAATGTTTCGGGGAAGGACCCCCGGAGACTCGCGAAGTTTTTATCAATTGTTTGGATTGTAGCGATGAGCGGAATGGCGCGAGTGTCACGTCCGGCTTCACCCGATTTGCGAGTGGTGAGGACTACGGGACAACGCCCTGTCGAGTTCCTAACAGGCGATGATCCGGATCGGGTCCCAAAGACGTGGAGACGTTGCGAGATGGACAAGGCGGTTCGCATCGAGCGAGCGGAAGAACTGTTGCGAAGGATGCTCGGTCCCGAGGGGCGGAGCGGACCCGGGAGGTCTGGCGAGAGATCTGCCCCGACTTCGACTCCTACGTCGTCGAGTTTCTCGCCGGGGCGATCCGGAGCCGGTCGGGGCTCGACTTGCGGACCATGAGCCTGGTGACCGTTGCCACACTGGCGGCGATGGGGCGACCGCTCGCCCTCGAGCTCAACATCCGCATGGCGATCAATAACGGGGCGACCCGCCAGGAGGTCGTCGAGTCGCTCCTCCAGATCGCCCCCTATGCCGGCTTCCCCGCCTGCTGGGAACGACTGGCCGTGGCTCGAAGAGTCTTCCGAGAGACCGCCGAGACCGGTACGCCCATGAAATGAGGGGCCGCGTGTGGGCGCATCGCGCCTGGGGTGCACCCTTTCACTCGGCTTGCCGAACGGATGCTTACAAGCCCGAAGCGCCAGCGAGTAAATCCGGCATCGAGAAATCGAAGAAGATTCACTCGCTTACGCTTCGGGCTTGTATTCCGCAAGCGGTGACTCGAACGTCATCGGCTCTCGTCCCGGTCGTCTCGCCACCGCCCCGCCCAACGATGGTCGGCATCGTTGGACGGTTGGTGGTGGTGTCGAGGTCAGCCTCTGCGCCAGGCGTTTTCAGCTCTCGATCCGGACCCCAGCCTCGCGGCATGCGGGGAGTTGGCTCGACTTGGCGTCGTCCGTGAGCGGGTTGCCCGAGAGGAAGAGCCTGAGGAACGGGGCGAACCGTTTCGGCCCCGCGGAGTCTTCCTTGAACGCCTTCAGCAACGCGCCGAGGTCCTTGATCTTGTTCCGCTCGAGGATCATGATCCGAACCTCGGTCTGCTTCGCCAGCGGTGTCACATCTTCGATCTCGTTATCCTGGAGCTCGAGCATCGACAGCCGCGTGACCTTCTCCAGAGGGGCCAGGTCCTTGACCTTGTTCTTGCCGAGGCAGAGGGACGACAGCTTCGTGAGGCCGGAGAGCGGGGCGAGGTCGGCGACCTTGTTGCCCGTGAGGTAGAGCGCCGAGAGGTTCGTGAGGTCCTTGAGCGGGGCGAGGTCGGCGACTTCGTTGTCCGAGAGCTCGATGTACTGGAGGTTCTTGAGCCCCGCCAGCGGCGTGACGTCCTTGACCTTGTTCCCCGCGAAGTCGAGCGACTGGAGATTCGTCAGGTCCTTGAGCGGCTTCAGGTCTTCGACCTGGTTCTTCGAGAGCCGGATGAGCGCGAGGTTCTTGCACTTCTCCAGGCCGGTCAGGTCGCGGATTTCCTTGCCGTTCGCCTCGAGGACGTAGACGTTCAGGAGCTTCTCGTCGGTCAGCTCGACCTTCGGCTCGTGCTTCAGGACCGCGCGGATGGCGGCCTCGAGGTTCTTGTCGGGGAAGGGGCCGGCGGCCAGGGCCCGACCCGCCTGGGCCTGGGCGAAGAAGCCGGCGAGCAGGGCGACCGCGATCGCCTCGAAACGAAGTGCTCTGAGTCTCATGGGTCGCTCCTCAACAACTTCGGTAGGAAAGACGGCTGGGCACTCGGGGCCGCAGCCTGGCGGGGTCTTCTCTCGCGGCGGAGGGCGGGGCGCGTGTCGGGCCCGCACCGGGTCGTTCGGGACGCCCGGCGAAAGACCGCCGGGCCCGCGATCCGGTCGAACTCGGGTCGCCGGACGATTCAGTGGTCGCTGACCCGGTAAGGCGCCTCGGACTGTCGGCAAGCGTAACCCGTCGGCAAGCGGGTTGCCAGCGGGGACCGTCCAGGTTACCGGATGCCCCGACGCCGTTTCAATTCGCATTTCGTAGGGTGGGCACTGGTCAACGAGCTTTCGAAAATGCCAATACCCGACGCCCATCCTACTGGTTTGAGAGGCCGAAGTTGCGATCCATGCTCGGTGGTTACGTGAAAAGCGACTCGACAAACGTGTCGGGGTCGAACGGCTGGAGGTCGTCGATCCCCTCGCCCACACCGATGAACTTGACCGGGAGGTTCGTGGTCTGGCGGACGGCGACGACCACCCCCCCTTTGGCCGTGCCGTCGAGCTTGGTCAGGATCACGCCGGTGCAGCCGATCGACTTCGTGAAGACCTCGGCCTGGCGGATGGCGTTCTGACCGTTGGTCGCGTCGAGGACGAGAAGGACCTCATGGGGGGCGCCGGTGATCTTGCGATGGAGGACGCCCCGGACCTTCTCGAGCTCGCGCATCAGGTGCGTCTGAGTGTGAAGCCGGCCGGCGGTGTCGACGATGAGGACGTCGACCCCACGCGCCAGGGCACGATCACAAGCGTCATGGGCGACGCTCGCCGGGTCGGCGCCCGCGGCCCCTCGGACGATGTCCGCCCCCGCTCGGGTCGCCCAGACGGTCAACTGATCCGCCGCCGCCGCGCGGAACGTGTCGCAGGCCGCGAGGAGCAGGCTCTTCCCCTCGTCCTTCAGGTGCTGGGACAGCTTGGCGATCGACGTCGTCTTGCCCGACCCGTTCACCCCGGCGATCAGGTAGACCGTCGGCTTGTGCGGGGCGACGGCCAAGGTCCCCGGCCTCGGGTCCACGAGGAGCGACTTGAGCTCATCCTTGACGAACTGGAGCAGGTTGTCGTCGGCGGTCTTGTCGCCATAGGCTTCGCGGACGCGTTCGATGATCCGTTGCGTGGCCTTGACGCCCACGTCGGCCTGGATCAGGCGGGCTTCGAGGTCGTCGAGGAACGATTGATCGACTTTACGGCCGAACCATGAACGAATATTGAACAGTTGGGCGGTCTTCGACAGCCCTTGACGGAGACGATCCAAGAAGCCCTTCATCGCCATGACGTTCCTCAGAAGACCCGTCGCCGCGCGGTTGCGAACTGTTTAAGTAGTAAGGAAAGGACGGACCGTCCTCTCCGTATCGCTCATCGAGCGACGGCCCGCGATCTCGCCCTCAGGCGTTCGAGGTCTGGGCCTGGTGTGGAGATCGAGCCGACCCAGCGGCCGGGACGGTCGGCCGCGTGGAAGTCGGAGCCGGCGACCGGGACGAGGTCGAATCGCCCGGCCCAGTCGCGCCAACGTTGGCCGTGGAGTCGATTGATCCCCGGCCCGTCCACCTCGATGGCACCCATCCCGGCCTCGGCGAGCGAGGCGAGCACGCATTCTCGGAGATCATAGGGGGGGTGGGCCAGGGCGGCAACCCCGCCCGCACCGACGATCAGGGCGATCGCCTCGGCCGCGGCGAGCCTCGGCTTGGGGACCTGGGCGGGCCCGCCGTCGCCCAGGTAGCGTGCGAACGCCTCGCGAGGCCCGGCCACCTGGTGTGTCTTCGATAGCCACTCGGCCAGGTGCCGACGTCCCAGCGTCGCTCGCGGGAACAACCGCGCGAGCGCCTCGAGATCGACCGACAGGCCGAGGGACTCGAGCCGTTCCGACATCGCCCGGAGTCGCTCGGCCCTCGCGATGCGGAGGGCCAGGGTGGCGGAGACGAGCGCGGGGTCGTCGTCCCGGACGAAATGGCCGAGGACGTGGATCTCTCGGCCGTTGAACTCGGACGTCAGCTCGATCCCCGAGATCAACTCGATCCCCAACCGCGCCGCCTCGGGCCGGGCGACCTGGAGTGCGGAGAGCGTGTCATGATCGGTGATCGCGAGGGCCGAGAGCCCGACGTTGGCGGCGGCGACGACCACCTCGCACGGTGAGCAGACGCCGTCCGAATGCGTCGTGTGGATGTGCAGGTCGCCCGACGGTTCGCGACGGATCCCGCCGGCGACGGCCTGACGACCCCGGGCCGGTCTCGCCCGCGACCTCCCGGGAGGGGGGCTACTCACGCTTGTAGACGACCAGCGACATCCCGTCGCCAGCCTTCGTCGCGAAGTCGCTCGGCCTTTCCTTGCCGACCGCGGCGATGCAGATCGTCAACGTGTCCCCCTCGAGCCGATAGATCCCACGCCTCGGTCGGCCATCGTTGTACGTGCGGTCGTACACCCTGGGGGTCTTCGAGGCGTCGATCGTGAACGTCCCCAGGGCCACCGCCTTCTCACCCGACTTGGCGAGGACGCGGTCCTCCTCGAAGGTTAGCTTCACCTTCTTGTCTTTAAGCTCTTCCGAGGGGACGACCTTGCCGTCTCGCTCCGTCGAGACGACGACCCAGGTGCCCTGGAACTTGTCTTGATCGCCCTGGGCGGTGTCGTTGGCGGGGTCGGCGAGGGCGGTCAGGCCCATCGCCAGGATGAAGAGTGGTTGCCAAATCACGGCCGGCCTCCTACGCGGCAGCGAAAAGTCACGGATCGACTACACGACAGACGGGTCACGCCTCGTCCGGAGACGAGGGCGAGGGTGGGACCTCCGAGGGGGTGTCGGCCGCAGCCTCGGCAGGACGAGCCTCGCCTTCGGCGGCCGGTACGTCCTCGGCCTTGGCAGGGCGAGTCTCGCCCTCCGCGACCGGTACGTCCGCGACCTCGGCCGGGCGAGCGTCGCCCTCGGCGACCGGTACGTCCGCGGCCTCGGCTGTTGCCCCCGTGGACGACGCCTCGGCGGCCTGGAGTCGGTCGAGGATCCCGTTGACGAAGCGGCTCGACTGCGCGGTGCTGTACCGCTTGGCCAGTTCGAGCGACTCATTGATCGCGACCTTGGTGGGCACGTCCGGGCAGAAGAGCATCTCGTACGCCCCGAGCCGGAGGATGTTCCGGTCGATGGCGGCCATCCGGTCGAGCCGCCAGTTCTCGGCAACGGCCGAGATCAAGGCGTCGATCTTCGGCTGGTGCTCATGAACCCCGGAGATGAGCGCGTCCGCGAAGTCGCAGAGTTTGCGGTCGCCCCGAAGTCGGCGATCCACGAACCGGCGAACCTCATCGGGAGCAAGCCCAGGGTTCTGCTCGGTCTGATAGAGCACTTGAAGTGCGATCTCTCGGCCTCGAGTACGTCGGGTCATGGCGGTCTTCGGGGGCAGCAGCGACCGTCGTTCTTCCCGGCCGTTCGCCCGGCGGGTCGCATCGGTCTGGCAAACTTCACGAATGAAATCATACGCCAAAACGGCCCAAATCGAAAAGGCCAGCCTGATCGTCGATCTCGGCGGGAGGACTCGAGTCGTCATCCAGAAGTCCCAGGTTGACCCTGCATCGGCCGTTCTCCGAAGCGTCCGACCCTCAAAACCTTGGGAGTTCTCCCCGGGCCCACAGCCACCGACAGGATCGAGATCACGCGCTCTCTCTCTCTCTATCCTCGAGAAACGCTCGCCCAGGAGCTAGGGCTCAATCGGGAAGCTGGCGTCTCTCGTCATGCCTATCCTGAATCGGGAATGAGTGTGCGTGTTTGCGTTGCCTGATTCCTGTAAGGGAGTGATCTTGCTCGTTGTTTTTCTTTTTTTGGGTTTATAAATCGAAGCGATCGGGGCCTAGAGGATTGCACGGAAATGCGCGTGCCCTCGATTGGCACCTGGGTATGAGGGATCGTCCCACTTTGAATGATGACCCGCGGGAGAAATCCCTGCGGATCAAATTGCGGGTAACGATAACTAATTCAAGGCAGTGGCCGACCATGACAATTCGCACCCTCCCAAGAACGAGTTGCGGGGCTTCGGCATAAGTATAGATAAGATCCCCAAAGAAGCTGTCTCTCTTGTAGGCTTATTTAGGCGAGTTTTTTTTAGATATGTAACTGCGGATTGAACAGCGTCTTCCCGAGACGGTCCCTCGGAAGAGTCTGGTCGTCGTCGTTGTGTCCTTCGGGCATGAGCGCCGCGACTTCTTCTCTGCTCGAGGGGGAGGTGAGTCGGCACGCCTGGCTCACCCCTCGTCGATCGTATCGGGTCAGGGACACCAAGCTCTCGGGCTATTGTCCTTGATGGGGATGGCCGGGTACGCGGCGACCTTTCCGTCCTCTTCGGCTGGCGTGTATCGCCGCCACGGGACTCCGATCGGGTGTCCCTGGCGGCGATTCTCGACGGCCGGCATCATCCCTCCTCCCTTCCCCTCCCCACAGAAGGACGGTCCCTGGGTCGCCGCCGGGGGATCAAGATCCGATTCGGGTTTGCAGCCCCTCAACTTGGGTCACGTCGTCCCATTTCTGAGCCAGGGCTTGCTCAGCCCAGTTCGTTCGCCGTGACGAGGGCCGCGGCCTTCCCGACCTTCTGGTAGGAGGCGACCGCCCTGGACAGGAACGCTTCGAAGGGTGGAGTCTCGAGGTCATCGGCCGAGTGGCAGGTGATGAGGACTTCCTGCGTCGGCCCCTTGCGGTTGCTCACGGCGACCCGCGGGGCGTCGCTGTGGACGGGAGGCGAACTGTCGTGGAAGGCGGGGAGCTGGAGTTGATCCTCCAGCAAGCTGGCTTTGAAGGTGTTGCGGGCGACGTTGAATCGGAGGGTGACGATCCACTCGGAGCCGGTGAGTGCCTGGAAGAACGGGATGGCACCCGGATTGGTCCCGGCGATCGAGACACTCACGCGTTGCGACCAGTCGGTCGGCGCGAAGGATCCGAGGGCCTCGATCCTCTCGACGACCCGTTCGAGGATCCGCCCGTCCCACTTGGCGGGCCGGCCGCTCCGCCCGATTCGGTCACGCGTGTGCCATCGCCGGCCGTCGATCTCCCAAGGGGGTTTGACGCCGTTGGTCAGCTCGTCGACCTTGGCGGCCTTGCTCTCGGCCAGGAGCTTGAGCGCGACGGCCTTGGCATCGTAGCGGGGGCGCTCGGTGCGAGGGCCGGCGGCGAGGACGCCCTTGAGGATCGCGCCGGTGAGGCTCCGCTTTTCCTTCGCGATCACTTCGGGAGGCCCGGCCGCCACGACCTCGCCCCCGGAGGCCCCCGCCTCGGGGCCGATGTCGATGACCCAGTCGGCCGTCTTGATCACCTCGAGGTTGTGCTCGATGATCACGACGGTGTTGCCCAGGTCCGAGAGGCGATGGACGACGTCCAGGAACTTGCGGACGTCGTCCATGTGCAGCCCGGTCGTCGGCTCGTCGAGGATGTAGAGCGTCTTGCCGGTGTCGGGCCGGGCGAGCTCGGCCGCGAGCTTGACCCGCTGGGCCTCGCCCCCCGAGAGTGTCGGCGCGGCTTGGCCGAGCGGGACGTACCCGAGGCCGACGTCGTGGAGGGTCTGGAGGATCCGGCGGATCTTGGGCACCCCCGCGAACAACTCGAGGGCCCCGTCGACCGTCATCGCCAGCACGTCGGCGATCGACTTGCCTCGGAACTTCACGGCCAGGGTCTCGGGCGTGTAGCGCGAGCCGCCGCACGCGTCACACGTGACCCAGACGTCGGGCAGGAAGTGCATCTCGATCCGCTTCTGACCGGCTCCCTCGCAGGCCTCGCAGCGCCCGCCGGGCTGGTTGAAGCTGAATCGGCGCGAGGTATAGCCGCGGACTTTCGCCTCGGGGAGCTTGGCGAAGAGCTCTCGGATGAGGTCGAAGACCCCGGAGTACGTGCCGGGCGTCGATGTCGGCGTGCTGCCGAGCGGATCCTGGTCGACGCTGATGACCTTGTCAATCCGCTCGATCCCCTCGATCGCGTCGTGCCCTCCCGGCGTGACCTGGGCCCGATGAAGGGCCTTGGCCATCGCCTTCCAGAGGGTGTCCTCGATCAGCGAGCTCTTGCCCGAGCCGCTCACGCCGGTCACCACGGTCACGACGCCCAGCGGGAATGCGACGTCGATATTCTTGAGGTTGTGGTGGCGCGCCCCCCGGATCACGAGCGCCGGGCCGTCGGTCGTGCGGCGGTTGCTCGGGACCGGGATGGCGGCCTTCCCGGAGAGATACTGGCCGGTGAGCGACTTCTTGTTCGCCTTGACCTTCGCGGGGGTTCCGGCGGCGGTGACCTCGCCGCCTCCGTCACCGGAGGCCGGCCCGAAGTCGACGAGGTGGTCGGCCGCCTCGATCACTTCGCGGTCGTGCTCCACGAGGACCAGGGTGTTGCCCAGGTCGCGGAGATGCTTCAAGGCCGTGAGTAGCCGGGCATTGTCGCGAGGGTGCAGGCCTATCGTGGGTTCGTCGAGGACGTAGAGCACCCCCGTCAGGCCGCTCCCGATCTGGCTCGCCAGTCGGATCCGCTGGCTCTCGCCCCCCGAAAGGGTCGGCGTCCCTCGCGCCAGGGTCAGGTAGTCGAGCCCCACGTCGACCAGGAACTTGAGACGGTCGCGGACCTCGCGGACGAGGTCGCCCGCGATATGCTTCTCGTCGGCGTCGAGCTTCAACCCTTTGAAGAAGGTGTAGGCCCTGCCGAGCGGCCAGTGGCCGATCTGGTCGAGCGTGAAGTCGTGGAAGCGGACTGCGGCCGAGTCGTCGCGAAGCCTCGCGCCCATGCACGAGGCACACGGGACGTCGTCGACCATCCCCTGGAGCTTGAAGCGATAAATAAACGAGACACGCGAAGCTTCTTCGATCGCCGGGAACAGCCCCTTATATTGGAAGGAGAACTCGGGCTGGCCTCCCACCGCGGGGACCCGGAACCAGGCGTCACCGGCCCCATGCAGGATCAGTCGCCGGTGCCGCCCTTCGAGGTCGTCGAATGAGAGATTGATGTCGATCCCTTGGGCGACGGCCATGGCCCCGATCATCCTCGCGAACGCCAGGTTCTTGGTGAAGTCGGGCCAGACCGCGACTGCCCCCTCGCGCAGGGAGCGGGTCCCGTCGGGGATCAGCACGGCCGGATTGGCCCCGTGCTGCACGCCCAGCCCTTCGCAGACGGGGCACCATCCGAGCGGGCTGTTGAACGAGAAGTTGTGGGGCGAGAGCTCCTCGAAGCTCCGGCCGCAACCGTCGCACGACCGATGCTGACTGTACCGATCGACCGTCCAGTTCGTCTCATCCGCCTCGTCGTCCACCCGAGCGACGAGGACGACTCCCTTGCCCAGGTCGAGCGCCGACTCGATCGAGTCCGCGAGGCGTGAACGGGTCGACCGCCGGACTACCGCGCGGTCGATGACGACCTCGATGCGGTGCTTGCGGCGATGGCTCAATTTGGGGGGCGAGTCGAGGCTGACGGATTTGCCGTCGACGCGGACGCGAGTGAAGCCCGACCCGCGGAGGTCGTCCCAGAGGGCGTCGTAGGCTTCGCCGTCGCGACGCTCCACCGGCGCCATGACGAAGACCTTCGTCCCCTCGGGGAGGTGCAGGATCTTCTCGACGATCTCGTCGGCCGTCTGCGTGCCGATCGCCAGGCCGCAGCTCGGGCAATAGGGCTGCCCGAGCCTGGCGAAGAGGATCCGGAGGTAGTCGTGGATCTCGGTGACGGTGCCGACCGTCGATCGTGGGCTCTTGCTCGTCGTCTTCTGCTCGATGCTGACCGCGGGCGAGAGGCCGCTGATCCGCTCGACCTTCGGCTTCTGGAGCGGAGCGAGGAACTGCCTCGCGTAGCTCGAGAGGCTCTCGACGTAGCGCCTTTGGCCTTCGGCATAAAGCGTGTCGATCGCCAGCGAGGTCTTACCCGACCCGCTCGGGCCGCTGCAGACCGTCATCTTGTGCCGGGGGATGTCGACGTCGACCCCCTTGAGGTTGTGCTGCCGGGCGCCTCGGACGGTGATCGCCTCGAGCCCCTCCTCCGACGACTTCCTCTTTCCCTTCGCCCCCTTCTTGCCCTTCGCGGTCGAAGGGATCGGGGCCGGTCCCGCGAAGATCTTCTTGAGCGCCGCACCGGTGTGGCTGCCGCGGACCTTGGCGACGTCTTCCGGCGTCCCCTCGGCGACGATCGTGCCGCCCCCCGAGCCCCCTTCCGGGCCGAGGTCGATCACCCAGTCGGCCGTCTTGACCACATCGAGGTTGTGCTCGATGACGAGCACCGTGTTCCCGAGCGCCGTGAAACCGTGGAGCACTTCGAGGAGCTTGCGCACGTCATCGAAGTGGAGCCCCGTCGTCGGCTCATCCAGGAGATAGAGAGTCCGCCCGGTCCCTCGTTTCACCAGCTCGCGGGCCAACTTGATCCGCTGGGCTTCACCCCCCGAGAGGGTAGGGGAGGCTTGCCCCAACTTCAGATAGTCGAGCCCGACGTCGTGCAAGGTCTGGAGCATCCCCGAGATTTTGGGGACGTTGGCGAAGTGCTCGAGTGCCTCCTGCACGTCCATCTCGAGGACGTCGCTGATGCTCTTCCCCTTGAACCGGACGTGCAGGGTCTCGCGGTTGAACCGCTTCCCCTCGCAGACGGGGCAGGTGACCCAGACGTCGGCGAGGAAGTCCATCTCGAGCCGGTTCGACCCGTTCCCCTGGCAGGCCTCGCAGCGCCCCCCTTCGACGTTGAAGCTGAACCGGCCCGCCTTATAACCTCGGGCCTTGGCGTCGGGGAGCTTGGTATAGAGGTCGCGGATCAGGTCGAAGAGCTTGATGTAGGTCGTCGGGTTCGAGCGTGGCGTCCGCCCGATCGGCGACTGGTCGATGTCGATGATCTTGTCGAGATGCTCGATCCCCTCGATCCGGTCGTGCTGTCCGGGATCGGTGATCGCCCCGTTGAGGTCTCGAGCGAGGACATCGCGGAGGATGTCGCCGATCAGCGAGCTCTTGCCCGAGCCGCTCACGCCGGTGACGCATGCGAAGAGCCCAAGCGGGATCTCGACGTCGATGTTCTTGAGGTTGTTCTGCCTCGCCCCGACGACCTTGAGGCGCCGCTCCGTCGGCGGCCGGCGTTCCTTGGGGACCTCGATCGCCTTTCGGCCCGAGAGATACTGGCCGGTAAGGCTCCGGGGCGACTCGGTGATCTTGGCGAGCGGCCCTTCGGAGACGACTTCGCCCCCCTTGACGCCCGGACCGGGTCCGAAGTCAACGAGGTGGTCGGCCGCCCGCATCGTGTCTTCGTCATGCTCGACGACGATCACCGTGTTGCCGACGTCCCTGAGCCGCTGGAGCGTGGCGATGAGCCGGTCGTTGTCGCGTGGGTGGAGCCCGATCGAGGGCTCGTCGAGGATGTAGAGCACACCCACGAGGCCCGCGCCCACCTGGCTTGCCAGGCGGATCCGCTGGGCCTCACCCCCCGAGAGCGTCGGTGCCGATCGGTCGAGGGTCAGGTAGTCGAGCCCCACATTGGTCAGGAAGCCAAGTCGCCCCCGGATCTCCTTGAGCAGCTCATCGGCGATCGTCCTCGAGAGCGCGTCGAGCGGGACCGCCGGCTCGGAATCCCCCGCGCCGGCGAGACCGTCGAAGAACTGGGCCGCGCGGCCGATCGGCATCGCCCCGAGTTCAATAAGCGTCTTGCCGCCGACCCGGACGGCTCGGGCTCGTGGGTTGAGCCGCCCTCCTTGGCAGTCGGGGCAAGTCATGCTCCGCATGTACGGCTCGAGCTTGGCGCGGAACGGGCTGTCGCCCGACGACCGGAACTTGGCGAGCAGCTCGGACGCGATCCCTTCCCACTTCTCCGTATGCGACCAGCTCTTCCCCTTGCTCCGCCAACGGTGGACGATCATCCGATCGCCTAACCCGTAGAGCCAGGCGTGTTGCCAGCGCGGGTCGAGCTCGCGCCACGGGCCTTTGAGCATCGTCCCCTTGGCGGGGCCGTCCTTGTCGGCCTCGACGTTGGCGGCGACCCCCTCGAAGATATGCCGCCTCCACTTCCCCATCCCGCTGATCGGCCCGAGCGGTTCGATCGCCCCTTTCCAGACCGAGAGCGTCGGGTCGGGCACGAGCAAGGCGGGGTCGAAGTCGTGGCGGATCCCCAGGCCGTCGCACGAGGGGCACATCCCTTGCGGGCTATTGAAGCTGAAGAGCTGCGGGCTCGGCGGGTCGAAGCTCAGGCCGCAGGCCGAGCAGGCGTAGTGCGAGGACAGCAGGAGGTCGGGCTGATCTTCCCTCGCGATGATCACCGACCCTTCGCCGAGCCGGAGCGCCGACTCGATGGCCTCGGCTAGCCTGGGGCGAATGCTCGGCCCTGCCTTGACTCGGTCGATCACCACTTCGATGTGGTGCTTCGTCTGACGGTCGAGCGCCAGGTTGTCCGATAAGGCGACGACCTGCCCGTTCACGCGGGCGCGGACATAACCGGCCTTCGACAGGTCGTTGAAGAGGTCCTTGTATTCCCCCTTCTGGCCTCGGATGACCGGGGCCAGGATGCTGTAGGCCGTCCCGTCGGGCAGATCGAGCACTCGCGCGACGATCTGTTCGCGCGTCTGAGCCGCGACTGGCCGGTCGCAGTTCGGGCAATGCCCCTGTCCCACCCGCGCAAACAGGACCCGGAGATAGTCGTTGATCTCCGTGATCGTCCCGACGGTGCTCCTCGGGTTCCGGCCCCCGGTCTTCTGCTGGATCGAGATCGAGGGGCTCAGCCCGTCGATCCGATCGACCTCGGGCTTGGGCATCTGGCCGAGGAATTGGCGGGCATAACTCGAGAGACTCTCGACGTAGCGCCGTTGCCCTTCCGCGTAGAGCGTGTCGAATGCAAGCGAGCTTTTCCCCGAACCCGAGACCCCCGTGAAGCAGATGAGAGCGCCTCGAGGGAGGTTGAGCGAGACGTCGCGTAGGTTGTGCTCGCGTGCCCCTCGGATGACAATGTCCGTCGTCGCCATCCCTGGTAGGCCCCCCTAAATATCCGTCTCGATCCTGTTCCCGAGCCCGATCCTCCGTCGCCTGGGATACTATACGGGTGTCATCAACTCCTTGTCCATGCCAACGAATACGGGCCCGAGGCGGATTCCTCCGGGCCCCGTCGCGGACCATCCAGGCCTGAGAATACTGGTCCCTAACACTCGCGGGGCTTCGGGCATGCGATAGATCGAGCGAAACCGTCCAACGGCATGCGTCGATGCAATCGGACATCCTCGTCTCTCGTGACAAGGCGTGCATTCCGGTAGGATCAGTCCAAGACCGAGGGTTTGCATCAAATCGGCGAGGCGGCTTCGTGACCAAGCGGAAAATCCAAATCCAAATCCAAATCCGAACCTTGATGATCCTCGCGGCGATCGTCGCCGGAGCTCTCTCGGTGTACGTTGCAAAGACCGATGCCGGCCGACCCCCAGGCAGGATAACGGTCCGGCATTATGAATAGGACTCAGCCACCTTCGAACCGCTCTCACCGGGTTGGCAGGCGGGCTTGGCAATGGAAACGAGACTTGGCCTCGCGGTCCTTATCACGGCGGTCGTTCAGTGGCGCGTTCGGCGGCGTCACCGCGAGTAGATCGCCGAGAGGCGGGAGACAATCCGGCCGAATCTCGAATCTGAATCCAAATGCAATAATAATTTTTTTTGTTATGATTTGTATGTGTTAATGGGATAGTATTTATAAAATGGCAACGACTTGGGCGGGCCGAACCGCGGCGTCGTCCCGGGCGCGTTGATGAAACTACGATCGGGGTAATCCGGCCTGGAGGGGCGAGGATGGACAACGAGTTCAAACTGTTCCCGGCCGGGATGTTGCGAGCGATGCTAGGTTTGACCGCCGAGAATCGGCCGACGATCGTCCTCGACCCCGCCAAGGTTCCCCCGTCTCTGCGCCATCTCATCCCCCCGGCCGAACGATTCGGGGTTTCGGACGACCTCATCCGACTGGACATCGTGGAGAAGACGAGCGCCGAGGACCTGGACGCGTTGAAGCACGCCGTGAGTGCTCATGACGACGCGTTCGACGAATGGCTCGCCGGTCCCGAGGCCGATAGCTCGCCGCCACCGGAAGAATACCTCGCGTTCACTTGCTTGAGGATGGTTGCCGACGAGGTCTGACGGCCAAGCCCCGAGCCTGATACGGTCGATCCAGGTGCTCGAAGGGAGTGGGCGGCTGAAGTAACAATCCGGTATCAGAAGAAGGAAGCTTTAAGTGATCGCTTGAGCACTCCCCGTGCGATTACCAGCGGCCAGGCCTCCGCCACCCATTCGAGCTCGAAGAACAAGCTGTGATCCGTCCCTCGGCGATCTGCCTCAACAGTGTCACTTCGATCGTCGGCAAAGGTGCGAGTGGTAAGGCAGAGGTCTGCAAAACCTCCACCCCCGGAAGGTCTGGGTTCGCTCGAGTTTGGCTGTGATGTGAGAGGAGACTGCTTTCGAAACGCAAAAGCCCTGGTTTCCCAGGGCTTTATATCGTCGAGAGGCGCCGCCCGGATTCGAACCGGGGGTGGAGGTTTTGCAGACCTCTGCCTTACCACTTGGCTACGGCGCCTTACACTCGAATCGGCGTGTTGAGGGGATTATCGTACCGACCATGCCGGATGACGACAAGGTGCTTTTCGGCGTTGACGCTCCTGTTTCGTGAAGGTTTGTCCGCGAGAGGGCCGGGGCGAACTCCGGTTCCTCCGCAATGGATTTGATCCAACGTCAACCCACGACTCATCTTCTTGAGGCACCGGCGGGACTTGCGAGAGGGGCCGATTTTGGTTCAGTCACGACGAAGCCCGAGAGACTCTAGAGAGCTTCGCGGTTGACTTGCACGCGGGTCTGACGAAGTGGGGAGCCTCCGTCCCCAACTCATCCTGGCGGGGCAAGAGTGCCCCTCCCAACGCTGCGAGTTCCGCAGACTCCTGGTAGGCGGGGCACTCCTGCCCCGTATTTGTGGGCAATCCAATTGGGAAGCGTTCTTGATCGACGCTTGGGAGTGGCCTTCGTTCCCGACTCTCGAGTGACAGCCCCACGGCGTGAATCGTCGGCGAGGGTTGCCGCTTTCCACACCCTAAGGATTCCCTAGGGTTTTCTGACGATCTCCAACGTGCGTCCAACCTAATTTTTGAAAAGAACGGACTTGCAAAAAGGTCACGACGCTAGATAATTGACATCGACGGACGAATGGCGTTCCTCCAAATGTGGGAAGCTCGTCGCTCTATGAGCCTGTTTTTTCACTATTTTTCCTGTTTGCTTCTCTTTCTCCCTTCCTTGGGTTTCTGGTCCTCCGTCCCTGTTGAGCATCCTGCGGTTCCGCTTGTCCTCCAATCGACTGAAGTCCATGTTCCTGTCGATCTGGTCTACTGCCCCGACGAATATCCCTCTCCATCCGCTCCCCTGCTTGCCGACATCGACGAAACCGCGTTTGAAGAAGATACGGATACCGAGGAAGACACTCACGAATTCGAGATCTCCTCGATCTTCCCCTATCTCCCTTACGGTGACACCGGTTTTGTTTCGGACCTTGTGATTGATTCCTCGGCCCAAGGTCTCCACTCGCGGCATAAGCTTTCCTCGCCCATCCTTCGCTGCTGATCCTTTCCCTCGAATCCGATCGTAGCCTTGTCTTCCCAGTCCCACTCTCCTGGCTGGGTCGCGCAATGCTTACGTCATGTTTGAATCGTGGCGAGACGCGATTGGCGGTCTCGAGGATTCAACAGACGCGATCGCCGAGGATTTGGGATGTGATGTCCTCAGGTTTTTTGTCCCCGCGCGTGGTGACAATCCGGACGGTCTCGATTCAAGCCCTTTGCTTTGGGATTGGTGGACACGTTCGATGATTGGGCGTTTTCTTCTTGGGAGAAAGCGGGCCAGACGCGGAGGCAGGAACCACATACGTTAAGTGTCGTGACGCTTATGGTTTCGGTCGGTCCGAGGATCCCGGCCTATACGGTCGATTCATGCTCCCGGGGGGGAAGGCATGAATCGGTCATTAGGCCGGGATCCCCGGGCCGGGTGCCCGGCCTCATGCGTTGCGACGCTTCGGGATTCCTTCGAGGAAGGCGGCGATAAGCTCGTGGTCGACCGATTTGCGGTCCGAGGATCCCGACCTACGCGTGGGTTCATGTCCCCGGGGGGGAAGACATGGGCTCACTGTAGGTCGGGATCCCCAGGCCGCGGGACACGGTCAACCCGATCGACTCGCTCCAAGTGGAGGTCTTGGTCTATGCTCCGCGACCTGAGGATCCCGGCCGATCGCAAGTCCACGCTCCCGGGGGGGAAGGCGTGGTCTTGGGACCGGTCGGGATCTCCGGGCCGCGGGGAACGGGACCTCGCCTTGCTCGGTCGTTCTCCTCGACTCGAGGGTCCCGGCCTGTATGATTCGTCCATGCTCCCGGGGGGGAAGGTATGGGCGGTCGATGGGCCGGGACCCTCGGGCCGAGGAGGTTGCCCTGCTTGGCATTCACAAGACCCTCAGGGCCCGAGGGTCCCGGCCCACAGCGAACCCTTGCTCCCGGGGGGGAAGGCATGGATTCACTGCGGACCGGGACCCCTTGGCCTCAAGGACGCATTCTCAATTCGGGGACGAGTTGCCTGCGACTCGGGGGTCCCGGCCTATCGGACGAATTCACGCTCCCGGGGGGGAAGGCGTGAGTTCTCTGTGGGCCGGGACCCCCGAGCCGGGGAGATCGCCAAGGGAGGTCTCACAGCCCTTGGCACGGGGCGAAGGCCCCGGCCGATCGAGAGCCCACGCTCCCGGGGGGGAAGGCGTGGACTCACGATCGACCGGGACCTCCGCCCCGTGCCGAGAGGCCTTGATCCGGCTTTTGGACGTCAGTTGATCGCGACCCGAGGGTCCCGGCCGATCGAGAATCCCTACCCCCGGGGGGGAAGGTATGGATTCGTGACCGGCCGGGACCTCCGGGCCGCGAAGGCCATGGAGAGATTTTTCGCATCTCTTGGCGCGGGGCGAGGGCCCCGGCCGGTCGAGAGTCCACGCTCCCGGGGGGGAAGGCGTGGAGTCGCGATCGACCGGGGCCCTCGGGTCGACCGGAGTGTCGGATCCGCAGAGTGGGCGTGCGGAGCACCTTACTTATCGAGCGGTGGGAGGTTCGCGGAGCGGGGCAGGGGTTGGGCCTGCTTACTCGCCTTCGGCTTCGAGGGCGGCAACGGCCTCGCGAAGCCCGTCGCTATACGGTTGAAGCCGCAGGGCACGGCGGAAGGTCTTCAGGGCCTCGCGTCGTTGGTTCATGCGGAGCTGGCACTGCGCGAGCCCCGAGAGGGCCCCGAAGTGGTAGGGGTTACGCTGGAGGACCCGGCGACAGTCGGCGGCGCTCTCGTCGAAATGGTCCTGGGCGAAATGGGCGATCGCCCGCTGGTTGTAGGCCTCGGCGAACTTGGGCGTTCGTTCGATTAGCCGGGTCGCCAACTCGACGGCCTGGTCCGGAAGCTGGTGGCCGATCAGTCGGCTCACCTCCTCGAGCGTCTTGTTGTTCTCGGGCGTGTCGGCGCGGAACCAGATGGCCCAGAGGGCGTCGCCGGCCAGTCGGCGGACGGTCAGGTCGTTGTCGCGGAGTCCCCGCGCCACGGCCGCGTTGGTCTCGTAACTGCCGAAGAGTCCGAGCCCGAGCACGGCGGCCCGGCGGGCTTGAGTGCTCCCGGTCTCCACGAGCCGGGCCAACGTCCCCTCGGTATAGCGCGTCGAGACCTGCGTACGGAAACCCTCGATGTCCTGATCGCGCAGGAAGGCTTCGTAGTAGTCGACGAGTAACGACCCGGTGTGAGGTTCCAGCATGCCGGGGGCTCCAAAGCGGGGGGAGTCGAGGGAGACGCCGGCCAGGGCAGCTGCGGGAACCACGGCCAGCGTGAGGGCGAGGGCGAGGGTCAGTCGGGGAAATGGCGCCGGGCCGGTGACATCGCCGCGGGACATTGGGCTCGCAGCGATGCCCCCCTGGGCCATGTCGGCCATGCGGCTCCGATCCGATTGTCGGGCCATCTGTCAGACTCCGAAGCTCGAGGCGGGGAAACCAGCATCCTACCCGAAGGCTTGGACCAATCGAAATCCTTCCGTCGCGGGCGACACCGGTTTCTCTGGCGAGTTTAGCAACGGATTCCTCGCCAGGCCAGAAGTTGAAGACGATTCCCTTCCCGGATTTTTGCCCAACCCGACCAAGTGTCCGCGAAAGTCACCGAATCCTTCCCAGAGTCCTGGTTTCTCGCTCGAAATCCGAGACCATCGAGACGATCGAACCCGAGCTGGTTCGCACGCGTCGGCTCTCGAACCGAAGGCGCCCGGATTGTTGAAACGCGCGGCCGACTCGCCTGGTATCCCCCGCAAGAGAGCAGGAGGGGGCCAGTCATGATTGGGATCCGCGACCTCGGTTTTTTCGGAGTCGTCGTTCTGGGGGCGACGGGGCTGGGCATGAACATGCTCCCCTCTCGCTCTTCGGCCCGCCCAGGGCAATCCCCGGCCCTTCGGGCTGAGGGTCGCGGACCGCTTCCCGTCGTGGGCGAGGTCGACCGCGAATTCCGCCGCCGTTGGGCCGAAGATCGGGTCGAGCCGGCGAGCACGGCCCCTGACCTCGCCATACTCAGGCGCCTGTCCCTCGCCTTGACCGGCTCGATCCCTTCGCTCGAGGAGATCCGCCGATTCGAGGCAACCCCCAGCCCGGACCGCCTTGCGGCGTGGTTGGAGGGGGTGCTCCAGGATCGCCGCTTCTCCGACTATTTCGCCGAGCGGCTCGCCCGGGCGTTCGTCGGGACCGAGGACGGGCCGTTCCTCCTCTACCGCCGGCGTCGGTTCGTGAACTGGTTGAGCGACCAGGTGCTGGCGAATCGACCCTATGACCAGGTCGTCCGCGACATGATCGCGGGCCAGGGGCTCTGGACGGATCATCCGGCGACCAACTTCGTCTCGGTGACCATCGACCCCGAGAAGAAGGAACCCGACCCTGAGCGGCTCGCCGCGCGGTCGGCCCGGGCCTTCCTCGGAGTCCGGATCGACTGCGCCCAGTGTCACGACCACCCGTTCCAGCCCTGGAAACAGCGGGATTTCCAGGGGATCGCCGCCTTCTTCGGCCAGGTCCATCACGGCTTCACGGGGATCCACGACGCGGACGGTCGCTTCGAGGTGACCGACCGTAAGACCGGGAAGCCGACAACCATCGAGCCTCGCGCCCCATTCCTGCCCGAGCTCTGGACGCAAAAGGGGACCCGACGCGAACAACTCGCCCGATGGGTGACCCACCCCCAAAACCCGAACTTCGCGCGGGCGACCGTCAATCGCGTTTGGGCCTTGCTCTTCGGCAAGCCGCTCGTCGAGCCCGTCGACGACCTCCCGGCCGACGGCGAGCTTCCCAAAGTCCTCACGGTGCTCGCCAACGACTTTCAAGATCATCGATATGATTTGAATCGGCTAATTCGTGCTCTCGTGACGACCGAGGCCTTTCGGCTCGCTAGCGGGACCCATGGCGACGTCAGCGAGGCCCAGGAGCGGTCCTGGGCCGTGTTCCCCCTGACCCGGCTCCGGCCCGAGCAGGTGGTCGGCGGGCTTATCCAGTCCGCCTCGATCGAGACCATCGATCGCGACTCGCACATCCTCGTCCGCCTCGCCCGTCTCATCGGCGAGTCGGAATTCGTCCGGCGCTACGGCGACACCGGAGAGGACGAATTCACCGACGGCTCCGGGACCATCCCGCAGCGGCTCCTGCTCATGAACGGCGAGCTCGTCGGCGAGAAGACCAAGCCCGATCTCTTCAACGCCGCCACCCGCATCGCCGCCTTCGCCCCCGACGACCGTGCCGCCGTCGAGGCCCTCTACCTCGTCGTCCTCACCCGGCGCCCGACCGCCGAGGAATCCCGGCACTTCGTCGCCAAGCTCGCCGGTAGCTCGGGCGACCCACGGAAAGAAAGACTGGCCGACGTCTCCTGGACTCTGCTCAATTCGACCGAGTTCTCTTGGAACCACTAATGTCCGCCCGAAGCACACCGGGCGTTCCGAGTTCAAGGACTGTCCATTCGTCGGCCTACAGCGTCCGGACCCGATCCGAGAATGACTGATCTCGGGCCCGGACGACGCTCTAATCTTGGGCCGAAAAATCAGCACAACCTCCGTCACCGTGATCAAGGCCGTGATCCGCGAGTGGGACGCACTCTCTCTCGCTTTTCCCGACATGGTCCGCGCGGAACGGGCCGGCGGCGAATTCGTGCGGCTCGACTTCAACTCGCCCCGCCCCCATCGCCCCTCCGGGGTGGTGACGTATGGCTTGCTGGCAGGTCAGTTTCGTCGGCCGGGCTCGCCTTCATCCGCGAATTATTGATCGAAGTCGGCCTCGAACCCAACTTATCGTTGTAATAAAACGCGGCTATCGGTAAGGACACGTCTTTCCTTGAATTGATTCTCCACCCAATGCCGATAAGACCCCCCACTCGGACGATTGCCGCGTTTCATCGCGGCCCTTGACATCCGATCGGCACGGCTCGACCCGGGCAAGGCTATGTCTTATTTTGCATAAAATTATAATTAAATGTTGAAATAATGAATAATTCGATGAAAAGTCGGGTCCTGGTCTCGCGATAGGTCGCGTGGCCTCTGCTTGAATCTCGCACCGGATCGGGCGAGTTTCTTCTCCGTGTCTGTGCCATCCACCGAAGATAGGCGAATGTTTGTGCGTAAACAGCTTTGGGGTTTGGTTGTTTTTTCGCTGAGCCTGACGGTCCCAGGGTCGGGTTGTCGGAGCCCTCGAATCAAGGAGCGACCTTTCGCTGCGCACCCGTACGTTCGCGCGGGTGTTCGGGGATTGATCCCGGGATCGTATGCGTCAGCCTCGTCGGAGGAGTTTGCGTATTCGCGCCTGGTTGGTGAAATCGAAGAATCGGACCGGCCGTCGTCGACGCGAATGCTGGAGCTCGCCGACATGGCCGATGGGATCGGCACGCGTCTCTCACTCCACGATCCGAACATGGCACTCCCCTGGTTCCGAGAGGCTGCGGCCTACTCGGCGTTCGCTCTGATGTCCACTCCGATCGATGCGAGACCCGACGCGGCCTTACAAACGAGGGCTTTCGCTCGGCACAATCACTCTGTCGAACAAATTCTTCGTTGCGCAAGAGCAGGACCGAAGCAGGTAAACCCCGTCTGGCGCGAGCAACTCACCGCTTCGGGAGTCGTGCTCACTTCGTCAAGCTCTCAAGACGCAACGATCCCGTACGAGGAACTTTGGATCTCCGCCGACTATCGCGTCACCAATCTTGAGCGCATCGGTTGGCCTGGCCTGGGAGTTCCCCTCATCACGCTGAGCAGCTTGGCGGGTTACCAGGCCGTATCCGCCAAGTTCTTGCCCCAGCGGCTAAGGCTTCCTGCCACGGTTGTGCTCCAGCCCTACGGCCAACTCCATGGCGGTGATTGGAGGGGACAGCCCGCCTCGCTGATCTTGCACGATCCCTTCCATGAGTCGAAGGTGACGCTCGGACCGAACGGCGTTGTCGTTCCCCTGGCGGCGGATTTGACGACCCCGCTTGCGCATCAAATGATCATCACGCCCTTGAGGCAGTTCGCACTCGGCGGCTTGCTGCAACCCGAGAAGTACGAGCCGATTTCCGGGCTCTTCATGCGCTCCCCGTACCAGCCGGGCAGGATTCCGGTCCTGTTCGTTCACGGGCTCTTTTCGAGCCCCTTGAGCTGGTTGCCGATGATGAATCGGCTCCAGGCCGATCCACTGCTTCGCGAACGCTACCAATTCTGGTTCGCCTACTACCCGACCGGGGCTCCGGTCGGGTTTTCAGCCCAACGACTGCGGCAGACCCTCCACGAACTCCGTGGAGCCATCGACCCTTCGCATTCCGATCCGTCGCTCGACCGGATGGTCGTCGTCGGGCACAGCCTGGGCGGCGTCCTGAGCAAGCAAATGATTCAGTCCAGCGGGCGAAAACTTGAACAAGCTTTGTTCACAAGGCCGTTGGGCGAAGTCTCGATGCCGGCCGGGACCCGCGAGACACTCTCGAGACTGCTCTATTTCGAGCCGGAGCCCTCGATCGCTCGTGCCATATTTATATGCGCGCCCCACCGGGGGAGCAACACCGCCAACCGGCTCGTCGGGCGATTGAGCTCGTCACTCGTCCAGCGTCGCGGCAAGATCGAGGCCATGCACGCCGAAGTGCTCGAACGGAACGGTCCCGAAGTCTTCCAGGAAGCGTACCGTCGCCGGCCGCCGAACGGCATCGACAACCTTACGTATGACAGCCCCGTGTTGAAGGCCCTGTCCGAACTGAGCCTTGCGCCCGGCGTCCCCTATCATTCGATCATCGCGTCCCTCTTCCCCGAGGCTTCGCCCGACCACTGGACAGACGGCGTCGTGACCTACGAAAGCGCCCACCTCGATGGGGCCACGTCCGAAAGCTTGATCCGTCACAACCATTTCGCGAACGAGACTCCCGAAGCCGCGGCGGAGGTTCGGCGTATCCTCCGACTTCACATCGGAGTTGAATGACGATGGGGCAAGTCCCGAGGGCCTCGATCCCACGCGATTCTTCTTGGCTTTCGGCGTCGAACCAATCGGTAAGCATGACACGAACGACGGCCCGTCCTACTCACCGTGTTGGAGCCATCCGAGCGATCGGATCGAATTCCAGGACGTGGCCCAGTTGGCAAGGGGCTGGCTTCATGGGCCTGTCGCTTGCCAGTGCCGAAGGGTAGCCTGGTTTTCGGGTTTCGCACAGAAATCGCCGTTCGACGTGCGATTGTGCCGAGAAGGCCGACGTTGGATCCGGAGCCGCCATGCCGCCGACCTTGCTTGCGATGGGGGCGCACTATGACGATTGCGTCTTCGGGATCCCCGGGATCTTGCTCCAGGCCATCGAGAAGAACTATCGCGTGGTGATCCTCGCGATGATCGGCGATTATTCGAACTGGGCGCCGGTCAAGGGACGCGAGGACGAGTTGATCCGGGGGACGACCGCGATCTGCAAGGAGTATGGCGCCGAGCTGCGGTATCTCGACTTCCAGTCGTACCACTTCGACGTGAACCTCGAGACGAAGCGGGCCGTCGCGGAGGTCGTGGCGGACGTGCGGCCTGATGTCGCGTTCATGCTCTGGCCGCACGACCACCACGACGACCACATCGTCGCCTCGAGGCTGAGCGAGCTCGCGCTCCGACGCGCCGGGCTCTTGCTCGACGGCACGCCGGTTCCTGCACCTCGCCGGATCTACGCCTACGACAACGGCCCGCGCCACACGATCGGCTTCGAGCCCGACACCTTCGTCGACGTGACCGCCCAGTGGGACAAGGCGATCGACTGGCTCGGCCGGTTCATGGCCCTGGTGCGGAACGAACCCTACCGGACGGGGAGTCGAGACGCGGCCCAACTTGGCAAGGAAGCGCTGGCGAGCTACCGCGGCACGACCTGCGGGGTGCGATATGCTGAGGGCATCTTGGCCGTCGACAAGTCCCCTCGAGAGATCCTGTAGTTTCCCTTGGCGAATCTCAAGCGTGCTCGCTTGGCGACCCGCAGACCCCGACATGACTTACTGAAAGCCATTTCTTCTCGGAGAATCGGGCTTGGACTCGATAGTTTCCCAGTCGAGTCGCTCCCACTTCCCCTCTTCGACTACGAAAACATACAGGCTTTGACCGTCTTGATATCCGGGGCCCAACGGGGTTTTTAGCCGGGTTGGAGTGGACCCCTTCGCCATTTCCACGACGTCCCACTTGTTGACAATCGTGCTGAACGCATAGACGCGGTTTCCGAGCACGTAGAATGCGGTCAAACCGTCGACGCTCGGCGAAGCGTCTCCCTTGAAGGGTGGTTCGACCTCCTTGGTATACCACTCTCCGGTTTGAGCACAAAAGACGGCGAGTTGATGGACCTCCGGCCCCTTCGACCAGAGCGCGAGCAGTTGGTTATAGAGGACGGGCAGAACCTTTGTGCCTTTCGGAGGAACATAAGTTCTCCATCGTCCGTTAAACTTGCTGAAGGCTCGCACGCGATCTTGTTGCTGAGGGGTCGCGGCGATCAGGCTTCCGGATTCGGATAGGATCGGGATCGTGGACTTGGTCGCCGGAACTTCCTTGTCTTTCGCCGGGTCGTCCGGACGATTTCCTTGCGCCTCCGCCGATTGGCCGGGAAGGATACGCTTTCCGGGAGGCGTGGATCCTGGAGCCAAGGAGGTGCTTCCCGCGACGGGCAACGGGAGCCCTGGTACCCTACTCAAAGTCTGCCGCAACGACTTGATCTCCTGTTCAAGCTCAGCCTGCCGACGCTCGAGTGCGTCGGCACGGCCCCGGATCGCCCGGTATTCGGCGGCGGTCGGCGGATTGGCACCGGCCGACTCGTCATCGACCGGGGCCGATCCCGCGACGGGCGGGGGGTCGGAGGCTGGCTTGCCTCCTTCCTGCCGGGCGAAGGCGCCCGCACTTCCGGCGACGAGCCCGGCCGCGATGAGGCTGATGAGTCCGAACTTCCACGCATTCAAGGACATGGTCAAGCTCACTCCTTCCATCAGGGCGATCGCGCCGGCCGAGACAACCCCGGTCGTCGCCTTGCTGGTCGCGATGCGGGTCGCGACGTCGACCGTTGAAACGATGAGGGCCGCCGGGACGGCCTCGGAGGCCAGCACGACGCCGAGCAGTCCGCCGGGGAGGGCCACGCCTCGGCGATTGAGGCGGCTCCGGAGCCGGTCGCGGGCCCAGGACATCCGGGTGTGGACCGTGCCGACCGGGCAGCAGAGCCGACGGGCCACCTCCTCGTGGGTCAGGCCCTCGAGGTAGCAGAGGATGATCGGCGTGCGATACTTCTCCGGCAGCCGGCCGATTTCCTCATCGAGCAACTCCTTCAACTCGTGCCGGCACGGTTCGCAAGCCGCCATCGTCTCGACTTCCGGGCCCGATCGTTCTCGGTCCCGTCGCCGGGCCGCCCGGATCCGGGCGCGGACGGACACACGATGGGCGACACCGTAAAGCCAGGGGCCCAGGTGGTCGCGGTCCCGGATCGACGCGGCCTTCTTGACCAGGATCAGGAAGGTCGCCTGGAAGGCGTCCTCGACGTCGCGAGGGTCGTCGAGGAGTCGGCGGCAGACTCCGAGCACCAGCGGACCGAGCCGGGACACCAGCGCCTCGAAGGCGACCTCGTCGTTACGGTCGACGAATCGCTCGAGGAGCCGTCCTTCTCCCACGCCGACGGCTGTCCCGTTCTGGAAGAGACGGTGGAGATAGCCCAACGTCGCCCCATAATGGTCGCTTCTCATGTCGCCACTCCGCGCCGATTGAGCCCCGAATGACTCTCTACTGCACCCTCGGGGGCATCCCCATTGAGGATTCTCGCATTTTCCGAAGATTTCCGGCGGGTCGTGATCGAAACCGGTCGCGGCGGTCTTGGGTATCTTAAGCCGGAGACGCGAACGAGCTCGACGTGTGTTGCTTGGCCGTGGTCCTTCCGAAATGCACGCGCTTGCGTTCGGAACGGTTCTGTTGGGGATCGTCGGCAGGGGCACCGAGGGCTGGCCGCCGAGTGGGACCTCTTTGATACAAGCCCGAAGCGCCTGCGAGTGCATCTTCCCAATTTCTTGCGACGTGATCCACTCGCTGTCGACTCGCGCTTGTAAGAGGCCGTTCGGTCCCTTTGCGAAGGAGAATCCGATGGAACCACGACGCGAACTCGCCTCGGGCCATACCCACCGCTCTCGACTCGACGAGGGGCTCCTGTTCCCGACCCGTCGAGATTTCTTGCGAGGAGTGGGCCTCGCGGGGATGGGGTGGCTCACTCCGGTCGGGCATCTCCTCGCCGCCCAGGCCGTGCGGGGCAAGCAGCCCGCTCGTTCGATCATCTTGATCTGGCTGTCCGGCGGCCCGAGCCAACTCGAAACATTCGACCCGCACCCGAACACGCGCATCGCGGGGGGGACTCGGGCGATCGAGACCGCCGTCAAGGGGATCCGACTCGCCGAGGGGTATCCCAGGCTCGCCGAAGTGATGCCGTCGGTCTCGCTGATCCGCTCGCTCGTCAGCAAGGAAGGGGACCACGAGCGCGGGG
>NZ_JBTYIP020000025.1:0-156666 GCF_054877945.1 Singulisphaera rosea | reverse complement strand
CCGGCTGCTGGCCCGGCTCTGCCGGACGGGATTGGTTACCCGCAGGGTTCCGATGAAAGGTTTCACATTCGCAATGATTCCCCTTTCCCGAGCTTCTTGGCGCAAGGTCAGACCTAGTTTCTAGTTTTTTCGCTTGCTTCGTATGACGTCGTGCTTCGCGAAGACCGCCCGGGTCACATGTCCTTCAGCCATAAGCTCGAAGGCCTGGTTTTCAAACCCGGCGAGGCCCGAGACCTTGGTGACGTCCGCACCAAGACGCCTCGGGAATGAGCATGGCCTTGAATCGGGTGGGAAATCGGACGGGTTGAGCGAGGTCTCTTGCGACGGGAGGCCCTGGCGTTCTCGGTGCCAGAAACCCGGCTTTGCAGAAAAGCCGGGTGTGGACTTGGGACGTCAAGTCAAGAAAAAAAAGATGGATTGTCATGACTTGTCGATCATGACCTCGGTCGACTTGACGATCGCGGTCACGCTGTCGCCGGCCTTCAGGCCGAGCTGCTCGGCCGAGGTCCGGGTGATCGCCGATACGAACTCGAGGCCCCCCGCCGACACGACCACCTCCGCCATCACCTCGCCGAGCTTGACGGATTTGACGGTCCCGGGGAACTGGTTGCGTGCGCTGATCGTCGCCGCCTCGCGATCGTGATGTGTTGAGCCGCCCTGGCTTTGCATTGAAGCGGGCCTCAACCCCCGATGATCTCGGGGAACCACGTCGAGATCAAGGGCCCTCACGCGGAGCACGAATGCCCCGCGCAGGCTCCCGACGGCATAACACCCCTGCCCCGTGCCGGTAGGCGGGACACTCCTGCCCCGCGATCAAAATGCGTCGGCGCTGACGACCTCGCCGCCGTTGCGGCTGCCGAGGGCCTGCCAGATGGGGACGCTGACGGTGTTCTTGACGAACTGGACGTGGCCGTCGCACATCAGGGCGTTGACGCCGCCGGAATGGCGGCTCCTCGTGGTGATGTTCAACGAGAGCTGGCTCCAGGTCGCGGGCGTCCGGTTGCTGTGGGGCAGCCCGCCTCGGCAATCGTAGCGCGGGTCGTTGGGGGCCCGGACGTTGTTATACAGGCTGTGGCCCGGGGCGCCGTAGTGCCAACGCACGCCACGAGT
The DNA here is from genome assembly GCF_054877945.1 of Singulisphaera rosea. Taxonomy (NCBI): domain Bacteria; kingdom Pseudomonadati; phylum Planctomycetota; class Planctomycetia; order Isosphaerales; family Isosphaeraceae; genus Singulisphaera; species Singulisphaera rosea. The sequence goes on along the minus strand of NZ_JBTYIP020000025.1, from coordinate 155,556 downwards.
GGCCTGGAAGCCCACGGGCGTGTTCGTCAGGCAGAGCGACGCGTACTCGGCGTCGGAAGCGATCGACGGGCCGGTCGTCGAATTATCTCCCGTGATCACGAACCCGCTCAGGGGGTTCTTCTGGAAGAAGGTGAGCGAGTTCACCCCGGTGGGCGACCCGTCGGTCGATCGTAAGGTCTCCGCGACGGCGACGGTCCCCGAGGTCCCGTCGGTGATCCCCGAGATCGGCACGGCCGAGTTCTCGTACAAGACTCCGTTGGGGATGATCCCCGCGAGCGAGCTCGACGCGCTCGGGTTCTGGACGACCGAGTAGTTGGAGCCCGTGCACATCGGGTAGTTGTGCGTCGCATAATAACCGTTCGAGACCAGCACGAGCGAGGTCGGGGCCGGGTCGGACGGGCAGATCAAGGAGTTGATCGTGACCATGAACCCGGTCGAATTCGCCGCGGCCGCGGTGGTCGTGGGGTCGGTGTCGGGGGGCAGGTTGAAATTGAAGCTGTTGAAGACCGACTGCTGCTCCATCTGCGGGAGGATTTCGGCATACGCCCCCCAGCAGTTCCCCGCCTTGGAGATATACGTGTTGACCCGTCCCGGCGGCAGGACGTTCGTCGACGAGATGTAGTTGTGCAGCGCCAGGCCGATCTGCTTCAGGTTATTCACGCACTGCGCACGCCGGGCCGCCTCGCGCGCCGCCTGGACCGCCGGCAGCAACAGCGCGATCAACACCGCGATGATCGCGATCACCACGAGGAGTTCGATCAGGGTAAAGCCTCGGGAAGGCTGACGGCGCGAGTCTGACACGGTCTTGCTCCGGTTGATGAGTCAAATGGTATGAGCTTGCGATTTCAGCGAAAAGTGTATTCAGTCCTCTCGGCCAAGGCAAGGATCCGCCCGTCGAGGTGAGGTCGCTCGACACGTCTTTATGAAGGGTTGAGAGGGAGAAATCGGCCTGTCTTGGCGGTGCTTGGGACGGAGGGTTGGTGTCGAGCTCGGGAGGTTCGGCGAAGCCGTCATCCGGGTCGTGGGAATGCCGCGAAGGGCTCGCCGAAGATTCCAGGACGAGGGTGTTCAGGAGGGTGGTGGCTCGGGAGGGCGGCGGGCGAATTCCTCGTCCATGACCTCGATCATGCGGTTCCGGATCGCGAGGAAGTCGCCGATGAGTTTTCGGGCGGCGTCGCTCAGGTCGCTCCGGTTCGTCCCCTGGCCGCCGACGTGGGTTTCGACCAGGGGGGTGCCGAGGCCCTTCTCGGCCTCCTTGACACGTCCCCAAATGTGTCGATAGCTCTGCCCGAGGTCCACGGCCGCCTGCTTGATCGAGCCGCTCCGCTCCACCGCCTGGAGGATGGCGATCAGTCCGGAGCCGAAGCTGTACCCCCCCTCGGCCTCGAACCAGACCTTGATCCGCGGCGAGAGCCGGGCGGGCGTCGAGGATGTTTGCGGGGCCTTGGCTCGTGACATGCCTTCCAGGCTATCCGAGGAGTCGCCCGGCGCGAACGCGCTTGACGTCGAATCGCTGCGGGCCGTCCATCGACAAGGGCCCGGAGGGCCGCTAGCTTTGGGAGACGAGACCGAGGTCGCCGCGCGAACCCGAAGCCGTCGCCACCACTCCGATCCGTAGGTGAGGTGGCTCGATTGGCCTCGCGCGAGCCCGAGGACTCCTCCTCAACGAACGCCGCTGAAGGGATCCCGCCCATGGGACAGTCGATCGTCCAGGTTGATGCGTTCTCCGACCGCCCGTTCGCCGGAAACCCGGCGGCGGTCTGCGTCATGCCCGGCCCGAGGGACGAGCGCTGGATGCAGGACGTGGCGAGGGAGATGAACCTCTCCGAGACCGCCTTCCTCCACCGCGAAGGGGACGGCTTCCGGCTCCGCTGGTTCACCCCGACCGTCGAGGTCGACCTCTGCGGCCACGCCACGCTGGCCTCCGCCCACGCGCTCTGGGAGCAAGGGGCCCTGTCGCCGGGGGAGACCGCACGGTTCTACACCAAGAGCGGCCTCCTGACCGCGACCCGCGAGGGCGACTGGATCGAGCTCGACTTCCCCGCCAAGCCGATCGGGCCCGCTCCCGTGTCGAGCGATGAGCTCGCCCGAGCCTTGAACACTCCGGTCCGTTTCGCGGCCCTCAACGAGTTCGACTGCCTCGCCGAGGTCGAATCCGAGTCCGCCGTGCGTTCCCTCGCGCCGAACATCGCCCTGCTGGCCGCGATCCCGGTCCGCGGCGTCATCGTCACCGCCCGCGCCTCGACCTTCGAGTTCGACTTCGTCTCACGCTTCTTCGCCCCCCGCCTCGGCGTCGATGAGGACCCCGTTTGCGGCTCGGCTCACTGTTGCCTCGGCCCGTATTGGGGCAGCCTCCTGAACAAGATCGACCTCGTTGGCTACCAGGCCTCCCCCCGCGGCGGCGTCGTCCGCGTCCGCCTCCGAGGCCCCCGCGTCCACCTCGGCGGCCACGCCGTCACCGTCCTCCGCGGCGAGCTCGCGTCCTGAACAGGACGACGACGAATTCGACGATCCAACATCAGGCCAAAATCCGCCAGGGATGGAAGACGGATCAATCAGGGATCGGAAGATCTATCAACAGATAACGCAGATGGGCACAGATTGGAAAATCGGCAAATTGTCAAATTTCGGAATAAACTGTCTGTGTTAATCTGCGTCATCTGTTGATTGTTCTCTTTCTTTACTTATCCGTGTTCCATCCGTGTTTCATCCGTGGCTAAAGAATCCTTTGAGAATCGCGTTCGGCGGCCTGGCCTTCTCGGATGCGGTCTCCTCCGGGTTTGGCCCCCTGTGAGGGGGGCTTCGAATCGGATAGGGTTGTGGATGGGGCCGTTCCAACGGAGTCCTCAAGGGCTCGACGAATAAATTAAAGGATGTCGCACGGTGCCGATCGACGGCGAGTCGGATATGTCTGGGCACGACGGCCCTTGGGATCGCGGCCGGGTGGTGATCGTCGCGGTGCTATTCGAAGGGGGGCTGGCCCCGCTGGCGTTGCTGGTGGGGTGGTGCGTGGGGCTGGACCCGCTCGAGAAGATGGCGTGGGACGTGCGCGGGGCCGTGTGGGGTGTGCTGGCCACGGTGCCGATGGTCGCGATGTTCTTGGCCGGGCTCCGCTGGCCGGTCGGCCCCCTGGAGCGGATCAAACGGTTCTTCGACGAGGAGGTCGTGCCGCTCCTCGGCGGCCGGCCGGTCTCGGACCTTGCTTTGATCGCGCTGGCGGCGGGGGTCGGAGAAGAGATGCTCTTCCGAGGCGTCATTCAGGGGGCCCTGGTCGGTTGGCTCGGCACCTGGGAGGGCCTGATTCTCGCCAGCGGGGTCTTCGGCCTACTGCACCCGATCACGCGGGCCTATGCCGTGATCGCGGCGGTCCTGGGAGCCTACCTCGGCGTCCTCTGGATCGCCTCGGGCAACCTGCTCTCCTCGATGATCGCCCACGCCCTCTACGACTTCTGCGCGCTATGCGTCCTGCTTCGGGGCACCGGCTCGGACCGAGAATTGCAGGATTGAGTCGTCCAGATGGCTTTGCGAGCTTTCGCGAAGATGGCTATCCTCTGCGGACGCGGGAGCGTCCCTCGGGAACGAGGCCTTTCGCGGCAACCAAAGGATACGGTTCGGCTGGGCCTTCGACGGAAAGGACGATGGACGATGCGAGGCACGTCAAGGGAGGCGTTGCGGTGGGTCCTGCTCCTCGTCGTGGCGATCGGCGGCTCCCCCGCCTCGGCCGCGACCCTGCGCTGGAAGTTCAAGCCCGGCGAGACGCTCCATTACGAGATGAATCAGAAGACGGTGACCAGCGTCAACGCGGGGGGAGATGAGCAGAGCAAGGAAACGGTCACCATGATCACCAACATGACTTGGGCGATCAAAAGCGTCGACGCCGAGGGTAAGGCCGAGCTGACCCAGACGATCGACCGGGTCCGGATCAAGATCGAGGCCGCGCTCGGGACCTTCCAGGTCGACTCCAAAGAGACCAAGTCTCCGCTGAACCCGCTCGAGCCTTATTTCAAGGCCCTGATCGGGACCCCCTTCCCGTTCAAGATGGATGCACAAGGGGTCCTGAGCGATGTCAAGGTGCCCGAATCGGTCATCCAGTCGCTCCGGGAGCTCGGCGGAGGCGCCGCCGGCGGCAACGCGATGTTCACCGAGGACGGGCTCAAGACGATGATCACCCAGTCGAGCGTCCCCCTTCCGAAGGAGGACCTCGCCGTGGGCAAGACCTGGAGCCAGCAGGAGAAGATCCCGACCCCTCCCCTCGGGTCGATGACCCTGTCCAAGACCTTTCGCTACCAGGGCCCGGGGACGGTCGCGGGCGCCGAGCTCGAGAAGGTCGGCGTCGAGGTCGTCGCGGGCGTCGAGTCGGAGCCCGGGGTTGCCTCACAGGTCAAGATCGCGGCCCAGGACATCAAAGGGGAACTTGCCTTCGACAACACGGCCGGCCGGATCGCCCAGTCGAACCTCTCCGAGAAGATCGAGCGGGTCCTCTCGATCCTGAACGCCGACAAGAAGGTGAACATCACTCAGAAGACAGATACCACCTTGAACATGAAACTCGTCCCAGATGCCCCGGCCGACGCCGCCAAGCCGGCGAAGTGAGCCGCTTGAAACCCGATTTCTTCCGAGAAATCGGGTTTCTGAGCCGGGTGACGTTGCAAGTGCAAGTGGGCCAGCCGATGACCGCGGCAGAAACCCGGTGTTGAAGAAAGCACCGGGTTTCGGAAAGCTCGAGTTCCAGATATTCCTCAAAGCATGCCGTGCTTCTTGAGCTTGCTGCAGAGCGTGCTCCGAGGCATGCCCAGGAGCCGGGCGGCTTCGCTCTTGTTGCCGTCGGCCTCCGTGAGCGCGTCGAGGAGGCGCTGGCGTTCGAAGGCGACGAATTCGGAGTCCCAGCCGTCGTCGCCGGAGGGGGCGGCCGGCGAGGTCCAGGCCGACCCCGCTTGTGTCGCGGGGCGCGAGGAGGCCGCCGACGCGGCTTTGACCGCGATTCGAGGCCGTCGCCGACCGGGCTGTCGGATCTCGGTGGGGAGGTCGTCGGGGGTCACGGCAGGGCCGTCGGCGAGGACTACGGCACGCTCGATCGCGTTTTCCAGCTCGCGGATGTTGCCCGGCCAGTCGTACGCGACGAGCACTTCCACGGCCTCGTCTTCGAGGTGCGTCACTGTTTTGCCGATCCGGCCGGCCTGCTGGCCGAGGAAGTACAGGGCGAGCTCGAAGATGTCCTCCTTGCGCTCGCGGAGCGACGGGGTCCGCAAGGGGATCACATTGAGCCGGTAATAGAGGTCTTCCCGGAACTTCCCCGCCCGGATCAACGACTCGAGGTCCTGGTGCGTCGCGGCCAGGATCCGGACGTCGACCGAGATCGACTGCGAGCTCCCGACTCGCTCGAACGCCATCTCCTGCAGGACGCGGAGGAGCTTGGTCTGCACCTCGAGGTTGATGTCGCCGATCTCGTCGAGGAACAGAGTGCCCCCGTTCGCCTGCTCGAACCGGCCCATGCGGTCGCGGTCGGCGCCCGTGAAGGCTCCTTTGACGTGGCCGAAAAGCTCGCTCTCCAGCAACCCTTGAGACAGGGCCGCGCAATGGACCTTCACGAACGGCCTCGAAGCGCGAGGGCTCGCGGCGTGGATCGCTTCGGCCAGGAGCTCCTTGCCGGTGCCGCTCTCCCCTCGGATCAAGACGGCCGACGAGCTGGCCGCGACCTTGCGGGCGAGGTCGATCATCCGACGGACCACCTTGCCCGTCCCCTTGATCTGGTCGAAGACTTCCGGCCGCGCCGGGGAGTCGAGTCGGCGGGGGGCATCGCCACGATCCATCAACTGGTCCTGGAGGATCAGGATCCGGCGCTGCTGCTCAGCGATCTTCTCGACCTTGTCGCGCAGTTCCTGGTTGAGCTCCTCGAGCGTCTGCTGGATACCCGCCGAGTGCAAGGTCAGCGTCGCGACCGAGCTCAAGGCGCCGAGGAACGCGATCTCTTCATCCTCATAAGGCATCCCGCTCCGCTTCGGCCCCAGGATGAGCAGGCCGGCGAGCTCGCCGTCCGCGTCGAGCGCGTTGGCCGCCTCACCCCCGAGGGCGATCATCGCGTCCGTCGCCGCGTCGGAGGTCGTCGAAAGCGACATCGCGTGCGCGACCCGGATCGAAGTCGTCTTCCGAAGCCGCTCCACTAGCGGGTTGTCGGCGGCCAGGACGGTTTCGTCGGGGGTGACTCCCTGGCTTGCCATCAACCGGAGCGGGTTCCCGGGCGCCTCGCAGAGATAAATCGCCCCCCACTCGATGCGGAGCACCTCGGTGGCCGCTTCCAGCAGTCGACGTCCCAGGGTCGAGCGGTCGACCAGGCTGTCGACGGCCACCCGCATCTTCTGCATCGCCTGGTCGAACTTGTATTTCTCGCGGTAGAAGCGACGGTCGATCGCCTTCTGATACCGCTCGCGGAGGACTTCGGACAGGATCAGCACCCCGACGACCGAGATCCCCGCCGCCAGGGCGCCTCGCCAGGTCTGGTTGGCCGTGAAGAGCTGGTCACCGATCATCGCCCCGCCGAGCAGCAGGACGCATGAGTAGAGCAGCCCCGCCGAGACGCTGATCGCGAAATAGACCCCGCGCCGGTTGATGATCTCCTCGACCAGCATCAGCTTGTAGCGAGTAATGCTCCAGGCGTAGGCCAAGGTGTAGAGCAGCGAGACCCCGAACATCGGCCAGGCCGAGCTGTCCCGTCCCAGCGTGGCCGGGTCGAACCAGACGTGCCAGAGGAGGTAGGCGATCAGGAACGATGAGATCACCGAGGCCAGGAGGATCCACTGCACCTGGTTCCGCTCGGAACGCGTCCGGGCCGATCGGAAGCTCACCACCATGCAGACGATGCAGAGTCCGAAGAGGACGACCGCAAGGGCGATGTAGCCCAGCGCCAGGGCGCGGAGTAGCCGCAGGACCGTCCGGACGTGCTCGCCCCCCGCGTGGTATCCCAGGTATCGAGACCAGAGCATGCACGACCAGAGGAGGACGAGATAGGTCGTGGGGATCCCGTAAAGGGCCGCCAATACCCGCCGACGGTGCGTGACGAAGATCGGGTTGAGTTGCGGGAAGACCAGGTAGAAATGGACGCTGACGACCGGGACGAACACCGCGAAGGCCGCGAACGGATAGATCAGCGCCGGCTCGACGACGATCTCCGTCCAGTGGTATCCCCCCATGTACGCGCCGACGGTCACGATGCAGAGCCAGAAGAAAAGCCGCGCCGAATCGTCGTACGGCCGTTTCCAGAAGACGCGCGCCCCGACGGCGAAGATCAGCATTTCCTGAAGGAACCAGACGACCGACCACAAGTAGGTCGCGAAGGGCCGGTAAGAGACGCGCGCCCGACCCGCCCTTGAGGACCCGTCGAGTCGGTCCTTCCACCGGACCTCGACTGTCTCGCCCTGTCGGTTGCTCAGGTCACGCAACGAACGAATGTAGTCCGTGTAGTTCGCAATCTTCGTCGACCCGATCGCCGTGAGCACATCCCCCTTCTGAGGACGCCCCTCCGGCCACTCAAACTTCTCGGGAACCGGCTCCTTCAGGTCGACGTTGAAAACGCAGCGCAGCCCAATGTCGCCCATGTAGGCGACCTGGAAGAGTACGGCAAATGAATAGAGCAGGACAATCAGCGAAAGCCCCATCAAGAATCCGCGCTGGGGCTGACGCTGCCCGTGGAAGTTGGTTGACGAGCCCCCAACAGGAGGGACGAAGTAGCGGTCTTCGTCCCGGCCGTTCCGTCTGGAGGTTGGAGGATGGTTCATGGTGCGACATTCGGATCAGGGAGACCGCCGAGCCGTTGAAATCGGGTGTTCACTGGTTCGAGCTTAACGGATTCGTGGCGAAAGGCAAGATTTCGTTAGCGAAAACTTGTCGACGCGTCCGTTTGTCGTTAACGAACTCTTCGTTAGCGAGACAGTTTATGAAGAATAGATGAATCGGGGTGACTGCGGAAAACGGGCGAATCTTAGAGACAGATCATGGGTTTTGGGTGGTTTGGGGAATTTGGTAAAAGTCATCCCCTTTGTTGATCTCTAGATTTGTCTCCCTCCCTTCCCTATTTCGCCCTTTTCGGCGCCGAAATTTCGTCAGTTTCAAGCGGGAGCAGGTTTCGTCGTTAGCGACGAATCGGTGAGCACGCCAGCCATTCTCCCGGATTTGAGAATCGAGAGGGTCTTTCCACCTTGGGTACGGAAGCTGCCTTTCCTTTGAAGTCGTTAATCGCACCGGCGACCCTGATGTTCACCTAGTCTTTGAAGAGCCGGAGTCGAGGAGGATTCATGCGGATCGCGGCAAAGCGTCGTCAGGATTGGTTGATCTCGTCTTACGCTCATGAAGGGACGCGCCAGCAGGTCCGCCTAGGGGGCGAGTGGGTCGACGTGGTGCAGTGGGGCGAGGGGGACCCGATCGTCCTCGTGCCGGGCCTCGCCGGGGGCTGGAAGCTGGTGGCTCCCTTGGCCGCGAGCCTTGCCCGTCATCATCGGGTGATCGTGCCCGGCTTGCGCGGGGATCGCTTCCCCGGCGGCGTCGCCTGGCCTCGGGATCTGGCGGAGCATGCCCACGACCTCGCGGGCCTCATCGACATGATGGGCCTCGAGCGCCCGACGGTCATGGGGGTCTCGTTCGGCGGGGCGATCGCCCTGGAACTCGCGGTCGAGTATCCCCAGAAGCTTGGTGCGTTGGTTGTCCAGGGTGCCGCCTCTCGGTTCCGGACCAACCTCGGATCGAAGATTGCCCGGCGCGTCCTCGAGCGGTTCTCCCTGCCGAGCGACAACAGCTTCGTGAACCAGTTCTTCAACCTGCTCCACGGCGGAAAGCCGGAGTCGGCCGGTCTGGCCGAGTTCGTCGTCGAATGCTGCTGGCAGACGGACCAGAGCGTCATGGCCCAGCGGATCGGCCTCCTCGAGTCGTTCGACGTCTCCGACCGCCTCTGGCAGGTCGAAAGCCCGACCCTCGTCCTCGCCGGCTCGCGAGACGCGATCGTCCCTCATGCCCGTCAACGGGCTCTCGCCGAGTCGATCCCCGGCGCCCGTTTCCTGACGCTCGAAGGGGCCGGTCACGTCGGCTTTCTCACCCATCGCCTCGAAGTCGCCCGGCAGGTCCGCGTCCTCCTGAGCCAGATCAAGCACTCGCCCTGCTGAAGGGGAGTGGGCGTCCATGGAGCGGTCGTCCGACCTGTTGAGCCCGAGATTGGAACTCGCCCTCCGCTGGGCGGCCACCTGCCATCACGGCCAGGTCCGCAAGGGGGGCGAGATCCCCTACATCCAGCACCCGATGGCCGTCGCGATGATCCTCGACCGGCTCGGGTTCGAGGAAGACGTCGTCATCGCCGGACTGCTCCACGACGTGGTTGAGGACACGGATGCAACCCTCGACGACGTCCTCGACCGCTTCGGCGACGCCGTGGCTCGGATCGTGGCGTATTGCTCGGAGATCAAGACCGACGCCCAGGGCGCACGCCGACCCTGGATCGATCGGAAACGCGACCACATCGAGGCCCTCGTCTCGGCGCCGACCGAAGCGAGGGCGGTGATCCTCGCCGACAAGTTCCACAACCTCGCCAGCATCGAATGCGACCTCCGCCTGGGCCGGCCCGTCTGGTCGATCTTCAACGCCGGGCGGGCGGACGTGCTCTGGTATTACCGGACGACTCTCGAACGCTTCGGCGTCGGCGACCCCCGTCTCGAAGCACTCGCCGACCAATGCCGACGCGTCCTCGCGGTGATCGAGGGCATCGACGCCGCAGCCCTCCCCGAAGGGTCGGATGCTTGATGGTAAATCCTAGCCATCAGACCTGGTGGGCACTGCCCACCAAGCCGCCGAACCCCGCCGACGCATAAGGACTTACCAGAGAAATCACCAAAGTCCGGAGGAAGGTGGTTGATCCGAAGGGTCGGCACGCCTATATTGAAGTGTCGGTCGAAGGCACGCCTTTTGACCGATTACGGGTCGTACGAGCGTGGTACGACGGGCTAAAGCCCGCTCCCGTCCGAGGCTGGACTCCCACGGGACCGGGGTGGCTTAACGTAAAGGGGGTGACTGCGTGTGTAGTGATAACCAGAGGCGGCTCGCCTAACGGCAGCCGACGGGTTGCCCGTCGGGCAGCCGCATCTCTCTGCTTGATTGATTGGTCGGCCAGGTCCGATTCGGTCGGACCTGGTCGCATTTGACTCGATACGTTTCTTCTTACATTTTGGGAATCGAAGACCTTGGCTCGTCTCTCCGCATCGTATCCCAGCCTGTTTGAGTATCGTGATTGGCGGTGGTCCCCGGTGTTTACGGGGTCCATCACAGGTCACCGGGCTAGGTGCGGAGTCTAGATGTAAAGGCTCACGTTCCATCGAAGCGTCCACCGAGGCCCCGGGACCTGTTTACAACAGGTCCCGGGGTTTTTTTGTTGCTTGGGGTCGAGCGCCTGCGGTTCTTCCTTTATCCAACGGGCGTTCGGCATATCGACGGGTGATTCAGATCTTTGGGGAGGGCGGGGTACCGTGATCGTTGTCATGAAATCCGACGCGACGGCTGAGCAAGTGGATCATATGGTCAAGCACATCACCTCGCTCGGCCTGTCGCCGCAGGTGATCAAGGGGACGCACCAGACGGTGATCGCCGCGATCGGCGAGGAACGGCCGGGCCTCACCGAGGCGCTCGAGCCGGGGGCAGGAGTGGAGAAAGTCTTGCCGATCATGGCACCGTACAAGCGGGCCTCGTCGGAGTTGAAGACCGACCGCACCGTCGTCCGTGCCCGGGACCTGATCGTCGGCGGCTCGCACGTCGCGGTGATCGCGGGCCCCTGCTCCGTCGAGAACGAAAAACAGATCGTGTCCATCGCCAAGCGGCTCAAGGCGCTCGGGGCGACCGGCCTGCGAGGCGGGGCGTTCAAGCCCAGGACGAGCCCGTACAGCTTCCAGGGCCACAAGGAAGAAGGCCTGCGGATGCTCGCCGCCGCCCGGCAGGAGACCGGCCTCGCGATCGTCACCGAGGTCATGGCCCCCGAACACGTCCCGATGGTCGCCGAGTATGCCGACGTCCTCCAGATCGGCGCCCGCAACATGCAGAACTACCAGTTGCTCCAGGCGGTCGGCGACTCGGGCAAGCCGGCCCTCCTCAAGCGAGGCATGAGCGCGACGGTCGACGAGTTCTTGCTTGCTGCCGAATACATCCTCGACCGCGGCAACCCTCACGTCATGCTCTGCGAGCGAGGGATCCGGACCTACGAAGAGCACACCCGGTTCACCCTGCCGCTCGCGACTGTCCCCTACCTCAATCAGAAGAGCCACTTGCCCGTCGTGGTCGACCCCTCCCACGGCACCGGCAAGGCCCGACTCGTGCTCCCGATGTGCAAGGCCGCCGTCGCCGTCGGCGCCGACGCCTTGATCGTCGAGGTCCACGAGGACCCCGAGCACGCCATGAGCGACGGCTCGCAGACGATCACCCCCGAAGCCTTCTCCGACATGATGGCCCAGTGCCGCCGCGTCGCCGAGGCCGTCGATCGGACGATGTGAGCACGCTCCGAGGCCCGGCCCAGGTCCCTCCCTTCCGATGGCGGAGTCTCCACCTTCGAGGCTCCGCCACTCCTCGCTTGCGACCCGGCCCGGCGCCGGGTAGATCATTCCTTGCGATCCAACGGTGAGGGAAACTCATTCGCCGACGCTTCGGGCCTATGGCCGCGAGGCCTCTTTCGTTCGATGACCACTTCGAGGAGTGGTCGTGGAACGTCAAGATGAAGCATCCGCGAGGCGGGAGCGTAAAAGGCTGCGGCGTAAAGTCTGTACGCTTCGGAATGCGTCGGACACATGCGGATGAATCGCCGAATGGCTCGGATCTCGACTGAAGGGAGGACCGTCGTGCCTACAGACCGTGAGCGGACGAGCATCACCAAGAGCATCCTCGGGATCGCCGTCCTTGCGGCGATCGCGAGTGCGGGACCGGTCATCACCTCGGCCCGAGCCGGCGCGGACGAGACCCCCGCTCCGTCGCGGAACTCACCCGACGAGCCGGTGGCGAAGTCGCTCTCGTTTCAGAAGGCGGCGAGGTTCCTCGACGCCGTCTCGCAGAACTGGACCGAGACGCGGCAGTGCGGAACTTGCCACACGAATTACGCCTATCTCATCGCGCGTCCGTCGTTGCGCGAGGTCGACTCGGCGGCCATCTCGGAGATCCGGGCTTTCTTCGAGGACCGGATTGAGAACTGGGACGGGCCGGAGAAGTCGGACAAGCCGAGGTGGGACACCGAGGTCGTCGCGACCGCCTCGGCCCTGGCTCTCAATGATGCAGCCACCACCGGTAAGCTCCATCCCCTGACCCGCAAGGCCCTCGACCGGATGTGGGGCCTCCAGAAGCCGGACGGTTCCTGGGATTGGCTCAAGTGCAACTGGCCCCCCTACGAGCATGACGACTACTACGGCGTTGCCTTCGCCGCCCTCGGCGTCGGCGCAGCCCCCGATGGTTACGCCACCTCAGACACCGCCAAAGCCGGCCTCGAGCGGCTCCGCTCGTACCTGAAGACCACTCCCCCGCCCGACCTCCACCACAAGACGATCCTGCTCTGGGCCTCGACCAAGCTCGACGGCCTGATGGACTCGGCCGCTCGCTCCCAAACCATCGACGAGTTGCGATCGCTCCAACGCCCCGACGGCGGCTGGAGCCTCCCTTCGCTCGGGACCTGGAAACGTCACGGCGGCACGCCTAACGACAAGGAGGCCCCCAGCGACGGTTACGCGACCGGCCTTGTCATCTATGTGCTGCGCCAGGCCGGAGTGCCGGCCCGCGACGAGGCCCTCCAACGGGGCGTCGGCTGGCTCAGGTCCCACCAGCGCGAGTCGGGACGCTGGTTCACGCGATCCTTGAGCAACGACAAATTCCACTACATCGCCAACGCCGGCACCGGCTTCGCCGTCCTGGCGCTGAAGGCGTGCGACGTGGAAGAATGAGATCCTCACCGGGGTGATCGAAGAGGGGGAGGATTCACCACGAAGACACAAAGGATTTCAAGAGCAATTGCTGATGATTCCTTTGTTTTATTTTCCCCTTTGTGCCTTCGTGGTGAATCCTCCTCACGAATGCTCGCCGATGAGCGTGGCGAGCGTGACCTGGCAATCCGCTGCGATTCGCCGAAAGCCTTCGCTCAACGCACCCTCGTCGCCGAGTCGGGCCCAGTATTGAATCGCGAGGGTGGCCACCTCGTGCCAGATCCGGTGGTTCAGGGCCGTCGGTGGCCGCGGATGGAATCGTCGCTCAACCAAGTTGACGCCAGCCGGTGCGAAGACCATCGGCAGCATGTCGTAGACCGGCGTCGGGGTGAGCGTCAGTGTCTTGGCCTCCTCGGCGAAGAAGCTCAGGTTGCCGAAGTGTCGGTCGGTGTTGCCGATGAGGTCGCCGAAGGTATCCAGCCGGATTACGCGGTCGACGTCGGCCTGGCTCAAACTCAATGCCGGCTCATCGATGATGCGATGGCTGGCTCGGCTCCAGTTATCGGGATTGTCGCCGAGGAAATGGCAGTTGAGAGCGAATAACGAGATAACCCCGCGACGCCCCCTTCGGCCGACCCGGTCGAAGCGATCCACTTCTAGATATCGATTCCCTTCATAGTCGAACCATTCCGAATGGGGCGTTTGGACCCCGGCGGAGCGAAGCACTTCCAGAGAGAGATGCTCGGCGACGAGCAGGTCACGCCAACGGTCCGCCGAGGCGCCGTCGCCGCTGGCGAACTTGACCAACAAGTGTCGATCTCCAGCAGCCGCGATGGCGAACTTGGGGTGTTCGCCACCGGCCGACGACCCGGGCTGACCGGCGATCACGCCCGAGGCCAAGCCGGGATAGTCCGCTCTGGTGTATGACTCCACGCGCCGGGCGAGGAAGCGGTTGAGCGACTCTTCTCCGATGATGAGGTTGCCGACACAGTCCTCGCCGCGCAGAGCCAGGGCGATCAGTTGGTGGTCTTCGTTCCAATCGGTGATCCGTCCCGGCAGTCTCAACTCGGGGTAGAGGGTCGGGAAGCCGCGCCCGATGTATCCCTGCGGCCGCATGTCCTCCACGAAGGGTGGTAATTCAGGGAACGACTGACTGTCGCCCGAGGACCGCTCCAACCAGCAACCGCCCCCCGCGAGGAAGTGCAGGATCCCATGATCGTTGAGCTTGCCTTGCTCGTCGATTCGGAAGACGGACGCACGTAGCCCGAGGCCAGCGATCTCACGAGTCAAGGCATAGCGAGTCGCTACGCTCCGCCCAACCCGGATCAGGCGCGAGCCTGCCTCTTGTACGAGGCGCGACATCACCGGCTGAGAGATGCCAAGCTCGCGCTGGATCTCCTTCCCACTCAGAAATCCGCGACGCAGGACACCGAGGAGCCGATCGACCTCTCGCACAAGACGCTTCCCGAATAGCTTCCCGAATCGCTTATTTTGCCTGATATCCAATCTTAGCAACAATTTCTGAGAAGTCGATGCGGAGATCTGGAATGGCTTTCAGGATGTTCCGCGCCGTACGGATCGGTCTCTGGGTGGACTCGCCAGACTTCACCGAGTGCTTACTTACCGATGCAGAACCGCCGGAAGATCCGGTCGAGGATGTCGTCGGTCACGACGGCGCCGACGACTTTGCCGAGCTCGTCGATGGCCTGGCGGAGGTCGATGGCGACGAGCTCGTCGCCGCCGTCGAGGAGGACGGAGGACGAGGCGGAGGACAGAGCCTGGCTGGCGAGGACGAGGCTTTCTCGGCAACGGGCGCCGGTGGTGGCGGGGAGGTCGCCGTCGACGGCGGCCTGGTTGCGGAGGGCCGAGGCGATGGCCTGACGCAAAGCGTCGATGCCCTCGCCGGTCTCGGCACTGGTCGATAGGGTCGTGGTCGGGTCGTTGGAGGATCGGAGGTCGCACTTGGTTCGGACGATGAGTCGGGGGCGGTCCGGGGAGATGGGGCCGGCGGGGATCGTGTCGCTCGACCGGCACTCGAGGAGCAGGTCGGCGCGGGCGGCCTGCTCGGCGCGGAAGGCCTGGGCCTGGTCTTCGATGGATCCGGTCGCGGGCTCGAGTCCTGCCGTGTCGACGAGCTCGATGGTAAGTCCGTCGCAGTCGCAAGGGGCCGAGAGGTAGTCGCGGGTCGTCCCTGCGCGGGGGGAGACGAGGGCCCGGGCCTGGCCGAGCAAGGCGTTGAACAGCCGGCTCTTGCCTGCGTTGGGGGGGCCGACGAGGACGACGCGAGGGTGCCCTTCCGGCCGTTCACGGCTGCTCAGACGCTCGGCCAACGCGGCCATTTCGGCCGAGGCTTGATCGAGCTCTCCGGCGAGGGCTGCTCGGCCCAGGAGGTCGACGTCGGGCTCTTCGGAGAAGTCGAGGTTCGCCTCGAGGTGGGCCAGGACGTCGAGGAGCCGGTCACGCGCCTCGGAGATCGGCCCGGCGAGGCCGCCGGCGAGCTGCTGCAAGGCCGCGTCGAGCTGCGCGGGGGATCGGGCGTCGATCACGCCCAGGACCGCCTCGGCGCGGGTCAGGTCGATCCGGCCGGAGAGGAAGGCCCGGAGCGTGAACTCGCCCGGCTCGGCGTGTCGAGCGCCTCGGGTCAGGCAATCGGCCAGGACGAGATTCACAAGCGGCGGGGAGCCGACCGTGTGGATCTCGGCGAGGGGCTGACCGGTGTAGGTGCGAGGCCCCGGCCAGAGCGCGATGGAGGCGGGCAAAGTTGGACGCAGGCCGCTTACGGCAAGCTGCCCGGTCCGCCACTCGGCACGCGTGGGTAACGGGGATTCGTCGTTATCGGCGAATTTCGCGAGGGCGATCGACCAGGCGTCTGGCCCGGTCAGGCGGATCAGGCCGCGGAAACCGGGGCCGGGTGGGCTCGCGACGGCGACGATCGTGTCCGACGGGTCGAAGGTGCTCAATGCTTGCCGCCTTTTGACCTTTGACAAGCCCGAAACGCAAGCGAGTGAATCTTGCCCCAAAATATTGAGAAAGATTCACTCGCTTGCGCTTTGGGTTTGTATCGGAGGGTCGATTTCCCGCGAGCAAAGGGCTAGCGGCGTCGAGCCCATCAGAAACCCGGTTTTTTTGAGAAGAGACCGGGTTTCGAGGGAGCACTCAGCGGCGGCGGCCGGGGCGGGACTTGGGGTTCGCCTTGCCTCGTTCCTTGTCCTTCTGGGGATCCCTGGCCTTGTCGCGCTCGTCGAGGAGGTTCCGATAGGTCGGATCCTTGGTGGCCTCTTCCTGGACCCGCTTCCAGAACTGGGCGAGCTTGCCCGGGGGCTTGGGCGGGGGCGGAGGGTTTCCGCCGGGTCCACGGCCATTACCGCCGGCACCCCCCTTGCCTCCCGCGGGCGGGTTCTTGTCGTCGCCGGTTTGGTCGACCGCGACGTTCGACGTCACCTTGGGGAGCAAGAGGCGTTCGCAGATCTGCCAGGTGCTGCTGGTGATGAAGTAGAGGCCCAGGCCCGAGGGCACCTTGTAGAACATGAAGCCCATGACGACCATCATGTACTTCATCATCTTCTGCTGCATCTCGGCCTCGGGCGTGGTCGCCGGGGGCGCGAACAGCTTCGTCTGCACGATCATCAGCGAGACGACCAGGAGCGGCAGCAGGTTGAAGTACTGGCCGAGGAACGGAAGCTCCGTCGGGAACCGGAACAGCATGTCCGGCGCGGCGAGGTTCTGGATGTACAGGAACGAGGCGTGCCGCAGGTGGACGCTGTTGTTGAGCGCCTGCCAGAGGCCGACGAAGATCGGCAACTGGATGAGTGCGGGGAGGCAGCCGCCGACGGGGTTGACGCCGTGCTTCTTGTAGAGGCCAAGCGTCTCTCGGGTCTGCCGCTCCTTGTCGTCCTTGTATTTCTCCTGGAGCTCCTTCATGAGCGGCTGGAGATCCTGCATCTTCTTGGCGGCGAGCGCCTGCTTGCGCCCGAGCGGGAACATGAACATCCGGACGAGGAGCGTGAGCAGGATGATCGCGATGCCGTAATTCCCAGTCTTGCCGCCGAAGAGCTGCGAGACCTGGGCGGTCAGGGCGTAGATCCGGTCGAGCAACGGGGCGATGACGTTCATCGACAACCAGGCCGCACCCGGGATGCCGATCCACTGGTATTTGCGGTACGAAGCGAGTCCTTCGGCCCCGTAGGGGGTGAGCGACTCGATCGTTTTGGGTCCAGTGTAGATGCGATACGACTGCGAGACTGTGCGATTCGGCCCGAACTTGACCGGCTTCGAGACGATCTCGACCGAGATGTCCGCCTTCTGGGGGGCGTCGGGCCGGGCGTCGATCACGGTGGCGAACGCTTCGCGATCCCAGCGGTCCTCGTTTGTCTTCGGGGCCGGGAATGGCTCGAGGAAGGCGGCGAAGTATTGGTTCTCGACCCCCGCGAAGTGGAGCGGCAGGGTCGTGTTCTCGAACCGCTTCGCGCCGGCCTTGATGATGTCGGCGGCCGGCCTGGTGTCGATCTCGGTCCCCTTGTTCCGGACCTGCCCGAAGAAGGCGTCGCGGAAGGTGCCCGTGTACGATTCCCCTTCGATCGGGATCCCGTGCGGTCCCATCAACCGGTAAGAGAGCGACTGCTCCTTCTGGGGGCTCTCGAACCCGAGCGCCAGCTCGAAGTCGTCGCGCCCTTTCCAGATTCGGAACCGCTTCGTGAGGGTCGCCGAGCCGTTGTAGGCGGTCGTGCGGAACGTGATCTCCTGTCCCTCGAGCTTGGCGTTGGTGGCCTTGTCGAGCTCGGAGATCTCGCGCACCGCGCGTCCCTTGTCGTCGCGGACGACTTCCCAGAGGGTCGTGTCGAGGGGGATCTCTCCCGGCCCGGCCACGGCGATCGGGGCGTTATCGTCGTCGTCAGGGGCCGCCGGCCGCTCGCCGGTGAAGACGCTCATCGCCAGCGACGGGGGGGACTTCGGGTCGTACTTGAGGATCGAGAGGGGCCGCTTCACCTGCCGTCGGCCGTCCACGTCGGCGTCATATCGCGACGACAGGACCCAGGCGACGCCGGCTCCCTTCTGCTCGAGCTGGACCTCGAGTCGATACCCGTTTTCGGGCTGGTCTTTCGCCGAACCGATGACGAGCTCCGAGAGCTTGGCCAGCGCAATTTCCGGCTCGGGCGCCTTCGCGGCGTTGCCCGGCTTGGGGGGCTCGTCGGTGGCCTTCTTCGCCGCGGCGTCTTTGTCCTTGGCGGGTTCGCCCGGCTTCGCGGCGTCGGCGACCTTGGTGGCCTCGGCCTTCGGGTCGAGCTTGGCCTTGGCCAGGGCCTTGCCCCGACTCTTGGGGGGGGGCGGGTTCAGGCCCGTCACGTCCATCACGTACTGGACACCCAGAAACGAGAAGAACGTGAGGATCATGAACATCACGAGCCGCTTCTCACTACTCATCGGTGCGGGGACCTTCGGGCCGTGGCGGTGTGGCACATCGGGAGAGGGGAGGAGGTCGGTTGAAGGGGGGCCCGACGCGCGGAGGCGCCGGGGCCGCTCCGAATTATCGTCCTTGACGAAGCCGGTCGCCGAGGAACGGCTCGAGCTCGGAGATGGAGTAAATCTTCCGGATCGTGGTCTCGAAGTCGTACGCCAGGCGGCGGAAGGTGACGCGGACGGGGCCTGTCGGGACCGTCGTGTCCTCCAGGGCCGCGGACCCGTTCGACGGGGCGGGACGCCCGTCATCGAGGATCACGTAGCAGGCGCGAGGGTCGCCGTCACGAGGCTGGCCGACCGAGCCGACGTTGATCATCAGCTTACCGTCGCCCAGCGTGTATTCGTTGTCGATCTCCTCGGGCGCGTAGAACTGGTATCCTTCCGTGAAGACGCCCGGGACGTGGGTATGCCCCTGGAAGCAGTAGCGATCCACCAGTTGGAACAGCCGTCCCATCTTGCGGTGGTCGTAGATGTCTTCGGGGAAGATATATTCGCTGAGCGGGTTGCGTGGAGAGCCGTGGACGAACAGGAAGGGTTCGTCGCGGTGGGTCCTGGGCAACTCGCCCAGGAACTCCCAGCGCCGCTCGTTGTTGACACGGTCGCTGGCGCTCTCGAGTTGTTCGCGAGTCCAGAAGATGGCTCGCTCGGCGCCGATATTGAACCCATCCGGGTCGAACATCGCCCCCTGGTCGTGGTTGCCAAGGAGGGTGACCCGGCAGTTATCCATCACGCGGTCGATGCACTCGCGCGGGTTGGGGCCGTAGCCGATGATGTCGCCGAGGCAGAAGATGTCGGTGATCCCCTGCGACTTGATGTCGTCGAGGACGACCTCCAGAGCTTCGAGGTTCCCGTGAATATCACTGATCAGAGCACGACGCACCGGAAGCGACCTCCGAGGACGCCAGAGGCGGGAAACCAGGCCCTGGAAAAGTCAATCACAACCGCTCACAATCTCTCTAGGATAGAGAGTTCGGAGTCCGGGGGTCAAGGTCAAGGCCATGCCTCCATGCCCCGAATGGGAGGTTTCCCTGGCCTTTCGCCCGGGGTTGAGGGACGGGGACGGGTATGGCTTCGCGCATGAATCTCCTGGCAATCGACACCTCGACCGAACGCGCCGCCTTGGCGGTCGCCACCGCGTCGGGCGACATCCACGTCGCGACCCCCGACCCCGCCCTGCGGCATGGCCGGAGCCTCGTACCGACCCTCGCCACCCTGTTGCGTGACGCGGGGCTGGCCCTCTCCGCCCTCGACGGGCTCGTGGTCGGCCTCGGCCCAGGCTCGTACACCGGACTCCGGATCGGCCTGACCGCGGCCAAGACCCTGGCCTATGCGTCCCGCAAGCCGCTCGTCGGCCTCGACAGCCTCGAAGTCATCGCCCGGAATGCCCCCCCCGACGCCCTCCTCATCTCCGTCGTCGCCGACGCCCAACGCGGCGACGTCTACTCGGCCGACTTCGCACGCACCGGACCCTCCGCCCCTCTCCTCCGGATTTCGCCGACGAGAATCGAGCCCCGAGCCGAGTGGGCCGCCCGCCTCGCCGAAGGGACCCTGGTCCTCGGCCCAGCCCTCGACCGCAACGCCCCTCCCCTACCCCATTCCTTGCGGATCCTCGACCCCGCCCTCAACCGGCCCGACCCCGAGCATCTCGCCCACCTCGCCCTCGAAACCTGGGAGACCGGTCGTCGCGATGACCCCTTCTTCCTCGAACCCCTCTACCTCCGCCGCAGCTCGGCCGAGGAGCAGTGGGATCGGAAAGCCAAGGTGGTTTGACGGCTCGGGGTGAGTGCCTGTCTCGAAACCCGGTTTCTCTTAAAAACCGGGTTTCTGACGCACTCGATGTCGACAACTCAGCCCCGGGATGTCGTTGTCTCTCCCGCAGAAACCCGGTTGGCTCAAGATGCGAAATTAGTGCTGGATGTAGCGGGTCAAGGGTGGCACCGGTTGGAACAACCGGTGTCGCGTTAGCGACAAGAGGCCCATCGTCCGTGACATCGGCCTACCCCGCAAGGGAATGCGGTCCACAGAGGCGATCAAGCGGGCTGGGACGAGGCATAAGTCCATGCCTGGCGAGAACTTTCGATCCCGATGACTTGCCTGCGACCTCTTGTCGCTGCGCGACACCGGTTGTTCCAACCGGTGCTACCCGAATTAGGTGGGAACCACATTGCATGGTGGACACGTGTGGCAGCACCGATCTCGCTTCATGAGCCAACCCGGTTTCTGAGAAGAAACCGGGTTTCGGGACGGGCCGTTGAGAATCACACTTCCAGACATCGGGCGGAAAGCCCAGGTTTGCGGGAATCGCCGGGTTATGGGGCCAACGATTCGCGTCCTTGATCGGCCTCGAGCTCGGCGAGCATCTCAGCAGCTTTCCGGTGATTGGCTTTCAGTCGCAACGCAGTCCGGAGGTGGTCCATGGCCCGCAACTCTTCACCTTCGAGGCAGGCCAAGGCATTTCCGAGCCTGTAGTGGGATTCGGCGTCACGGGGATCGAGAGCGACGGCCCGCTCGAAGAGTTCGATGGCTCTCTCGAGGTTGTCGTCCGCCTCGGGGTTGTGGTTCCTCAATAGGCTCCGTCCATAATCTCGGACCGGCAGAGGATGGCTTGGATCCTGCCGCATCGCCTTGAGGAAGAGGGCTTCCGCCTCGGCGAACTCGCCCCAGTCCGCCAGGGCGTCGGCATAAAAAGTCAAGACCAAAGGGGAATACCTGTCGAGGACGATCCCCCGCTCGAAGGCCGCTCGCGCCTCGGCCTGCCGACCCTCTCTCGACAGGGCCAACCCGAGAAAAACATGGGCATCGAATAGCGACGGATCCAGACGAATGGCCCGGCTCAAGCGCTCGAGGGCCGAGGCGTTGGATGGGGCCGTCCCGACGCCGGAGTAGGTCAGCACGCCGAGCCGCTCCAGGGCGAATGCGTGGTCCGGGTATCGCTCGACGGCTTTGGTGAAGAGCAACACGGCGTCTTCGTGACGCTTCGCATTCTCGCGGAGCAGCCCCGTCTTGTACCCACCATTCGAGGCGACCCAGTCACATCGGAGGGTATTGATTTCCTCGGGCGTCGGCGGCCCGTGAACCGGATCAGGATGTCCTGAAGGGCGCGACCACAACTCGCGGCACCAGTACTCGGCGAAGTCCTGGGCTCGCGTTTCGTGGGCGAACTTTCGCCGCTTCGACTTGGCATACTTGTCGACGATCTGGAGGTGACCCAACTCGTGAAGGAAGACGTCATACAGCATGAACCGTCGGACGGCGAGGGTGGGCCACTGACAGCCGCGGACCGCACCGAACCGAGCGGGCGATCGACTGCGTCCCAAGGACGACGACAAGCTCACCCGAGGGGGCAAGCCACACAGGGCTATCTCATTTCTCCCCCATGTCACATAGCCGAGAAGACGTCGACCCCTTGAATGGTCGTTGAAATGGACCCTCACGAGCCGATCCCATAATCGCGTCGGGAGTCGCTCGAGGAGGAACCGGACCTCGGCCTCCGTGACGAAATGCCGACGATCGCTCCCCGGAGCGTGATGCGAGAAGGTGATCGGTCGCATGGGTTCGGCTCGACTAGATTCCGATTTGGGTCGAAGCGGTCTCACCCCACGAGAAACCACTTAGACGGGCTCTCACTCCCCGGACAGATGTCAGGATAACGAGGTTCGCACTCCTTCGGTCCTTGGCCGTCGAGATGAATCGTGTGCTGGCTCGACAGACCTTTTTCCTCCTCGCCAAACAAACCGTCGAACACCTTGGCGAAAATCACGGTCTTACTCCTCGGATGACGCGGTTCGGGCCGAGATCAATGGTCCGGCAACGGGAAGACCTGGTGTGGGCGGCGGGATGTTATGGCCACAGACCGCGAAATCTTCCTCTCCCTGGTGGACCGTCACGGAGCGGTGGCTTTGGCGATGTTGCGGCGGCTTTGTGACAATCGACATGACGCTGAGGATGTCTTCCAGGATGTCGCTGTACGGGTCTGGAAGCATCTCGGGGAACGGCCTCGGTTGAGGAACGACCGTGCCTGGTTGATGACCATCGCCTACCGCGCGTATCTCGACCACCAGTCCCGTCGTCCCCAAACGCACACTCCTCTGTTCGAACACGAGGCAATCGCAAGCTCAGGAGCGGATCGCGACCCCGTTGCCGTTGCCGAGCGGGTCGAGAGTGCCCAGCGAGTGAACGAGGCCGTCTCGACTCTCAACGCCACACTCCGGGAGGTTGTCGTGCTTCACTACACCGCGGGACTCTCGCTTCGAGACGTGGCCGCGGCCACGGGCCTTTCTGTCGGGACCGTCAAGAGCCGGCTCAACGCCGCTCTCGAACAACTCCGGAGGCGACTCCAATGAGCCGGGCTTGCGAGCTGCTGCCGGCCGACCTGACCACGGGCGGGTGGATTCGAAGGTGGCGGGCGAGGCGTCACGCGGCCCGCTGCCCTCGATGCTTTGCGGCACGAAGCCAACTCGAAGCGATCGCGGACACGCTCGCCGGGGCCATCCCGCTCGCCGACCCGGACCGCCGCCTCTGGCTGGCGGCCATCCCGGAAGCCTCGGTCGAGGTCCGTCGCCCCTCCCGGCTCGCGCCGGCGCTTGCGGGGTGTCTGGCCACCGCGCTTGTGGCCGGTCTCCTCGGCCGGTGGATGCTCCGGTCCCCGGCGCCCGGGCCAGAGAGGCCCCGGGGCGCCGAGGTCGTGATCTCGCGCGTCGAAAACCGACGCGATTCGTCCCGGGGTTTGGAGGGACTCGAAAAGGAAGTCGTCGCACTCCGGCGTGAACTCGATGACCTAACCCGGCGTGCCGATCTGCTGGACGTCCGGCGTGACGTCGCGGCGCTCGAGGCCCGTCTGCCTGTACAACGTCCGAACGACTTTTAGGTCGAATCACACTCGGGTTGCACCCGCCAAGTGGCGACCCGAACGACCCTTGACCCACCCGATGCGCGAGCGAGTGAATCTTGCTGAAAGAAATCGGGAAGAATTCACTCGCTGACGCTTCGAGCTGGTATCCGTGCGATGCGTCCCGGGTCTTAACCGCCTGACAGAGGCCGCTCCTCAGCGTGAGGAGGCTCGTTCGAGGCTCGCGCCTATCCCTCGATTTCGGAGGTCGACATGCATCTCTGGGCCCCTTTCGTGCTCCTGTTGGCGGGTCATCTGACCACCGCGTTTGCAGACGAACCGAAAACGAAGAGAGTAGGCCTAAACAAGGCTCCGGCGAACTACTCAATCTTCGAGCACACGCTGGGGGCAGCCTATTTCATCGATGACACGATCCTGAAATCGTATGATGACTTGAAGGGGCGTATCCGCAGCCTTCGCGGTCGGATCAACGACGGAGACATCGACTCGAAGCGAGCCCGACGTGAGATTACGGAACTTCAGGGGAAGCTCGAAACCCTGCTCCAAACCATCGAGAAGGCGAAGCTCTACATACCCGGCGCAGAGATTCACAGGCGGACCGAAACCACCCGCCTGGCGCTCAAGCCCGATGACCTCTTGCTGGTCGACATCGCCGAGATCGAGATCCGCGGGCACGACGGCCCCGACCTCGAATGCATCCTCGAAAAGACGGTGCTCGACGACGGCAAAGGTGGTGTGGAGGACGACTTCAAGGGGATCGAGCTCATCGCCACGAAGAGTTCGGGGAAAGAGCGATTCGGCTTCTATCGAAACGTCCGCGACGACCCGAAGTTCAAGGACGTCGAGGAGCTCCAAGGGGAGTTGCGGTCGTTCCCCTTCGCCGAATATCTCGATTGCGAGTTCCCCTATGTCTCCCTGAAAGGCCTCACTCATCAGGAAGGGAATCGCCAAATTGACATTCAGTTAACGAACGAGCAAGGCGCCGGCTCGTATGGCTCGGAATGGCGGCGACATGCCAGGCTCACATTGCTCGTGCCGAAGTGCCGGAAGGTGGCCGTGACGGGGGGGCTGGGTCGGATCAAGGTCCACGACCTGAATGCACCTTTGTCGGTGTCCGGCCAGGGAAACCGCCGGTATGAGAGTGTCTACGAGGTGGTGAATCTCGGCGGCTCGCTCGAAGCGACCAACCTCCCCTTCGAGCGCGTCGAGGGGATCCACGGGAGCGTGAAGGTCATCGCCACGGCGTTCCAGCAGGCCGGTTCGGCGAACTCCGGGCCCGGTAGTGCGGTCACCCAGCCCTCGAAGCCCTTCCCGTCGGTCTATCGCAACATCGATGGCGATTTGCAGCTTCGATACTGCAAGGGAAGTCTGACGATCGGCGACGTGGGAGGGAAGGTCGACGTCGAGAACGACTTCGGCGAGACCCTCTGGGAGCCTACCCGCGAGTTATCGCAAAAGGCCGATCACCGGATGATATCACAGGGAGGTAAGATCCAGGTGCATCTCGGGCCAAAAATCCCCGGCGCTCTCCCGCTCGAGCTGTTCACCCAATGCGGCGAGCTTCGGCGCGGGGACGGCGTGGAGAAGGGCCTAGACGCCTGGTTCGGGGACATGATGTTCAACTCCAGTTCGGGGGATACGGTACGACGCTCCTGGGTCTCCTGGACCCGTCACCCCGGCCCGAGAAACGGTCGAACCCAAAGTCACGACGACCTCTACGAGCGATCTCGACGCGTCGCCGACGCGCTCCACAACCGGCCGCGATCACCCGGGATCGATATCATCAACCGCGGGGGGACCGTGATCGTCGGCCTCCCAGAGGCCAGCCAATCTCCGGCTAAATGAGACACACCTCACCAATCTCTGTAGTGCGCCCTCAAGGCTGGGCGCTCATCGGACGAGCGTTGGCGTAGGGACCGGAGTCGAGTGCGGATGGCCCGGTCGATGGGCTGCGACAAGGGTATGCTCTGGACGTGTCGCGGTGGGCTTTGGGGACGGTCGGAGCGAGGGAGCGATCCGGGGCGGAGATGCCATGATCTACAGCGGTTGTCAACGGCATCGCACACAATTAGAGTTGGCTGCGCTTTGGATTTCGGGCGAAACCGTTCACCTCGTGCGATCTGCCTACGTCAACCGCTGTAGGGGCACGGCAAAGGTCTCCCAGCGAACGCGTTTCCGGGAGCTCTGACGTCAGGCTAGCGTTTATGGATCGGGCCGACCATTTCAATACTGATGGGGACACCGTCGATCGACTCGGGGAGGCTCGTACCGGTCGGGGCGGATTCGCTCAGGTTTACCTTTACGCCGAAGCCGCCGTCGACTCGGTTGATCCCGACGCCGACGAGCGAGGGTATGTGGCCCCAGAGTTCCTTGACCCGTTCTTTCGCCGCGCAGGCCTGTTCCAGCGAGGCGGTGCTCATGGTTGAAGGTGCCCTCCCCTTTTGATTGAAGGGGACGCGCGGTCCAGCCCCTTCGCGGCCTGGGATCATTGTAGCGGGCGGACGGCGAATCGGGACGGGTTCTCGTGGGATTGGGACATAACGGCGCACGAGTTAGCCAACGGTTCGATGATTGAATGCCGGAGTGCCTCGTTCAACTCCCTGACCGATGCGAGTTCCATGACTGCCCTCAATCGCCGGTATGCCAGTGGATGGCCGGACACCAATGTCGTTCTCATCTTAGCGGGGCCACGATCATGAGGCGAAGCCATCCTCTCAAGGCATTGGCCCGTCGTATGCACCGAAATTCGATTCCTCCGGCAGAGCGTGGATATCGAGGGAAGGACGTTGAAGACGCTTGTGGCAGGAGGCCCGGATGTTTGCCTCGCCGGAAATCCGGCTCAGAAGAAAAAATCGAGTTTCGAAATCGGGGGAAACCGGGCCTAGAGATTGGGTGGAACTACGATGGATTTGAGGGAGCCCTGCTTGGGGATTTGATTTGACAGAGGATGAGACGTCGTTTTTGAACAGAATTTTGGATTTTACAAGATTTTAGTTGAATGATGCGATTCGGCGGGTTTAACTAAATGCGCTAAATTGACGTACGCTTCTTGATTCGGCTTCGCCATTCCGACCTCGAATTTGCTCGTCACCAGCCCGGTCCGGGGCTGGTGCGTTGGGCCTGGCGGTCGTCCGCTTTCACCATCTTCGCTCCGGGGCGATGTCGCCCGCGGGAGAGTCTGTGCGCCGAGATTCTGCGGTTAAGGCCGGTCTGCGCCTGGATCGGCCGCGGCTGTCTGTCAATCACCTTCGGAGGTCGTCCCGTGGCCGTCCCGTTGCCCATCGACTCGGCGGAGCGTCGCAAGCGGATCCTGCAGGCCGGCTCGCTCCAGGCCGTGCTCGAACAACCCGACGGCCTCGCACTCCTCGAGGCTGAGGCGGCCGACCCCGACGAGTCGCAGAAGCTCCTGACCGAGGACCAACTCGCGCACCTGCGGCTCGTCCACGACGAGCAGAAGCGGCAGGGGATGCGGCTTGGTCTGTTCGCCAGCACCGATGACGTGATCATCGTCCCGGGCTTCCTGGGGAGTGCGCTCACCGACGATGTGGGGGGGAACGGCCTGATCTGGGTCGACCCTGGGCTCGTCCTGCCCGGTGGCGGGGCGCAGCTCTCGGCTTTGAGGCTTGGAGCCTTCGACAAGACGAAGCCTGACAAGGATGCCGACCCGAGTATCCGGATCGCGTCGCATGGGGCGATCCCGGTCATCTATGATTTGTTGCGGGGCGACCTCGAGATCCGCCGCTACTCGGTGCAGATCTTCCCGTTCGACTGGCGCAAGGATATCGGCCGCTCGGCGGACCTGCTCACGGACCTGATCCGCGGGCGAATCGGCCAGCGGCCCAGGCCCCTCCACATCATCGCACACTCCCAGGGGTCGCTCGTCGCGCGACGCGCCATCCAGAACCTCGGCGCCGACCAGGCGCGACGGCTGGTCAGCAACCTCGTCCTCCTCGGCCCGGCGACCTTCGGGACCTTCTCGGCGGCGCTGGCGATCTCCGGCGATCACGGGTCGATCGACACCTTGCGGCGTCTGAACGTCGACATCCCGGCCGATTTCAACGAGGTCCTCCGGTCCTGGACCGGGGCGTACCAACTCCTGCCATGGGATGAGTCGAAATTCCCTGTCGGTGGTTTCAACCCCAAGGCAATGAAAGACCCGGACTTCTGGCAGTCGAAGGTCGATAAGGACCGCCTCTCCTCGGATTTTGGCTGGGGAGGTAGCGTCGACACGGTCTTCTTCAACGACCGGACTGCGATCATCCTCGGCGACCAGGGGCCCACGTCGACGGTGGGGGCGGTCGCGTTCGCGAATGGCAAGCTCAGTGCCACCATCAATGTGCAGGGCGACGGCACCGTCCCCGACAGTCTCGCCCGATTGAAAGGCGTGCGGACCTATCGGGCCCAAGGGGCGGAGCACTCGGTCTTGCCGATGCAGCTCGCGGTGATGTCCGCGGTTCGCGCGATCCTCAGGGGCGATGCACCCGAGATCGAGAAGGTCGTCAGCCCGGGACTCGCCGCTGCCGCCGGAGGCAACAAGGCCGCGAAAGACGAGCCAGTGTCGCTGTTGAAGACGCCGGCGCCGCCCCCATCCGCCACGGCCCGGGCGGTGGCACAGGCAACTCAACCGGCACCGACACGATCGTTGGTCGGCGACGGACTTACCGCACCGGTCGAGCTTCCTCCCAGCCGGATCGAGCCGCCGACCCCGTCCTGTCGACGCCTGCGCGTGTTCTCATTCGACCCCCTGCTGGCGATCCGGCTCGAGACGCTCGAGATCGCCAAGATCACCATCGAGATCCCCTGGGAACCTGAGGGCCAACTGAATGAGGGGCCGGTGGGCGAATACCTCGAGGTGATCGACTACGACCCGGCGAGCGGCTGCTTCTATCCGCCGGTCAACCTGAGCCACGCCCGGCTCACGGCGCAGGACGGACTCCCCCCGTCCGAGTCCAACCCGCAATTCCACCAGCAGATGTGCTATGCGGTCGCGATGGCCACGATCTCGACCTTCGAAAAGGCCCTCGGCCGGGTCGCCCTCTGGGCTCCTCACCTGGAACGCGACGCGACCGGCACGGTCATCCCGGTGGCCTCGGACGAGTCGACCTACGTCCCTCGGTTGAGGATCTATCCCCACGCCCTGCGCGAGGCCAACGCGTTCTACGACCCCACCAAGCACGCCTTGCTCTTCGGCTACTTCCCCTCGCGCGAGCAGGCCGGCGGCGAGACCCTGCCCGGCGGGACGGTGTTCACGTGCCTCTCGTTCGACATCGTCGCGCACGAGACGACCCACGCCCTGCTCCATGGCCTGCATCGCTACTATCTCTATCCCAGCAACCCCGACCTCCTGGCCTTCCACGAGGCGTTCGCCGACGCCGTGGCCTTGTTCCAGCACTTCTCCCACATCGACGTCGTCCGTAGCCAGATCGCAAAGACGCGGGGCGACCTGAAGCAGGAGAACCTGCTCGGCCAACTCGCCCAGCAGTTCGGCCGAGCGATGGGAGACCATCGCGGCGCTTTGAGACGGTACCTCGACACGAAGCCCGATCCGACCCTGTACGCTTCCACCGTCGAGCCCCACGACCGCGGGGCGGTGCTCATGGCGGCCCTCTTCCTGGCGTTCCAGAATATCTACGCGCGAAGGGCCAAGGACCTCTACAGGATCGCCACCGGCGGGACCGGTAAGCTCCCCGACGGTGACATCCACCCCGACCTCGTGAACCGCCTGGCGATCGAGGCGTCCAAGTCGGCCCGCCACATCCTGAACATGTGCGTGCGGGCGCTCGACTATGTCCCTCCCATCGACCTCCGCTTCGGAGAATACCTGCGGGCGCTCATCACGGCCGACTATGACCTGGTGCGTGACGACGACCTCGACTATCGCGTCGCCGTGATCGACGCCTTCCGGAGTTGGGGGATCTATCCGCCCGACGTCAACGTCCTCGACGAGACGTCCCTCCTCTGGGGCCCGCCAACCTCCTATGAACGGGACGTGCTCCGGGGGATCGTCGCCGAGCTCGACTTCACCGATTGGACCCTCCACGCCGACCGTCGGGCCGTCTTCCTCCAGATGAATCAGGCCGAACGGCAACTCCGGTCATGGATCTATACCTACGCTCGTCAGGCGATCGGCGACGACAACCCGCTCGGGCTCTACGTCCTCGGGGACGACTTTCAGAGCATCCCCCGCAACAGGTTTGGCCGGCCCAAGTTCGAGGTCCACTCGATCCGCCCTTGCACCCGGATCGGGCCCGATGGCCAGCAGCGCGTCGACCTCGTCGCCGAGATCGTCCAACGTCGCGCCGGGTACTTCGACCCTGAAATCCAGAAAACGATCGACGATGCCAAGACCCCCTGGTTGTTCTCGATCGACGACGACAAACCCCAATCGAGTCGAACGCCCCCTCCGCAACCACCCGACTTCTGGTTCCGAGGCGGTTGCTCGCTGATCATCGAACGCGAGAGCGGCGATATCCGCTACTGCGTCCGCAAGTCGGTCCTGAACGGCGATCGCTTCGATGCCCAGCGCGAGTTCGAGCAGACCGGGGCCCTGGTCTCGGCCTCCATCACCTATTTCGGCTCGCGCGATCGCAACCCGTTTGCCCTGCTCCACACCTTGGACGATTGATCCGGCCATCCGCGACGTTGGCCCGTTGAGCCTTGAGACGCCGAACCCAAGCATCGTACCGCCCCTCTCGAGGATTCACCGATGGCGAAAAAGAAAACTGCCGCGAGAGTGCCCGAGGTGGCGGCAGGCAACAAAACGGCAACGACCAAGTCCAAGTCTCAGGCCTCGGCGGGTGCCGCAAGGGGGGCAAGTCGGAAGGGAGCGAAAACCGCCGAGGCGACTGTCGTCTCGCCGCCTGGCGTCACGATCCGAATGTACTGCCAGGGGCTGGGCGACTGCTTCCTCCTGACCTTCCGCGACAGTAAGCAGGCCAAGCCAACTCGCGTGCTGATCGACTGCGGCGTCTTCCTCAACACGCCCGGCGAGCCGGAGCGGATGCGGGCCGTGGCCCAGGACATCCTCCAGGAAACCGGCGGCACGATCGACCTCCTGATCGTGACGCATGAGCACTGGGATCATATTTCAGGATTCTCTCATGCCAATGACATTTTCGAGGGCTCGTTCACGTTCGAGCAAGTCTGGATGTCCTGGGCCGAGAACCCCGACGACGCCGACGCTCGCTCGGTGAAGGCCGAGCTCGGCAAGAAGAAGGCCAAGCTCGTGGCCGCCCTCGGTGCCGTCCGAGGCCACCTCGGGTTGGCCGACGAGGACGCACTCCCCGACGACCTGGTGTCGTCGCAGAGTGTCCTCGACTTCCTCGGCCCTAACTTCGAGGCGGCCGAAGGGCTCGGCGTGGCGGCCGCTGGGGCCGTTGCGAAGCGGATGGACCTGGGCACGACCATGGATTGGCTGCGGGAGAAAGTCGACGCCAAGAATTTCTTCAGCCCAGGCGATCGCCGATCGGTCCCCAAAACCGAGGGGGTCAACGCCTATGTCCTTGGCCCTCCGCGGAGCGCCTCGCAACTTCGCAAGATGGACCCGACGGGCGACCAGGGATATCAACTGATGGTCGCCCAGGTCTCCCTGCTCGGCGCGGTCGACGCCCTCGACGCTGAAGGGACGAAAGCTCGTCAGACGTCCCTCGGTCCGTTCGATGCCCGTTATCGACTCAGCGAGGAAGAAGCGGCCAATGACCCGTTCTTCCGCCAGCGCTACGGCTTCGCCAATGACCCTCTTTTCGACCCGGGCTCCGCGTGGCGGCGGATCGACCAGGACTGGCTCGTCGGCGGACTCAGCCGGCTGGCCTTGCAGCTCGACGTGGCGGTGAACAACACGAGCTTCGCCGTGGCATTCGAGTTGGCCGACGGCCGGACGCTGATCTTTCCCGGCGACGCCCAGATCGGCAACTGGCTTTCCTGGGGATCGCTGACCTTCAAATACAAGGATGCGGCAGGGCGCGACGTCGAGGTGACGTCGAAGGATCTGCTCAATCGTGCCGTGTTCTACAAGGTCGGGCATCACGGCAGCCACAACGCGACGATGAGGGCCGGTGGCCTTGAAGAGATGACGAGCGGCGAGCTCGTGGCGATGATCCCGACCGACCAGGCGTACGCAAGCACCAAACGGCCACCGAAGACCGGTTGGCAGATGCCGGCACACGGAGTTTACGAAGCCCTCCACGGGTTTACGAAGGGGCGAATCATCCGCGCCGACCACGGATCGCCGGAGGGGTTGGACGAGGAAGCCGACCCGTCGCTCCTCGGGTCTCGGGCCTGGACCGACTTCCGCGGCCGGGTCCGGTTCGGGGGTAAGTTCCCCGCCGATGCCGAGAAAGACCCGGATTTTCCGCTCTACGTCGAGTACACGATCCCCGCCGAGACGTGATCGAACCGAAGGAGGGCTCGGCCGTCCGGGGACAATCGGGGCCGAGGGCCGATCACGACGGTCGGGGAAGCTTGCCGTCGGGGTGGCGTTGCTGAGAGACTGTCAGGGGGGATGCACGCGGACGCATGGGAGCCGCCAAAGGATCGTTCCCCCTGCCGGAAGTGACGACGAATGACCGCCACCGACCAGACCCGGACGAAGTCGACGTATGGGCTCCAGTGGAACCGGTTCCGGATCCTCCGGCCCGAGGAGGATCGGGCGACGTTCCGGAATCGGACCGGGCTGGGGCCCGCGGAGCTGTCGGGGGCGACGGTGCTCGACGGCGGTTGCGGGATGGGGCGGTATCTGAGGATCGCGGCGGAGTCGGGGGCTCGGGTCGTCGGGCTCGACCTCAGCGAGGCGACGCTGGCGGCGCGCGAGCTGACCGCGGACTTGCCCGGGGTGTCGGTGGTCCGGGGGGACCTGCTCCGGCCGCCGTTCGCCGAGGGGAGCTTCGACCACATTTATTCCCTCGGGGTGCTCGACCACACCCCCGACCCTCGCGCGGCGTTCCTGGCGATCGCCCGGCGGCTCAAGCCGGGGGGGCGGATCGTGATCTGGGTGTATCCCAGGGAGCGGCCCATCCTCGAGCGGATCGTGGCCGTTCACCGGGCGGTCTCGACCCGGCTCCCCTTGTCGGTGCTCCTGGGCCTGAGCCGGCTCATGGCCCCCGTCGGGGGGCTGAAACGCCGGCTGATGGCGAGCCCCAATCGCCTGGTGAATCGCGCCGGGGTGGCGCTGCACCTGTCGACGATCGGGGTCTCGATGCACCCCGACCCCGAGGTCCGGGTCTGCGACACACTCGACTGGTATGCTCCGAAATACCTCTCGCGGCATACCCACGACGAGGTCGCCGGCTGGTTCGAGGAGGCGGGGCTCGTCGACGTCGTCGACCTTTCGCGCTCGCAGACGTTCTACCATGCCGGCCAGGGGCACGGGATCAACATCGCCGGACGACGGCCCTCGTGAACCCTCGTCCTCGCGCAGTGCCGCGAGGCTTGCTTGACCCTGAACCGCGACGGTCCTTAAGATCATAGTATCTTCCGAGGCACGTCCGTGCTCGATACGCCCTCATCGTTTTCGACTCGATCGGAGTCACCTCACCATGTTGCGATGGATTCTCCTGGCGGTCCTTGTGGTCGCGATCACGGCGACGGCGACGATTGTCATGCAGAGCGTGCCGGCGAATACGAAGGGGACGAAGGTCGACTTTCCGGTCCCTCCCGCATCCAAGCCGACGGGCCCATTGCCTCACGCGGTGATCGATGGGGACTTGACCTACAACTTCGGCGCAAAGGCCCAGAAGATCACCCTCGAGAGGGATTGGACCGTCCGGAATGAAGGGAAAGGAACCCTGATCGTCGAGCTGGAGGCCCCCGCCTGCTCCTGCACGGTGGCGAACTTCCAGTCGAAGGA
Organism: Singulisphaera rosea; assembly: GCF_054877945.1. Taxonomy (NCBI): domain Bacteria; kingdom Pseudomonadati; phylum Planctomycetota; class Planctomycetia; order Isosphaerales; family Isosphaeraceae; genus Singulisphaera; species Singulisphaera rosea. The sequence continues at coordinate 122,486 of NZ_JBTYIP020000025.1, read as the reverse complement.
TGGGAAGGCCACCCTCAAGAAGCTCGAGATCCCGCCAGGCGGCGAACACAACGTCCACTTCACCTGGGAGACTCGGGAGAACACCGGGCATTATCGCAAGCCGGTGAACCTCCTGACCAACGACCCCGAGCATCCGAAGTTCGTCTTCGCCGCCGAGGGCGAGGTCCAGCCCGCGATCATCGTGTACCCCGACAACCGGGGCATCAGCATGCTGAACCTCTCGACCGACGTCGAGGAACACCTGGCCAAGATCGCGATCTACTCGCCCGACCGTCCCGAGATGAAGCTCACCGAGCTGACGAGCTCGAAGCCGGAGATCATCGTCCTCGCCAGCGAGCCGCTGTCGGAGGACGAACAGAAGCAGTTGAAGGCGAAGGCCGGGCACCGGGTCATCGTGAAGGTCAAGCGGGGCCTGCCGTTGGGCTCGTTCCGCGAGGACGTCATCATCAAGACCGACCACCCGAACCAGCCCGAGATCACGTTGCCGATCACCGGGAAGATGGTCGGGCCGATCACGATCATCCCCGAGAAGCTGACGATGCACGACATCTCGGCCAAGGACGGGGGCATCGGCAAGGTGACCTTGCTCTCCCGAGGGGGTCGCGAGACCGTGTTCACGATCGCGAAGAAGCCGGAGAACCTGAAGGTCGAGGTCGTGCCCGGCGAGAGCGTCAGCAAGACCCGGAAGTATGACCTCACGATCACGATCCCGCCCGGGGCGTCGCCGGGGAGGATCGAGGACGTGATCATCCTGAAGACCGACCATCCGCAGGCCCCCGAACTTCGCGTCCCGATCAACCTCTTCGTCCGGGACGCCGGCTGAACGACGCCTGACGCACGGGCGGGATTGCCGAAACCCCGAGGTTGGTCTTATCTCGGGGCCTTGGTGACGCTATAACTCTCCCCCGGCCGCCTTCGAGGGAGGCGACGGGGGATGCGTCGTCATTCAACACGTCATGTTCTTTCGGGCACGAGGCCCGGGACCTCCTCCCCTGGTTCGGAAAAGGAATGCGATGCCCCGTACCTACTACCGGCCGCCGGCCGCGCTGGCCTTGGTCGTGGCCGTCTTCGCCTACGTCGGGTGCAACTCGGGGACGTCCACGCCGACCAAGAATTCGACGGCGCCGGGGGGCCCCGCGGCCTCTTCAACGGGTGCGAAGCTGTTCGCCGACTGGCCGAAGCCGGCCGGCACGCTCCTGATCTCGGGTGAGCAGGACGGCTACCTCGAGCCTTGCGGTTGCGCGATGGGGCAGCTCGGCGGCCTTCGTCGCCGCTTCGACCTGATCAAGCGTACCGAGCAGCAGGGCTGGCCGATGGCCATGATCGACCTCGGCAGCCTGATCAAGGACCCCGCCCTGGCCCGAGGCGGACCGGAGCAGGAGAAGGCCACCTTCGAGGTTGCCCTCAAGGCCTTGTCGCTCATGAAGTACGACGCCCTCGCCCTCTCCGCCGAGGATCTCAAGGTCGGGGTCGACGAGGCGCTCGGACAGTTCCTCAACATGCCCGAACAGCCCAAGGTCCTCGCCGCGAACGTCACCGCGGCCCAGGGCTTCGAGAACACGGTCAGGAAGAGCCTGAAGACCGCGTCGGGCCCGGTCAAGATCGGCGTCACCGCCGTGATCGACCCCGAATCCCTGAACAAGCTCTCCGACCCCGCCAAGGATCTCCTCCTCCCAAGCATCACGCCCCCCGAGCAAGGGCTCGGCGAGATCCTCGCCGACCTCGAGAAAGACACGCAGACCCAGGTCCTCATGGTCCAGGGGTCGACCGAGCTCGCCAAGTCGCTCGCCGGGAAGTTCCCCGGCTTCGACATCATCGTCGCGACCTCGATCCTCGACGCCTCCGAGGACGCGGAACCGCTCAACGGCGGCAAGACCATCCTGGTGAGCGTCGGCAAGAAGGGGCAGTATGTCGGCGTCATCGGGCTCTACCCGGACGGTGTGCCGAAGTATCGCTACCAGCGAATCGCCCTGAACGACAAATACAACGGCGACGCCGAGCCGATGCGAAAGCTGATCGAGGATGACTTTCAGGAGATGCTCAAGCAGCGAGCGATCGTCGAGACCTTCCCTCGCCGCGACTTCGTCGGCGGGGCGCCGGGGGCCACGTTCGTCGGTGCCGAGACGTGCAAGTCGTGCCATCCGAAGACCTTCGAGAAATGGGCCGCGAGCAAGCACGCCCACGCCTTCGAGGACATCGTGAAGGATCCGAAGGGGCGTCGAAGCGACCACCAGTTCGACGCCGAGTGCGTCAGTTGTCACACGACGGGCTTCGAGTACAACTCGGGCTGGTTCTCGGCCGAGAAGACGGCCAACCTCAAGGGGAACCAGTGCGAGAACTGCCACGGCCCGGCGTCCAAGCACGTGGCCGAGCCGACGAACCCCGAGTTCCGCCGTGCGATCGCCCGCAAGGCCGACGAGGTGAACAAGTCCGGCTTCTGCGTCCGCTGCCACGATATGGACAACTCGCCGCACTTCAAGTTCGAGGTCTACTGGGAAAAGATCGCGCACAAGCATCTGGATTCGTACCCCGATGCCAAAATCAAGGGTGCGGCCGCGAAGGTTACTCAAGGGGCCAAGTGACCGAGACCGGCGTGTCGTAGGTCGAGACTCGAGTCGAGAGGTTGATAGCTTCCCTTCTGTTTGGAAAGGAATTCCGCGATGGGCGATCCCTCGAAGTTCGACCGGTTCGTGGAGAAGTATCGCCAGGACCACACGCACCCGGTCAACCACGTCTTGCACGTCGGGGTCGGCTGGCCGATGGTCGCGGCGGCGGTCATCCTCCTTCCGTTCAAGCCGCTATGGTCGCTCGGACTGTTCCTCGGCGGGTACGCCCTGATGTTCTTCGGGCACTTCGCCTTCGAGGGGAATCAGCCGACCGTCCTGAAGCATCCGAGCACCCCCTTCGTCATCGCCTGGGCGGTCATCCGCGGCCTCTTCGGTGGCCTCCTCCGCCTGGCGACTCCCAACCGCGGCCGATAACCCGAGGCGGGGTCAATGGCCCCGACGACCGATGGCCACCGCCACACGCAGGATCGGCCCCGCCGACCACGGTCGGCGGATGAGCCTGGACGAGTTCATCGAGTCCGAATTCGACGACGGCTGGCTCTACGAGCTCGCGCGAGGGGTCATCGACGTGACCGAGGTCCCGGGCCCGTCTCACGGGCGGATGGTGCGTCGGTTGGCTCGGACGTTCATCCTCTACGAGGAATCCCATCCGGGCGTGATCCAGTATGGCGCGGGGGGAAGCGAGTGTCGCCTCCGCCTCCCGGGGATGCAGTCCGACCGCCATCCCGACCAGGCCATCTATCTCGATCCCCAACCGCCCGGGACCAACATCTGGGCCCGCTGGGTGCCTCATCTCGTGGTCGAGGTGGTGAGTGTCGGCGGGGAGTCGCGCGACTACGTCGAGAAGCGCGACGAGTACCTTCGCGCGGGCGTCGCCGAATACTGGATCCTCGACCCGTCGCGACGCGAGATGCTTGTGCATCGACGGGTCGGCGACGTGTGGGAGGAGTCGACGGTATCGACGGCATCAACCTATCGCACCCATCGGTTGCCCGGGCTCGAGGTGCGGCCGTCCGAGTTGCTCGAAACGCCCGAAGATGACTGAGATCAAAGACGTCACAGGGCGATTGCCGGATGATCTCGGGATTGGGATGCTGGAGGCCGAGAGCGTTCCAAAGGTCGAGACGGGCCTTCCATCGTTCGGTAGAGCCGTTTGATACGGGACGCGGTCTTCCATGGAGCGTCAGGTCATGGCCACCGCCACTCGCAGGGTCGGCCCGGTCGATCACGGCCGGCGGATGAGCCTCGACGAATTCATCGAGGCCGAGTTCGAAGGGGGCTGGCTCTACGAACTCGCGCGAGGGATCATCGACGTGACCGAGGTCCCGGGCATTCACCACGGGCGGATCGTCGGGCGGATCACCGAGCTCTTCGTGGTCTACCATCTCCAGCATCCGGGGGTGATCAATTATCGGGCCAACGGCAGCGAGTGCCGACTGCGGCTGCCGGGGATGCAGTCGGATCGCCACCCCGATCAGGCGCTCTACTTGAAACCTCCCCCGCCTGGTGCCCGGCCCTGGACGAGCTGGACGCCGGAAATCGTGGTCGAGGTGGTGAGTCGTGGTGGCGAATCGCGTGATTATGTCGAAAAGCGAGAAGAGTATTTGCATGTCGGTGTGACCGAATACTGGATCCTCGATCCGGCGCGACGTGAGATGCGTGTCCACCATCGAGCGGGGGATGCCTGGGAGGAGTCGACGGTGTCGTCAACATCCAGCTATCGCACCTATTTGTTGCCCGGGCTCGAGGTCGTTCCTGGGGCCCTTTTCGGGGATCCCGGGGTCGAGTGAACGCGGGTACAGGAAACCGCTTGACAAGGCCCGAAGGCCCTGGCTAGGATGCCCAATCGCAAGCATTGAACCGGGGAACGACACGAGGATCGCCGATGTCCGAGCCGATTTTGTATGAGGATTTCGCCAAGGTTGAGCTGCGCGTCGCGAAGATCTTGGAGGCGCGACCGCACCCGAACGCCGATAAGCTGATGCTGCTCCAGATCGATGTCGGCGGGGAGACGAAGCAGATCGTCGCGGGGATCCGACAGCATTACACGCCCGAGCAACTCGTCGGGAAGCTTATCATCGTCGTGAACAACCTCGCGCCGGCGATGCTCCGCGGTGAGACGTCCAACGGGATGCTCCTGGCCGCGACCTCGGGCGAGCGCGTGATCCTCCTGACGGCCGACGACCCCGAGTGCATCCCCGGGGCGAAGATCAAGTAAGTTAGCCCCCACCGTCGGATCGCGAACCTCTTCACCGCACGCGAATCACGTTCCCGCGAGGATTCCGATGGCGTTCGCCACGATCCAGTACTTCAGCCATTCGCTGGGGAAGGCCTCGGCGTTCAATATCGTCTTCCCCGACGACCCGAAAATCCCGAGGCCCTGGGCGGTCTTCTACCTGCTCCACGGGCTGTCCGACGACCACACGATCTGGATGCGGCGGACGAGCATCGAGCGTTACGTCGCCGGGCTCCCCCTGGCGGTCGTGATGCCCGACGGCGGCCGAGGTTGGTACACGAACTCGGCCGACGGCTCGTACCCTTATGAGGACGACCTGGTCAAGGACATTATTGGGCTGGTCGACCGGACGTTCCCCGTCAAGGCGGAGCGCGGGGGCCGAGCCATCGGGGGCCTCTCGATGGGAGGCTATGGTGCGGTCAAGGTCGGGTTGAAGCACCACGACAAATTCGCCAGCATCAACTCCCACTCGGGGGCCCTGGGCTTCGTCCGACAGGATCCCGAGAACTACGCCAAGTTCGTCCCGGACGCCGTGAGGATCTTCGGGCCGAAGGGTGCCGGCGGTCCCGAGGATCCTTTCGCAATCGCGGAACGGGTCGACCACGGCCAGATCCCCCCGATGCGGATCGACTGCGGGGTCGACGACGGGCTCATCGGGCAGAATCGCGACTTCCACAAGCACCTCGAAGGTCTGCACATTCCTCACGAATACCAGGAATTCCCCGGCAAGCATGACTGGGAATACTGGGACTTGCACGTCCGCGAGGCCTTGGCGTTCCACGTCAAGAACTTGAAGCTCGAAAAGATTTCTTGATCTTCGCTTCCGATCGGCCGTTCGTCGGGCGGGCCCGTCTCGCCCGACGGAGGACGTATCCCCGGGAGCGGGCCGTGTCCATTCCGTACGCTCGCGGGGCAGGAGTGCCACCGGCCTGAACTCTCGGCGGTCGGTTTCCAGAGCATCGTCGCAAGAGTCAACCAACCAGGTCTCGTAGAAGAGTCGCTCGCGAGAGGGAGGCTCGAAGGCCGTGCTGCGCGAACTGTCGGTCCAGAACTTGGCTCTGATCGAGGATATCCGGGTCGACCTTCAAGAGGGTTACTGCGCCTGGACGGGCGAGACCGGGGCGGGTAAGAGCCTGTTGTTGACGGCGCTCGGGCTGGTCCTGGGGGGCAAGGCGTCGGCGGAGTTCGTCCGAGCCGAACGCGGCGAGGCGAGGGCGGCCGCGGTGTTCGAGATCCGCGAGGCCCGGCTCCGCGAGGCCGTCGAGTCGATCCTTGGAGGGCCGCTCGACGACGACGAGCTGATCCTGACCCGACGAATCTCGGCGCAGGGGCGAAGCTCCGCACAGGCGAACGGCCTCCCCGTCACGGTGGCCACCCTCCAGGCCCTGGGCCGTCGGCTCGTCGACATCCACGGCCAGCATGAAGGACTCGCCCTGCTCGAACCCGACTGCCAGCGAAGCCTCCTGGACGCATACGGCGGCCTCGAGGGCCTGCTCGGCGAATATCGACGCCGTCGCAAGGTCTATGACTCCCTCCGTCGCCATCGGCAGGAATTGATCCGCGACGCCCGCGAGCGCGAGCGTCAACGCGCCTTGCTCGAGTTCGAACGCGACGAGCTCGAGGGGGCCGAGCCCCGCCCCGGCGAGTTCGACGAGCTGGCTCGGGAGGCGCATGGCCTCGCCAATGCGGAGCAGATCCGTACGTCCGCGGTCGAGGGGTACGCCCAGCTCTACGAGGCCGACCACTCCGCCCGGGAGATCCTCCAGCGCGTGGCCCGGAGCCTCGAACCCGTTGCCGACGCCGTCCCCGAGTTGGCCGAGGTCTCGGCGTTACTGGAACGCCTGGCGGACGAGACCCGAGAGGCGGCCTACGTCCTCCGCAAACTCGGGCGAGACTGGGACGGCGACCCCGGTCGGCTCGACGAGATCGAGACTCGCCTGGCCCTCTACCGACGGCTTGCCGGCCGGTTCCACTGCGCCCCCGACGACCTCGCCGCCCGTCGTGACGAGGTCGAGACCCTCCTCGGCGGGATCGAGCGCGACGACGCCGACCTCCTCGGCCTCGATGAGCCGATCAGGCAGGCCTGGGGTGCGTTGAAGGAGGCTGCGGAGTCGCTCTCGCTCGCACGCCGGAAGACGTGCAAGGCGTTCGCCAAGGCGATCCAGGTCCGGCTGAAAGCCCTCGGGCTGGCCGGGGCGAGGCTCTCGGTGGAGGTGGAATCCCTCGACCCGGGCGATGACCCCTTCGTTGCAACTCCCGGGGACGATGGCATCGACCGCGTGGAGATGCTCTTCTCGGCCAACCCCGGCGAGGCCCCCCGCCCCTTGCGCAAGATCGCGTCGGGGGGCGAGCTCTCCCGGGTCACTCTCGCCATCAAGGCCGTGCTGGCGGGGGCCGACTCGGTCCCGACCCTCGTCTTCGACGAGATCGACACCGGCGTCGGCGGAAGGCTCGGGGCGGTGTTGGGCCGGACCCTGGCCGAGCTCGCCGAACACCATCAGGTCGTCTGCGTGACCCACCTGCCGCAGATGGCCAGCTTCGCCTCGCGACAGTGGGTCATCCGCAAGCACGTCGAGCGTGGGCGGACCCGGACCACGATCACGCCCCTCGCCGAGTCGGACCGAGTCGACGAGCTCGCCGCGATGCTCCGGGGCGACTCCGCCGCCGAAGGGACCCGCCAAGAGGCCCTCTCGATGCTCCTCGAGGCTCAGGCCGTCCGTTGATGTCGGGCGCGAATCGGCCCCCAGAGGCGAAGAGGCCTGGTTGGCAAGGGCGACCCTCGGCGTATGATATGCGGAGATCCTTGACACCCGCCGTTGCGGTGGGACGACACGTCGCCCCGGATCCCCATGGCCCCGATGATCATCGTACGTCGACTGCTGCTGGTCTCGTTGCTTCTCCTCGGCGTGATCCGGCTCCTCCGATATCTCGAATTCGCCTCGATGATGCTGGCGTACCCGCTCGAGTCGTATTTTCTCGAGGCGAAGATGGTCCTCCTCGCCTACCGGGTCGAGCTCGGGGAGAGCCTCTACCCCGCCTGGAGGGATTATCCACACGTCGCCAACTTCTTCGGACCTCTCTATTTCGGCCTGGTCGGGATCCTGGGCCGATGGTCGGGGGCCGACATCCCGGGCTTATTCTCGATCGGACGAGCCCTAACATTCGGCTCGGCGGTCTTGACCACGCTTCTGATCGCCTGGGTGGTCGCCCGGCGTTCCGGCTACCTTGCGGGAATCACGGCGGGCGTCTTGAGCCTCGGCGCCTCGCCGATGTACGGGTTTTCGGTGATGGTGCGCCCCGACATGCTGGCCGAGCTGCTCGGGATCGGCGGGTTCTTGCTTTCCTCGCTTCGGCATCGCTCGGGGGTGATCCTCGGGGGTCTCCTGATCGTCCTGTCGATTCTGAGCAAGCAGACGGCCGTGGTTTTCCTCGCCGCCTCGTGTCTTGCCCTGGTCGTCGAGGGGGAGCGAATCCGGGCTCGCAACCTGCTCGGGGGCGTCCTAGCCGTCCTGGCCGTCGTCTTCGGCATTGGGTCTCTGGTCGAGCCCAACTTCGTCCCCTCGCTCCTGGCCGAGGGGAAGACGCCCTGGGACCTCCTCGGGTGGGCCCTAACGCTGCGGATGATTCGCGACACCTCGCCCGACCTCCTGCTCCTGCCGATCGTGGGGCTGGGCCTGTGCCTCCGGGGCTTGAAGCGGCCGGGGAGTGCCCGGATCGCCACGATGACGATCGTGCTCCTCGTGGGGAGCCTCGGCCTTGCCGGGAAACGGGGCGCGGAGCAGAACTACTATCTCAGCCTCCGCATCGCCGAGGCCTTCGCGGTCGGCCTCCTCTTCGACGAGGCCCGGCTGATTCGAGATCGGCGCGGGGCGGTCGCCTGGGCGGGAGCCATCCTCCTCGCGATCGCCGCGATCCTGCCGGGGCTCCGGTACGCCTCCCGGCAGGCGACTCGCGCCGGCGAGCTGACGCGCGACGTCTCGGGGCCGATGGGACGGTTGGCCCTCAATACGTACGATCAAATATTTGCATTGGCCAAAGACGAGAACATGCGATTGCTGACGGATTCCGGACTGGTCGATCTCTATCAGGGGAAGCGTGCGGCCTTCGGAGACCCCTGGCTGTTCCGCATGCTCGTGGAAACGGGACGACTGGACCCTCGGACGATTCGGGAGCGGATCGATTCGCAGGACTACGACGCGATCGTCACGACCTCCGACCTGTTGGCGCCAGAGTATGTCGACAATCCTATGGGATTGCCGAAGGTCCTGGTCGAGCGGGCCCGGTTGCGTTATACCCAGGTGCGGACGCTCGGAACGTTTCGCATCTATGGCCGTAATCGGCCGCCGGCGACCGGGTCCGCTCCGGTCGTTCCACCCCGAGCCTCCTGATGCGGTGTTCTCCGATCGGTATCCTTTGCAGCCTGGCCCGGCGTGGGCCCGAGGGAACGGGCGGGCGGTCGTGTCCGACGATCGACGCGATAGAGATCGCCTTGCCAGACGGGTTCGCAGCCGTCGAGGGCGTCGGCCAACTCGGGCCAGAGGGTGAAGCCCCGCCAGTCACGTGGGATGAACCGGACGATCATCTTGGCCGACGCGAGTTGGTCCGCCTTGCGGCGGATCTCGCCCGGGAGGGCGTAGCCGGGGTCGAAATACCCGCTAATCGGGGGGGCGAAACCCGGGGTGAGCAAGGCCGCCCCGTCATGCAACGCAAGGAGGGCGGGCTCGCTCCCTCGGGTGAGCTCGAGCACCTTGGACCATTCCGCCCGTTCCTTCGGCGACGCCCACAGGTTGAGAGTCTCGGCGCTCGGACGCAACTCGGACCAACTTCGGGCGGTCTCGACGAGCTTCGAGCGATCGCTCACGAGCAGCAGCAAGGCAAGTCCCCAGGCCGCGACCGCGTGCGGCCGATTTCGCTTGGCCAGGGTCGCCAAGCCGAGGATCAGGACCGAGAAGTAGTAGGCCCAGGATCCGCGGTTCCCGAAGAAGAGCGTGACGAAGGCGACGTGCAGGAATGCGCAGGAGGCGATGAGCTCGTCGTCGAGCACGCTACTGTTCGCCTCCGAACGCGTCGAGGCCACGCGTGTCCGTCTCCAAAGGGGGGTGAGGGCACCTTCGATCAGGAGGAATGTCCCGAGGAGCCAGAAGCCCACCTCATATCGGAAGTAGTCCCGGATCCCCGCGCCGGGGAGGACCCAGAACGCCCGGCCGATCCCGTGGAAGAAGCCGTAGTGGCTTTCGCGATAGAGCTCGAGTCCGCCCGAGGGGACGAGCGTGTTGAAGAGAGGGACGGGCCCGAAGGCCAGGGCGAGCAGCGCCGACAGTCCGATCCCCGTCAGGGCTGCGGGGGCGAAGGCGCGGGCCAGGGCCACGGGGCCCTTCCGCCACGTCGCCACTCCGATGGCGATCACCAGGCCTAAGCCGTAGAAGTACGCCATCGACGGCTTCACGAATAAGCAGGCCGTCATGATGGCGATAGCCGATCGGCGTCGTCCTCGGGCGTGTTCGGACAGGGCGATGACGAGCAAGGCTTGCTCCAACGCGTGGACGAGCGTGATCGCGGCGGAGAGGAGGGTATCAGGGATCGCCAGGAGGACGAGCGCGACGCCAGCCAGCCCGAATCGCCGGGCCGCCGCGAATCGGGCGAGGCCCCAGGCCGTCGCGAGGCTGCACGCGAGCATCAACCCGCGGAAAGAGCCCGGTGAGAGGCCGAACGTCCCGTACCAAACCCGGCCGACGAGCAGGGGCAAGAGCCCGTAGACGTGGCCGAAGTCGATCGTGGGCTGTCGCCCCTGGCGCAGTTGGTCCTGCACCACGAGCTCGGCACCCGAATCCCAGAACGCGAACCGCCGGAACCGCTCCTCGGGAGTCCGGAAGGCCGCGAGTGCGAGCACTTCGACGATCACGATCACCTGGAGCACGAGCCACCACCAGGCTTTTGTCGACGCCTTGTCCGTGGCCCCCCCCTGCCCTGGCGCATCACCATTGGGCAAAGGTTCCGCGGAAGATCCCGACTCGCGTGGTCTCCCCGTCAGGTCGTCCATCATCGCGATCCGCCCGGGGTTGTCGGACGCGAGCCACCGAGCCACCAGAGGAGTCCGCAGACCACCAGCGAGTGGTCGATCCGGCCGTCCTGGATCATCGCCGGGATCTCGGCGGTGGGGACGAGCTCGACGGCCACCTCCTCGTTGTGGTCGAGCTTGGGCTCGGCCACGCGCCGGGCGTTGGTGATGAGGACGGTCGTCGACTTCGAGGTCATGATCGAGGGGTTCGACCACACGGTCCCCAGGGTGACGGGGGGATCGCCCGCGTAGCCGGTCTCCTCGAGGAGCTCGCGCGCCCCGGCCTCGGCTGCGGCTTCGCCCGCATCGATCAGGCCGCCGGGTGTCTCGAGGCTGTCCCTCCCCGACCCTGCGCGAAACTGGCGGGCGAGGACGACCTGCTGGTCGGGGGTCACCGCGATGACGTTCACGGCGTCCGCCAAGTGCATCACGTAGTAGTGATGCACCCGCCCCGAGACTCGGGAGAGGAACCGTTCGCGGCGGAGGCGGAAGAGCCAGTTCTCTTCCAGGGTCCGGTCCTCATCGACCCCCGGTTCGCGGACCCAGGAGGCTTCGGGTAGGGATTCCTGCACGACGCTTCAGACCTCCGAAAGGGACAAGGACAACCCCGGGAGCCGAGCTCGAGGGACCGGGAGAGATTCGCCGGAGGCGCTCAGTCCTCCAGGAGCGCGATCTCGTCGATCCGGAACGCGCCGGGTTGGTTGTCGGGCTGGATCCGGAATTCACTGAGATTGTCGTCGACCCAGATGGTTGTCTCCTTCCCTTCGCCGGTGGGGAAGTTCCAATTGGCGTAGCGTCGTTCGGGCGAGTCGTCGTACTGGCCGGGCCCGCGCCAGTTCATGACGAATCGAGCCGGAGCCTTCTGGTTGTTGCCGTGGCTGTACTTGATGCGGATCCCGGCGACGTGGCGAGGCTTCGCGAGCACATAGGTCAGTTGGGGGTCGACTCCCGTGAGGAGGGCCGTGTTCCCTTCCCAACGTGCCATGGAAATATGTGAGGGCATGGGCGGGATTGTCGTCGTGCGGAAGGCCGGGGATTCTCGCAGCGACTTGAACGGGCCGAAGCCGGCGTCCCGGAGCATCGGGAGGTAGACGGCGACCGCATCCTGGGCCGGGCAGAGGTACGGGGTGTATTTCCGGACGAGCCGGTAGGCCGGCATGCCGGCGGCGAGGTCGTGCGAGAGTGACGAGGCCTGGGCGGCCCCCTCGCGTCCTCGATCCAGGGCCTCCTCGGCGTTAGGCCAGGCCAGGACGCACGCGAGCACAAGCAGGACGTTGGGCACAACTCTCGCGGTTGCCGGGGGCGCGTAGAGCCGGAAGGCCAAGGCGAGCCAGCACCAGCACGGCGTCGCCATCGTCACGTATCGGGGCTGGAACCCCGCGCGATCGCCGGCCCAGCCCCGCCCCACACCGACCGCGGCGGCGAGCGCCGAGAGCCCCGCGAGGAAGGCCAGGAGGCCGAAGATGCGGGAACGCTCCTCGGGGTGCTTGCCCCAGGCCCGTAGGAGGAAGACCCCGGCTGCGACGATCAATCCGAGTGTCACGCCCCCGGACCAAGGCCAGGCCGTCGCCGATGTCATCCCGAGCCCCCCCGTCAGGAACTGGAGGGCCGTCCGGGCGATGCGGAAGGCGAAGTCGGGGACCTCGGGGTTGACGGTCCGGTGCAAGTCCTTGAAGTAGAAGGCCGTCAGGGCCACGCCTGGACCGGTCGCGAGGACGATGGCGACCGCTCGGATCCAACGGCCCGAGTGTGTTGAGCGGACCTCGGCCACGGCCGCCCCGAGCAGCCAGATTGCGAAGGCCGGGACGAAAACCAGCCCCGTCCCTCCGCAGAGCGGGAGCATGGCCATCGCCAGACCCACGACCCAGGCTTTGCCCAGGCCGGGCCAGGCGGGACGCGCGAGCATCGGGGCGAGGACGAGCGTTGCCAGGACGGTCGGGAGGACGACCGCGAACTGGATGCTCCAGAGCAGGTTCGCGGCCTGTCCCAGGCTGAGCAAGACGAGCGGAAAGAGGGCGTCGGAGGGCCGAGGCCCCCCCGGCAATCGCCCGGCGAGGGCGATCATCGCGGCGGCCAGCACCGCGAGCGCCGCGACGCTCAGGACCATCCCGGCCCGGATGTCGTCGCCCGCGAGTCGGTCGGCGCCGAGGAGGATCAACTTCGGCAAGGCGTTCCGGTGCTCATTGTTCTGCTCCCAGAGCCATCCTGTCGTGAGCGGCCGGGCGCGGACGAGCGTCGGGATGAGGTTGTAATCGTCCCAGAACGGGATCTTCGTCCCGAAGGCGGCGACGAACGCGAACGCGGCCAGGACCGTGAGGCTCCAGATCCCCCAGGCGAACGCCCGGGCCCCCGGCTCGGGAACCTCGGTCGGCCGACTGCCAGGGGCATCCTCGAATCGACTTGGCGTCATGCCCCCTCCGCTGCCCCGGGCGACCGGCGAGGGTGCCCCCCCTTTGGCGTCGTGGGTCGGGAACGGCTCCAGGAGCTCGTACTGGTTCGATCCGGCGTCGCGGTTCTCGTCGGCAACCCGGCGCTCTGCTGGCGTTGGCATGTTCGCACTCGGTCTCGCCTGTCCCTGAGGAGCCCGCGCCCGAACCCGTCGCCGACGTCCCCTCGCGAACGTCCCGGCCGGCTCCGGCGCGGCCGAGGCGCGTTCACCAGTATCGTTGACGGCGTCCGACTTCGATACCACGTTCCGGATCGAGTCCTGGCCTTCACGCGCACTCGGCAAGTTTGCGGACTCGGAGGTCGTCGGCGGGATTCCGGAAAAAACCTGGATAAGACCGCCGGTTCCGTGGCTTTACACTCTGGATAGGGTTGAGACAAGTCGACCGCGAGGGGGACGGGCTCGTGGCAGAGAATCCCAAGGGGCTTCCTCGCGGCCAGATCCGCATGCTCTTCAGCGTGGGGACGGCCGCCGGGCTGACCGACGGCCAGCTCCTGGAGCGGTTCGCGACCCGTCGCGACGAGGCGGCCGAACTCGCGTTCGCCGCCCTCGTCGAGCGGCACGGCCCGATGGTCCTGCGGGTCTGCCGCGGGATCCTCCGCGACCACCACGAGGCGATGGACGCCTTCCAGGCCACCTTCCTCGTGCTGGCACGCAAAGGAGGGTCCCTCTGGGTCCGCGACTCGATCGGCCCGTGGTTGCACCGGGTCGCGTGTCGGGCCGCCGGGCGTGCCCGGGGCGCGGCGGCACGTCGGCGGTCGGTCGAGTCGAGGGCGGCCGAGATGTGGATGAACAAGGACGACGGCAAGAACCTCGGGGAACTGGCCTCGGCCGTCCACGAGGAGATCGACCGGCTCCCGGAGCGTTATCGCGAGCCGGTCGTGCTCTGCGACCTGGAGGGGCACACCTGCGAGGAGGCCGCGAGGCACCTCGGCTGCCCGGTCGGGACGATTGGCAGTCGTCTGGCCCGGGGCCGCCAGCGCCTTCGGGACCGCCTCGGCCGTCGCGGCCTCGTCCCCGGGGCCGGTTCCGGCCCTCTTACCGGCGCCGCCGTCCCGCTGGGGCTGGGGGCCCACGAGGCCCTCTCCGCCGAACTCGTGAGCTCGACGGCACTCGCCGCCGTCCGATTCGTCTCAACCCGGGCGGCCCTCGAAGGGGTCGCCTCGTCTCTCGCCCTGGAGGTCCTCAGGACCATGGCCATGAACCGTTGGTGGAAGGCCGCATCCCTGCTCTTCGTCCTCGGCGCGTCCACGTCCGGGGTCGTCACCATCGCCGCCCGAGGCACGGCGGTCGCCGAGGCCCAGACCGCCGAGCCTCCGAAATCCTCACCCGCTGCCGGCGTCTTCGCCGAGGTCAAGCCCGGCAAGCTCGTCGTGAACGTCCAGGAGCGTGGCAACTTGGAGTCGACTCGGGTCGCGAGCGTTTTCAACAAGGTCATGGGCTCCAGCACGATCATCTCAATCCTCCCCGAAGGGAGGAGAGTCAAGGCGGGCCAGCTCGTCTGCGAGCTTGACTCGGCGCCGCTCAAGGATCGGCTGGTCCTCCAGGTGGAGCAGACCAAGAAGGCCGAGTCCGCGTATCGAATCACCCAAGGCGAGCGTGAGGTGGCCGAACTCGCGCTCAAGGAGTATGAGGACGGGATCTACCCCCAGGAGCTCCTGGCCATCAAAGGGGATGCGTCGCTGGCGCGTTTGGCGACCGTGAGAGCCGAGGAACAACTGAAGCGATCACGGGACGCACGCGAGCAACTCGAAGATGCCCGACTCGGCCAGGCTGGGAACAGGCCACCTCCCACCGTCACGACTGTGCTCGACGTTGAGGATCGCATCGCTGCCGCCGAGCAGGCCATCGAGCGAGGCCGCGTCGCGCAACAGGTCGAGCAGGCGAAGCAGGCGACCCTCGAAAAATACACCAAGGAGAAGTCTCTCAAGCAACTCCGCAACCGGCTCGAGAAGGCCCACGCGGTTGAGGCGGACGCGAGAGCGGCCTGGGACGCTGAGCGGTCGAAAGTCGCGGGCCTGGAGAAACAGATCGGCTATTGTCAGATGTTCGCCCCTGCCGACGGCGTGCTCGTCTATGCGAACGACCCGAGCCGGATCGGAACCCAGATGCAACCTCAGATCGAGGAAGGGGCGACGGTCCGCGAGCGGCAGATAATCTTCACCGTCCCCGACCTTTCCCAGATCCAGGTTAACTCCAAGATCCACGAGTCGATCGTCGATAGGCTGAAAGTCGGACTCCGGGCGCGGATCCGTGTCGACGCCTTCTCCGACAAGGAGTTTACCGGCGTGGTGAAGGACGTTGCCCCCCTGCCCGACCCGTCGAACTTCTTCAATCGCGATATCAAGGTCTATACGTGCCACGTCTCGATCGATGAGCCGATCTCCGGCCTGCGACCCGGCATGACCGCCCAGGTCGATATTTTGGTAACAGAGCTCGACAACGTCCTCAGCGTCCCAGTTCAGGCGGTGGTCAGCTACGATCGCAAGGACCATGTCGCCGTGAAGCGGCCCGACGGCGGGGTCGACTGGCGCGAGGTCACGCTGGGAATGACGAATGACAAGAGCGTCGAGGTCAAGGAGGGCGTGAAGCCTGGAGAGAGCGTCTCCCTCGAGCCCGCCTCGCTCTTGAGCGACGAAAAGAAGCGGGACGCGACCTTCTACCCGGTGATCCCAGCCCCAACCCCAACCCCCAGGGTGAAGGGTAAGACAGCCCTCGGCATTCCCAACGAGATCCGCACGAAGTTGCAGGCCCTCTCCCCCGAGGACCGCCAACAGCTCCGCGAGGCCTCACCCGAAGACGTTCATTCCATCCTCAGTCGGAAAGCCGGCCTCACCGAAGACGAAATCCAGCGCTATCTCCGAGTCCTCCGGAATCCCAGTTCCCCCCGCTGAGCATTTAGCCTTGGGGCTCGCTCCTCCCCGGACGGGATCAGAATGGCACGAGACAATACCCTCGCTTCACCACAGGCCTGATTAGTAAGCTTGTGTCGAGGGCCCCAAGGCGGCCCGGATTTGAAGGATGAGCCTTCGTGTGGATTTTCGCGGCTGGGCGTTGAGGGTCCTGACCTGGGACGCTGCCCTGCCCGCCTGCATCATGCTCATCCCGATGGGCGTCAAGTCGCTGTTTCCCGGCCGACGCGGGGCGATTGAGCTGACCGCCATCATCCTGCCGATCGTCGCCTTGCTCATCCGTTTTCGGGCGGGCAAGCGGCATATCAATGCCAACCATTGCTCACATCGGATCAAGCTCTTACAGCTCGGCGTGTTCTGCCTGGGCGTCCTTCCTCTCGTCCTCACGGATTGCTTTTTCATCCTTTCGGATCTGATGCCTGGAGGAGCCTTTGCAGCTCCAGGTGATCGCGTCATCCTCGCCAGCCTGTATTCCCTCTACCTGGTTACGATGATCGTCGCGATGTACCCGGGCCGGCCGGACCCGTCCGATGTCTTTGTGGAATCCTTCGATCCTCACGACTCTTGGGTTGAAGAGTTTGAAATGTAAAATAAATTAATCAATAAGTGTAACTCTTCTATTGGGATAATTCTCTCGAGGCCTGTGAGAGTCTTTCCGCACTCCTCTTCCGAATCGGGGATCTTGCAAACACTGGGGCAATCCTGTGGGGCCGATTGGCGCTGGGCGTGTCTCTTATTCCGGCAGTGGGGGCGTCCCGAGGAGGACGCCGACTGCGGCGAGGCAGACGAAGGCGAGCAGGACCGTCGTCCACACCTTTTCGTCGTCGCGAGGTCCCATGAACTCGCGGATCGCCGCGGCGAGCGGAATCGCCGGGGTGAACAGGACTGGCTCGATGAGATTCCCCAGGCTCTTTCCTGAGGAGGCAGTCGAGAACATCAGGACGGACCAGAGGCTGAACGGGAGCAGGAAGACCATCAAATCCACGGCATTCCAACGAACGTGATTGCCGGCGAAGTACACGATGGGGGCGGAGAGGATCACGGCGGGGATCAAGTGGAGCACCCAGATCCAGAGCAGCGCCAGCCACTCATTCGTGTCCGATTGATGAGTGGCGGCGAGCAGGATCGCCACGCCCAGGACGAGAATCGTCGTATCGGTCGTCGATGGCCGGGACATGTCGGCGACTCCAGGGGCGCGACTATCTCCTTCGATTGTTCGTCCCCTTGAGTCTGGTTGCAACCATCATGGTGGGCTCCATCCTCTCGCTCTCGTGGAGTTCGAGGACGAACCCGGGCCTATTCGGCCAGGAGCCGATCGACGAGCATGGCGACGCCGTCGTTGTCGTGGTCGCCGGTGACGTGGTCGGCGATGTCGAGGACTTCGGCGGGGGCGTGGCCCATGGCGACGCCGAGGCCAGCCCCGGCGATCATCGGGAGGTCGTTCATGTCGTCGCCGACGGCGCAGATCTCGGCCGGGTCGACGCCCCAAAGTTCGGCCAGGTGGAGGAGGGCCGACCACTTGCTGGCGTCGTGCCGGAGGACCTCGCACATCGTCCCGGAGTACTTCGGGCTCCGCTGGACGAAGGTCTGGACCCGGCCGGGGAGTCGGCCTTCCACGGCTTTCTGAAACGCGAGCATCGCCGGTTTGGTGCCGATGGCGGTGATGTGGTAGTGGACGCCGCCTTCGATCCGGTCGGCCCAGCCGGGGTCGACGTGCGCGTGGGGACGGTTCTTGGCGAGGTAGTCGTCGAAGTGTGAGCGGCCCGTCGATTCGACCGAGACGAGGAAGTCGAGCTCGTCTGGGGAGCGGTCCGTGAAGGAGACGGCCGGCTCGTCGTGGATGCGGAACAGGTCGAGGATCTCGGCGAGGAGATCGGCGCCGAAGTCGGCGCGCCAGAGCGTGCGGTGGTCGGCGGGGTCCTTGACGATCGCCCCCGAGTTGCACACGAGCGGGGCGTCGAGACCGAGCTGCTCCGCGATCGGCCTCGCCCGGCGGTAGCGTCTCCCCGTGCAGAGCACCGGCCGGATCCCCGCCCGCTCGGCCCGCGCAACCGCCTCGACGGTGCTCGGACGCAACGTCCCCTCGCGATCGAGGAGCGTCCCGTCCACGTCGAGCGCCAGGATCCGATATCGTGATGTCATCGGAGTGGTTGAAAAAGAGGATTTATCCACAGATGGCGCAGATGAACGCAAATAGAAAACTCGAATTCTTATATTTTAAGAATTCCCCATCTGCGTTCATCTGCGTCATCTGTGGATCGATTGTCTTCATCCCTGATCGATCAATGACCGGCGTAGGCGGCGCCCTTGGCGCGTCGGCCGCGGACGCTGTCGGGGAAGAGGGACTCTTGGTCGAGGAATCCGTCGCTCGAGAATGGGATCGGGGCGAAGTCGGTCTCGAGCTCGAGGTGGGGGTGGGCCTTGACCTCGTCGGCGAGCGCGGGGGAGACCCACAAGGTGCTCAGCTCGAGCGTGTTCGGGATGACGACGAGGCGGGCCTGCGAGGGCTCGATCCGCCAGCAGGTCTGGAGGGCCGAGTCGAACACGTCGCGGTCGGTGGGCAGCGTGATCGGGATCCGGGCCCGCTCGAGGCAGCACGAGGTCAGGACGTTGATCCGGAACGCGTCGATGTCGAGCTTCGAGACGAGTCGCTCCGTAGTCAGGTCGGCGAAGCCGACGCCGACGATGTTGCCGTGCGACTCTTCCGAGACGTCGAGCACCGCCATCCTCGTGACGACGGGGCGTTCGAAGTCGTTCTGGGTCTCGATCATGAGGCGGCCGGTGACGTTGGGGTCGATCCCCGCGCCAGAGTAGTTCTTGCCGAGCTCGCCGATGACCAGGACGTCGATCTGGTCGAACGGCAGGCGGGCCATCAACTCTCGTGCGCGGTTGAGGAGGCCCGGCTCGACCTCGAGGATCGTGTCGGGGTCGACGGGGACGATCTCGGCGGGGACGTCGTCGGCGTTCTCGAGGATCGCCAGGCCGAGGGCGAACTTGGTGTTCTGGATGAGGTGGCGGCCGACGGCCGGCAGGACCTCCTTCATCCCCCGGAGCCCGAGCTTGTGGACCTGCTCGGCCCCCTGGCGCTTGCCCAGGCCGATGACCATCATCTTCAGGACGCCCGACTCGAAGGTCGCGTGGAAGTCGGTGTGCGGCTTGACCCGGTTCAGCAGGACGATGCCGTCGGCTTCATAGGCGTTCTTGTCGAAGTAGATCGGCAGGCCGATCGGGCTGGTGCCGACGACGACGGTGTCCATGTCGGTGCGGACTTCGACGCCCATGGCCTCGGGCGTGACGCCGTAGCCGGCCAGGAGCTCGCGCTGGCCTTCAGGCGTGGCGCCGCCGTGGCTGCCCATCGCCGCGACGATGAACGGCTTGAAGCCCATCTCCTTGAGGGCGTCGACGGCGGCCTTGGCGACCGTCGGAATCACCGTGATCCCCCGGCTGCCGACCCCGACCGCGATCGACCCGCCCGGCTTGACCCGCTCCTTGAGCCGGCTCTCCAGGATCAGGCGGCGGACGGTCCCGGGGACGTCGGCGAGGCGAGGCTGGGGGATCGATTGGCGGACACGCGCCAGCGAGGGAAATGACATCCGACGAGATCCTCTGTACGATGACCGTGCTTCTTCGACGACCGGGTTTGAGGTCCGAGCCGGGCCCTGGCCCCCTGCCCTCAACTGTAAGAGACGCTCGGTGGGGCCGTCAATCGCATGAAGATCGCCGTATTGGTCCTCTCCACGAGCGGACTCGCCCTGGCCCGTCGGCTCCGCGACGCCCGGCCCGGCGAGATCGCCATCTTCGGCCCCTCCTGTGTTGTGGGCTCTTGCGGAGGGCCCGCCGACTCGGAGAGTGCTCCGGCGGATCGGACGCCTGGTTCCTGTTTCGAGACTCAGGAACCTGGGATCTCGGGCTGGCTCGGTCCGCTCCGCCTGGCCTTCCCGACTATCTGGGAGGGTCACGACGCGATCGTCGCCGTGATGGCCCTGGGGATCGTCGTGCGACTTGCCGGCCCGCTCGCCGTCGACAAGCGTCGCGACCCGGCCGTGGTCGTGGTCGACGACGCCGGTCGGTTCGCCATCAGCGTCCTGGGGGGGCATGGGGGCGGGGCCAACGAACTTGCCGACTCGGTCGCCGGGATCCTCGGGGCCGTCCCGGTCATCACCACCGCCAGCGAGTCGCAACGGCTTCCCGCCGTCGACCAGATCGGCCGCGAATTCGGCTGGACCCTCGAGCGCACCCAGAACCTGACCCGAGTGTCCGCGGCGGTCGTCCGTCGAGAGCCCGTGGCCGTCTGGCAAGATGCCGGCTCGACCGAGTGGTGGCGTCGCTTCGGACCCTGGCCCGACCACTTCTTCAGGCTCCGATCCTGGGCCGAGCTCGAGCTGCTCCAACCCTCGGCCACGCTCGTCATCAGCGATCGGAGCATCCCCGAAGCTCTCCCCGAGGACTCGACCCTCGTCTATCGTCCACCGACGCTCGTCGCGGGCATCGGATGCCGCCGAGGGGTGGACGTCTCCACCATCGCCGGTTGGGTCGACGAGGTCTTCGCCGCTCGAGGGTTTGCGGTCAACAGCCTGGCGGCCGTCGCGACCGTGACCCTCAAGGTCGACGAACCGGGGCTGCTCGCCTTCGCCTCGGGTCGAGGTGTCCCGCTCGTCGCGTTCCCCCCCGAGCAACTCGACGGCTTCCCTGGGATCGAGTCGCCGAGCGACCGCGTCCGCAGCAAGATCGGGATCGCGGCCGTGGCCGAGCCGGCGGCCTTGCGAGCTGCCGGGGCCTCGAGGCTCCTACTCCCGAAACAGAAAGGGCCGGGCGTGACCTTGGCCTTGGCACGCCGGCCCTCGTGATTGTGCGCTTCGAACGACGGCCCGGTACGTTACCAGCCGTAGAAGCTCGGCGGCCCGAAGCTCGGGGCATACAAGCCGACCGGGGGCAAGGTCCCTCCGACACCCGGCAAGGCGAACGTGTTGTAGTACGACGCGCCGTAGGCATAGCCGGGCGCGACGAATCCCTGACGCCAGAGGCCGACCCCGTAACGTCCCGGCAGCAGGCCGTAGGGGGCGTAGCCGTAACCGTAGCCCGCGCCGTAGGGGGACGAGAATTCGGAGTAAGTCCGCGGCATCCCGAAGCTGGCGGATCCGTAGCTCATCCCGTATTGACCCGGTGCCGCGAGGTAACCGTTCATGCGATACGGCGTCCCCACGCTGGCTACTACGGCCTGCGCACGAGCCGACGCGGGCGCGAGCGCCAAGACGGTACCGACGATCGCTACCCAAAGTCGTGGACGCATGACCTCTCTCCCGGTGATCGGACCTGGCAAGGGTGCTCCCTCGCCGTGTTGCGCTCGACGATATTCATTCTACGGCACGTTCCGGCCGGCGCTCGCGACTTGCCAAGAAAAAGGCGGAGCGGGAAGCTTTCGCTTCTCGCCCCGCCCGTCGCAACCGTCGTCGAATGGTCGAGCGTGGACGACGCTCAAGGCCGGTGGCCGAAACTCGGCATCGACAACGTGGGGGCGGACGTCATGGGAGCGGAGCCGAGATAGCCGGACGGAGAATACCCGGTCGTCCCGTAGCCACCGGCGGAACCGACGCCGATGCCTCGGCTCGCGTTCAGGGCCGGCCCATAGCCGTAGGCGGCGGCGTTCTGGGAGGAGTAATTGACACCATTGGCATACATGGTCGTACCGGGGACCGCGCCGTAGTAGTTCGGGCGATAGGTCATGGTGCCGGGGACCGCGCCATAGTATCTCGGCGCGGCGTACGTGGTCCCGCCGAGGGCCGCGTTGTAATAGTTCGGGTTGTAAGTCGGGGTGCCGGGGACCGCGCCATAGAAGCCCGAAGGATAGTACATGGTCCCGGGCCTCGGGGCATATCCAGGGGCCATGGTTGTGACCGAGGGAGCGACCTGGTATCCCCCGGGATACACGCCGTAGGTCGACCCGGTCGTGATGCCGGCCGGGAAGCCGCCGAACGAGTTGATCGACACCTGGGCCTGCGCGGATGTGATCCCGACGAAGAACAACCCCGCGAACAACGGCCCGACAATGCGACGCATGGCTTCCTCCCTGTGGTCAATCGAAGGGTGAATGGAAAGACGGGGGAACCATCATTCCCCCGTCATGTCTGCATGCGTTGGCGAGCGGCGGTACCTCACCAGCCCCGCAGGCCGCGGCGACCGGCCCAATAGCCTCGGGGGCGGATCACGGCGGCCGGATAGCCGTAGGCCGGGGCATAAACCGCCGGGCTGTAAACCGCCGGGCCATAATACCTCGGGGCGTAGCCGATCCCATAGGCCCCCGGTCCTACATAGGCCGGCGAGTACCCGACCGCGGCCGGGCCGACCATCCCCGTGTAACCCGAGCTGTAGCTCGTCCCGACCAGCGGCGAACCGTAGTACGACGAGTACATCGAGTAGCTCGAGTACGGGGCCCCCAGCCCAAGGCCCATGCCCAACGGTTGGCCGACCGAGATCCCGATCTGGGCCTTCGCGTCCGACGTCGTCCCCAGGAACATCCCGCCGGCGAGCAGCAATCCGAGCAGTGAATGACGCATAAGTTCTCCTCGACTTCCAGAATCCATCGATGACACGCCAATCCTTGCGGAGACTCGACAGGACGTCTCCGCTCCCGAGCATTCTACAATGCAGGTCGTGTGCCGATCCCTTTGATATCGACGGAATCTTGCCAATTTTTGGTCGTCCTAAATTGTGATGAATATCCGGTCGAAAAAGAATTGCGGTGGTTCCAAATGGGGAATAAGATGGTTTCGACGAGCGAGCGTTGCGAAGAGACGGGAGGAGTCATTCCTCCGGAACCGTGCGACGGGGATGGGATTCGGCCCGGGAAGGATTGAGGCTCATGTCATCGGAGATCGAGGTTGGCGGGGGGCGGCGATCGCTCGAGGAGGTCCATCGATCGGTCTCGGTGACGCAGAGTAATCCGTTGAAGCGGCTCTTCGCGTTCATGGGCCCGGCCTACCTCGTGAGCGTGGGCTACATGGATCCGGGGAATTGGGCCACGGATCTGGAGGGGGGCGCCCGCTTCGGCTACGCCCTCGTCTGGGTCCTGTTGATGTCGAATCTCATGGCGGTCCTCCTCCAGTCGCTCTCGGCGAGACTGGGAGTGGTGACGGGGCATGATCTGGCGCAGGGGTGTCGCGCCGAGTACTCGCGCGGGGTCAACGCGGTGCTCTGGCTGCTCGCCGAGGTCGCGATCGCCGCGACCGACCTGGCCGAGGTGCTCGGGACGATCATCGCGCTGAAGCTGCTGTTCGGCATGCCCCTGCTCTGGGGGTGCCTGGTCACCGCGTTCGACACGTTCGTGCTCCTCTGGCTCCAGCGCTGGGGGATGCGGACGATGGAGGCGATGATCCTCGCGCTGGTGGCGACGATCGGGGGGTGCTTCCTGCTCCAGATCTTCATGGCGAAGCCGGACGTCGTCGGGATCCTCCACGGGTTCCGGCCGAGCCTGCCGCCCGGGGCCCTGTTCGTGGCGATCGGCATCCTTGGCGCAACCGTGATGCCGCACAACTTATATTTGCATTCGGCGCTGGTGCAGTCGCGACGGATCGGCGGCGACCTCGCGAGCAAGGCGAGGGCGTGCCGTTACAACCTCATCGACTCGGTGATTGCGCTGAACGCGGCCTTCTTCGTGAACGCGGCGATCCTGGTGCTGAGCGCGGCGGTGTTCAACCGCAGGGGGGTCGCGGTCGCGAGCATCGAGGAGGCGCATCGGCTCCTCCCCGCGGTTCTCGGATCGGCGGCGCCGGTGCTGTTCGGGATCGCCCTGCTGTGCGCGGGCCAGAGCTCCACGCTGACCGGCACGCTCGCGGGGCAGATTGTGATGGAGGGCTACCTCCACCTGAAAATCGCCCCCTGGCTCCGCCGCCTGGCGACCCGTTCGATCGCACTCGTCCCGGCGGTCCTGGTCATCTACTTCGTCGGCGACGGGGCGACGCAGGAGCTGCTGGTCTTGAGCCAGGTGATCCTGAGCTTGCAGCTCTCGTTCGCGGTGATCCCGCTGATCCACTTCACCTCGAACCGGAAGAACATGGGGACGCTCGCGTCGCCTCGGTGGGTCCAGGCTTTGGCCTGGATCTCGGCGGCGATCATCGTCGCGCTCAACGGCAAGCTCGTCTTCGACAAGATCGGCGAGTGGGTGGCGATGTCGCAGGGGTCGGGATTGGCGCTCGGGCCGATCCCCGTCTCCTGGCTCGTGGCGGGTTCGCTCTACGGACTGACTGGTGCGGTCGCGGGGCTCCTGTTCTGGGTGACCTTGAAGCCCTGGTTCCGCCCCGCCCCGCCGTGGACCCCCGCGCCGAGCGTCGAGCTCGACTGGAACGACATGCTCCGCCCCCGGACGATCTCGACGATCGGCGTGGCCCTCGAGCACGACCATGGTGACGGCGAGATCCTCAACCGGGCCCTCAGCCTGGCGAGGTCCGGGGAGACCACGCTGGTCCTGCTCCACGTGGTCGACACGCCGATGACCCAACTCTACGGCGACGAGACCGCCGATCGCGAGACGGGGGCCGACAGCCGCTACCTCGACGAGGTCGTGGCGGCGCTCGTCGCGATGGGATACCCCGCGCGATCGGTCTTGCTCTACGGGCCCGACCGGGCCGGGCAACTCGTCCGGCAACTCAGGCGCGATCCCGTCGACCTGCTCGTCGTCGGGTCGCACGGCCACGGACTCATCCGCGACCTTCTTTATGGCCAGACCGTGGACAAGGTCCGACACGGCCTGGACATCCCGATGCTGATCGCCAGGCCCGATCGGGGGGCGTCCTCCCCCGACTCGTCGAACGCAACCCCCTCGGCGAGTCCCCTGGCGTGACCGACGAGAATCCGACACCGTCCCGAGGCGTGCCCCTCGGGACGCCACCCGGCGGACCCGCCTGACGCGGCCGCCGTATCGTCGTCGAGGTGGTCGGTCCAGAGACCCGGCCGTTGAGGCTCCGGACTCGGTGAGGGGACGGGCCTCCGTCACATCGACAGGGCCCAGACGATGATGACAATGATCAGGACGACGCCCAACGCCACCGACAGGGCGATGAGGGCGCGGACCCTGTCCTGGAGTGCTTTCACATCGTTGGCGTTGAGGTAGCCCGTGTCGCTGCTCTTTTGACTGCGACTACTCGAGTGGCTTGATTTCGATTTACGGCTTTTTCGCGAGGAGCCTTCTTTACGCCTGTCGACCCAGCGCTGGTAGGACTCGCCACATTGCGCACAGATGCTTAATCGAGGCCGATCGGCGTGGAGTGGCCCGGATTCGATAAGAATAAGCGACGGCTCGTCCGTGACCGATTCGCCGCAACGATCGCATATATCTTTGCTTTCGTTCATCGGATCCATGGGTTACAAGGGGTGGGCGAGATTGTGCGTCGACCACGATGGTTTAGTCGGCATACACGGGGCGCCAGGGCGAGGTCGATCGCGGGGATTTCGCAAGGGGGACGACGTCGCCCCTGGGGATTTCTCCCGCCGTGGATGACGTTGAATTTCAAGGAAATACCCCGACCGTGGGCACACCTTGGGACGCCCATTTCTAAATCGACCCTACGCCAAGAATCCCGTTGTCGAAAAGGAATTAGCGACAGAAGGGACGCGACCGGCACACTCCCGCGCGAGGTCTCGGTCGAATCGGGAGGGATCCGCCAAGACGTGAGCCTTCGCCGGAGCCGAGGAGCGGTCCGTCCGGCAAGCCGCCAACCCCATGAGAGGCAGTACGTAAACACTTCGGGACTGTGACAAAATCGCGGACCAGGCCGGTGCCGATGGCCTGGTTGAGGCGGGCAATGGAGAATCCTGCCGGTTTGGAGCGTTGACCGAGGGGCGAAACCTCTCTTAGAATGGGTCGAAGGGCTCCGGCGATAAGAATGTCCGGAGCGGGCCGCCTTCGAACCGTATCAGACGCGATGGCGATCACGTATTACAAGCGGTTCCGGATGGAGATCGATCTCGACGGCGCGCCGGCCCCGGCCGAGCTGCCGCCGAGATTTGCCTGGATCTCTTGGGAGGAGTCGCTCGTCGATCAGCACGCCGAGGTCAAATACCTGAGCTTCCGCGGTGAGATCGACGCGTGTGTCTTCCCTTGCCTGGGCGACCGACACGGATGCCAGCGCCTGATGCGCGAGATCCGACGCAAGCCGGGGTTCCTCTCGGCGGCGACCTGGCTCATCGGGGGGCCCGAGGGCTACGTCGGCACCGTCCAGGGGGTCATGGATCGGGGGCCGATCGGCGCAATCCAGAATCTCGGCGTCCTCCCCGACTATCGCGGCTTCGGCCTTGGTCGGGCCCTGGTCCGGCAGGCCCTCGCCGGATTCTACCGAGCGGGACTACGCCGGGCCTACCTCGAGGTCACCGCCGAGAACTCGGGCGCCGTCCGGCTCTACCGCGACGTCGGATTCCGACGCGCCAAGACGCTTTACAAGGCGGTAGACGGCTGAGCCTTCTGACTCGCAACCCGTTTTTTCTTGAAACCGGTTGGCTCGTCGTGCGAAGTCGGTACTGAGCTCCTGGCAGGGAGGGCACTGCCCACCAGCATTTCGGGAGGCCCGGTAGACGTCAACAGGCATCAAATTGCGCCCGGAGAGCGTCGATGACGTTCCTCCCCTTGATCGTCACCCGGTAAAGACAGGTGGGCTATGCCCACCCTATGGGATGACTTCGGCATCGATCTCGCCGCATGGGCCGACCCGCTTTTTTTGAAGAATCGGGATTTGAGACAGGTTTTGAGCGATCGGGCCGGATGCCTGCCGGTCCGAAGCCGACCGTTCAGGAAGCTTCATCTCGATCTCGATCCCAATCTCGGTTATGGATAGGGATTCCAAAACGGCCCCCGACTACCGGCCCCTAGCTGCCCCGAGGTCCCCGTGCCCGACGCCCCGCTGATCGCCCAACACGAGTATCCGAACGGCCTGGTGCTGGTCGCCGAGTCGATGCCCGGCGTCCAGTCGGCGGCGTTCACGCTGCTCCTGCCCGCCGGGGCGGCGTACGAGGCCGCCGACCGCGCGGGGGCCGCGACGATGCTCTCGGAGTGGATCACCCGAGGCGCCGGCGACCGCGACAGCCGAGAGCTCCTCTCGGCCCTGGACAACCTCGGAGTCAGCCACGGCGAGAGCGCCCAGACGCTCCACACCAGCCTCGCCGCCGCGACTCTGGGCCGCAACCTCGTCCCGGCGCTCGAGATCTTCGCCGACGTCGTGCTCCGGCCCCGCCTCGATGACGAAGAGGTCGAGCCGATCCGCGCCCTGGCGCTCCAGAACTTGCGGAGTCTGGAGGACGACCCCGGGACCAAGGTCATCTACGAGCTCCGTCGCCGCCATTTCCCCGACCCCTGGGGACGCCCGTCGCCCGGCACTCCCGAAGGCCTGACGGCCCTGACCCCCGACGACCTCCGCGCCTTCCGGCAGGCCGCCTACCGGCCGAACGGCGCGATCCTCGGCGTCGCCGGGGCGATCGACTGGCCCTCCTTGCGCGACACGGTCGGCCAACTGTTCGAGGGCTGGGAATCCCGACCGGCGCCGACCGTCGTCGAACGCCCGACCGGCCCGGCACGCGACCACATCCTCCGCGAGACGCAGCAGATCCAGATCGCCCTGGCTTATCCCTCCGCCACGGTCTCCAACCCCGACTACTACCGCGCCCGGGCCGCCGCGGCGATCCTTGGCGGGTACTCCTCGGCGCGACTCTTCACCGAGGTCCGCGAGAAGCGCGGGCTCTGCTACTCGGTGTACGCCAGTTACGAGAGCCAGCTCGACCGCGCGGCGATCCTCTGCTACGCGGGGACCTCCGCCGACCGCGCCCAGCAGACCCTGGACGTCACGCTCGCCGAGATCGAGCGATTGGCCAAGGCGGGCGTGGAACTCGAGGAGCTCGAGACCATGCGGGCCGGCCTGAAGAGCTCGCTCATCATGGCCCAGGAGTCGAGCATGAGCCGCTCCTCCTCCCTCGCCTCCGACTGGTTCCACCTCGGCCGCGTCCGCTCCATCGACGAGATCTCCTCGGCCCTCGACGCCCTGACCCCCGAGTCCGTCAGCAGCTACGCCGCCACCCAGGGCGCCCGCGACATGACCATCCTGACCCTCGGCCCGAATGCCTTGACGTTCCCGTCGGCGTGAGGTCGATCAGGGGATTTCCTTCACCACTAAGGCACAAAGACACAAAGGGAAGAATTGGATGATTTCTGAATAAATAAAATATTTTTGTTCCTTTGTGTCTTTGTGCCTATGTGGTGAATACCGATTTCGTTCCCCGCACCCTTGCTTGAGGATATCCCTGAGATGCGCTTCCACCAGACGGTCCTGGACAATGGCCTGCAGGTCATCGCCGAGCTCAATGACCGGGCGCACTCGGTCGCGTCGGGGTTCTTCGTCAAGGCGGGGAGCCGGGACGAGGCGGCGGAGGTGGCGGGGGTCTCGCACTTCCTCGAGCACATGATCTTCAAGGGGACCCCGAGGCGCGACGCCCTGGCGGTCAACCGCGACTTCGACCGCGTCGGGGCCAAGCACAACGCGCAGACCTCGGAAGAGGACACGTTCTACCACTTCACGTGCCTGCCGGAGTACCTCCCCAAGGCGTTCGAGGTCCTCTCCGACATCCTCCGCCCGACGCTCGCCGAGGCCGACTTCGACACCGAGAAACAGGTCATCATCGAAGAAATTCGAATGTATCTGGATAATCCGATGTCGGTCGCCTACGAGGCGGCCAAGGCCGCCCACTTCGGCCCGCACCCGCTCGGCCAGAGCATCCTCGGCACGGTCGAGTCCATCACGGCGCTCCGCGTCGAGAAGATGCGCGAGTACTTCGCCCGACGGTATAGCCCGTCGAACATCGTCCTCGCATTCGCGGGCAAGACCGACTGGGACCACGTCGTCGAGCTGGCCAAGGCCCATTGCTCGGACTGGCAGGGCGAGGATGCGACCCGGCAGGCCGTGGCGCCGAAGGGGACGGGCTCGTTCCAGGCGTTGCTCCGCGCCGACGACCAGCAGCAGACCGTCATCGGGGTCGCCGACGGCCCGCCGCTCGAGAGCGCCGACCGCTACGCCGCGCAGCTCCTCGCGACCGTCCTCGGCGACCACACCGGGTCGCGCCTGTACTGGACGCTGATCGACCCCGGCTACGCCGACGGCGTCGACGTCTCGTACCAGGACTACAACCAGGCGGGGGCCTTCTTCACCTTCCTGAGCTGCGAGCCGGACTACACCCAGGAGAACCTCGAGCGGGTCGCCGAGGTCTTCCGCGAGGCCATGGGCGAAGGGATTACCGAGGAAGAGCTGACCCAGGCGAAGAACAAGGTCCTCGCCCGCTCCGTCCTCCGGAGCGAGCGGCCGATGGGCCGGCTCGCCTCGCTCGGGTTCCACTGGACCTACCGACGCGAATACCTCTCGGTCGCCGATGAGCTCGAGGCCTTCTCCCGCGTCACCCTCGACGACCTGCGCCGGGTCCTCGACCGCTGGCCGCTCCTGCCGATGACGCTTGTGTCGGTCGGGCCGACGACCGACGTGCATCCCCCGAAGTGATCGGGCGGGGCAGGTAAGAGCGTGTGCCAGCCCCGAAACCTGTTTTTTCTTAAAAAACGGGTTTCTGACGCACTCGACGTTGGTAACCCGTCCCGGGATGCCGTCATTCACTCCTGCAGAAACCCGTTTTTTAAGAAAATAACAGGTTTCGGGATTGGATTCTGAGCGTGGTCGATGGGGGAGGCATGAGCACAACGACTCGGATCACCCTGGGGCAATTCGACGAGATGATCCGCCAGGGCATCTTCTTACCCCGAGAAGACCATCGCGTCGAATTGATTCACGGCGAGATCTCCCCCATGAGCCCGATCGGCCCTCCCCACGACTCGGCCGTCGACCGGTTGACGGAGTGGAGCTTCGAGTCACTCCCCCGAGGCGCCGCCTGGGTCCGCGTGCAGGGGTCGTTCGGCATCCCCCTCCTCGATAGTGCCCCGCAGCCGGATGTGGCGTGGTTGCGTCGGAATGACTATTCGTCCCGACGCCCAACACCCGAAGACGTCTTCCTCGTGATCGAGGTCGCCGACAGCAGCCTCGAGAAAGATCGGGGCGAAAAGGCCAGGCTTTATGCAGCGGCCGGGAGTCGGGAATACTGGCTCGTGAATCTGCCGGGCCGCAGCCTCGAAGTCCGGCGCAATCCCCAGGCTTTGTCCTATCATAGTCTCGAGGTCCTCCGCCCTGGGCAGGAGGCCCGTCCCTTGGCGTTCCCACAGGTCGTCCTCGACGTCTCGAGGCTTTTCCCCGGATGAAGGGGCTCGTCACGGAATGCGTATCGTCAGCCTGCTCCCGTCCTTGACGGAACTCGTCTGTGACCTGGGTTGTCGGTCTGAGCTCGTGGGGGTGACGCACGAGTGCGACTTCCCGCCGGGCATCGAGGGATTGCCCCAACTGACGCGTAGTCGGATCCCGACGTCGGCGTCGAGTGGCAAGATCGACGCCATGGTCACCGAGCAAGGGGGGAGCCTCTACGACCTCGACGGCGATTGGCTCGCCTCGCTCAAGCCCGACCTGATCCTGACCCAGGAGCAATGCGACGTCTGCGCCGTCAACGAGATGACGGTACGGCAGGTCGCCGCGGCCTTGCCCGGCCAGCCTCGGGTCGAGAGCGTCAATCCGACCGACCTGGCGGGGGTCCACGCGATGTTCCGCCACGTGGGCAAGCTCTGCGGTGCCCCCGAGATGGCCGAGGCGCTCATCGCCGAGTTCCAGGAGACGGCCGCGAAGATCACGCGTTGGCGACGGGACAAGCCTCGGCCTCGAGTGCTCGTGCTCGAATGGTTCGACCCCCCCTTCTCCGCCGGACACTGGAACCCCGAGCTCGTCTCGCTGGCCGGCGGGACCGACGTCCTCGGCGTCGCCGGGGAACGATCGCGCCGGCTGTCCTGGGACGAGGTCGCCGCGGCCGATCCCGAGGTCATCGTGCTCTCGCCGTGCGGGTTCACCCTCGAACGTTCCGAGATCGAGTGGGCCGGGCTCAAGGCTCGTCCGGAGTGGACGCGACTCTCCGCGGTGCGCTCCGGGAGGGTGGTCTTGGTCGACGGCTCCGCGTTCTTCTCAAGGCCGGGACCTCGGCTCGAAGCCAGCTTGCGGATCGCCGCCGCGGCAATCGACCCGGACACCTGCGACGACCTCGCCCCGGCAACAGGCTGGCGGCGCGTACCCGGACTCGGATAGGCTCTGCGACGTCGAGCGGGTTTGCTCGGCAGGACGATCGTCGAGTCGGGGGTGACTCCATGGCACAAGGTCCGGGCTCGGGACATTGGCTCGTGGTCCAGGAGCTGCTCCAGCGCGGCGACCCCACGTTCGTGGACGAGATCCGCCGGGTCAGCGACGGCGATGCGCTGGCCGCGTTCGCCGAGCGTTGGTATACCGACCGGCGATCGGCGTCGCGTCGACTCCTGCTCGAGTATCTCGACCGCCCCCTGAACGCCTATCGCCATGAAGGCCTGGTCAAACGCCTGTTCAAGCTCGCCGAGGCGTCCGGCGACGACCAGGTCATGGCCCGATTCCTCGTCCTCTTCGACCGATCGATTCGGCGGATCTGGGGGCGGAAGCGCCACCAGGAACGGCGTGAGGTGAAGGGACGAGACCAGGCCATGGCACTCGCGGCCGACTGGCAGGCCCAAGGGTTCCAACAGGTCAACACCTGGGTGGCTCGTGGCGGGATCTTCCACATCTGGGGGACCTGGACCGAGCCGGTCATTCGGCTCCCTCGCTTCACGACGATGCCCCGAGGCAAGGCGCTCGAACGGTACGACAATTGGGCAGCCGGCCGACGGACCCGTCCCGACTGGGTTTATCGGCTCAATCTTGACCCGAGGGAATATCGGGTTGAGGCGCAACTCACGGACGCGATTCGCGAAAAGCTCGGGCGATTCCGGCTCTTCTCGATCCACACCCGCCACTACCTCCGCCGCCGTGCCTGGCGGTATTTCCGAAGACTCGGCAAGCAGTCTCCCGAGCGATATGTTGCCGCCGTCTCCGAGGCCTTGCTGCGATACGATGACGCGGATGTCGCCGACGGGCTCGCGCTCCTGGACAACTGGGGACTGGTTCACATCCTCTTCCACGGGAGCGCGACGATCGTCGCCAAGGTGACGGGGTGGGTACCGGCGGAGGGCCGGGCCGTTGGGGAGATCCAGGTCGCGCCGATCTTCGAGCCCCTCTGGGCCGCCGCCCCCCGGAGCCTGTTCCGCCTCCTCCTCGAAGGGCGGAGCCGGACGGTGCGCCGCTGGGCCTCGGTGATGATGCGGCGCTACGCCCCCGCGGTCGCACCCGTCGTGGGGCTCGAGGACTGGCTCGCCCTGCTTTCGCACGAGGACTCCGAGGTCGTTGCCCTTGCGTCGGATGCGCTCCGAGAATTGCCGGGGTTCGGTGAGCTCGCGCCGGAACGTTGGCTGACCCTCCTGGCGACGGTCAACCCCGACGCCCTGGAGCTCGTGGCCGAATTGATGCACCGGAACCTCCGGCGCGATCGGCTCGACTATGCGACGATCGTCCGGCTCGCGGCGAGTCGTCCCCTACCTGTTGCGAAGCTCGGCCTCAATTGGCTTCGCACCCGGCCCCCGGTGGACGCGGATGAGTGCCGGCTGCTGCTCGGGCTGGTGGAGGCCGAGGCCGAGCCGCTCCGGAGCGAGATCGTCGCGTGGGCGCGAGGGGCCTTGAGCGTGTCACCCGAGTTCCGCCCCGAGTGGGCCCTCGAGTATCTCGACAGCCGACATGGGGACGTTCGCGCCGAGGGGTGGCGATGGTTCCTCGAAGACTCGAGGACGAGAGACGATGTCGAGCTCTGGCATCGTCTGCTCGAGTCTCCTTATGACGACATCCAACTCGCCCTGGTCGCCGAGCTCGAGCGCCGCGAGGCGGCCCGCGGTGACGGTGCGACAGTGCGTGTGGGGCTCGACCCGGAGCTTCTCCGCTCACTTTGGGCGTCGGTTCTCCTGAACGTCCGGCGAGGGAGCCGGGCCAAGCCCAAGGTCGTCGACCAGTTGGTACGCCGGATCGAGGCGAGGCCGAAGGACGCTCCGAGCCTCCTGCCGCTCCTGGCGGTCGCCCTGCGGTCGACTCGAGGGACGGAGTGGCGGGCGGGCCTCTCGGCGGTCGTCCGGCTCGCGGGGCGAGGGCCCGAGGCGGCGAGCCTGGTCCGGGCGTCCTTCCCGGAGTTGCAATGGGCGTGAGGATGTGAGAGCATCCGTTGGATCCGACCCCGGGGGCGGCCAGGTCGCTACCCGAGACTACCTTGCTGCGGCGTTCCGCCGCGGTCGACCTCGCCCCGGAGATTGCGTCCCCAAGGCCGTTGTTCTTTTGGCCCACGGCGATGGTTGTCGCGGGCCTGAGTCGACGTGGTCCTCCGCGACAACCATCGCCGTGGGCCATCGTGAACGACCTTGGTCGTCGCCTCGAAGTCGGGGCGGCCTGGCCGCCCCCGTGGTCGGATCATGCGCGAAGGCGGAGGTGCCAGTACGCAGGAAGCGGACCCTGGCCCATCGCGGCCGAAGCGTTGCAAGACAATGTGAGGATGTGAGAGTATTCCGTTGGATCCGACCCCGGGGGCGGCCAGGTCGCTACCCGAGACTACCTTGCTGCGGCGTTCCGCCGCGGTCGACCTCGCCCCGGAGATTGCGTCCCCAAGGCCGTTGTTCTTTTGGTCCCCGAGGCCTTCTCTCGCGGGACTGAGTCGACGTGGTCCTCCACGAGAGAAGGCCTCGGGGACCATCGTGAACGACCTTGGTCGTCGCCTCGAAGTCGGGGCGGCCTGGCCGCCCCCGTGGTCGGATCGTGCTCGAAGGCGGAGGAGCAAGGGCGCATGAACCTGACCCTGGCCTATCGCGGCCAAAGCGCGGTCGTCTCCGGGCCCTCCGGCCTGGCCATCTCCCTCGCCCCGAATCTCCGACGCGACCGCGTCGCCTTCGACGGCACGCTCCGCCACCCCCTCCGCTTCCGCGAGGCCGTCGCGGCCCTTCACGACGTCGTCGTCAGCGACCTCCGCTACAAGCCCAAGGACCGGTCGGCCTACGAAGCCTACATCGCCGAACAAAAACGGCGCAATGCCGAGCTCCGCCAGGCCGTCACCGCCGAGGCGAGGAAGTCGATCCACGAGTCTTTGCCGATCCTTTCGAAGTCCGAAGTTCGGGAGCTGGAACAACGTTACAAGGGCATGCGGACGCTCTATTGGAACGCCCGGCTGAAGTACTCGAACTACCTCATGACCCACGACCCGCAGCTCTGGCGGATGCTCGTCCCGTGCGATCCCGTGGTCACCGTGGCGCCCGAGTGCCTCTTCTTCGAGTGCTTCAGCGTCGATGAGAGCAGCTACGGCTGCCTGACCGTCGACCGCGACGCCTTCGCGCACGAGCGCGACGCCGCCCTCGGGACGACGAACGTCGACTACTCGTGGGCCCTCTACGAGCACTTCCAGAAGCTCCGGAGTTATCGAGAGACCCGGTTCCTGGTCGACCCCTCGGGCTTCGAGGTCAAGACCGGGCACGACCCCGCCTATCGCGAAGAAAAGATCGACCTCCCGCCGAGCTGGCTCCGCGGGTTCATGCAGCTCCAGGCGGCGATGAGCCTGCCGATGCGGCGAGTCTCGATCAGTCGCGAGGGGCTCTATGGCATCCTCGCCTTCCTCAAGCGACACCGGGCGGCGCGAAGCCCTCGGGCAGTCAGATTCGAGCTCGAACCCGGCCAGCCCGTGACGATCGTTCTGGAACCCTGGGAGCGCCGGATCGTCCTCCACTCCACGCCTTACGACGGCTCGAGGTCCGAGACGATCCGCGTCTGGGGCCGCGATCGACTCCATGTCCTGGCCCGGCTCTTGCCCCTCTTGGACGAGGCCGAGGTCTACCTGCTGGGGTCGGGACTTCCTAGCTTCTGGTCGATCCGGATGGGCGAGATGCGGCTCCTCCTCGGGCTCTCGGGCTGGACGGCCAACGACTGGTCAGGAGGCTCGGCTCTCGACCAGATCGCCCCTCCGGCCGTCCCCAGCGACGAGCTCCTCGGCGACATCGCCGCGTCCTTCCGAGAATCCCCCGCGCAGACCTTCGAGCAGGTCCGCCAGCGCACCGGCGCGGCCCCGGCCTACGTCGCCGCCGGCCTGAATCGGCTCGCCCTCCTCGGCCAGATCATCCACGACCTCCACGCCGGGCTCTACCGCTGGCGGTCGCTCTTGCCCGTCTCCCTGTCGCTCGACCAGATCGGCCCCGAGTCTCCCGAGACCGTCGCCGCCCAGCAACTCGTGGCCCAGCACAAGGTCCGCGTCTCCTCGAACCAGGCGAGGCCGGACGGCCTCCGGATCCTCGAAGGCGAGGTCTTCAACCAGACCGTGTCCCTCCTCCTCGACGCCGACGGTCGGATGCTCCGGGGCAAATGCAACTGCTCGCACCACTTCCGAGGCGGCCTCCGCAAAGGCCCCTGCCGCCACCTCCAGGCCCTCCGCACCGCCGCCATCTCCCAGCCCGCTCCCTCGAGCCTCGAAGCCTGGTTTAAAGCCGCCCGAGACTGGTGCCAGCCCTGACCGCTAGAACCTCGGTGCTCTCATGCTGCAGGACTATGCTCACGATTTGGCGTTCGCGCCCAATCGCATTGTCGCAGGTTGGCTGAGGTGTCGGTCCGTGTGTCCGTAGGTGACAGCAGCGACCGAGGCGGACCTATCGACGTTCGCTTGCGCGAATGGCCGCAAGGGACTTCGCCCGGCTGCCCGATCGTTGGCGCCGGAGCGCCGTCGTCGAACGAAGCCCAGATCAGGATGACCCATCGGGCTTGTCGAGCTTGGACAGCGCCCGGACCTCGTCGTCGGTCAGCAACCTTGGGATCACTCGGACGTGCGATGCTCGCCCTTGCATCGTCGTTCCCGTGAGCCTCGACCCGATCACGAATGGCTGCCTGACCCGAATCGAATGCGACAGGTTGTCGATGTGCTTGAGCAAATCGGCTTGCGGCTCGCCATCGACGTAGATCTTCACGCCGGATGCCTTCGCACTGCCGTCATAGGTCATGAAGATGTGATGCCAGCCCGTCAGATGGCTCGGCGTGGTCTGCACGTCGATAGCGATCTTCGGGTCACGGTCCCAATCGTGGATCAAGAGGACCTCGAAGCGTTCGCCGTCGTAGCTTAGCTCGTAACCCCGATGCGGACCGGACGGATACATCTTTGAGAGGAACACCTCATTGCGCCACGGCATCCAGTTGTACCAGCCGCCGGCCGAGAAGGGCTCATTGGCCTCGAAATCGCCGGCCGATCCGCAGGCGATTCCACCCAATCCGCGAATCCTCGCCACGCGGCCCGGGCCTTCGGCGACGATCACCGAATGCCCCTCGTACAACTCGGGCCTCGCCAGGTGTCCCCCGCTGGCGTCGCGAAACGCGGCCTCGCCACGCCCTTCGAACGTCCAGGCGGCGGCAAGTCCAGCTTTGAGGTTTGGGGTGAGCGAGAGGTCGGCACTGCGACCCCTCGCGAACCAGGCGGCCACCTCGTCGGGCCCTAGCGCCCGGCGGTAGACGAAGATGTCGTCCAACTCCCCGGTGAGCGGATCCCTGCCGATCCTGGAGCCGATGACGAAGGGCCCGCCGGTTTTCGTCGTTTCGGTTAAGCCGTCGGGTCCGTCGTCGTGGGGCGTCTCGACGCTGTTGACGTAGATTTTGACCCCACGCGCCGATGACGAACCATCATAGGTGCTGACGACGTGATGCCAGGTGTCGTTAGGGTAGGTCGATCGGGTCCTGGTGCGGATCGCGTTGTCGCCGTCGTGGGCGAGGTGGGTCAAGAAGCCGACCTCGGTGCCGAGGTCGAAACCCCGGCTCCGGGGGCCGTTGGTCGCGAGCAAGGTGTTGAAGCCAGAACCTTGCGGCTTGACCCAAAGGCCCAGCGAGTACGCGTCGGTGCGGTCGAAGTCGACGAGTGGGCCGCAGTTGAGATAGCCGTTGCCGGTGAACCGAGCCGCGTGCCCCCCTTCGCTCACGACGATCGTGGGAGTCCCCTCGTCGGCGACCGGGTGGCTGTCGTGCCCCTGGCCGCTCCGATCGCGGAATGGCTCGGCGCCCGACCCCTCGAAGGTCCAATATACCGTCAGTCCTTCGTTCAGGGGCGATCCGGGTTTGGGAGCGAGCCCCGATCGATTGAGGTCATAAAGCTCGAAGATCTCGTCGGCCGAGAGTGCCCGATTGTACGCCCGCGCCTCGTCAATCCGGGCCACGGTATGGTCGCGACGCTCGCGACTACCGATCATGAACGGGACGTCGTTGCGAATCGAGCCGTGGAGCCGGTCATAGATGATCTGCGTGGTCGCGGGGCCGCCGTCCTGAAAGAGCTTCAACCCGTCGGCGCGGCTCGACCCGTCGTAAGTCACCGCGATCTGGTGCCAACTCCCGGCCTCGAGTGGCTCGAGCGAGGTGACGCGCATCCCGTTTTGATCGTCGGTCGAAATCATATGGGCTTGCAAGGCGCCATCGAGGAAGCTCAGATCGGTGCCCTTGTAGTTATAAGTCATTTTTGAAAAGAAGGCGCCTTGACTCGCGGGACCTCGCTCGACCCAGCCGACTATCGTGAACGGGTCGCTGCGGTCGCCATCGAGTACGCCGGGGCAAGCGAGGGTCGCGCGGTTCATGTCGAGGGCGTTGCCGATGATTCCCCCTTCGACGCTCCTCGGCGACGAGAGATGCCCTTCATGCTTCCCTTCGCCGAGGTCGGCCAGGCTCGCCGGGTCGGCATCGTCGAGCGGCCAGTGTGATTCGGCCACCGTTTCCTTGCGAATGGGGAGCGCCGCGACGATCTCTCGGATCGGGTTGAAGGCGATCGCCAGGACTAGCCGGGTCGGCTCCGGGGCGTTGTTGCCGATTGTTACGGTCGCAAGTTGATTGTCCCCCC
Source organism: Singulisphaera rosea (assembly GCF_054877945.1). NCBI lineage: Bacteria > Pseudomonadati > Planctomycetota > Planctomycetia > Isosphaerales > Isosphaeraceae > Singulisphaera > Singulisphaera rosea. The sequence goes on along the minus strand of NZ_JBTYIP020000025.1, from coordinate 84,385 downwards.
CTGACTGGGAGTCGAACGCGATCCGACCGCTATCGTGCGGCTTGCCTACCCCGGCGCTTGCCGATAGGACGTGGACCTGCGTCACTCGCCTTCCCAGGGCGATTGGCAACTCGGCGACCTCTTCCCCTTGAGTGGTCCGGGATCGGAATCGTGACAGATCGGGATACCAAGGGTGACCATCGACAAGCAGATAACGACCGCGATCATCGTTCATGCCCGGCGCTTCCCCGTCGGCGGGCAAAAGGCCGATCCCTTTCGGTGTGACTTGGAATTTGATCGACTTGCGCAAGACCGTCTCGATCACGATCGGCCTGGCGATCTCGTCGCGGCCGATTGGCCGGTCGTAGCTCGGGGCGAGGGGTAACGGGGTGTCGACCACCTCGAAGGCCCCCTCGATCGGCGGCATTTCTTTGCCGCCCCGGCTGGCGATCAGTTCGTAGGTAATGCTCATCCTCGTCTCTCTGGCGGCCCGGACCTCGATCCGGTCGGCGGTCGATAGGGCGGTCGACCGCCCACTGCCGTAGGTAACGGTCGGGAGGGAAACCTTCTCGGCCTCGGCGGCAAGACGCTCGCCTCCGAGCATCGTCGCGACCCATGTTCTGTCGTCCTTCACGAGAGACGCGATCCGCGACCAGGCCAGTTCACGAGAGCCGAAGGCGAGGGAGCCCTCGGGCAATCTGGCCTGGACCTTGCCGCGACCCTTGTGGATCACCAAGGTCATATCGGGCGGGGCGACGCCTGGCGGGGCGGGCTCTGCCTCGAAGGCAAAGCGATCAGCCTGGTCCTGACGGTCGGCCTTAAACGTCCGGCGGTCGTCGTCCGTCGACGAGAAGGCCGCCTCGATGGTTAGGTCGTCGAGCCCCTTGCGGTCGAACGAGTATGCCTCGATTTCGAATCGGAGTTTCCGATCGCGATCACCATATCCGATCCTGGGGACGCGCAGGATCAAGGCAGGGCGGGCGAGGAAGTCGCGGAGGCGACCGGCGGGAATAGCGAAGCCGATTCGTGTCCCCGGGAGGCCACGGACGACAATACCGACGATCTCGCCGCGGTTGTCGACCAAAGGGCCCCCTGAATTGCCAGGGTTCACCGCGGCGTCGATCTGGAGCGCCGAGAGCACGCCGTCCTTGTTGCGCAACGCCGCGATCGCACCGCGGTTGACGCTCACCGCGGGGTGCTTTGCGCCTTCGGCGAGCATCCGGCCGAACGGAAAACCGAAGGCCGTGATCGGCATCGTCTCGAAGAGCGCCTCGTCGGCACCAATCGACAGAGGGACGAGGCCCTTGGGGGCGTCTGCCTTGAGCAGCGCGAGATCGATTTCGGGGTCGATCTTAACGAGCACGGCGTCGAGGGTTCGTTCGGTCTTCAGGCTCGGGTCGAGGATGAGTCGAACCTTGTCGCCGGGCTTCTTCGTCGCGACGACGTGTTGGTTGGTGACGAAGAACCCTCCGGCCGAGATGTAGGCCGCCGACCCGGTGCCGCGCCCGATCAACTCGACCAGCGCCGTCGCTGACTTGCAACGCTTGACGACGACCTCGCCCAGCCCCCTGGATTCAGCACCCTCGTCCTGGTAGGCCTCGGCCGTCGACCCGAACGCGACGCTTGCCGCGATGAACAGGACGCCCAAGCAAACGCCGAAGCTAGGCCCTCGAACGCCGTCCCGCATCGGTCGATCTCTCCCGGAAGTTCACGTGAAGTGGCCCCGATCGTCGGCAATTCACGAGGTCCTCCGCAAGGACTCGTCGCATCTGACCGTAGCATAGGTTATCATGCAAGCGTTCGGGACCGCCACTACCCCTACCCCGACCTCCACAAGTACGGCGCCTTGGGTTGTCGCCGTTGCGGACCTACGCCGGAGCGAATCTCCGACCCATGAACACGCGAATCGGGCAACATTCCAAATGGATCCGCGGTTTCGTCGTCGCGGCAATGATTGCGACGCTGGCCGGTGCCGGTACCCCCGAGTTCCGCAAGCTCATCGACGACGCGGAATACGCCCGCCTGGCCGCCCCACATGCCGACGCCCTGAAGAAGGGCGTCCGTGAAGCCGCGACGAAAACTCCCGATCACGGACTAAAAGTGAGCGGGGTGCTCGCGCCGACCCCGCTAGAAGCACGCGGCGTAGGGCGCGACGACATCGTGGTCGCTGCAGACGGCAAGAACCTCTGGGGACGCCAGATCGACGCAGAGAAACCCGAATCGGTCCGCCTCCGCGTCTACTCATCGGCGCAAGACCGTACCCGGGAGCTTCGCCTGACGACCTCGCTGCAAACCGCCTTCTCGATCGTCCGGCGACCCGAGCTGGTCCATCTCCGGAGCAAGAATCGGAATGCCGCCTATGACCTGGATGTCTTCATCGCCCTAACCACCGCGACCACCGCCCCCGACTTCGCCGAGACCGCCTGGAGCCGCGCCCTCAAGGCAGGCTACCCTCGGAACCGCCTCGTTGAGGCCTCCGGCTCCGAGATTGCTTTGGCGCAGGGGCGCGCGGCGGATGCGCTCGACTTTTGGCAACGTGCCACGGATGCGAAAGGGTCCGAACCGCTCGATCCGTTGCTCGCCTACCGCGTGTTCCTCGCCAACGGCGAGTGGGGGCGGATCAAGACGCTTGCGTCCGAGAATCCCAGGATGCTGGCGGGGGTCACCGCCACCGCGGACGCGCTGATCGCCATTCGTCAAGCCTTGCCGCAGAAAGAACGCGACCTCCCCGCGCCCAGCGTTCGGCTTGCCGCTTTCCACCCACAGGACGCCAGAGGGGACTGCTTCGGCGCCGACGGGCATTCCGAGAACGAATTCCTCGATCGCTTGACGCGCGGCGAGTTCGTCAGTTTATCCACGCCGACCGACCACTTCGTTTACCTCGAAATCGTTCACCGTCCTGGTCTGGCCGATTTCGACTTCCAACTCGCGCTGACCCTGAAGCCGACCGACGATCATCGCTCCAACTTCGTCAAGCTCGCCCGGCTCCAGCTCACCGGGGTCGTCTCGACCGACGACCCCAAGATTACGATCCCGACGCGGCTCTCCCAGGTCGAAATAGAGGTTCCCAGCGGCTTCGCGATCGCGAATGCCGATGCCGAACCGATGATCTATCTACCCGACAGACAGGTCATCGCCGATGGTCGTCGCAAGAATTCAGTCCGATTTCTCAGGCTCGGCGGGTTCCTCGAAGTCTTCGTCAACGGCCGCCGGGCCGTCTATCGCCCGGTCGATCCTACCTTCCGCCTTCACTTCATCAAACTTCAGACGATCGGCCTAACGGCCGAGGTTGATGAATTTGATCTTGATGATTTGATTTTGAAATATTGATTGTTATTGAATGGTAAATTGGGGATTCGGGCCGGAGTCTTTTCGTGAACCGATCTTGAAAACAGATGTATTGTCCACGAGCGGAGAGAATTCGTTCCCGGTTTGGAATCCGCTCCTTGGTATTGTTTCGACAAAAATAAATAATGTATTTATATTTTTTAGTACGAAAAATTATATATTGTTTCGTGAGATGATAGATCTGGGGCGTGATCAGTTCGAAACGGGGCGGCCTCCACTTCCTCTCGAGCGGTTAACTCGCCGAAGCCCAATCCCCCTCGTGAGGCGACAATGCCGGGGTTAGAAAGGCCCGGAAGTCGTCGATACGAACTCCCAAGTCGAGGATACGACCAAGACGCCGAGTTGAAACGCCGAAGGGCTCGCACGCGAACTTCTCATCCGAACTCACCCAGCCCTGCCCAGGGGCCTAGGAAGTCCTCCATGAAGTCCCACCTACGAACTGGCCTCCTGTTCGCAACGATCGTCTTCGCTGTTTCAACTGCAACAGGTGCATCGGCCGACGAGCCGCGCTGGGATGTGATGTCCGACTCCTGGATCGCGACCGACGGACTCGGCCGGAGGACGCCGGGGTTCGACGAGGTTGGGCCGCCTCGGGCAAACAAGACGGTCGGGATCTTCTACTTCCTCTGGAGCGAGGGGCAGAACCCGGTCTACGACCTCTCGAAGATCCTGGCGGGAGGCCCGGAAGACCCGAAATTCGGCCCCGTCGGTGCGTTCCACCACTGGGGACAACCCCTGTTCGGCTATTATCGCGACGATGATCCGTACGTCATCCGTAAGCATGTCCAGATGCTCACGGACGCCGGCGTGGACGTTTGGTTCTTCGACGTCACCAACGCCCTGACCTACGACTCGGTCCGGGACGCGATCCTCAAGGTTCTCGACGACGTGAAGGCGTCCGGCCAAAGGACACCTCGCATCGCCTTCCTGGCGAACTCCGTCCACGTGAGAACGGTCACGCATCTTTATGAGACCTTCTACAAGCCGGGCAAGGGGCGCGACCACTGGTTCCTCTGGGACGGCAAGCCGTTGATCCTGACCCCGCCGGATCGATTGAGCGACGAGATCAAGGGTTTCTTCACCATCCGTCACTCCTGGGCCTGGACGAAGGGGCAAGCCTGGTTCGGCGACGGCCGCGACCGCTGGCCCTGGCTCGACCACACGCCCCAAACCCCCGGCTGGCACGCATCGCCCGACAAGCCCGAGCAAATCACCGTCGCCACGGCCGAGCATCCGATCAGCGACATCGGTCGCAGCTTCCACGACGGCCGCGAGCCGAAGCCCGAAGAGCAGCGCCCCGAGCAGGGCCTCTTCTTCGCCGAGCAATGGAAGCGGGCCCGCGAGGTCGACCCGCCGTTCGTGTTCGTTACCGGTTGGAACGAATGGGTCGCCCAGAGGTTCATCCATACCGAAGGCCCGGCGGCGATGGGGGGCGTGCCGGTGAAGCCGGGCGGCACGTTCTTCGTCGATCAGTATTCGCCCGAATACAGCCGAGACATCGAGCCCATGAAGGGGGGCTTCGGCGACGCGTACTACTATCAGTTGGCCTCGGAAATCCGCCGCTACAAGGGCGTCCGCCAGCCGATCGACGTCGCCAAGATGAAGGTCCGCGTCGACGGCTCGTTCGACGACTGGAGGGCCGCGGCGCCCGAGTTCCGCGACACCCTGGGCGACCCCGCGCGTCGGCGACACCCCGGCTGGCAGGGTGAACCCGAGTTTGTCAATGGAACCGGTCGCAACGACCTGATGACGGCCAAGGTCGCGCCCGGGGGCGAGTTCGTCGACTTCTACATCAAGACCCGCGAGCCCCTGACGTCCCCGGCCGAACGCTGGATGACCCTGCTGATCGACGTCGACGCCGACGCCCGCACCGGCTGGCTCGGCTACGACCTCGTCGTCAACCGCGAGAAGCCGGCCGAAGGCATGGCCACGATCGAACGTCTCAAATCTGATGGCTCCCGCGAAGCAACGGAGACCCCGGCGGCCGTCGCCTTCTCCGGAAGCGAGTTGGAACTCGCCGTGCCGCGATCGGTGTTGGGAGCGGTCGGCCGTAATCGCATCGTGCTGGACTTCAAATGGGTCGACGGCATCGAAATTGGCGGCGAATCATGGGTCCTGACGACGGATGGAGACGCCGCACCAAACGACCGATTCAACTTCCACGCCGCCTGGGACGAGTGAGTCGAGACCTTATCACCGCGGGGACGCGACCCTAGCGAAGACGGCCAGGTACGGCTCTCGGTGCGGGTGCAGGACGGCACGGTTTGGCTGTCGCAGCGCTACCCACGACAGCAAGGTCACCCAGACACTCGCCGAGGAGCACGCCCAAGACGAGTTAGGCAAGTTCGAGGCCGAACGCCTCCGGATCGAGGCAAGTCAACCCACCCGTGACCTCGACCGGGCCGTCGAAGGGTCGAGCGCCTCGAGAAGGAGCAGAAGGGCGCCAAATCGACTCCCCCAAGACATCGAAGCGAAAGGCCCCAGGCGGAGGGGAGTAAATGAACGATGATTTGAAATATGCGTTGGTCGAGTCGACCGCACGTCGGCTTGCTATCCTCGGTCGGTCGGCTTATGTTTGAGAATTGACAAACGAGGAGCCGACGGCCTGGCGCCCGAACGCCCCTATCGCGGAGCCAGGCAAGGACGATTGGATATGTCAGTCAGCCGTCGGCCGCTCGGATATTGCACCAACGTGCATCCCGCACAATCCCTGGCGGAGCTCTTGACCGGCCTCGATCGCTACACCGTTCCTATTGGTCAACAGGTCGGCCGGCCCCTGGCCGCCGGGCTCTGGCTCGCGCAATCGGTGGTCGATGAGGTCCTCGCCGCCCCCGACGGGATCCGCCGGCTGGCCGAGGAACTGGCGTCGCGGTCGCTCACAACCTACTCCCTGAACGCCTTCCCCTACGGCGACTTCCACGCCAATCGCGTCAAGGAGCAGGTCTACCTCCCCGACTGGACCACTCCCGAGCGGTCGGCATACACGGAGCGTTGCGCCCGGATCCTCTCGGGGTTGTTGCCCGAGGGAGAAGAGGGCTCGATCTCAACGCTGCCGATCGGGTTCAAGCGGGCCATCCCGCTCGCCTCTCTTGAGGCGGCGGCGGAGCAATTCGTGGCCTGTGCGCTCGCGTACTCGCGCCTGGCCGTCGAGACCGGCCGCACCATCCGCCTGGCCATCGAGCCCGAGCCGTTCTGCCTGATCGAGACGACCGACGAGGCGATCGGCTTCTTCCAACTCCTCTGGGGCGTCGCCGCCGGGCACAAGGCCGAGGCCGCGGTCCGTGAGCATATCGGCGTTTGCTACGACGTCTGCCACCAGGCGGTCGAGTTCGAGGATCCCGCCACCTCGGTCGAGGAACTCGATCGGGCCGGGGTGCGGGTCGTGAAGGTGCAGGTCAGTTGCGCGATCGAGCTCGAACGGCCCGCGGAGAACCCCGAAGGGATCGCCGCCCTCCGGAACTACGTCGAGCCTCGATACTTGCACCAGGTCTTCGGACGCCTGCCGGACGGCCGCAAGGCGGGTGTCTCCGACCTCTCGGCCGAGACGCTGGCGAACCCGGGCCCCGACCTCCTGGCCGCCGAATCTTGGCGGATCCACTTCCACGTGCCAGTCGACGTCGAGCGTCTCGGCCCCCTCGGCACTACGCGCCCCGCGATCCTGCCCGCCCTGGAGGCCGTGGCTCGGCTGGGTTATGCCCCGGACGTCGAGGTGGAGACCTACACCTGGAACGTCCTCCCCGGAGCAGAGACGCCCGACCTGGTCTCCGGCCTGGCTCGCGAGGTCGCCGCGACTCAGGAGCTCCTCGATGAGGCCTCGGCCGTTAGCACTTCGCGTTGAGGGGTGTCGACGTCGCTCGTTCGACAATCGCGCTGGGTAAAGTGGGGAAATCTGGACTCGCGGAAAAACGCAAACGGAATAAGATACCGAGCCTTAGGAGGAGCCAGACTCGCGACGGAGGGCGAGGCGATGTGCGCCGAACGATCATCGGAACGCCCGCAAAGCCCCTGGCTTATCCTGTTCGCGGCGGCCCTGGTCGGTACTCCGGCCCCGTGCGAGGCCCAGCAGCCCAGCACCAACGCCGCTGCCGGGCCTCGACTCGTCCGCCTGGTGCCGGGGGGCTCGGTCAAGGATGGGCCTCCGGTGGGGTGGAGCCATCGGATCATCCGCTCGGTCCCGCGGCTCGCGTCGGGGGACCTCTCGAGCCTGCCCCGCTCGGCGTCGACCACGGCGAGCCTCTTTCGGACCGTCATCGTCGCCGATGTCGTTGCGAGGGGCGGGGCGTACGAGCTTTCCAAAGTCGGGATCGGGAACGCCGTGCCCGTGGGGCGTCGCGAGCTCGTCGTGACGCCGGACGGCCCTCCGGAGGCCCTCGACACGCTCGGTATGGTCGACAAAGTCGTGCTGAAGAAGGCCGAGGCCGAAGTCGACCAGGGGAGGCTCGTCGCGAGCACGACGACGTTTGCTTTGCTCAAGGCCACGGCAACCATGGTCGTCGCCGGCAAGCATCAGCCGGTCGACGTCTACTACGCGATGCTCGTCGACCCTCGGACCGGCTCCCTGACGACGTACACCTGGACCTTGCCCGCCGGCAAACGCATGGTCCCCACCCAGGTCGTCGAGCTGCCCCAGGACGTGACCTTCAACGTCGCCCTCGACGCCAGGGCCACCAAGTGGCTGGGGCCCATCGCCCTGTCCTGGTCGTTCGCGATGTCGACCCTCCCTCCCGGCCGTCGCGTCCCCGTCCCCGCCCCGTTCGCCCGGGCGATCGCCGAGGCCCAGGCCACCGCCGACCCGAGCTTGTTCGAGAACGCCTTGCGCGTCCTCCCGAGTCTAGTGGAACGGCGCTGAGCGACACGCCCGCTCGAGGTGCGTGTCCCGCGGACTTGGGGGGCTCGACCTACCCGATTTTCGCGGCGACCGACCTCGATGGGATGGACTCATGCCCCGGGTTTTCGACCCCGTTCTTCGGGAAGCACGATTATGATGTGGATATAAGTATAAAAGCGGATCTGAATCTCGAGCAAGAAGGGGCGGGACTTCGTCCATTCGCCTCGGCGGAGGGACAACCTCTCAAACGGGCTTCGCCGGCCTACCGGTTTCGGCCGTTCTTGCTGGATGTCAGTCGCAACCAATTGGTTCGATATTGGTGGAAGGCCGTTCGGCCGGCTTCGGTGAGTCGATACTCGGTCAGTGGCTTGCGATCGACGATCCGTTTCGCTTCCTCGACGTATCCGGCCGCGATCAGCTTGCTCGCGTGGGTTGAGAGATTCCCTCGCGTCAGCCCGGTGGTGCCGAGCACGAAGTTGAAGCTGGCCGAGGCGCATTCGCTGAGCACAGACATGATCGTCAGCCTCGCGGGTTCGTGGATGACCGGATCGAGCAGGAGCGGCGATTCAGGCTCGGTCACGACGCCACCTCCTCGCCTGTCCGCTCGCTCGCCGACTCGCCCAGCGAACCCGACCAAACTTCCCAGCGATGATACAGCGAAGCTGTGCCAACGATCACAAAGGCCAAGGACAGGAAGCTCAATCCTGTGACCGGCCCGGGCGGGAGGAAAATCGGCATGTATGCCAGCGCGATGCACATCGCGAAGAGGCAATCCTCCCAGAATGCGTACCTCACGACGCGGTGGACGAAATAGCCGATGCCCATCAGCGGGAAAATCGCCAGGCTCGCGAGGATGGAAGTTTTTGACATGTGCTCGTATGATATCGGCCATGCGATGCGGCATAGCGCTTGCCACGTCATGATCCCAAAGATGTAGAGGGCGGCCTTGAGGGGGTTGGCGGCGACTTTGAGGATCAGCTCGTCGCCACGATCGGTCACCTTGACGAGGCTCTTGAGGCGTGGCCCCCTGATGCGCCGGAGCGCCCAGAACAGGCACCCGAGATAGCCGAAAAGCAAACCGGCCGCGACGAAAGGCGCATTCGTCCCGAGGCGGTGTGTCACGACCAAAGTCGTTCCAGACAAACAAACGAAGAGCGCGAGATGGCCCGTGACGAGTGCGCGTGACGCCTCGCGCATCCGGACGGCCTGCCACGTGGCCCGATTCGCTTCGTTGAACGCCCGCATCTCAGCGGGCATCGGCGCCTCACTCGATTCTTCAATCATGAAACCAGCCTCCGGTCCCGAAGGGTTGCAAACCTGTTTGTCGCAAAAACAAGTCTACGAAGCAGGCTGGAGGGCGTCAAGCCAGGGCGAGGGCATTCAGTTTCTGGGCAAATGAAGTCTCGGAAATAGAGATTATGAATTGTTTATATTTATAGTTTTGAAGAATTAATTGTGTGATAAAAGAATGTTTTTACGATTCCTGTATTTCCTGGGATTTGGTGCATTCTGACGGTCGCCCCTGGCGTGGGGCTGGCGGGCCGATGGCGTTGTCCATGGCCTAGCAGCACGATTCCTCGAAGTGGCACGGCCACTCCGGTGGCCCGCCCTTGGCGTTCGTGGCCGCGAGCCGCCGACCCCCTCCAGGGAGAACTCCGGCCGTCTCGGGGCGGGGCAAGGCATTGCATTCGCGGCGTCGGGGCTTACCATCGAGTGAGGCGTGGCTCGAGTCTGGGGCGTTGGGCCAGGAGAGGTGATCATTTATGCGATCGGTGTTCTCTCGCAACTCGCGACGGCTGCTGGGGTTCCTGCTCGTCTGCGCGATCCCGGCCGTCGGATCCTCGGCCGAACCCGAGTGGATCGACCTCTCGACGCTCGACGGCTGGAAGGCCCCGGCCGGCGATTGGAAGGTCGTCGGGGGCGTCGCGCCGGGGCCCAAGAACCCGAGGTTTTTGGTCTCGGAACCCGGTTCGGGCATCCTCGTCAATGGGCCGATCGGGCGGACGATCAACCTCTTCAGCAAGGAAGACTTCGGCGACGTCGAGGCCCATTTCGAGTTCATGATCCCCAAGGGGTCGAACTCGGGGGTCAAGTTCGAGGGCCTGTATGAGATCCAGATCTTCGACAGCTTCGGGGTCAAGGAGCCGGATCTGAAAGGGAGCGACAACGGCGGGGTCTACCCCAGGGCCGAGCTCCTGCCGATCTACCACCACATCGACGACGGCCACGCCCCGAAGACGAACGCGTCGAAGCCCTTCGGCGAGTGGCAGACCCTCGACGTCGTGTTCCGGGCCCCCCGGTTCGACGCCTCGGGCAAGAAGGTCGCCAACGCCAAGTTCGAGAAGGTCGTCCTCAACGGCCAGGTCGTCCACGAAGGGCTCGACGCCGAATATCCCACCGGGAATGCCTGGCGGCTCAAGAAAGAGATGCCGACGGGGCCGATCATGATCCAGGCCGACCACGGACCGGTGGGGTTGAGGAACATGAGGGCGAGGCACTTGAAGGAAGGGACGGCTCGTTGAAAGGGTTTGGGGATCCTTTCAGCCACGGATGGAACACGGATGGGAGATTGATCAACAGATGACGCAGATTTACGCGGATTGGAAAAACTGATCGTTGCCTGAAAATTTAATTTGTTTTATTTATGTAAATCTTTGTTGTATGCTGATCGGTCTCCTGCTTTGACGGGAAATCGGCGTACTCCAGGAGATCAGGCGCTCTATGGGTTTCTTCGGACGAGTCTTGCGCTGGTTCCTGGGAGTTCCTCGACTCGAGGAGGTGGTGAACCGCGTCGATCCGGTGGAACTCGCCGACGAGGTTCCGTCGGTGGGCGGGCCGATCCTGGCGCCCGAGGTCGCGGTGTCGGAGGATCCGTACTTCGCGCCGGAGGCCGTCAAGAAACAGGCGGCGATCGGGAAAGTGCCCGAGTTGGACACGGGGGATTTCCTGCCGATCTCCCGGGCGGAGCTCAAGGAGGGGATTGGCGGGAGGAATCCGCGGGCGAATAACCCCTGGTTTGGGCGCCAGGACCAGATCCCCCCGGCGTCCGACGAGCGGACGAAGCTCATCGACCGCGCGATGGTGACGCAGGGGCTGCTCACGCCCGAGCAACTTGTCGAGATTCACAGCGTCGGTTCGGAGATGGATCGGCTCCAGCCGACGCTCCAGATGATCGAACTCGAGGCGACTCTCGAAGGGGCCGCCGCGGTCCAGGCCCGGGCGGATGAGAAGGCCAGGCTCAAGGCGAGGAAGAAGGAAGAGGCCGCCGCGCGCAAGCGGAGCCGCGACGAGGCGATTGCGCGCCGACACGCCACCGACATCACCTTCCTCGGTCGGGGGGTCTCGGGACGGCTGGGCGATCGCCGGTGTCGCGTCGACGCACTCGAGGCCGCCGGACTCCCCGTGCTGAGCACGCCCGCCGAGCTCGCCCAGGCGCTCGGGCTCTCGGTGCCCAGGCTCCGCTGGCTCGCGTATCACAACGAGGTCGCGACCCGGATCCACTACGTCCAGTTCTCGGTCCCGAAGAAGAGCGGCGGGACGAGGACGCTGAGCGCCCCGCATCGGACCCTGGCCGAAGCCCAGCGCTGGATCTTCGAGCGGATCGTCTCGACCCTCCCCGTCGAGCCCGCCGCGCACGGGTTCGTCGCCGGGAAGAGCATCCTCTCGAACGCCTCGGCCCACGTCGGCCGGGCGTTCGTCGTGAACATGGACCTCGAAGGGTTCTTCCCCAGCATTGGCTTCGCCCGAGTCCGGGGCGTCTTCCAACGCCTGGGCTATTCGCCCGCGATCGCGACGATCCTCGCCCTGCTCTGCACCGAGTGCCCCCGCCGCCTCGTCCAGTACGACGGCGCCACCTATCACGTCGCGACGGGGCCCCGAGGCCTGCCGCAGGGGGCGTGTACCAGCCCCGCCCTCTCGAACCAGGTCGCCCGACGCCTCGACCGTCGCCTCCAGGGGCTCGCGAACAAGCTCGAGCTGATCTATACGCGCTATGCGGATGACCTGACGTTCTCGGGTGACGATTCCATGAAGGATCGCGTCGGCTACCTCATGGCCAGGATCCGCCACCTCGCCCAGGATGAAGGCTTCGCCGTCAACGAGCCCAAGAGCCGAGTCCTCCGTCGCAACACCGCGCAACTCGTCACCGGCTTGGTCGTCAACGATCGGCCGGGTGTTCCTCGCGACGAGATCCGGCGCCTCCGGGCGATCCTTCACCGTGCCCGGACCGAGGGTCTGGAGAGTCAGAACCGCGAGCAGCACTCGAACTTCCCCGCCTGGCTCCGCGGCAAGATCGCCTATGTCGCCATGTCCCGCCCCGAAGTTGGCGCACGCCTCCTCGCGGAGCTCAACGCCCTCAACGGCCCGGCCTGATCCCCTAATTCGCTTGTCGGGGAAGTCTGAAGCGGGTAGCTTGAGAATTGTTAAACGTGGAGCCGTCACATAGCGAGTCGGTGTCTGGAGACTTGGCGAACGATGCGGACGACGTTGCCGTGGGCGGTCGCGGGTAGCCTGATCGCGGGGATTGGCGGGTTGCGGACGGTCGCCGACGACCGGCCGGCGGCTCGCATGCCGAGCGAAGCGTCGGTCGAGGCCCGCTTCCGAGGCGAGGTCCGGCCGTTCCTCGAAGCCCATTGCCTCCAGTGCCACGGTAAGGACAATCCGAAGGGCGACCTGGACTTGAGCGGGTTCACGACCGCCGAGTCGGTCGCGAAGGACTTGCCTCGCTGGGAGCTGGTGCGGGAGCAGCTCGACGCGGGCTCGATGCCCCCCGAGGCGTCGAAGGTGCAGCCCTCGGACGAGGCCCGTGAGGCGATGATCGCCTGGGTCGGCGCGGTCCGGGCGCTCGAGGCGGCCCGGAACGCGGGCGACCCGGGGCCGGTGCCGCCTCGGAGGCTGAGCAACGCCGAGTATGACAACTCGATCCGGGACCTGACCGGAGTGGACCTGCGGCCGACGCGGACGTTCCCGGTCGACCCGGCGAACAAGGCCGGGTTCGACAACTCGGCCGAGTCGCTCGCGATGTCGCCGGCCCTGGTGAAGAAGTACCTCGAGGCCGCACGCGGGGTCGCCGACCACCTCGTGCTCAAGCCGGACGGCCTCGCCTTCGCCTCCCACCCGATGATCGCCGTCACCGACCGCGACAAATACGGCGTCAAGGCCATCATCGACTTCTACAAGCGGCAACGGACCGACCTCGCCGACTACTTCCTCGCGGCCTGGCGGTTCCGCCAACGGGCTGCGCTCGCGACTCCGGGACGCACCCTCGACGACTTCGCCGACGAGTTGAGGATCAGCCGCAAATACCTCGCGACGATCTGGTCGACACTCGAGGACGGCTCCGAGGAGGTCGGCCCGATCGCCGCGCTTCGTGCCCTCTGGCGGGAGTTGCCGACGCCCGGACCCGGGCAGGCCGACGCGGCGAAGGACGGCTGCAATCGGATGAGGGATGTGGTGATCCTGCTCCGTCGCCCGTTGGTGCCGGAGGTCAAGAACCTCGCGGCCAAGGGGGTCGACGAGGGGTCGCAACCGTTCGTGCTCTGGAAGAACCGCGAGCTCGCGGCGAATCGGAGGCGTTACGCCGGCGGCTCGGCGAAGATTGCGATCGACACGCTCGGCCTGTCGGGAGCGGCACTTCAGGCGCTCGAGCCGCCAAAGGGCTCGGAAGAGAACGCACATTACGAGGCGGGTTTCGAACGCTTCTGCCGGACCTTTCCCGATGCTTTCCTGGTCTCGGAGCGGGCCCGGATCTACCTCAATTCGGATGAAGATAAGAACAATACTGGGCGGCTGCTGAGCGCCGGGTTCCACAGCATGACCGGCTACTTCCGCGACGATGGCCCGCTCTATGACCTCGTACTCGACGAGTCGGGACAGCGGGAGCTCGATCGGCTCTGGCGCGAGTTCCAGTTCATCACCGACGCCCCGAGCCGGCAGTACTCGAGCTACCTCTGGTACGAGCGGGCCGAGTCCCGATTCCTGAAGGACGAGCCCGACTTCGACTTCGTCAGGGCCGAGGACAAGGACGCGACGTCCGAGGCCAAGATGGGTCGGTTCGAGTCGGCCTACCTCGCGAAGGCCCGCCGGCTCAAGGCGAGCGACGAGGCCCTGCGGGCCATCGAGGATCATTTCACGAACATCGCCCGGGACATCCGGCAGGTCGAGCGGGATCGCGTCGAGGCCGAGCCTCGCCAACTCGAGGCCCTTCAACGCCTGGCCGAACGGGCCTACCGTCGCCCCCTATCGGACTCGGAACGCCGGGGGATCGTCGACTTCTACAAGGCTCTGCGCGAGCAGGACGGGATCGGCCATGAGGAGGCGGTCCGCGACTCGGTTGTCGGCATCCTGATGTCCCCCCACTTCTGTTTCCGGGTCGACCTGCCCGGCGAGGGTGTCGGGACGGTCCGCCCCTTGTCGGGCTACGACCTCGCGAGCCGCTTGAGCTATTTCCTCTGGTCGGGCCCGCCGGATGACGAACTACTCGCCTGTGCCAAGGCGGGCGAGTTGCACTCGCCCGAGGCGCTGGCGCGGCAAGCTCGGCGGATGCTTCGCGACGACAGGGTGCGAGGGCTCGCGACGGAGTTCGCCGGCAACTGGCTCGACGTCCGCCGGTTCGAGGAGCACAACAGCGTCGATCGGGGCAAGTTCCCTACGTTCGACGACACGTTGCGAAGATCGATGCTCGAAGAACCGATTCGGTTCTTCCTCGATGTCGTGCGGAATGATCGCCCGGTCTCCGAATTCCTCGAAGGTCGTCATACGTTCGTCAATGCCCCCCTGGCCCGCCACTACGGGATGCCCGTACCAAGGTCTGGTCCCGACACCTGGGTACGCATCGATGATGCGGATCAGTTCGGCCGAGGCGGTTTGCTGCCGATGGCCGTCTTCCTGACGAAGAACTCCCCAGGGTTGCGGACAAGCCCGGTCAAGCGCGGGTATTGGGTGGTCAAGCGCCTCCTCGGCGAGAACATCCCCGCCCCGCCGCCCAACGTCCCCGACCTGCCCGACGACGAGTCGACGCTCGGCGACCTCACCTTGCGCGAGGCCCTGGCCCGACACCGCGCCGACAAGGCCTGCGCCGGCTGCCACGAACGGTTCGACGGGATCGGGCTGGCGTTTGAAGGGTACGGTCCCGTGGGAGAGGCCCGGACGCTCGACCTGGGCGGCCGGCCGATCGACACCAAAGCGAGCCTCCCCGGCGGCCGCGAAGGGGTCGGCGTCGAAGGGCTCAGGGCCTATCTGACCTCCACACGCCGCGACGAGTTCGTCGACAACCTCGCCCGGAAGCTCCTCGCGTTCGGGCTGGGGAGGAGCCTGATCCCCTCCGACGATACCACGGTCGAGGCCATGCGCAAGAGGCTCGAGAGCGACGGGGGACGCTTCGGCGCGTTGGTCGAGGCGGTCGTCACGAGCCCCCAATTCCGAAACAAACGTATCGAAGTCGCCGAGGCGGAGAAACCGCGATGACTCAGGGAGCTTTGCCGGGTTCTGAGCGAGAGTCGGGCCGTCCCGGGGCGACTCGCCGGGCGTTCCTCCGAGGCGCCGGAGTGACCCTGGGGCTCCCCTGGCTCGAGTCGCTCTCCGCCTTCGGCGCGTCGGCCTCGACCAGTGGCGCGGCGTTGGCGTTCCCCAAGCGCTATGCCGCACTGTTCATGGGATGCGGCGTGAATCCCGAGCATTGGTGGGCCAAGGGGTCGGGGGCCGAGATGGAGCTCGGGCGTTGCCTCGAGCCGCTCGCTCCCCTCCGCGCGAAGATCAACGTCATCAACGGGCTTTACAACAAGCACGCCAACGGCGTCGGCATCCACCCCGGCCAGACCGGGAATATCCTCTCGGGGGCCGCCTTGCAGAAGGGGGCCGAGCTCAAGGGGGGGATCAGCATCGACCAGGTGCTTGCCAACCACCTGGGCGAGCAGACCGTCCAGCCGAGCATGGTCCTGGGCTGCGAGCAGCCGATCACGGGCTACCACGAGACGAACTTCTCGATGGCGTACAGCTCCCACATCTCGTGGCAGAGCGCGACGTCCCCCGTTCCGATGGAAGTCTATCCGTCCCTGGCCTTCGACGCCCTGTTCGAAAACCGGGGCAACCGGCGCAACCAGAGCATCCTCGACCGCGTCCGCGAGGAGGCCGCGGGCCTGAGCCGGAAGGTCGGCGCCGGCGACCGGGCCAAGCTCGACGAGTACCTGACGAGCGTCCGCGAAGTCGAGCGCCGGATCGTCCCCATCCGCAAGGAGAAGGAAGCGGGTGACGCCCGTGCGGCCGATAAGGGTCGCCCGGCGTTGACGATGCCCCGCCCCGAGAACGGCCTCCCCGAGGACATCCGCCAGCACATGCGGCTGATGTGCGACCTCGTCGCCCTCGGCTTCCAGACCGACAAGACGCGGGTTTCCACCCTCCTGCTCTGCCGGGATATCTCGGGCCTCTTCTACCCGTTCCTCAACGTCAGCGCCGCCCACCACGGGGCCTCGCACGACGACCGATCCGAGGCCTACGAGCGGGTCACCCGGTTCTACGTCGAGCAGTTCGCCTACCTCGCCACGCGACTCGACGCGATGCCCGAGGGCGAGGGGACCGTGCTCGACAACACCTGCCTCCAGTTCGTCAACAGCATGTTCTCCGGCTCGAAGCACGAGGCGGGCCGGCTCCCCCTCGTCCTCGCCGGCGGGCTCGGCGGGACGATCGCGACCGGCCGTGCCCTCGACTACAAGGGCAAGGGCGACGACCGCCGCAAGCTCTGCAGCTTGTACCTCGGGATCATGGATCGCATGGGAGTCCACCTCGACGAGTTCGGGGATGCCCGCGAGCGCCTCGCAGGTTTCTGACCGGCCGCGAGGGACCCTGTTCAAGCCGGTCGTGGGCGTGCGGGTGCCACGGGCTCGTCTTCGACCCCGTGTCCGCCCCGACCGCGAGACTTGGCTCACGGGTTCGAGGACAAGCCGCGTGACACCTCGGCGACCTCGGTGGACGGCGTGTAATTTCCGGCTTTGGTCTTGAATGGCGGGTGGGGCTTTCGCATAATCGCTCGATGCGCGGTCCGCAGGGCCGCATTTTTCGATTTTCGGGAAGATTCCGGTGCGTCGAGCAGGGGGATCGGATTTCCCTCGAGCGAACCCCCGGCCCTTCGGATTCTCCAGAGGACCTCGTGGCGGGGTCAGGCAAAGGCGACTTATGGCGGACGCGGTGAAGATTGCGGTCGAAGCGCGTGACCCCCAGAAGAACAAGGGGACGGGTTCCCGAGTGTCCCGCAAATTGCGGGCCCGCGGGCGGATCCCGGCGATCATCTACGGTCACAAGCAGGCCCCGGTGCCGATCTCGCTGACGCGAGACTCCGTGTGGGAGATGGTCAAGAAGTCGACCCACCTCGCCGAGCTCAGCTTGGACGGGGGGGCGACCGAGATGGTCATCGTCCGGGAATTGCAGTGGGATCACCTCGGCAAGGAAATCATCCACCTCGACTTCGCACGCGTCAGTGCTGAGGAGTCGATCGAGACCGAAGTCCGGCTCGACCTGCGGGGCACCTCGCCCGGCGTGGCCGAGGGGGGGATCCTCGAGCAGCCGATCCACACCCTCTCGGTGACCTGCCGCGCCAACGCGATCCCCGACTCGATCCGGATCGACGTGAGCAACCTGCACCTGAACCAGACGATCCACGTCCGCGAGTTGATCCTCCCCGAAGGCGTGAAGGCCAACGTCGAAGGCGACCTCGTGGTCGTCCACGTCGTTTCCCAAGCGGCCGAGTCGGCGACGACCGGCGAAGAGGGCTCCGTGACGCAGCCCGAGGTCATCAAGCCCGAGCGGAAGGACAAGGACGAGTGATCCCGGCCGCCGCGACCACGTCGGGGGCCTAGGGGATGTGGAAACTGGTCGTCGGGCTGGGCAACCCCGGGAGCAAGTACCAGGGGACCCGGCACAACATCGGCTTCGATGCGGTCGACCGGATCGCCGAAGGAGGGACGGGGGCGACCTTCACCCGGAAATTCGACGGCCTGCTTGCCGAGGCCGAGATCGACTTCCGGCGGGTCCTGCTCCTGAAGCCCGAGACGTTCATGAATCTGAGCGGACGATCGGTCGCCCAGGCCATGCGGTTCTACAAGCTGGACCTGGCCGACCTGCTGGTCGTCTGCGACGACCTGAACCTCCCCCTGGGGAAGTTGCGGATTCGCGGCGGGGGCTCCGACGGCGGTCAGAAGGGGCTCCGCGACATCTCGGCCCAACTCGGTGCGGACCAGTACGCCCGGCTCCGGATCGGGATCGGCGACCGAGGCCCGATCGATGCCGCCGACTTCGTGCTGAGCCGGTTCCGAAGCGCCGAGAGGCCGGTCATCGACGACGCCATGATCCTCGCCTCGCAGGCCGTCGCCGTCTGGACCGCCCAGGGCCTGGACGCCGCCATGAATCGATTCAATGGGCCGTCGAAATGATGGCCCTCCCTCGACCTTGGCCCAGAGAGGGCCGGTCGGGACGAGACGGAAGACGCGAATCCTTGGTTTAAGCCATTAGTCACGAGCCAGATGCGGAGGGATGCGACTTGCCAGCCAATACGTACGAGGCGATGTTCCTGCTCGATAGCACCAAGGTGGCCGTCTCGTGGGACGAGTCGGTCAAGCACGTCCATGACATCCTCACGAAGCACCAGTCGGAGATCGTCGCCAGCCGCCAGTGGGATGAGCGTCGGCTCGCCTACGCGGTCGACGGCCACAAGAAGGGGACGTATCTCCTCACCTACTTCAAGACCGACGGCTCGGCCTTGAAGGAGATCGTCGCCGACTGCCACCTGAGCGACGTGGTCCTCCGCGAGCTGATCCTGAAGGTCCACCCGAAGCTGGTCGACCACCTGGTCAACCAGGCCATGACCTCGACCCCGAACATCGAGGCCGAGGAGCGGGGCCGTGAGGAAGAGCTCGACGAACGGCCCCGCCGTCGCCGCCGAGACGACTGAGCCGACGACCGGCCCGACCCCTCGGTTCCATCGCGTCCGGGTCACTTCGGATCATCGCCGTCGGTTCCGTAGGCCGATACCTAATCCATGGTGGGCGTAACGCTTCCGATTTGTTGCTTGAGGGCGAAATCGGAATGTGGTACGTTTCTCCTAGGGAACAATCGTTTAGGCCCCTGCGATGGGACCGGAGTGGACCGGCTTGCCGTTGGCCCTGGGGAGGGACCAGTCGATGGCCGATTTGAACAAAGTTTATTTGATGGGTCGCCTGACCTTCGATCCGGAACTGCGCTACACGCCCAGCGGTTCGGCCGTCACCGACCTCAAGATGGCGACGAGCCGTACGTGGACCTCGAAGGACGGCGATCGCAAAGAGGAAACCCTCTTCATCGACGTCACGGTGTGGGACCGCCAGGCGGAGAATTGCTGCCAGTACCTCAAGAAGGGGAGCAGCGTCCACGTCGAAGGATCGTTGAAGCTCGATTCGTGGGACGACAAGACCACGGGCGAGAAGCGGACGAAGATCCGGGTGCAGGCCGACCGCGTCCAGTTCCTCGACCGCCGAGGCGACTCGGGGGGCGGGGGTGGCGGCGGCAGCCCGGATGGCGAATATGCAGCGCCCCCTACGCGCGAGTTCCAGCCCAGGCGGGGCAGCCCGCCGGCACCCGATACGCGCGGCCGAAGCTATCCGTCGGCGAGTAGCGCACCGAGTCGTCGGCCCGCCGAGCCGGACGGCGATGATGAAGATATTCCGTTCTGATCAAATTCGATCGAAGTGAATCGGATCGGGAACCTGTGAACGTGATCGTGACGAGGACAGGGATCGATTCGGATAAGGCTGAGCGGCGGACCTCGACCTTCGCTACGCGACGCCCCACCCCAGGAGTGTGTACGACATGGCCAAGATGACCGACAAGAAACCGGCCAAGGCCAAGGCGAAGGTCAAGGCCAAGGCGTCGACGAAGGCGAAGCGGGCCGCGGCCGCGGCCGAAGCGCATGCCAAGACGATGACGGCCCTCGTGCCCGAAATTCGCCAGCCCGGCGTCGAACGCCGCAAGAACCACCCGACCCGTTCGAAAGACGGGTACATGCAGGTCCTCCTGACTCATACCGTCCCCTACTGCGGCCAGCCCGGCGACCTCGTCAAGGTCCGCCCCGGCTTCGCCCGCAACTACCTCCTCCCGCAAGGCCTGGCCACCTTCGCGACCCCGCACAACCTGCGGATCGTCGAGAAGCACCGCCAGCGAATCCGCGAGCTGGAAGAGGCCCGTCGCGCCGACTTGCTGAACCTCGCCGCACAGATCGCCCAGCGTTCGATCACGATCGAGGCGAACGCCAACGCCGAAGGGCACCTCTACGGCTCGGTCACCGCCGACCAGATCGCCCTCGCCCTCCGCGCCGACAACTTCCCGATCGACGGCGAGCACGTCAAGATCGAGGGGCCCCTCAAGGAACTCGGCCTCTACACGATCAAGCTCTCCCTCGGCCAGGACGTCAACACCGAGGTCAAGCTGTGGGTCGTCCCGACTCACACCGAAGAAGCCGCCTCTTGAGGTCACCGCGTCCGAGTCCCCTGACGGGGACTTGACCGGACCCAGGATCCACGAAGGCCGACGGTCTTGCCCGAACACGGGCGGCGACCGTCGGCCTTCTGCGTTCCCTCCACCTCCCACCCAACTCGGACTCAACCGACGCACCATCCAGGGAGTGCCAACCTTTTTTTTAATGGTCAACCCCTAGCCCGGCCGATACGATTGTTCAGATCGGCACGCACTGAGATCGCGAGCCGCGAGTGACGGAACACTCAACCCAGCCGGTCGGAGATCGGTCCTCAGGGATCCGGCGGAATGCCGGGATCCTGGCTTCGCAAGGTCGCTAGGAGCGTGGTCGCACGATGTCGGACTCGTTCAATGGAAACGGAAAGGGCCACGGCCGCTCAACAAAGGCCGAGGCTCCGCCCCTGTTCGATCGACTCCCTCCCCAGGCCGTCGAGGTGGAGAAGGCCGTCCTCGGGAGCATCCTGCTCGACAACATGATCCTCCACGACGTCGTGCCGCTCCTCAAGGTCGAGGACTTCTACCGCGACACGCATCAGATTATCTACAAGGCGATCCGGGACCTCTACGACCTCGGGAAGGCGATCGACGCGATCACGCTCTCCGATGAGTTGATCCGACGCGACCA
This sequence comes from Singulisphaera rosea, assembly GCF_054877945.1. Classification (NCBI taxonomy): domain Bacteria; kingdom Pseudomonadati; phylum Planctomycetota; class Planctomycetia; order Isosphaerales; family Isosphaeraceae; genus Singulisphaera; species Singulisphaera rosea. The sequence goes on along the minus strand of NZ_JBTYIP020000025.1, from coordinate 63,110 downwards.
GCTCAAGTCGATCGGCGGGGACGAGGTCCTCTCGGAGATCCTCTCCAGCACGCCTTCTCCCGCGAACGCGAAATATTACGCCGGGATTGTCCGCCAGAAGTCGATCCTCCGTCGAGTCATCGAGTCGAGCAACGAGAACCTCCGCGACGGGTACTCCGACCAGTTCACCGCCGAGGAGGTCCTCGAGAAGGCTGAGCGCCGAATCTTCGAGATCGCGGAGGACCAGACCAAGGGCGATACGGTCGACCTCCGCGACGTCGTGAGCACGGCGATGGAACGCATCGCGATGCGTGCCGAGCAGAAGCATCCGACCACGGGCGTGGCCACCGGCTATTACGAGCTCGACGACATCACCGGCGGCCTCCAACCCGGCAACCTCGTGATCCTGGCGGCCCGTCCGAGCATGGGGAAGACGGCGTTCGCGCTCAACATGTGTGAGCACGCCGCCGTCACCCTCAAGACGTCCATCCTGTTCGTGAGCCTCGAAATGGGCCAGCTCGAGCTGGCGGAGCGACTTCTTTGCTCCAGATCCCGGGTCGATGGCCACAAGCTGCGGACCGGCCAGGGGCTCGGGTCTCGCGAGATCGCCATGCTCGGCAAGGGGTTCGACGAACTCCGCCAGACGCCGATCTTCATCGACGACACCCCGTCGCGGACCATGCTCCAGATCACCGCAAACGCGCGCCGGCTCAAGCTGCGGCAGTCGATCGGGATGATCGTCCTCGACTACATCCAGCTCGTCGACAGCGATGAGGCTCGCGACAGCCGGCAGGAACAGATCGCGAAGATCAGCCGGCGTTTGAAGGGCCTGGCGCGCGAGCTGGAAGTCCCCGTCGTCGCCCTCTCGCAGTTGAACCGGGCCGTCGAAAACCGCGAGGACCGTCGGCCCCGCATGGCCGACCTCCGGGAGTCGGGTGCGATCGAGCAGGACGCCGACCTCGTGCTCCTCCTGCACCGACCCGAATATTATGATATCAATGACCAACCCGGTATCGCCGAGCTGATCATCGCCAAGAATCGCGCCGGGGCGACGGGGACCGTGAAGCTCACCTTCCTCAAGAACTTCACCCGGTTCGAGAACCTCGCCTCGGTCGACCCGATCGACCCCGCGGCGTTCTGACCTACCGCGAGGCAAAGGCCCCAGCCCAGGCGTCAGGGCGATCCGGTGCGCATTGCCCACCAAATCACCTGGCGACATTCTGTCGTTTTTGCGGAGCTTGAAAACGGGATGAAGTCGTGTCGAGTCCGCCCCCCGGCCTTGAAGGAAAACCGGGGGGCGGAACGGACGATTACAGCGAGCCGAGGCCCAGGACGGGGACTTCGGCGGCGGGCGGGATCTTCAGGTCGGCGAGGTCGGTCTGATCGCCCGACTTGAGGAACTTGAGGCGGACCGACCGGTTCTGCGAGTCGGGGACGCAGGCGACGACGTAGGATTGTCCGATCACGCTGAGGTGATGCTCGCGGACGTCCACGACCAGGGCGGTCTCCTCGTCGATCCCGAGCCCGACGAGGTTGGGGTGCGAGGAGAGGACGCCGACCAGACGCTCCATGCGGTTACGCTTGAGGAAGTGCTGATCGATGACGGCGCCGGAGATCAGGTCGAAGCCCTTGCCGATGTCGGCGCGGGTCTGGCCCCCTTCGATCATCACGCCCGACATCACCGCCGCGCCGGCCGACGTGCCGGCGATCACCCCGCCGCGTGCCAGCAGTGCTTTGAGCTGCTTCTCGACGGCCGTGCCGAGGTAGGCCTGCGTCAAGTACGTCTGGTCGCCGCCAGTGAGCCAGACCCCCGTGGCGTCGGACAAGGGGCTGACGAAGGACGGCTCGTCGGCGGTTGCCCGCGAACGCGTATGGAGCAAGCGGACCGAGCCGACGTTGCAAGACTTCCAGTCGTCGAGCAGGTGGGCGAGGTACTCCTCGTGGTCGGCTCGAGCCGTCGCGGTCGGGATGACGACGATCTTCGCCTTCGGTCCGCCGGCGAGCGTGCAGAACCGATCTCGGATGACTGGCGGCAGGTTTCCGCCGCCGCAGATCAACAGCGCCCCACCGGCCGGAGCGCGCAGCGCGGACAGGTCAGTCGCGACCGTTTGAGGCTTCGCGGCCGTCTGGGTGACGATCGGCGCGGCGTTCGTGCCGAGCTTGCTGGCGACGGCGACCGGCCCGGCGCCAAGGTCGGTGGCGATGGCGGCCGGCTTGCCGCCGACTTGGAACGCCGCGGCGATCGTCGCGGCGATTCCAATACCAAGGACCGAGAAGGCAACTCGACCGGGGCGTCGCGACGTGAGGTCTCGCAGTTTGACGAACATCTTGTCACCTCATTCTTGAAAGGACAAAGATGCATGAATGAGAGAAGACGATCGTTTTTGGCGAAGGGTCGCTCAAGTCCGGCCGCGTGTTCCCTCGAATCCATCCAACACGCCTAAGTCCGGACGCACCTCGTCTTTCGATCGCCTCTACCGGAACTATATCCCATCGAACTCGGTGATACAAGCCGGGGAAACTATTGGATATTCTAATAGTGTAATGGGCGAGGCGAGTGCGTCAGGCAGACCTATGGCGTGGCTGCCATCATTGTAGGCATTTTTTATGCCACGTCCTGATTTTTGATGAGTCGACGTCGAGCATCGCCGATGCGGGACCCGGCGTCGGGTCGTAACATTTGAGTAAAGTTTAACTTGGGGAATCAGCCTGCCCACGCGTCGATGGCGACAGCAGTCTGGCCGAGGGTCGCCAGGTCGGCCAAAACGCTCCCGATCAGGCAGGAGAATTTGAAGCCGTGCCCACTACATGGGCTGGCCATGATCACTTTCGGGCAGTCGGCAAGCGGGGCGACGCGGAACGCTTCTTCGGGGGCCACGGTATAAATGCAGGCCTCGGTCCGGTCGATCGGCGAGTCGGCGACGCCAGGGATGTGTTTGCGGAGGAAGCTGCGGACAACCTCGCGGTACGCGTCGCCGACCTCGGGATCGTTGGAGTCGGGGTCGAGCTCGGGCCCGCCGTGCCTGGCGACTTTCACGCCCATCCCGAGGAATTCGGGCATGCCGTAGAAGGCGTCGAGCTCCTCGTTCCCCTTATAGATGAAGACCGGGAAGCGTCCGGGGTTGTAGGGGAGTGGGTCGGAGGGGCGGAAGTAGAGCACCTGCTGGCGAGTGGGCGTCAGCGGGACGTCGAACTGCGGAACCAGGCGCTTCGTCCAGGCCCCGGCCGTGACGATCAAGCGATCGGCGACGATCCTGTGGTTGTCGGTGAGAATCGTCGGTCGGTCGCCTTCGAGGTCGATGCGACGGACGGGGCATGACTCGAGCACCTGGGTGCGTTCGCCACCAAACTCTCGGGCGAGGGCCACCTGGAGCGCGACGCAGCGGGAGGCGGCGAGCATCCCGGCGTCGGGCTCAAACACGATGTCGTAGTCGTCGGGGAACTGGAATACGGGCAACGTCCGTCGGAGGGCCGCGGAGTCCATCCGGCGGTGCGGGATTCCCATCGCTTCCAGGTTCGCGGCGATCCTGGCCACGTAGTCGATCTGCGAGGGGCAGAAGGTGATGCCGCCGGTCCGGAGGTAGAGGTTCTGCCCCGCGTCGGCCTCGAGCACCTTCCAGGCCCGGAAGGCGTCGAGCATGAGCCTGGCGTAGCGGGGGTCGGCGTACGAGTGCCTCGTGATCCTCGCCGCGCCATGGGAACTGCCCCGGTCGTGCCCGATCGCGAACTGCTCGATGAGGAGGACGGGCTCCCCCCGGCGGGCCAGGTGATAGGCCGTGGCCGCGCCCATGGCGCCGGAACCGATGACGACGTTACGCGCGGAAAGGTGTTCCATGGTCTCTCGCCGGGGGCACGGACAGACTGGTTTCAACAAGCCGACAACGAGCCAAGAAAGGGATGCGGGGAACGATCCCGCAGATGACGCGGATCGACGCAGATGAAAATCTTAAAAGGTTGATTTGATCTGCGTCGATCCGCGTCATCTGCGGATAGATTCGCTTTCTCTTAACGCGTGTTTCATCCGAGGTTGGATTTCGCCCGATGTCTGGTCGTTGACTGATCTAGAGGGCGGTCAGATAGCGTTGGAGCTCCCAGGACTCGACCTGGGAATGATACTCACGCCATTCGTCCCGTTTCAACTTGAGGAACTCCTCGGCGATCGGCCCGAGCCCCTCGCGGACGATGGGGTCGGCCTCGAAGTGGTCGAGCGCGGCCGAGAGTGACTGGGGGAGGGTCTTGATCCCCCGCTCGGCCATCGCGGCGAGGCTCGACTCATAAAGGTTGCCGAGGTTCGGCTCGCCGGGGTCGAGGTTGCGGGCGATCCCGTCGAGTCCTGCGGCGAGGTATGCGGCGATCGCGAGATAAGGGTTGCACGCGCTCGAGATCGTGCGATCCTCGACGTGCCCCGGCCCGGGGACGCGGAGCATTTGCGTCCGGTTGTTGTCACCGTAGGTGATGAACGCGGGGACCCAGGTGAAGCCCGAGCGCGAGCCCGTCAGGGCGGCCCCGAGTTGGAGCCGCTTGTAGCAGTTGACCGTTGGCGAGGTTACCGCACACAGCGCGGGGGCATGTTCGAGGATCCCGCCGAGGAACTGGTAGGCGAGCCGGGAGAGCCCGAGGCCTCGGGGGTCCGAGGTGTCTTCGAACAGGTTCGCCCCGGTCTTGGCGTCGGCCAGGTGGTAGTGCATGTGCGCGCCCGAGCCGGTGCGCGTCGAGAACGGCTTGGCCATGAACGTGGCGATGGCGCCGAAACGTCGGGCGACCTGGCCGGTCATCATCCGGAAGAAGGTCAACCGATCGGCCGTCGTCAGGGCTTCAGCGTATTTGAAGTTGATCTCATACTGGTAGTTTGCGTCCTCGTGATCGCTCTGATAGACGCCCCAGCCCAGGGTGTTGAAGCCGTCGTTGAGGGCGCGGAGGAACTCGAGGGCGGCGGACATCCCCTGGAAGTCGTAGCAGGGTTTGCGCAGGTCGTCGACGCCCGAGGGGTCCCAGCCGGCGATCGAGCCGTCGGCGTTCTTGGTGACGAGGAAGAATTCGGGCTCGATGCCGACGTTGAAGACGCAGCCGAGCCCTTTGGCCTTCGCGATCATCCGGCGGAGGTTGACGCGGGGGCAGTACGGGTGGGGCTCGTCGTCGACGTAGAGGTCCGAGGCGAACCGGGCGACCCCCGGCTCATAAGGGAGCGGGGTGTATGTGTCGAGGTCGGCTCGCGCGTTCATGTCGTGCGAGTGGGGCCCCTGCCCCGACCCCCAGACCGCTCCTCCGGCGAACCCCGCGCCGACCTCGACGGCCGGGCGGAGGCCGTCGGCCGGCACGAGCTTGACCTTGGCGGCGCCGTGGATGTCGACGAATTGGATCAAGAGGTAGGTGATGCCGTCGGTCTCGAATTGACCCTGGAGGGCCGTGAGACGGGCGTCGGACTGGGCCATCGAAGTCGACTCTCCTGCGAAAGGGGCCGTCCCGCCCCCGGTTGGGGTCGCGTTTCCGCCGTCGGATTGGACAATTGTTGGCGACAAGCCGCCCTCAAGCCACTAAAATGATCCGGCCCGCGGACATTTTGCGAAGGCGGAATGACGAGAATTTTTCATGTGTGGAATCGTCGGGTTTGTAGACCGGCTGGGCCGTCCCGGATTCCCGACCGGCCGGGTGGCCCTGGCGATGCTCGAGGCCCTGGGCTGCCGGGGGCCCGATAGCGCGGGGCTCGCGGTGGTGCGCGACGAGTCGGCCGGAGACGCCTGGACCGTCCGGATCGCGCCCGGCGATGCGCTCGCGCTCGATCGGCTCGAGCCGCTGGGCGCCGTCGGGCGTCGCGAGCCGCAGGGGAGCACGCTCCGGTTCCGGTTCCGGCCCAATGACGGGGTCACCGTCGACTCCGTCGAGAAGGCCTTGGGGGTCGCCCGAGGGGGCCTTGAGGTCCTCAGTGTGGGTGCGAGCCTCGACCTGGTGAAGCAGGTCGGATCCCCCTCGCAGTTGGAGGCGACGTTCGGGATCTCGACCTGGCACGGCCCCGTGGCGATCGGCCACACGCGGATGTCGACCGAGAGCCGGATCGACCTCAGCCACTCTCAGCCGTTCTGGGCCCACGGGGTGCTCGACCTGGCGACCGTCCACAACGGCCACGTCACGAACTACCACCAGCTCCGCCGGATCTACGAGCAGCGCGGGGTGACCTTCTACACCGACAACGACTCCGAGGTCATCGGGGTCTATCTCCGCGACCGGCTCGACCGGGGCCGGACCTTGCCCGAGGCCATGGCCGACTCGATCCGCGACCTCGACGGCGCCTTCAACTACCTGGTGATTTCCGAGGAAGGCCTGGGCGTCGTGCGCGACCGTTACGGCTTCAAGCCACTCATGATCGCCGAGACCGACGAGTTCGTGGCCGTCGCCACCGAGGAAATCGCCCTGCGGCGTGCCCTGCCCGGCCCCTACCGCGTCTCCGAGCCGCCGACCGGCCAGGCGCTCTTCTTCCCTCGCCATGCGCCGGCGTTGGTGTGAGGGAGAGGACGAGGCAATCCGCTCCGCTCCCGCGCGTTGATTCCCTTCCCAAAGGACGAGGACGAGCCCGTGCCCGCGACTTCCGGACGGACGACGACGATCGACTGCGGCAGCTTGACGGTGCGTGCCATCAACCGCGAGGTCCGCGCGGCGATCGCCTCGGGTTCGACGCATATCAGCCTCATGCATCCTTCGGCCCGGCATAACCTCGGGGTCGCACTCCCCGAGGGGGTCCGCCTCACCATCGAAGGAAGCGCGGGCTATTACGTGGCCGGCCTGAATGACGGGGCGACCGTCGAGGTCCAGGGGAGCGTCGGCTGGGGGGCGGCCGAGAGCATGCGCGACGGCGTCCTCACGATCGACGGTGATGCCGGCAACGCGGTCGCCGCGGCGATCCGGGACGGGACGGTCGTCGTCCGGGGCAACGCCTCGACCCGCGCCGGCATCGCGATGAAGGGGGGCGCGTTGATCGTCGCCGGCAGCGTCGGCCCGATGGCCGGATTCATGATGCAGAAAGGGGTCATGATCATCTGCGGCGACGCCGGCGATGGTGTCGCCGACAGCATGTACGCCGGCACCGTCTATGTCGCCGGCAAGGCCGGCGAGCTCGGCGCCGACGCCGTCGACGCCGACTTCACCCCCGCCGATCGCGAGCTCGTCTTCGGCCACCTGGAACGCTGGAAGGTCACCGCCCCCTCCCCCGGCGGCTTCCGCAAGCTCATCGCCGGCCGCAAGCTCTGGAACTTCCACCAAGCCGATTTGCATATCTGGAAGACCGCCCTATGACGAGGCTGAAACCCGGTTTCTTCCGAGAAACCGGGTTTCTGCCACAGTCGATCGGAACCGGATGCCTGCCACAGTCGATCGGAACCGGATGCCTGCCACAGTCGATCGGAACCGGGGGCCTGACGGAATCTATGCCTGTGGCTTCTGGTACTGGCAGGGTCTGCTGAGTCAGAAACCCGGTTTCTCGGAAGAAACCGGGTTTCTACGGGCGAAGTGAGACGGGATGGCGAAAGAATAATGCCCTATCGAACTGTTACCTTTCAGGCTGGACATTATTATCATGTTTATAATCGCGGTGTTAATCGTAACGATATCTTCTTCGAACGGGAAAACTACCTCTTCTTTCTCCAACGACTGAGACACTCCCTCGTCAACAAAGGCGTCGACGTCATTTCCTATTGCCTGATGCCAAACCATTATCACCTTCTTGTACTCCTGAACGTCGACGACCTCGGGAGTTTGATGCACCCACTTTTGATCTCTTACACGAAAGCCGTCAATAAGCGATTTGGGCGAGTGGGGACGTTGTTCCAAGGAGGCTTTCAGGCCATTCATGTTGACGGGGAAGAATATCTAATCCACCTTAGTCGCTACATTCACCCGAATCCCGTCAAAGCGGGCTTGGTTCAACATCCAGAAGATTGGGAATTTTCCAGCTACCAAGAATTTGTGGGCAAAAGGTCCGGCACGCTTCCCAGGCCGGAGGTCATTCTCTCTCAATTCCCGGAGGCCGAGGTGTATCGATTCTTTGTCGAGGCCGGGCTCGGTGAGAATGACGCGGTGATCGGGCATTTGACTTTAGACTGAAGCCAGGACGACTGCTGGTCTTGCTACATTTTCGCCGTTGAACCCATCAGAAACCCGATTTCTAAGAAGAAATCGGGTTTCACCGGATTAGACCGGATCGGAGCAACCCTTTGAGCACCCCCAAAGACGGGCAGACGCCTTCGACTTCCGCGGCCGACCGTTCCCCGATGGAGCGTTCGGGGACGTTCACGCCGGGGGTGATCGAGGACATCCAGATCAAGTCGGAGCTGGCGCGCTACCGGATCCGAGGGTTCGGCATCCTCCGGCCGAGGACCTGGGCGACCTTCGACGACCTGACGTTCGTGCCCGGCACGCTCACGCGAATCCCGCTCGAGGGGTATCGCGAGAAGTGCTCGACCAAGACGGTCCTGGGGACGCGGTTCGCGGCCAAGCCGCTCGAGCTGGATATCCCGCTGATGGTCACCGGGATGAGCTACGGTGCGCTCTCGAAGAACGCCAAGACCGCCCTGTCGCGCGGGGCCAGGCTGGCCGGGACCTCGACCACCACGGGCGACGGCGGCATGCTCGACGTCGAGCGGTCCGAGTCTCGGGCCATGGTCTACGAGGTCCTGCCTAGCCGGTACGGGATCAATGTCCAGCACCTCCGCCAGGCCGACGCGATCGAGCTGACGATCGGCCAGGGGGCCAAGCCGGGGACCGGCGGCCTGCTGCTCGGCTCGAAGATCTCCGACGAGATCGCCAAGCTCCGCGACCTCCCGCCGGGCGTCGACCAGCGCTCTCCTTGCCGCCACCCCGACTTCCTCGGCCCCGACGACATGGTCATCAAGATCGAGGAGCTTCGCGAGGCGACTGATTGGCAGGTGCCGATCTTCGTCAAGATGGGGGCCTCACGCGTCTTCGACGACGTCCGGCTCGCCGCCAAGGCCGGGGCCGACGTCGTGGTCGTCGACGGCATGGAAGGGGGCACTGGCGCCTCGCCCGAGCTGCTCCAGGAGCATACCGGGATCCCGACCCTCGCGGCCGTCTGCGAGGCCCGCGCGGCGCTCGAGGACATCGGGCTCTACGGCAAGGTCCAGATCGTGATCGCCGGCGGCCTGCGGCACGGCTCCGACTGCGCCAAGGCCCTCGCCCTGGGGGCTGACGCATGCTATCTCGGGACTGCCCTTTTGATCGCGCTCAACTGTAACAAACCTATCTATGAGGACGATTACCACGCGATCGGCGCCGCCCCTTACGCGTGCCACCACTGCCACACCGGCCGATGCCCCGTCGGGATCACGACGCAGGACCCGGAACTGGCGGCCCGCCTCGAGGTCGACGCCGCCTCGGACCGCGTCGCCAACTTCTTCCACGCCCTCTCGTCCGAGATCCAGATCCTCGCCCGGGCCTGCGGCAAGAGCGACGTCCACCATCTCGAACCCGAGGACCTCCGGGCCCTCACCTTCGAGGCTTCGATGATCACCGGCCTTCCCCTCGCGGGCACCAATCGCGTGTTCGGCGGCGGGCCGGGCTGGTAAAGGCAAGGTGTCGCCGACGTCCCCTCTATCGAGGCACCCACAATGGCTACGATCTCGTCCTTGATGACCGTGGAGGAATTCCTGGCGTTGCCCGACGACGGAGTTGAACGCGAGTTGATCCGCGGTGAATTGAGGGAGTCGTCGATGACCACTCGAGGTGGCCCTCACTGTATGGTGATGACCAATTTGGCAAGAGTGCTCAGCAATTGGCTTTGCATTCAGCCCCTGCCTCGCGGGCGAATCTTCACCGGTGATATGCGTGTGCTCCTTCGCAGAACTCCCGATAGCTTTGTGGGAGCGGATCTTGCTTATATTTCGACCGAATTGGCGGCGAAAACGCCGATAAATACGACATTCATCGACGGGGCGCCCGTGCTCGTGGTTGAGATTGTTTCTCCCTCCGACACGGTCGAAGGCATTGCCGAAAAAGTTCGTGGATATCTGGAAGCCGGGGTGTCCCTGGTCTGGGAGGTCAACCCATTCTATGAAACGATCCTCGTCCACCGCCCCGATGCCCGCCCCGAGCTCTTCAACACGGAACATGGGTTGACGGCCGAGCCCCACCTGCCGGGTTTCCAGACGCGCGTCTCAGAAATCTTCATGGTCTGAACGTCGTGAAGAAATGATGGACGCGACGGGTCGACCGGCTGATAATCGGGACGTCGGCGAATCCTCCCCAGTCGCATCGGGTCGGAGCGACGGCTTCGCGAGCGTGCGGCCTACCTTGAATGGCAGGGAAATCCCGAGATGAGACGTGGACGAGCCATGCTCGCGGCCCTCGGGCTGCTCTGGGCTTCGGCCGGGATGTCGGCTTCGGCCGAAGGCCCGGCGGGTGCCAAGGTCGACTTCGATCGCGACATCGCCCCCTTGCTCGCCGAGCATTGCCTCGACTGCCACGGCGGCCCGAAGCCGAAAGGGGGCCTCGACCTGGCGAGCCAACGCGCCACCCTCAAAGGGGGGGACGGCGGCCCGGCGCTCCGGGGCGGTGACCTCGACGAGAGCCTGCTCTGGCAGAAAGTCGCCGACGACGAGATGCCCCCGAAGAAGCCGCTGGCCGACCGGGAGAAGACCCTGATCCGCGACTGGATCGCCTCGGGTGCCAAGTGGGGGACCGACCCGGTCGACCCCTTTCGCCTGACGACCCGCAAGCGTGCGGGGTACGACTGGTGGTCGCTCAAGCCCATCCAGAGTCCGACGCCTCCCTCGCCCAAGGACGCTTCGTGGGCGCGAAACCCGATCGACCAGTTCGTGCTCGCGAAACTGGAGGCCGCCGGCCTGGATCCGTCGCCGGACGCCGACCGTCGCACGTTGATCCGCCGACTCTCATTCGACCTCATCGGGCTCCCGCCGACCCCCGAGGAGGTCGAGGCGTTCGTCGCCGACCGGGACGTCCTGGCGTATGAGCGGCTCGTCGACCGCCTGCTGGCCTCGCCCCACTACGGCGAGCGCTGGGCGAGGCACTGGATGGACGTGGCCCGGTTCGGGGAGAGCGACGGCTTCGAGCGCAACACCTCGCGTACGAGCTCGTGGCACTACCGCAACTGGCTGATCGACGCCCTCAACGCCGACATGCCCTACGACGAATTCTGCCGCCTCCAGGTCGCGGGCGACGTCCTTCGGCCGGGGGACGCGGAGGCCTCGAAGGCGACCGGGTTCCTCGTCGCGGGGGTCCACAACACGGTGCTCGGCAACGACATGATGCGAGTCGTGGCGCGTCAGGATGAGCTCGAGGACATCGTCGGGACGGTCGGCCAGACCTTCCTCGGGCTCACGGTGAACTGCGCCCGTTGCCACGACCACAAGTTCGATCCGATCGCCCAGGCCGATTACTACCGCCTGGCCTCGGCCCTCGGCGGCGTCGAGCACGGCGAGAAGGAGTTCCCCGTCGAGCGGATGCGGGTCGAGGTCGCACGCCTCACCGCCGAACTCGCCAAGGTCGGCGGAGAACTCGAGGAGCTTGAGCGGCCCGTCCGGCGGACGATCCTCGGCCTGCACGAGAAGGGGAACGCGTTGGCGGTGGACCCGCCCACGCCGATCTCGGCCTGGGACTTCCGCTCGGGAACGCGAGATCGCGTCGGGGGCCTGGACCTCAAGGCGAAGGGAAGTGCCCGCGTTGAGTCCGAGGGCGTGGTCCTGGACGGAAAGGACGCCTACCTCGAGAGCGGGCCGATCTCGGGTGAGCTCCGCGAGAAGACGCTCGAGGCCTGGGTCCGGCTCGGCGGATTTGCTCAGCGCGGCGGGGGCCTGATGAGCCTCGAGAGGCCCGACGGCTCGGCGTTCGACGCGATCGTCTACGGCGAGCTCGAGTCGGGCCGCTGGATGGCCGGGAGCGAGAACTTCCGGCGCTACGCGTCGTTCGGAGGCGAGGGCGAATCCGGCGAAGACACCCAACCGGTCCACCTGGCGATCGCCTACCACGCGGACGGCTCAATCGTCGCCTATCGCAACGGTCAACCTTACGGCCGCTCGTATCGGAGCACCGGGGCGATCACCTACCCTGCGGGCCAGGCCGTCGTCCTCTTCGGGTGCCGACACTCGCCCGCGGGGGGGAACCGGATGCTCGCCGGGACCATCGTGCAGGCCCGACTCTACAACCGAGCCCTCGCGGCCGACGAGGTCGCGGCCTCCGCCGCCACGGGGGGCGACTTCGTCGACGAGGCGACCCTCGTCGCCCACCTCACTCCCGAGTTGAGGAGCCGTCGCGAGGCGCTCAAGGGCCGCCAGAAACGCCTCTCGGATGAGCGGGTCGAGTGCCAGGCCCGTTCCAGCTTCAAGGCCTACGTGACCCTCTCGGGCCCCTCGCCGGTGACCCGGCTGCTAGTCCGGGGCCAAGTCACCGAACCAGCGGCCGTTGTCGCCCCCGGCGGGGTCCTGGCCGTCGGCGGGACGTCGGCCAACTTCGGCCTCGCCCCGGAAGCACCCGAGGTTGATCGCCGACGCAGGCTCGCCGACTGGCTGACGAGCCCAGAGAATCCCCTCTTCGCCCGGGTCATGTCCAATCGGCTCTGGCATTACCACTTCGGGACGGGCCTGGTCGAGACCCCCAACGACTTCGGGTTCAACGGGGGACGCCCGAGCCACCCGGAGCTGCTCGACTGGCTCGCCTCCGAGTTCGTCGCGGAGGGGTTCCACCTCAAAGCCATGCACCGCCTGATCGTGACCTCGGCCGCTTATCGCCAGCGCTCGGCACCCGATGCCAAGGGGTTAGCCCGAGACGCCGACAACCGGCTTCTCTGGCGGAGATCCCCGCGACGAGTCGAAGGCGAGGCCGTGCGCGACGCGATCCTCGAGGTCTCCGGACTGCTCAACCGCGAGCTCGACGGACGGGGGTTCACGGACTACCACGAAACATTCCTCAACGGGACGACCTATTTCGATCCGTTCGACCCCGTCGGGCCCGAGTTCCACCGTCGGAGCGTCTACCGGTTCCTCCCTCGAGGGGCGAACCAGGGCCTGCTCGACACGTTCGACTGCCCCGACCCGGCCTCTGCTGCCCCTCGGCGATCGATGACCACGACCCCGATCCAGGCCCTGGCCCTTTGGAACAACGGCTTCGTCTTCCGGATGGCCGAGGCGCTCATCGCCCGGGTCTCGGCCGAGGTCCCCGGTCCGGACCGCGACCCGGCCGTCCTCGACCGCCGGATCGCGCGGGCCTGGCAGCTCGCCTTCCAGCGCGAGCCTCGCCCCTCCGAACGCGGTCCCGCCCGAGACCTCGTCGCGACGTATGGGTTCCGAGCCCTCGGCCGTGCCCTGTTCAACGCTAACGAATTCCTCACGGTGGAGTGAGTGCCATGAACGGACCCAGCGATCCCGGCGGGCTCGACCGTCGCGGCCTCCTCTCTTGGGGCCTTCGAGGCCTCGGCGCGACCGCCCTGCTCGACCTCCTGAGCCGCGAAGGCCACGTCCGCGCCGCGAGCCCTGGAGGCGGCGGCAGTGGCCCCGAGTCGCATGTCCCCCGGCCCCACTTCGCCCCGAAGGCCCGGAGGGCGATCCAGATCAGCCTCATCGGCGGGATGAGCCACCTCGACTCGTTCGACTACAAGCCCGCGCTCGTCGCGTCGCACGGCCGGACGCTCCAGACCGACCAGAAGCCCGACCTCTTCTTCGGCCAGATGGGCCGGCTCCGCCGCCCCGACTGGGAGTTTCGCCGCCGAGGGGAAAGCGGCCTGTGGGTCTCCGAGCTCTTCCCCCATCTCGCCGGGGTCGCCGACGAGCTGACGGTCATCCGTTCCATGACCTGTGAGAGCGCCAACCACACCCCGGCCCTCTTCGTCGCCAACAGCGGGTTCCAGTTCAATGGCTTTCCCGCGCTGGGGAGCTGGCTCTCCTACGGCCTGGGGAGCGAGGCCGATGACTTGCCAGCCTTCGTCGTCCTTCCCGACCCCCGAGGCGCCCCGAACGGCGCGGCGTCCAACTGGACCAACGGGTTCCTCCCCTCACTGCACCAGGGGGTCGTCTTCAAGGGCGGCTCCGAGCCGGTGCGCGACCTCTTCCCCGGCCGCCCGGTCTCCAGTGAGGAAGACCGGGCGACCCGCGACTTCCTCCGCCATCTCAACTCCGAGCACCAGCAGGCGTCCGGCGGTGAATCCTCCCTGGAAGCCCGGCTGCGGACCTACGAGCTGGCTGCTCGGATGCAACTCGCCGTCCCCCGCGCGACCGACCTGGACGACGAGCCCGAATCGACGCGGACCCTCTACGGCCTCGACCGCCCCGAAACCGCCGACTGCGCCCGCCAGTGCCTGATGGCCCGCCGACTCCTCGAGCGCGGGGTCCGGTTCGTCCAGATCTACTCCGGCGGCCCGATCGCCGGCTCCCCCCGGACGAGCTGGGATGCCCACGAAGACGTCCGTGAGAACCACGGCGTCGAGGCCCTCCGCATCGACCAACCCGTCGCCGCGCTCGTCCGCGACCTCCGCCGCCGAGGCCTCCTCGAAGACACGCTCGTCCTGTTCACCACCGAGTTCGGCCGCACCCCATTCGCCCAATCGGCGGCCGACACCGTCGGCACCGGCCGCGACCACAACAAGTACGCCTTCACCTGCTGGCTTGCCGGCGCCGGCGTCAAACCCGGCTACGCCCACGGCCTCACCGACGAGGTCGGCTGGAAGGTCGCGCAGGACCCCGTCCCCTGGCACGACTTCCACGCGACCGTCCTCCACCTCCTCGGCCTCAACCACGAACACTTAACCTACTACCACAACGGCATCGCCCGCCGCCTGACCAACGTCCACGGCGAGGTCATCCGGGAGATCCTCGCCTGAGCCGGGTCGCTCTTGCCGAAGCTCGAGCTTTGGCCTTTCGCGAGTAATCGTCCCGCGACCGTTCGATCGGCGAAACGAGAATTCCGGCCCTGGTTTTGTGTAGCCCTGGTGGGCGATGCGCACCCTACGGGCCTGGCATCGACTCGATTCCCGTAGGGTGTGCATCGCCCACCAGGCCGTTGACTCGGCCGATCTGGCTGGCAATGCTAATCTTATGGCGACTTTCCGGTGGTGCAAGCCCGAAGCGTCAGCGAGTGAATCACCCTCGGCGGAAATCGAGGAGAATTCACTCCTTTGCGCTTTGAGCTGGTGAGAGATCGGTTGGGGGCTGCCTGACCGAATTCATCCTAAGCCCGATCGGCTCTCGGGACAGTTCCGGGGTCAGCTCGGCGATCCGGCAGGCTTTCGGGTCCCCGAGAGCTGGGCACGGAGCGAGTCGAAGGTGGAGTGGCCGTCGCGGTCGAAGACGAAGCGGGTGGGGACGCCGACGACTCGGCTGGCGCCGAGGTCGAAGAGGTGGCGTTGGCAGGCGGTGAGCTTCTTGGCGGCGACGAGGGCGGTGATGCGCCAGCCGGGCTCGTCGCGGTCGTCCCAGACCTCGCCCCGGGCGATGTGCTGGGCCCCTTGTTCGCGGAGGTAGGTGGCGACGGCCCTGGCGGCCTCGGGGCCGTTCGAGGCGGGGCCTCCGACGACTTCGAGGTGGAGCCAGCCGTCGGACGCGCGGACGCCGTCCATCGCGTCGAGGAGGAGGGCCAGAGGGCCGGTCTCACCCTCGTCGGCCAGGGCCGCGAGGCTGGGGGCGTGGCCGATCAGGCAGGAGGCCGACTCGAGGACGTTCCCCCCCTGGATCTCGCGCAGGCGGTTGTCCTTGAGCGTTGTCCCCGAGCTCGTCAGGTCGACGATCACGTCGGCGATCCCCAGGCTGGGATGGAGCTCCAAGGCGCCGTCGGAGTCGATCAACTGATAATAATAAATACCCCACTTGCGGAAGTACGCTTGTGTGAGCGCGGGGTACTTGGTCGAGACGCGGAAGGTCTTGCCGGCGGCCTTGAACTCGGAGGTCAGGTCCACGAGGTCGATGATGTGGGTGACGTCGATCCAGCTCTCGGGGACGGCGACGACGAGGCGACAGCCGCCGTAGCCGAGGTCGGGCACGACCACGGCGGTCTTCTCGGCCTCGTGGGCACGCTCGGCGAAGAGGTCCATGCCGGTCACGCCGAGGTGGCAACGCCCTTCCTCGACCTGGGTGACGATGTCGGTCGGCCGCATGAAGACGACGTGGAACCGGGGCTGGCCGGAGATCGTCGCCTCGTACTGCCGGTCGCTGGCGCGCCGGACCTTGTAGCCGGAGGTCTTGAGGATCTCGACGATCCCCTCATACAAATGCCCCTTGGAGGGGACGGCCAGGCGGATCGGGTCGATGGTCGGCATGGTGCTCATCGTCGTCGGCCCTCCGCCTCGGCGCGGACGATCTCGCCCAGGTCGTGGCCGGAGATCTCACGCTCGGCCCCACCCTCGACGTCACGGAGCCGGAATGCGTTCGGCGCGTCGGGTGAGGCATTCAAGATCACGATACGGGAGACACCCAGGGCCTTGGCCCGGGTGTCCCAGGAGTTGCCCGGGGTGCCGAGCTCGGCGATGGCCCGAACGCCGAGGCTTCGCAACGCGGTCGCGACGGCCGACACCTCCACGGGGCCGAACTTCCCGGACAGGATCAGGTACCCATTCGGCTCGATCGAGAATCGGGTGCGGCCCTGGGCGTCGAGGGCCTGCATCAGGCGCTCCAGGCCGAAGGCGAAGCCGACCCCCTGGTCGTTCCGGTCGCTCCCGAGAACCCGGGCGAGGCCGTCGTATCGGCCGCCGCCGCAGACCTCGACGGGCCCCGAAGGGGTCGGGACGACGAGCTCGAAGATCATCTGCGAGTAGAACCCGATGCCACGCCCGAAGCCGAGGTCGAGCTCGATGCGGTCGAGGTCGATCCGGCACGACCGCAAGGTCTCGAGGAGCCCGGCCAGGGATTCGACCGACTGGGGGACCGTCGCCTTGAAGTTGCGTTCGAGCTGCTCGAGGATTTTTGGCGCGGGGCCTCGCAGCTCGGCGAGCTCGTGGACCTGGCGACGGACGCCGTCGAGCGCGCCGAGCAGTCCATGGCCGAGGTCCCACTTTCGGCGGAGGCGGTGGATGATCTCGTGCCCCGACCGACGGCCGGTGACGACCGGGACGAGGGTCCGGAACAGCCGGTCGATCTCGCCGTCGTTGCCTCGGCCGACCGAGCTTGGGATCTCGGCGTCGCTGGTGGAGTGGAGCCAGCCGGCGAGCTGCTCGAGGCCGAGCTCGATCGCCCGGATGTCTCGGCCTTCGGCCGCGGCCTCGCTGAGCATCTCGATCAGGGCCGAGGCCAGCGGTGCGGGCAGGCCCGAGCGCTCGAGGAGCTCGAGGATCAACCCGACGTGGCCGAGGCGGATCGTCGCCCCCGACACCCCGGCCTCGGCCAGGGCCCAGTCGGCGAGCCAGATGATCTCGCCGTCGGCGAACGGTCCCGAGTCGCCGAGTCGCTCGACGCCGACCTGCTGGAACTCGCGGAGCCGGTCGGGCCTCGGCGGCTCGTAGCGGAAGACCGAGCCGGAGTGGCTCACGCGCCAGGGGAGGCTCGGTGGGACCTCGCTGGCGGTGAATGCCCGGACGATGCCGGCGGTCAACTCGGGCCGGAGGCAGACGCCCCCCTGCCCCGCCCCGGAGACCTCGAACAGCTTCGACACGATCCCCGCGCCACTTTTCCGCTCGTGGAGCTCGGTGAACTCGAGGATTGGCGTCCGGATCGGTTCGTAGCCGGCCCGCTCGAACCGGTCGAGGAGCAGCGACTCGAGCCCGGCGAGCCTGGTGTAATCCTCCGGGAGCCAATCGCGCGTCCCCCGGACGGCGTCGATCGGCCGCTCCGCGACCGGCTTCACGCCCGTCGTCGACGTCTCGGGGCTCATGAACCGGCCCCCTCGATGCGACTCAACGTGTCTCTCACCGTTGCCTCCAGCTCGGACCAGGCGATCGCCTTTTGCTCCTGGCGAGTGGCCAGGTCCCGGAGGTTGAACACCTCTCGGGCCTGCTCGTCGGGGCCGACGATCACCGCGAGCTTGTGCCCGCGTGCCGAGCCATAACCCATCTGCTTGCCGATCTGGAGTGGCTCGGGGAAGACCTCGGCGCCCGTGCCCGAGGCCCGGAGTCGCGCGGCCAACCGGGCGGGGACCGTCGGGTCGATGCCGGGGAAGTTCGCGACCAGCACCGGTGCCGTCGTGGCGGTTCCCTTCAGCCAGCCCGCCTCTTCCATCAGAGCCAGGAGCCGGTCGAGGCCGATCGAGGCGCCGACGCCGGGCAGTCGCCGATCGGTGAAGAGGCTCGCGAGGTTGTCATACCGGCCTCCCGACGCGACGCTCCCGAACCGCTCCCACCCCGCGATCGTCGTCTCGAAGACCACGCCCGTGTAGTAGTCGAGCCCCCGGGCGAGACCCAGGTCGATCTTGAGCCGATCGGTCGGCACTCCCGACGCGTCGAGCAGCTCGACGATCTGCCGGAGGTTCTTGATCCCCTCGGCGGCCTTCGGGTTCGCACCGAGCTCGGATTCGACCCGGGCGAGCGTCTCTACGCCCCCTTGGCCGTTCACGGCGAACTCGACGACCTTGTCGGCCTGCGCCTCGGCCAGGAGTCCGCCTTCGGGGCCGGGGGTCTCGCCTCCGAGGAATTCGAGGCGAAGGCGTTCGGGGCCGATCTTGTCACGCTTGTCGATGATCCGCAGGATCGACGCCGACTTCTCGGCGATCCCGAGCGTCTCGAGCAGTCCGTCGAGGATCTTGCGGTTGTTGAGCGCGATCGTGAACCCGGGGACCCCGGCCGCCTTGAGGGCGTCGTGGATGACCTGGGCGGTCTCGGCGTCGGCGAGGGGGCTCTCGGTGCCGACCGTGTCGAAGTCGCACTGGACGAACTCGCGGAACCGCCCCTTGGCCGGGCGCTCGCCTCGGAAGACCGAGCCGATCGCGTAGCGTTTGAAGGGTACGCCGAGCTCGTTGACGTGCTTGGCGACGAACCGGGCGAGCGGGACCGTCAGGTCGAACCGCAAGGCGAGCTCGCCGGGGGTTCCCCCCTTGTTCGTCACGTCAAAGATCTGGCGGAGGACCTCGTCGGAGCCGGCCCCTTTGCCCGTCAGGACTTCCATGCGCTCGATGTGCGGGGTCTCGATCGGCACGTAGCCGAACGAGCCGAACGTCTTGCGGAAGACGGCGAGCATTCGCTCGCGCGGGATCATCACCGAGGGTGGAATGTCCCTCAACCCGCTGGCCACGCGGGGGTCGATCATGGCAGGCGCTTCCTTCAGAAGGGGCGGGATCCCTTGGGATCGGGCCAACCCCGAAAAACGTCCCCTGGTGCGTCGCGCGGCGACGCCGCCTGCCCTCAAGGGTGGATCTCCACGACCACTTCGATCGTAGCAAGTCGCCTCCGCCCGACGCAAGACGAGCGACGGCCTCTCGACCGCTTCCGGGCCGCTTGTGCCGGTCGTCGAAGGTGTGGTTGTGCGGCCTCGCGTGCGATTCGGCCTCAGGCCTGGGGAAGAGCTTCGTTCGACTCCGTCGACCCCGTCGAAGGCGCGTCCTGGGTGGAGAACAGGACGTCGGCGAGGGCCTTCGAGGCGAGACGGATGTGCTGGTCCATGGCCCCGGCGGCCCCTTCGGCGTCGCCGGCCCGGAGCCGGACGAGGATCTCGAGGTGTTCGCCGACGTCGTCGGACCTCGAGTAGTTCGTGGCGGCGTCTCGGAGGTGGCAGACGTCGCGGAGCGTATGGAAGAGGGTGAGATACCGATCGATCTCGGCCGTGAGCCGGTCGCTGCCGCAGGACCGGGCGATCAGGCCGTGGAGCTTGGTGTCGCAGATCCGGGCGTCCCGGTCCCGGTTTGCGTCCAAGGGGCAGGCCAGGAGGCGTTCCGACTCGGCCTCGAGGGCACAGAGCTCCTTCGGGTCGATCCGGCCGCAGGCGCAGCGGGTCCCTTCGGCTTCCAGTACCCGTCGGATCTGGCTGATCTCGTGGACCTGCTGCGGCCCGAAGGGCAGGACCACCGCGCCTCGGTTCGGCAACAACTCCACGATCCCGAGCGCCTCGAGCTCGACCAGCGCCTCGCGGACAGGGGTGGGGCTGACCTCGTAGAGTTCGGACAGACGCTGGACGATCAGCCGTTGCCCCGACGCGAATCGGCCCTGGAAGACCGCCGCCAGGATCCGCGAGGTCACCTGCTGCCGAAGATTCCCGCGAGGCACTGGGCCCCCGAACGTGCCTTCGGACTCGAGCGGAGTTTCCATGGCCAAGCTTTCTATCCCAGTCGAAGGAAGAGCACGCCACCGCATCCCAATCCTCCGATCTTACCGCATGGAATGCCTTTACGGAATCACTCGACGGAGCCTCACGGTCTCGAGCCTCTTAACCGTCGACCGCCGGCTTGTCGTGAGCACGATGATTCTTCGTTCCATATTTTATATACGATGATCTTTCACGTTTGCTCGAAAAATGATTTCGAAGGGGGCTTCGACCATCCAAAGCCGAGGCCCACGCCGGCCGAAGCGCCGTTGCGAAACCCCGGCGGTGTCTTCGAACGACGAGCCTCTGGAAGGATCGACATCTCTCGGATAGGCGGGAGGAAGGCTCGGTGGGAGAGCCGTCGAGCCCGATCGGATTCAGGAGGATTCGCCGGCTTTCGAGGAAGTGGGAGCGAAGTTGGGAGGATTCTGGATCGTCGTCGAGAACCGTTCGAGCAGGAGATCCCAGGCGTTGTCATAGAGCAGGCGCTCGAACGGATCGCTCCGCTCGCCCCCCATCCCGACACGGCTGGCCTGGTAGGCGGTCATTCTGGGGAGCGGGACCTGCGTGCGGGTGATCAGGGGGCCGACTTTCCAGAGCGTCGACCCTCCTCGGGAGAACACCATCCGCAGGTCGAGGACGCTGAGCCGGTTCATCGACTCGAGATAAGACCCTTCCCAGCGCTCGGAGACGTCGATCGTGACTCGGGTCGGGGCGTGCGACTCCCAGAGCCCGGTCCAGGGTGATTTGGGCTTGGGGAGCAGGAAACCCCGGCGCTGGAGGAGGGCGACGAGTGGCGGCCGGAGCTTGGTGTCGTAGGTGTGCGGGGTGCCGAGGGAGAACTGGCCTCGGACCGGCTCGATCACCACGCCGATTCGCTTGACGATCGAGAGGACGAGGTCGTCGGCCAACCCCTGGAGTCGGGAGCGGAGGTCGTGGTCATCGAGGTCGCGGGCGGTTTTGACGAGTCGCTCGCAGAGGTCGATCGCCGCCGCAGGATGGCCTCCGTCGAGGGTCCGCTTGGCCTCGGCCGCGTCGGACTCGGCCCAGAGGCGTCGGGAGCGCTCGAGGCGTTCGTCGATGCTACTCTCGAGGCCGGATAGGGTGGGGTCGGCTCGGATCACGGCTCGTAAGGCGAGACACTCGGCGACGGCCCGGTCCGGCGGCAATGTGTCGGTCGCGGCGAACCGGGCCTGGACCGAGCGTTTGGCGAGTTGGTCCCTTTGGTGTCGCAGGCCCTCAAGCCGGGCCGAATGCCCCGGGCCGAGCGCCTCCAACTCCTTCACGGCCTTGTCGAGCTCCGCCCGAGCCTCGTCGAGTTGACCTGATCCTTCGAAAGCCTTCGCCGAGTCGATCGATTCGGCCAGCGCCTGTTCGACCTTCGCTCGTCCTCGAGACTGGACGAGTCGGGCGGTCGTGATGACGACGAGCAGAACTCCGGCGACCCCCAGGATTCCCCAGGCCAGGATCGCCCGCCTGCGCTTTTCAACCTGGGTCTGTCGGAACCGAGGCTTGGTCCCCGCCCTTGGCAGGAACGGTACTTCGACCCAGGCTTCGCACCAACGACAGCGGACCTGGCGGCCGGGCGTCAGACCTTCGAGGGTGAATTCGGTCCCGCACTCGGGACAGGCGAAGGACCCGACCATGCCTCGACCCCCCACGTCCGGTCTCGGGCCGACGACCCGTCCCTCGCGGGCCCCATCGCCCCTACGAATCTCCGGGCGAGCGTCGCAGGATCTCACACCTCTTAAGCTAATCGCTGTCGCTCAAGCAAACGAGTGGGGTGTGATACCTTTGGGGGGCTTTCGCCAATCTTTCTCGGATCTCGACGAGGAAATTCAAGGACCATCCCCCTTCTTGGGAGCGTCCGTAGAAAGACGCTGTGCGTCGTCGATTCCCACCCACGAGTCATGGAACGCTTCGCCGTCGACCTGCACACGGGATTCGCTCTATGGAGTCGCGCCGTTCCCTTCCGACTCTCGCGGGGCAAGAGTGCCCCGCCTACCCAGCGAGCTTCGCAAAGAGACGGTAGAGTGGATGGTTGCGTCGCAGAGAGATCCCTGGTTTCAGCGGTGTCTCTGCGACGCAACCATCTTAATCACTCTGGTTTTCGGGCAAATTTCCCGCCCTCCGGTACGCCTTGCCGCCAACGAGTTAATGGGCTTTTTGCAAGTACCTGCGGTCAGGAAATTTGCGACGACAACCCCATCAGGCGGGGCACTCCTGCCCCGCATGTGTTGATCATCACCAGGGTTGAGTCAGCGTTATGTCGGCCGGCTTGAAGTCGATGTTTTTTTATGTTTTGATTTCATGGGCCCCGTCGAGGCGTCGGATTGTCGTCTGGTGGCGTGAGCCTCGAGTTGGATTCGACATCCGATCACGTCTTGGTTCGAACCGCCTCGAAGGCGGCCGTTCTTTTCCCGTCGATGTGGGCCCGCCTTTCGGACCCAAGTCCCGACGGGCAACCCTCAGGCCGAGGGCGGCCCGCTGGGAACGGCGTCCCTCCTGGGATATCAGTTTTTGGGAGGGGCCGGAAAAAACGATCCCGCCGAAGATTCCGGCGGGCCGATGAAGAGAGGGGAAGGTTGTGCCGAGGATTCGGCTCAGAGATCGGCCGTGCAGTGGTTGATCAACCAGGTGTCCACGTCCGAGAGCATCGGCGAGGTCAGGCGATGGGCACAAGGGTACGATTGGAAGGCGACGCGAAGCCCGCCGGCGCGAAGGCCTCGGACGTCGCGACGGGCCGCCTGGACGGGGACCCTCGCGTTCCATTCGCCGTGCACGACCAGGATCCGGAGGTCGCGACAAGCCTTGAGCCGGCTCAACGGGCGGAAGTCGCCCGGCAACCAGCCGTTGATGGCCACGACGCCCGCGAAGCGTTCCGGGTAGCTCAGGCCCAGGCGATAAGCGACGGCGGCTCCTTCTCCGCAGCCGACCAGGAAGATCCGCTCCGAGTGGACGTGCAGGGCCCGTCGCGTTTGGCGGATCGCCGAGAAGATGCCGTCTTCGAGCTTGTCGATCGGGTCGGACAAGCCGTCCTGGAGGCTCTGCCGCACGATCTCCCCGTCGGAAAGGGGAGAGACCGGACGAGGGGCTCGACGGTCGGGGCGGGCATAGGCGGCGCCCCACCCATGGCCGTCCGGGCGGCCTCGCTTCGCCACCACCTCGGGTCCTCGCAGGCTCAAGCCGACATAGTTCCGCCAACTGAGTGCCGGCATCGACCGGACCATCTGCTCTTCATCACCCCCTCGGGAGTGGAGCAGCACCAGGAGCGGATAAGGATAGTTGGGCTCATACCGTTGCGGGATGAACCGCGCCTCGACCAACCCGCTTGCATTCGTTACCGCGTCAGAGGATAGTGCATTCAGCCGGTCGCTGGACATCTCGGGAAGCTCCTCGAAGGCAATCAGGGCGGGGCATCCCTACCCCCTATCAGCCGGTCCGGCTCAACCCGTCGGCGCCAACCGGGTTGATCTGTGCAAGCATAGCCAGGAAATTGCCAGTCTTCAATAAATCGCCCATTTAATTTAGATTTTGTCTCAAGTTTTTCCCAGGACGACCGTAAGCTGGGCAAATTGCCAGAAAAGCTTCGGGTTCTACTGGTTACACGGCATGATTCGGACGGCGAAATGAGGGCGGGAGGGGTGAGTTTGCACCCCTCGCCGGGGTTGGATGTTGACTCGTGGGGTCGACTCGCCTATTTGAAGAGGTCGTTGAAGAAACTGCTGACTTTGTCGGGGAAGACGCGCAGCTTGTGTTCGACCTGGGACGCGACGCTGTGCGACTTGGGGACGTATCGGCGGTGGAGCCGGCGCTGGGCCGCGGCCGCGTTGAGCGCGGCCTGGGCGGCCGTCTGCCCCTGACCGATCGGGTGGAGGGTCCCCGCCGTCTTGACCGTGCCCAGGGTGATCCCCGCGGCGGCCTGGGTGGGGACGGTGCTGCTGCCGTCGGTGCCGAGCACCCGGAGCTTGACCGGGTTCGACTCCGAGAGGTTGTTCGTCCGGACGGTGTCGTTGACCACGTCCTCGGGGTCGACAATCATCGCGATCCGGCCGAGGGCGGCACTGCTGAGGGTCACGCCGTTGGGGAGCCGGTTCGGCAGGTTCAAGGTCTGGGTGATGTCCTGGTTGGCGCCGGCCTTCAGGCCGGCGACGTCGGCCCCGCCGATATAGATGGCGCGGTCGAGTGTGCCGTTGGCGCCGGTCAGGAGGAAGCTGACGTGGAATGGCCCGGCGTCGGCCTGCCCGACGTTCTGCACGGTGCCGGTGACCTGGAAGCTATGGCCCCAGGCGAGCGTGTCCGAAGGCGCCTGGATCGCGCCTGCGGCGAGGTCGGTGATGGGGGTCGGCTTGGCGGTCGAGTTCGGGTCGGTCGTGATCGTGATCGGGACGAGGTCGAGCCCGGTCCCCTGCGAAGGCTGGTGGGGATACATCGGGTCGGTCACGTAGTCGGCGTCCTGCACGAGCGACAGGACGAAGCCCGTGGCGTCGCCCAGGGCTGTCGGTGCCGCCGCGGGCAGGGTGATCGTCTGGACGACGTTCACCGTCTGCCAGGCGGGGACCGCCGGGACGTTGACGTAGCCGACGGTGACGTCGGCGTCGGTGCCGAACTTGTCGCCGGCCGGGGTCAGCACGACCGCCGCCCTCGTCGCGGGGGCCGCGCCCTGGGCGTTGTTGCGGACCTGGGCGGTTACCGTGACCTGCTGGCCCCAGGTGACCTGGCTGCTCGACAGCGAGAGCGAGCTCCCCTCGAGGTCCGACGGCGGAGTCGGGGCGATGCCGATGACTCCGGTATCGCGCCCCTTGCCGACCCCGTGGTTATTCCTCGTGTTGCCTTCCTTGACCGCGCCGTCGGGGTTGACCCAGACGTTGATGTAGACGGGCTTCCCCGAGAATCCCGAGAGCGGTGTGGTCGGCAGCGTCACGGTCTCGTTGTACGAGGCGGTCTGCCCAGCCGCGAGTCCGCCGGGGATCGTGACCTCGCCCAAAGGGATCGACTTGGGGCCGATGCCAGGGGTCGTCGAGGCGTAGAGCTGGACCTGGAATGACTCGTTCGCCGTCCCCTTGCCCTGGTTCAGGACGGAGCCGACGACGTTGAAGGAATCGCCCCAGTCGGCCGAGGGGGTCGACGTGATCACGGCATTCCCGACGAGGTCGGGCAATGCGTTCGCCGCGAGCAGTTGCCGGCCCTCAAGGGATTCGAAGCGGAGAATGATTGGTCCGCGCCCCCAGGCGCGGCGGCGGGCGGCGGCCCGGCGGTCTTGGGACGGCATGAAGTCTTCTCCTCCTTGAGAAGGCGGCCTGCATCGAAGATGAGATCGCGAGCCGATCGTCTACCCTGGCCCGCGCTATCCAGCGGGGCCTGGCGCTCCAACTCGCGTTGGCTCTCGACAACCCTTCCTTGGATTCTGAGCGGAACCTAACCGCGATCGCCATTCCGGTCAAGGTCGACTCGCCGGCCACTCCGCCATCTCGGCACCTGCCGGGGAGCCAAATCCCCGGGAATTCCCGACTTCCGTCGTGGCTCGAAGGTGGATCGCCTCCCTCGGTTACATCAAAGCATTGGTGTGCAAGACGCCATGTGCCGATGCAGACGCCCGCATCTTTATGGTAGAACGGGGAGCCGAGGATGCCCCGGCCGGCCCGGTTGATGTCGAGAGTCCGGGGACTTTGCCACGAAAGGTTCGGCAGGAGGCGTGTCCCTCGACGATCTCTGGGCGTTATGATACCAATCTCGACGACGGGGTCGGATCGGGCGAGGGTGGCGAGTCGGGGAGTCGGGTTTGGCGGAAGCACTGGTCGGAAAACTCGGCTACCTGGGGATCGCGCTGCTGTTGGTGTTGGGCGGCCTGGGGCTTCCGGTCCCCGAGGAGGCGCCGATCATCCTGGCGGCCGTCCTTTCGAAGAACGAGAAGATGTGGTGGCCCATCGCCCTGGCCTCGTGCTTCGTCGGGGTCCTGCTCGGCGACTTCATCGTCTACTTCCTCGGCTATTTCTACGGCGAGAAGGTCCTCAGCCTGAGGCTGACGCGCCAATTCCTGACCCGGGCTCGCGAGGCCCAGATCAAGGGCTACTTCCACCGCCACGGCTTCAAGATCCTGATCCTCGGCCGATTCGCGGTCGGGTTCCGGACCGCGGCCTATCTGACGGCCGGGATCCTGAAGCTCCCGCCGCTGAAGCTGTTCTTGACCGACGCCTTCGCCGCGTCGTTGAGCACGCTGCTGATGTTCGGGCTCGGCTACATCTTCGCGCACCAGATCCAGAGCAACTTCGACCAGATGAAGCACTGGCTGACGGCCTCGGTCGCTGTCGCCCTGGGGGCCTGGCTGCTCCACCGATACTATAAGGGGCGGATGCGGGCGGGCCTTCCCGTCGGCCCCCCGGTCCTGGTGGCCGACGATGCGCCACTCCCCCCCGACGATCTCCATCCGCTTCCCAAGGGAGCCGCGGTGACGAACCCGCCGGCACCTCCGCCTCAGGAGCGTGCCCCCGCCGAGCCTGCCGGACCCCTGCCCGAAGTCGAGGCGGCCTCGCCGCCTCCCCCCCTCGAAGCCCCGGGCGGCCCCTCGGCGGCTCCGCCGGTCCTCCCTCCGGTCGACGCTGGCCAGGCCCCTCCGCTCGAGCCGAATTCTCGCTGATCTTAATAAGTGTTAAGGGCTTCATTACAAGGGTAAAGTCGGGTTGACCGTCCGGGAGCCGACTGCTACCCTCACGCCGCCTTGGGACTGGACCGTGACTCGTTTGAGTCGCGTCGAGATTCCCGAGTCGAGCAGAACTCCTCTTGCGTCCGCCAGCGCGACGGGTGACTCGACAGCGGCCGGAGCCCGCCCGCGGAGCCGAACAGGCGACGTCGGTCGGATCGAAGGTCGGAACACGAGCACCCGCCCGAGGGAGTGAGCTCGAGAGAGCCGGTAGTCGGCCCGATCCGGGGTAGACGAATCGGTTTCTCCGCGCCCGACGCGCAACCAGGATCATCCCCGGTGCGCGGGGCCAGCCCGGAGTCGTCCTCCGGTCGGCGAGTAACGGACTGACTCGCACGAGACACTCGGGTTCGCAGGTCGAACCCCTTCAGATCAACCCTGGAAGATCGTTAAGAATGAACAAGCTCATCGTTCCTCTCGCCCTGGCGGCCGGTCTGACCCTGGGCCTGGCCGCTCCGAAAGCGCACGCCGACACCATCCAGTCGCTGAGCCTCTCCGACATGTCGGCGTCCCAGTTCAACGCCCTGTTCACCCCGGTCGACGGCGCGCCGACCATGTCGTCCCCGTTCACCTACCTGGGCCAGACCGACCCGTCCGGGAACGTGGTCTCGGAGGTCTTCAAGGGGACGGGGGCCGCCGCGGGCCTCTACGCCTACGCCTACCAGTATGACCTGAACTCGAACCCGTCGAGCGCGTCCACGGTCAACCTCCAGGCGACCTCGATGACCTTCAACGCGACCCCGGTCGGCTCCGACCTGACCGGCGCGGGCTCGACGAGCTACGGCTACGTGATCAAGGACGGCGCGGTCGGCGGCATCGGTGCCCCCTCGGCGGCTGCCGGCCAGGGGATCCTCTCCCCGACCGTCTACTGGCAGCCGAGCACGGCGAACGGGTCGCTGCTGACCACCTATTTCGACCCGACCAAGCAGATCACCGCCCTCAATGCCGGTGCCCACAGCGCCACCTACGTCGTGCTGTCGACCCAGCCGTTCACCAAGACCAACGTCGCGATCCTGGGCTCGACCCCGATCAACCCGGGCTCGCAGGTCACGACCTCCTACGCCGCGACCGGCGGCTCGATCGACCCGATCCCGGCCCCCGAGCCGACCACGGTCCTCGCCTGGGCCGGCATGGTCGGAGCCGTCGGCCTGGTGCGCCGGGTCCGCCGCAAGAACCAGCCCGCCGTCGCCTGAACCGATCCTCTTCGCGATCGCCAACGTCCCCGGCACCATGCCGGGGCAGGTGGACCGGACGAAGTGACGTCGCCCTCGACCGCCCCTCGCATCCGCGAGGGGCTTTGGCGCGCGCCCCGGGTTTTGGGTAAGATCTCCCGTGCCTTCCCGCGGCCGGACCTCGACGCCCGCGACGCGAAGGCCCACCCTCGCGAGCCAACCGAAGCGAGTACCGATGAGCTTCCCACCGATCGCCCGAGTCCGCCAGTCCGTCCACCAGCCCGAAGTCGCCGACGTCCCCGCGGCCATCGCCGACACCATCCGATCGAGCCGGATCTCCGCCAGGCTCAAGCCGGGCGCGACCGTCGCCGTCACGGTCGGGAGCCGGGGGATCGTCGGGATCGACCGCATCGCCAAGGCCGCCGTCGACACGCTCAAGGGGCTCGGTTTCTCCCCGTTCGTCGTGGCCGCGATGGGGAGCCACGGCGGCGGCACCGCCGAAGGCCAGCGCGCCATGCTCGCCGAATTCGGCGTCACGGAAGATGCGGTCGGCTGCCCGATCCGCTCCGAGATGGACACGGTCGTCCTCGGCACCGATGGCTTCGGCCTGCCGATCCACTTCGACAAGAATGCGTACGAGGCCGACGGTATCGTCCTGCTGAATCGGATCAAGCCCCACACGTCGTTTACCGGGCGATACGAGAGCGGCCTGCTCAAGATGCTCACGATCGGCCTGGGCAAGCGGCAAGGGGCCGCCCAGGTCCACAAGCTCGGGCTCCCGGGCCTGAAGCGCATGCTCCCGGAAGTCGGCGCGTTCCTGCTCGAGAAGACGCCGGTGGCCCTCGGGATCGCGCTGCTCGAGAACGCCGAGGAACGCACCTCCCGCGTGGTTGCCGTCGAGCCCGAGGACCTGCTCGAGGTCGAGCCCAAACTCCTCGACGAGGCGAGGGTCCTGATGGCCCGCCTCCCGTTCGACCAGATCGACGTCCTCGTCGTCGGCGAGCTCGGCAAGAACTACAGCGGCACCGGGCTCGACCCCAACGTCATCGGCCGGCAGCGGGTCGAGACGATGCCCGACCTCCCCCGCCCCATCGTGACGAGACTCGCGGTCCTCGACCTCTCCGTCGAGACCCGGGGCAACGCACTCGGGATCGGCCTGGCTGATCTGACGACCGAACGTCTGGCCCGGGCGGTCGACCCGGTCCCGATGCGGCTCAACAGCATGACGTCCAACTTCCTCACCCGCGCGAGGATCCCGCTGTCCCTGTCCGACGACCGCGAGGTCCTCGCCGCCAGCCTCGACACCTGCTGGCGGATCGCCCGCTCCGAGGCGAGGATGGTTATCATCCCCAACACCCTCGAGCTCGCCACCCTCTACGTCACCCCCGCGTTGGCCGCCGACGTCGAGGCCGACCCGAACCTCTCGTTCGAATCTCCATTCTCCGAAATCCCCTTCGACGATGCCGGCAACCTCGAACAGGCCCAGCTCTTCCCCGAGAGCGTGCGGGGGCGGAGGGTGTGAAGATGGGGAGGAGGATTCACCACAAAGGGCACGGAGGAAAAAATGCAAGAATTAAAAAAATAAATTTGATTTAATTTGAATTCTTCGTGTCCTTTGTGCCTTTGTGGTGAATCCTCCCCCTCCCTCCGTAGGTCTTTGATGATGCCGGGTCCGATCCTCGCAGTGGTGTTCGACCTCGACGGCCTGATGTTCGACACGGAGGCGTTGTTCCATCGGGTGCTCGCCGCGATGCTGGCCGCGCGGGGGAAGTTGTTGACCCGGGAGATCATGGGGGCGATGATCGGCCGTCGGGCCGACGAGGCGTGGCCTTCGCTCCGTCGGATTGCGGAGTTGGAAGAGTCGATCGAGGCGTTGAAAGAGGAAGCGACCCAACGCTTCTACGCCGAGGCCGACGCCGCGATCCACCCGACGCCCGGCCTGATCGCGCTCCTCGACCATCTCGAGACCGTGAAGCTACCCAGGGCCGTGGCGACCTCGTCGCATCGGACGTATGCGGAAGGGTTGTTGCGGGGGCATGGACTGTTCGACCGGTTCTCGTTCGTGCTGACGGGCGAGGATGTGAGTCGAGGGAAGCCCGACCCCGAGATCTATCTCGCGGCCTCGGCGCGGTTCGGGGTGTCCCCGTCGTCGGTCCTCGTGCTCGAGGATAGCGTGGCGGGTCTGACGGCGGCGAAGGCCGCCGGGACGTTTGCCGTCGGGGTGCCGCACGAGCACAGCCCCGCCGAGGGCCTGCGCGACATCGCCTCGATGATCATCCCCCGGCTCGACGACCCCGCCCTGCTCGACCTCCTCGCCGGAGCACCTGCCGACCGATGAGCGGACCCGACGCGAAAGGCTCTGGGGCCCCCGACCTCCGGGCGCTCCCTTATGTGATCCCGATGGCCGGGTTCCTGGCCCTCACCTCGCTGGAGGGCTACCTGCCCCAACCGGGAGGCTATCCCGACCCGTTCTGGTATCCTGTGGCCTATGCGGCCAAGGTCGTGGTCGTCGCCATCCTCGCCTGGGCGTGCCGTTCCGCGTGGCAAGACCTCCGTCCTCGCCCGAGCTGGGGAGCCGTCGGGCTCGCCTCGGGACTTGGCCTCGTCGTCACCGCGGTCTGGGTCGGCTTGGACGGGCTCTATCCCTCGCTCCCGTTCCTCGGCACCCGGACGGCGTTCGACCCGAATGCGCTCTCCCCGACCGCTCGCTCGGCCTTCCTGGCGATCCGCCTGGTCGGCCTGGTGGCCCTCGTACCCCTGATCGAAGAGCTGTTCTGGCGGTCGTTCCTGATCCGTTGGATCGTCGAGCCCGACTTCACCCTCGTCCCGATCGGCCAGGTCACCCCGATGGCCGTGGGCGTCACCTCGGCCTGCTTCGGCCTCGCGCACCCCGAGTGGCTCCCGGCCCTGCTCACCGGCCTGGCCTGGGCTTGGCTGCTCAAGCAGACCAAGAGCGTTTCGGCTTGCCTGGTCAGCCACGCCGTCGCGAATCTCGCGTTGGGACTCTACGTGATCGCGACCGGGGACTGGAAGTTCTGGTAAGACCCGTTCCGAGACAGGGATGGATCTTGAATAAGAGAAGACAAATTTGTCCGCAGATGCCACAGTTGGACGCGGATGAAATCAAAAGTCTAAAAAATTCATCTGCGTCCAACTGTGGCATCTGCGGAGAGGCGTTAAAGCGGTTAACGTTTGTCTGACACACGGCACGATGGGACCCGAACCCGAGAGCGGAGACGGAAACGGGGACTGGCTCCGCAGCGAAGCGCAGGTGCCTGTCCCCGTTTCCGCCGCAGCGGACGGCGACGGCCCGGAAAATGGGGACAGGCACCCGGCCTCGATGTCGATCGCGAGAGTCCGGGTCCGACCCTGCCGGGAGCCAGTCCCCGTTTTCCTCCGACGTGCGCAATGCAAGCGAGAGCCGCTCTAGCCTCCCTTTGTTGGTCACGACCCCGCGACGATGCCACCTTCCGTCTTCGATCCCATCCCGAGACCCGCGTGAGGCCCTTTCAAGGGCGGCTTCGCCGGCCCTCCCGTCCCCTCGGTGATCCGGTCTCGGAGCGCGAGGAGCGGTTGCTCGATGTAGCGCCAGGAGAGCGCGGCGGCCGCGAAGCAGCAGGCGACGCGGAACACGTCGTACCAGGCCGACCCTTTGAACCCGAGGCTCGTGCGGAGCACGATCGTCAGGATGAAGACAAACGGGTGGTAGAGGTAGAGGCCGTAGCTGATCTGCCCGAGGTGGCAGAGCCACTTGTTGCGCAAAGGGGCGAAGAAACGATGCCCCGGCGAGCAGACGATCAGGCCGACGAGGCTGAAGTAGACCACCGACATCCGGAAGATCGAGAGCGAGACATAGGTCGGGATCCATTCCAGGCGAGGCCAGTGGGCCTGGAGGCCCGAGAAGAGCGGGACGTCGCCGAAGACTCGCCCGCCCCAGAACGGGACCGTCGCCGCGAATGTGCCGAGGACGGCGAACGCGGCCCGGAACTTCGATCGATGGCGTTCGAGCCGTTCGCCGTCGAAGAGCAAGGCCGCGAGCAACCCGCCCAGGACCAGGCCGTCGGTCCTGGAGAGGAGGAGGTCTCGCGGGAACCCACTGGCCCGCATCACGACCGAGCAGGCGAGGCACGGGAAGACGAGCGCCATCAAGGTCCGACGCCCGGTCAGGCAGACCAGGAGCGGCCAGACCATGTAGAACTGCTCCTCGATGGCGAGCGTCCAGGTATGGTCGAAGTGCCGGCTGAACGGGGGCATGCTCCCCGACCAGTAACCCGGTACGAACTGGGTGTAAGACAGGTAGTACGGCCAGGCCGCGGTCGGCATCGGCTGCGAAAGACAGACGTTAACCGCGAAGAAGACCGCGAATGCCAGGTAGTAAATCGGCCAGATACGCCAGGCTCGACGTATGTAGAACGTCCGGAGCGAACCGAACGAGCGGTCGCTCTTGAGCAGGATCGACGTGATCAGGTATCCCGAGAGGACGAAGAAGAGGTCGATGGCCGTACCCAGCATGGGGTAGGTCTTCATGAACCTGAGGTGGAACATCAGGATCGCCACCGACGCGATCCCCCGGATCGCGTCCAGCTCGGGCACTCGACTCATCCCTGGGTCCTTTCCCGAAGGCGTCCCGGAGTCCGGACGAGGGGCCCGTCCACCGAATCCTCGCCGACTCTCGTGTCATCCCGTGCGCAGGGGGTCTCCCGACCCATCCCGGATCGTCCTGCGCCGGGAGTATGTCGCATAATCGGCATTTTCCGGCAAGCGGAGCCCCTCCCGCGACGCGCTTGCCCGAGGCCGGAACGAGGCATTACCCTAAAACGCCGTGGCCGTCCTGGATTCCGCCGACCCATTGCGAGGGATCGACACGATGCCCGTCCCCGACCCGACGTCCGAGCGCCTCGATTCGCTGAGCTATTCCCTGGCGCGTTATCGCGAGGTCGCCCCTCAACTCGCCTTCCGCGCCGAGACGCCGGAACAGGTGGCGGAATGGACGCGGACGGCCCGCGCGAAGCTCACCGAATTGATCGGTCCCCTGCCCTCGACACGAGTTCCCCTCGAGCCGAGCTTCGGCGAGGCGGTCCAGCGCCCGGGTTATCATCGCAAGCCGGTGACCTTCGCGACGCGGCCCGACATGTCGGCCTTCGGCTATCTCCTCGTGCCCGACACACTCAAGGGCCCTTCGCCGGCGATCGTCTGCATCCCCGGACACGGCCGAGGGGTCGACGAGATCGTGGGGATCGACGAGGACGGCAAGGACCGCGACCACCACGACGGCTACCAGCACGACTTCGCCGTCCAGTGCGTCGAGCGTGGCTATGTGACTCTGGCCCTCGAGCCGATCGGGTTCGGCCATCGCCGCGACCCCGCCGCGCGGCGCAAAGGGCCGGGCACGAGCAGTTGCCAACCGTCGGCCGGTGCCGCCTTACTTCTCGGCGAGACCATGGTCGGCTGGCGGACCTGGGACGCCATGCGGGCCCTCGACCTCTTCGAAACGCTCCCGGAGGTCGACCCCAAGCGGATGGCCATGATGGGGATCTCCGGCGGCGGGACCATCACGCTCTACGCCGCCGCGCTTGACGATCGGATCAAGGCCGCGGTCCTCTCGGGCTCATACTGCACCTTCAAGGACTCGATCTACAGCGTCGCGCACTGCATCGACAACTACGTCCCGGGCATCCTCCGCTGGTTCGAGGCCGCCGACGTCGCCGGACTGATCGCCCCTCGCTACCTCTTCTGCGAGAGCGGCACCGCCGACCGCATCTTCCCCGAGCCCGGCGTGCGTGCCGCCCTCCGCGACCTCGAACGCATCTATCGCATCCGAGGGGCCGACCGCCACGTCGCCCACGCCTTCTTCGACGCCGGCCATTCGTTCGACGGGGTCCAGGCGTTCAAGGCATTGAAGGAATGGCTCTGATCGGACCATGGGTCACTGAGATAGGCACCGACCGTGTTGAGGGGCATATCTGCCACGACTTCTTCGACGTCCATGGCTTGCCAGGGGCCTCTTGTCGCTGCGCGACCACGGTTGTTCCATCCGCGGCTACCCTATTCACAGAATGAAATATCGTACAGTTGGGCTATTGCATTGTCTTATTGTCGGCGCGGTGTCCCCGCATGATGTTGCACGACCACCCGTGGGGCGGTCAGCGACATGAGGAAGACCGTGAGTTGCGACCTCTCCGCCTTGCTCAGGCGGCTGTAGCGTAGAGTGGTGGCGTCGCTCTCGCCGCCGTGTGCGAGGATCGCGTCGTTGAGGTTGGCGGCGCGGCCGTCGTGGAGGTAGGGGGCGGAGTCGCGGATTCCCCAGAGAGGAGGGGTCCGCCATTCCTGAGGGCCTGCGGGGAGCTCATCGGCTAGTCTTGGCGGGGAACCTCGGCGGCCGTTGGTTGAGGACGCTGACTCCGCATCGACAATCAAGTCGGCGGGCGAGGTCGGGCTGCCGTAGTAGGTGGCGGCGTCACTCAGGGAGCCTCCCATGTCGTGGAGGATGAGGTCGCCGTAGAGACCTTCGACGTGCCCCAGGTTGGGCGTATGGCACGCGGCGCATCCGATCGATCGGAAGGTCGCCTCGCCCGCGACGATGGTCTCCGCCTGCGTCTGGTTGAAGGGGGCGCGGTGGCCTGGTGCGGGGAGCGAGGCGACATAAGCCACCAAAGCGTTGCATTCGTCACGGGTCAGGTCGGGGCCCGGGGCCTTGCGATCCGGGGCCAGCGGGTCGGCAGACTGGCCGTGGTCGGGGACCTCCAGGCCGAGTTCGACGGAGCAGGCGGTCAGGACGAAATCCTCCAGGCTCGCCGTCTGGGCCTTCCATCCGAACCGGCCGAGTTCCCCGCTCGGCGTGCGCCCGACCCGGCCGAGGATCTCGGGAAACTCACGAACGCCCCGACCTTGCACCTGGGCCTCGATCACGTGGTTCGGGATCGTATCGATCAGCCCCGCCCCGAAGACTGCGGGTGTATTGCGGGAAGACGATCGCATGCGGAAGCCACTCGCGTTGCGGCCCTGGACCCGATCCGAGGCTCGCCAGGTGGGGTATCCAGGGTCGGTGCCGAACTTGTGGAGGATCACACTCCCCAAGGTGGTGAAGCCCGTCGTATTCTTCACCCTGCGGGCGAACTCTTGCAGCGAGAGGGTCTCCTGGCCGGGACCCGTGAGGGCGATGGGAGTCAGGATCTCAACGTTGTTCTCCGAGCTTCCCCCGCCTCCCACGCCACCCTGATTGTGGCAGGCGAGGCAGGAACTCCCGTTGTAGACCGGACCCAGGCCGTCGCCACCGTGGCTCCGGGGGTCGTCGACGACCCACTCTCTCTGGAAGAGTTCCTTGCCGACGACAAGCTTGGCCCCTCGACTCGTCCTCTCGACGGCGGCCGCCTCTTCCTCGCCCCCTGCCCACCAGGCCAATACCAAGACCCAACCGATCGCCATCGTCCCCGAAGCGCGCATCGCGATCCCTCCCCTCTCGGCGTTTGAACCGAGAGTCGTCCCCAATATTCGTGAATGTCGATAGCAAGATGCGAGGTACGGGAGGAGCCGAAGGCCCCTGCACCCCGATTCGATCCGAGCGGCCGGAGTTTGCGCCGATCTGCCTCGGAGGCTCGCTTCTAGCGGTGGTGACTCTCACACTTCGACGTCGCGTGGACGACGATTATTCGGGCGGGCTCGACGAATCGATCGAAAGCATCGACCTCGGAAGCCTGAAGCGTCGATGGGCTTTTCTCAATTACCGAACTCAGCCTGAGTGAGGGGCTGTTGCCGGAGGGCTTGCGGCAGGGCTTCACCCGCCGGGGTGAGGAACTTGGCGTAGACGGAACCCTGGACCGTCTCGTTGATGTATCGCACGGCGCCGTCGCAGAAGAGGAAGTTGCTCCCGCCGGGGTGTCGACTATTGGCGTAGGGGAACGAGCCTTCGGCGGTTGCTGCCCTCGCATGGTTGATGTTCTCGAAGGTCCACCCTTGGTTGGCTGCGTACCACCCTTCACCATCACCGCCGCCCGGCATCGGTGCCAACTGGCCGGCGAGGCAGTCTGTGACAGACCGCCCCGATCGGCAGACGTCGTCGGATCCGAGGAACATGCAGAAGTTTGGAAGCGGACAAGCCCAGTTGGTCTCGACTCCCCCCGAAAGGAGAGTCCCATTGGTATAACCGGCGAGGGAGTTCTCGCCGACCATGAGCGTGTTGCCGGCGCCGTCGATGAGGTCGGCGGGACTCGTTTTGATATCCCAG
This sequence comes from Singulisphaera rosea, assembly GCF_054877945.1. NCBI lineage: Bacteria > Pseudomonadati > Planctomycetota > Planctomycetia > Isosphaerales > Isosphaeraceae > Singulisphaera > Singulisphaera rosea. The sequence continues at coordinate 26,867 of NZ_JBTYIP020000025.1, read as the reverse complement.
GGCTGATCCCCGGTGTGCGTCCCGAGGAACATCACGCCGAGCTTTTTGCCGACGGCCTGACTCCGCGCCCAGTCGTTTCTCGTTTCAGTCCATCGCAGGGTCTCTCCATTCCGCGAAGATCCCACCGTCGGGCTCCCGTTCCAGGAGATGGGGATGGGATACCATCGGGCGAACCCTCCATTGACCACGTAACTCAGGTTGCCCTGGTGCGTCACGGCCGACTCATCTTCGGGACAGCGCAGGATGCCGATCGCGGTCGTCGCGATTTGAAGGTTGCTTGGCATCCCCGTCGAAGATAAGTGATTCGCTTGCATATTCCAGGCGTTATAGAGTTCCTGAGAATCGATGTACGGGAGTATGTCGACGACCCAGCTTCTCAGCCAGGGCCGGGGGCGATCTTGGATGGTGCTCGGGGCCTGGATCGCCCGGAGAAGGCTCGACTTCGTCGGGTCGCCTCCGTGGACGGCCGGGTCATCGAAGAATGTCCCGGCATTGGGAAAGGCTCCCTTGGCATTGAGGTGGCCGAGGAGGCCCAGCCCGACTTGACGCATATTGTTCTGACACGAGGAACGGCAGGAGACACCTTCAGAAATCCCCACGCCCCGGACGAAGATCGCGCACATCACGCCGAAGATGAAGATGACCACCATCAGCTCGATCAGCTTGAATCCACGTCGCGGGTCGGTGTTCATTGTCGGTCCCTCCGGATCAACCCTCCGCGCTCCTCGCCCTCGAATGGCTCGGGACGGTCGCTCGGATCTTCAGCAGTGGAGAAATGACGATCGTGCTACTGAGCGAAATCGTCTTGTGAGAGGCCGGCCTGTTGAATTTCGGCCGGCAGCTTGCTGCCCGCCGGGGTGATGAGTTTGGCGTAGACGGTCCCAGCGATCGTGCTCTTGACGAAGCGCACGGCTCCATCGCAGAAGACGAAGTTGGCTCCGCCAGGGTGCGCGCTGCTGACGAACGGGAATGAGCCCTCGACGGTTAACGCGACTCCGAAGTTCATGTTTTCAAAGGTCCCTTCTTTGTTGGCAAGGGCCCAGTTCGGTCCGTCGAGGTTGTGGGGTTGTATCGCCAATAGCCCGCCGAGGCAATCGGTGGCCGAGCCGCCCAGGTGGCAGACGTCGTCGGAGGCGAGGAACATGGAGAAGTTCGGCAGCGGGCAGGCCCAATTGGTGGGCTGTCCTCCGGAATAAGGAGTTCCCTTGGAATACCCGACGAGGGTGTTCTCGCCGACGAGTAGCGTAGAACTGGCGCCGTCGGCAATGTCGGTGGGCGTGATCTTGATGTCCCAGGGTTGGTCGCCGGTGTGAGTGGCGAGGAACAACACGCCGAGCTTCTTGCCGACGGCCTGTCCCTGGGTCCAATCGGCTTCAGGCGCGACCCAACGGAGGACGTCGCCGTTCTTGGGTTGGCCGTCCGTCTTGCTCCCGGTCCAGGAGACGGGGTCGGGATACCATCGGGCGAAGCCGCCGTTGACAGCGTAACTGAGGTTTCCCGCGTTCGGTACGGTGGTGTTGTCATCAGGGCAGCGGAGGATCCCGATCGCGGTCGATGCGATCTCCAGGTTGCTTGGTCGACCCTGGCTCAAATCTGACGACAGGTAGCTCTGGTCCTTGTTCCAGCCGTTGTAAAGCTCCTGGCTGTCGATGTAGGGGAGGATGTCGACGATCCAACTTCGAAGCCAGGGCGCAGGAGTACCGTCGACCGCGCCGGGATCGTACAAGGTTCGGTAGATGTTCGATTTAGTGGGGTCGCCCTGGTGGATGGTCGGGTCGTCAAAAAACGTCCCGGCGTTAGGGAAGGAACCGTAGGTGTTGGCGTAGCCGAGCAAACCAAGCCCAATCTGCCGCAGGTTATTCTGGCATTGTTCCCTTCGACCACAGCCCGAACGGGAGTTCAATTCGGGGAGCAGGATCGCCATTAAGATGCCGAGAATGAAAATGAGCACCAGCAACTCGATCAGCTTGAAACCGGGTCGCGGATCGGAGTGCATCGTCGGTTCCTCCCCCTCGAGCTTGTCGTTTCTCGAACCCTGCGGATGTGCCTGTGACAATTGTAGAACAAATGCCTTGCGAAGGGGAGCCCTCCTCGTGACGGTCGCCTGCTTTTTCCCTTTGTGCCCTTTGTGCCTTTGTGGTGAAACCTCCCCAGCCCAGCAGGCCCGCAGGTCCAAAATCGCGGTATGAAGTTTTTGACGATTCGACACACGCGGGTTACGATGGGGTGAGTCCGGTCGGCCCGTCGAAGGGCCATCCCCACGCATCCACGGGCGTTCGTAATCGAGGTCGGCGCTCATGCATATCCCCGAGGCCGTGTTGACTCCGGCGGTGGCGGCGGCGACGGGCGCGGTGGGGGCGGCGGGGCTCTGGGCGGGCCTGCGGTCGCTCGAGGCGCGGTTGGGCGAGCGGACGACCGTGCTGATGGGGACGATGTCGGCCTTCGTCTTCGCGGCGCAGATGGTCAATTTCCCGGTCGGGCCGCTGCCGATCTCGGGGCACCTGCTCGGCGGGGTCCTGGCGGCGGTGATGCTCGGGCCCTGGGCCGGCGCGGTGGTGATCGCGGCGGTCTTGATCGTCCAGGCCCTGCTTTTTGGCGACGGCGGACTCACGGCCCTGGGCGCGAACTTCGTGAACATGGGGCTGATCGGCGCGGTCGGCGGATACGCGATCTACGACCCGATCCGACGCGCGATCGGCGGCCGGTCCGGAGTCTTGATCGGGGCGATGGTCGCGGCCTGGTTCTCGGTTCTGCTCGCCTCGGGGGCCTTTGCACTCGAGCTCGCGTTCTCCAGCGGCTGGGCGGAGTTCTTCCGCGTGCTGAGCTGGATGGCCCTGGTCCATGCGGGGATCGGCCTCGGCGAAGCGATCGTCACAGGGCTCGTCCTCCGGTTCATCCTGACGACCCGGCCCGACCTCGTCTATCTCCCCGAGAAGCTGGAAACGCGGGAGCTGCCCGGCTCCTGGCAGGTCCTTGCCGCAGGCTTGGGGATCGCGGTCGCGGTCGGCGTCTTCCTCGCCCCGTTCGCCTCCGAGCACCCCGACGGGCTCGAATACGTGGGCGAGAAGCTCGGGTTCCTGAAGGGTGAGGCGCCTTCCCTGATCCCCGCCCCGATCCCCGACTACCAGGTCACGGCGCTCGCCAACGGCCACGTCAAGCTCGCGACGGCGGTTGCCGGGCTGGTGGGGACCTTGGTCGTCTTCGGGGTCGGCTTCCTGCTGGCTCGAGGGTTCTCGAGGCGAGGCACCGACGGGGTCGCCCCGGATGCGGCTTGACTCGCTCGAACGCTATAGCGAAGGGAACGGGCCGCTCCATCGGCTCGACGCCAGGCCGAAGCTGCTGGTGACGCTCGCGTACGTCGTCGCGGTGGTCGCCACGCCGATCGGCCGCTGGCCGGTGATGGCGGCCGAGGGGCTACTTCTGGTCTTCGTCATCGGGCTCTCGGGCGTCCCGCCGCGAGTGCTCTGGTCGCGCTGGCTGGGGTTCCTGGCGCTGGTCGGGTTCCTGGCGTTCGCCGTCGCTCAGTCGCACCCCGATCGCCGCGAGCACGGGGCGTTGGTTGTAGCGCTCGCGATCGTCGCCAAGAACAGCCTGGCGTTCCTCGCGACGCTCACACTGGTCAACGTGACCCCGTTCCGCAAGCTGCTGGCGGCGATGCGGCGGCTGGGGATGCCCGCCCCGCTGGCGACGACCTTGCAGTTCATGTATCGTTACCTGCACGTGCTGGCCGACGAGCTCGACCGGATGGTCCAGGCACGCCGGGCGCGGACGTTCCGCCGCTCGGGGAGGCTCGACTGGGGATTGCTCACGGGCCTGATCGGCCTCCTCTTCCTCCGCGCCTTCGAACGAGGCGAACGCGTCCACGCGGCGATGTTGGCAAGGGGTTGGGACGGCACCCTCCGGACGCTCGACGAGGCCGACGGCCCGACGCGATGAGACCCGTGGACGACGACGAAACGACACCCTCGCCCCCGCCCCCCACTCCCGATCCGGACGCCGTCCCCGCCGTCCGCGTGCGAGACCTCATGTACCGCTATCCCGACGGCCGCCAGGCCCTCCGGGGCGTCGACCTGACGATCATGCCGGGGGAAACCGTGGCCCTCGTCGGCCCCAATGGCGCGGGCAAGAGCACGTTCCTGCTCCACCTCAACGGGCTCCTGCCCGGGACGGCGAAGGCCCAACCCGTTCACTCGCACGGTGACTCCCGGGCCTCGCGCAACGGCGAGCCGGCCGTCTGGATCGACGGGCTCGAGGTCAACGCCAAGAATGCTCCCGAAGTCCGGCGCCGGGTCGGCCTGCTCTTCCAGGATCCGGACGACCAGCTCTTCAGCACCTCGGTGATCGAAGATGTGGCCTTCGGACCGCTGAACCTGGGGATGGGCCGGGCGGAGGCGCGCCGGCTGGCCCTGGATTGCCTGGCGCGGGTGGACCTGGAAGATGCCGCCGACCGGGCCCCCCACCACCTCAGCTTCGGCGAGCGGAAGCGCGTCTGCCTCGCCGGGGTCCTTGCCTGCAACCCGTCGGTCCTGGTCCTCGACGAGCCGACGGCCAACCTCGACCCTCGCGGCCGACGTCGCTTCATGGCCCTGATCCGAGGACTCTCGGCGACGAAGCTGATCGCGACCCACGACCTCGAGATGGTCCTGGAACTTTGCAACCGCACGATCCTCCTCGACGCCGGTCGGGTCGTTGCCAACGGCCTCAGCCGAAATATCCTGGGCGACCCAAACCTCCTTGAAGCCCATGGACTCGAAATGCCGTTGAGCCTCAAAATTTGGCGATAAACCCTCGGGGATTCGGTAATATTAGGTCCGGTTCGCGTTCGAAGTCCCGCAGGACGTCGCCCGGTCATCGCGAGGAAATGTGCGTAATATTTGATGGTTTCTAATAAAACGAGAGTCGGTCGAGTCTCTTCGTGAATCCTTGGCATCGACAAAGTTCGCGTAGGAATTATGCTTGGGTTTATCGGTGTAAGTATTTTTACTTGGTTTGCCTCTCCTCCCCTCTCATCCCGGTTTTCCCCCCCCCTTCGAGTCGACCCGTGATTTCCTTGCGGGATGGGACTTCGGCCGAGAATGTCGAGAAAAAGAATCGTCTCCTTCCCGAACGTCGCTTCGCGCTCTAAGCTTAATGATGCGCGGGGACTGGGCTCGTCTCCCTCCGGCAGAGGCTTGTGCATGCATGGCTTGAGGCTGGCGGCGCACGAAGACGGTGCGCAGGGAATGGCAGGAATGAGCGTCGCGGGCGAACTCGGCGACCTGGCCGATCAGCTTGCGCGCGAGTTCGGTGCTCCGGTCGGGCTCCTCGATCCTTCGGCCCCGGGTCGAGGCTGGCGTGCGTGGTCGGGGGACGTGGCGGTGAGGGATTGGTTCCCCGTCGTCGATGTGGCGTTGATCGCGACGCTGGTGGCCAATGGGTATGGAACGGCCCGTGCGGGAGTCTGGCGGCCGGAGGGTGAGAGTCAACCGGCCTGGCTCGCCTTCCCGGTGCCGCGTGCCGGCCATGGAGATCTCCTCGGATTGGCCGGCTTCGCGTCCTCGGTCGAACCCGCTCGCTCGTCCGGTTGGGGCCCGTCCTGCCCTGCCCCGGCCCTCCGCTCTTGGGGGCAAGAGGTCTCCGACCGTTTGCGAGCGGAGGCCGCGGCGCTCGAGAAGACCAAGACCGCGAGCCATGCCTCAGCGGGGTCCGTGTCCGACGAGCATCTGCTGCTGGCCCGCCTGATCCGCCGACTCAAGGTCTCCGACCCCCCCGAGCGGTTCCAGAACCTCGCGAGCTTCGCGCTCCGGGACGCCCTCGGGATCGCCGCCGTGGCCTGGATCCCCGGTCATCCTCATGACGCCGTGATCGTCTGCGGGGCGGTCGCCGGGCTGCGTCATGAGGACTTTCGTGCGTTGGTACCCGGGTCGCGCGACATCCCGAGCCGGGTCGAGACCCTGCCGATCGGCGCTCCGAGCAAGACCCCCTGGCGCGTGATCGCCGTCGCCGCCGACGGCCACGGGGCCAACGGTTGGCTCGTGGCCCTGGAGCCCGTCGAAGGCCGGCCCCTCCCCGCGTCGCTGGTCGAGATCCTCCAGCCCGTCGCCTCGCTCATCGCCAACCAGCAGGCGAATGCCCGGATCTACGGCGAGTTGAAGGGCCTCTTCTTCGGCGTCATCCGCGCCTTGACCGCGGCGATCGACGCGAAAGACCCGTACACCTCGGGCCACTCCGAGCGCGTCGCACGCATCGCCGTGCGGATCGCCCAGCAGATGGGGGTGGGCGTCAACCAGCGCAACGACCTCTACTTGATGGGCCTGCTCCACGACATCGGCAAGATCGGGATCGACGACCGCGTGCTCAAGAAGATGGGGCCGCTCACCCCCGAGGAGCGCCGGGAGATCCAGTCGCACGTCGAGATCGGGGTCCACATCCTCGCCGACCTCGAGCGGCTCCGCCACCTGCTGCCGGGGGTCCAGTACCACCACGAGAACCTCGACGGCAACGGCTATCCCTACGGCCTCGCGGGCGACCAGATCCCGCTCGAGGCGCGGATCCTGGCCGTGGCCGACGCGTTCGACGCGATGATGAGCACGCGGCCTTACCGCAGCCGGATGTCATCCTCGAAGGTCGACGAGATCCTCCGCTCGGGGGCCGGCAGCCAGTGGGACCCCCAGGTCATCGAGGCCCTCTTCGCCTGCCGACCCGACGTCGAGCGGATCCGCCAGAAGGGGATCGGCGAGAGCCTCCAACTCGCCGTCAACGACACCATCGGTCGTCGTTGATTTATGCTCTTATCGTTTCTTCGCTACTGAAACCCGGATCTTTCTCCATCACCGGATTTCTAACGCGGTCGATGCGGACGCCCCCTCTCGGGGATCTTGAGGCCGTCTCCGATAGGAACGCGGTTGATACACGGTGTGAAATCGGTACGGGAGGTCGCGGATCAAGGGTGGCGCCGGTTGTTCCAACCGGCGCTACCCAAATCTCGCAGGAGCGACATCACACGGCCGATGAGCCAACCCGGTTTTGAAGAAGGCCGGGTTTCGGGACGGATACCTACTTGATCGGGCTGTAGTCGGTCGGGTTCAAGAAGACGGACTCGACCTGCTTGACGATCTTGCCGTCCTTCTCGCTCTCCTTGGCCACCTTCTGCCACTCGGGATCGGCGCGGAAGGCCTTCCACGAGGCGTCGGCGGCCTCTCGGCTGGGATAGGCGAGCAGGTAGACGAGCTTGTCCTTCTTGCCGTCCTTCTCGTCCTGGGGCGTCCAGTATCCGACGATCTGGATCCCGTGCTTCTTGAAGAGCGTGTTGGTGTGGTTGCGGAAGCGAGCGTTGAGGGCGTCGAGCCGGTTCTCGTGGGTGACGTACGTCCGCATCTCGAAGACCCGCTGCGCCGAGGTCCCGTCCTTGCAGCACTCGCAGGCTTCGGCCTCGGTCCCCGTCTTGGCGTCCTTCACGGTCTCTTTCCCCTTCTCCGGAGCCGCGGCGAACCCCGGCGTGGCCAGCGCGGCGAGCGTCAGGCCCAACATCCAGCGACGAATCATCGGTGCTCTCCCCGTTGATGGAACGTTCAGCGACATCCCGGTTATAGCCCGAGAGTCCGGGCCGACTCAAGGTGCGAGCCCAAGGCTCGACATCCGACGATCTCCGAAGCCGAGGGGCCGGTCGTCTTGCCTCGGGGCCTCGGTCGTCGGAGCCAGGGGGTCGGAGGGATCGTTAGCCGTCCGGCGGCCGATCGCCGACCAGCCCCTCATCGTGATGATTTGCACGGATGATCGCCGATCCACTCGGGTTTCTCGACCCTCAGGACTGGTCTCTCGAACGTAACCAGTCCAGGACGTCGTCGGCGTTCTTGTCGGGCGGGAAGACCGGGTACCAGAGCTTGCGGATCGTCCCTTGCTCGACGAACCACGTCATGCGCTTGAGCAGGGTGTTGGGGCCGCCGCCGCCGATCGAGGCGACGTCGAAGTCGAAGGTCGGCAATCGCAAAGTCCGGGCGAGCGTGAGGTCGGCGTCGGAGAGGATCGGGAACGGGAAATGAGTCCGCTCGGCGAATTCGCGCTGATACTCGGTCGATTGGGTGCTCAGGCCGATGACGCGGACGCCAACGGCTTCGAATTCACGCCGGAGGTCGCGGAACGCGCATCCCTGCGCGGTGCAGCCGCGAGCCCCCGGGATTGCATTCCAGTCGTCCCCGGGCGCCCGGTCCGGCATCCCCGTCCTCGGATAGGCGAAGATCACCGCGTCATCCAGATCTCCGAGATTGAGGGTGCCGCCTGAAGTCGATGGAAGCGCGAGGTTCGGCAGCCGGGCTCCTTCGAGGTGGGATGCGGCTCCATCATCGATGGGGTTGGGGAGGTCGGCCGGGAGAGTTTGATGGTCGTGATCCATAAATTTTGCGTTATTGGTATATCAATAAAGGTCAAACGGTGAACTCCGACTCGGAACAGGCCTGACACACTCGAGCCGTGAACCGCCACGGACTCGCGTTGTGGGGTGCCCGACTACACATCGGGGTCCGCATCGCGGAACGCGGCCCAGAGGGGGACCAGTCGACCGCACTGACTCTGGAAGCTCCCGAGAGTGTACTCGTCGAGGACGTCGAGGAACGCCTGCTGTGCCCGCGACAGGGCCCCCTTGAGGCCGCAGGCGGGCGAGATCGGGCAGGTGTTGGTCACGGGGTCGAAACACTCGGCGATGTGGAAGTGGGGCTCGGTCTGGCGCAAGAGCCAGCCGATGTTGATCTCGTCCGGGCGCATCGCGAGCCGGAAGCCGCCGCTCCGCCCTCGAGTCGACGCCACCACGCCCAGGTCGGTCAACCGCCGGACGACCTTCGTCAGGTGGTTGCGAGAGATCCCGTAGCTCCGGCTGATCTCATCGACCGAGACCGGTTCGTCCGGGTGCGCGGCGAGATAGATCGCCACTCGCAACGAGTAGTCCGAGAACTGGGTCAAGTGCAAGACTTCGCCTCCAATCGATCGGCCTTTACCAAGACATTATGCCAGGGTTGACAATTCCCAAGGCCGACCGAATAAATGGGTATTCTGAATGCCTGATTTAGTTCGGGTCTGTCGCAAGGAAGAAACGTCGGACTGGGACTTCCGCTCCGGGAAAACTCGGCGGGCCTGCCAAGAGAACGGTCCCCTGACAGTCGGCAGGTCACCACGAGGTGCCCACAACGGACACGCGGACGCCCCTAAAGGCACCCGTTCATTGCGGCAGGCCCGGGAATTGGCCGGATTTCTCATGAGGACAGGACGCATGGCGACTCTCTACGACGAACTTGGCGGTGCCGCGGCGGTCGAGTCGGCGGTCGAGGATTTCTACCGCAGGATGCTGATGGACGACCGGGTGGCCCCGTTCTTCGACGACACCGACATGGACCGCCAGATTGCCAAGCAACAGGCGTTCCTGACGATGGTTTTCGGCGGTCCGAACCATTATTCGGGGCAAGACATGCGCGAGGGCCACAAGCACCTGGTGGCCAGGGGACTGAACGACAGTCACGTCGACATCGTGATCGCGCACCTCGGCGACACGCTCCGGGAACTGGGCGTCGATGAGGCGAGGATCGGTCGAGTGGCGGCCCTCGCCGATTCGGTCCGCGACGACGTCCTCAATCGGCCGGTCGTGGTTGGGAAGTGAGGTCCTCGTTTATGACCAAGGTGACGTTCGAGGGGCAGGCGACCGAGCTCAACCCCGGAGAGACCGTTTTGGAGGCCCTGCTCCGGGAGGGCCACCCGGTCCCCCACTCTTGCCGGGCCGGGGCCTGCCGGTCTTGCTTGATGCGGGCCGTCGAAGGTCGGGTCCCCGAGGCGGCCCAGGCCGGACTGAACGACAGCCTGAAGGCCCAGGGCTACTTCCTGGCGTGCCTCGCCTGGCCCTCGAGCCCGATGGCCGTCGACCTCGGCGGCGAGGGGCTCGGGCGGACGGGGGTCACGATCGTGTCGATCGAATGGCTGAGCGAGACGGTCCTCAAAGTCCTCCTCGAGCCCGAGTCGACGTTCGCGTATCGAGCCGGGCAGTTCCTGACCTTGATCCATGATGGCGTCGCACGGAGCTACTCGATCGCGAGCCTCCCCGCCAGGGACCCCTACCTCGAGCTGCACGTGCGGGTCCTCGCCGATGGCCGGATGAGCCGCTGGCTGGCCGACGAGGCCCGACCGGGCGACCGGGTCGTTGTGCAAGGTCCGTCCGGCGACTGCTTCTACGCCCCGGGCACAGTCGACCAGGAGATTGTCCTCGCCGGGACGGGCACCGGCCTCGCCCCCCTCTTCGGGATCATCCAGGACGCGGCCGCACACGGACACAAGGCCCCCGTAACCTTGTTCCACGGCGCCCGCGATCGCAGTGGCCTGTATCTCGTCGATCGCCTCCGCGAGCTGGAGCGGGAGCACTCCTGGTTCCGCTACATCCCCTCTTGCGTCGAAGGCGATGGCCTCGATGACATCCAGGCCGGCACGCTGGACAAGGTCGTCCTCGGTCGGATCCCGAACTTCAAAGGACGCCGGGTCTACCTCTGCGGCAACCCGACCATGGTGCGGTCCCTCCGCAAGGCGGTCTTTTTGAAGGGGGCCAACTCGAAGGAGATCTTCAGCGACGCCTTCCTCCCCTCGGTCACCCTCGCCAGCTGACTTTCGCGATCGACCTGTCCCCTGGCTGCCGCGGAGGCGATACTGAACATGGGCTTCCCTCAAGCTGATCTAAAGCGCATCACGCTCGGATTGCAAACACCCGATGGCTCCTGCGGAATGACTTTTTACAAGCCCGAAGCGCAAGCGAGTGAATTTCCACAGGAAAAATCGAAGAAGATTCACTCGCTTGCGCTTCGGGCTTGTATCGAAGAGATGCCACTCGAAGGTTAACCGCTCTAGATCGGATGCGTCTACTTTCGGCCGAGGCTCAAGAAGGGACTCTGAGCCTTGAGGAGCAAGCCGAGATCAATCATTACGAGCGAGCCGGGCACATTCTCACGCTGTTGAAATCGAAGGTTCGCCGCTCTCTCAAGCGTCAGGGCGATCATGGAGAAAATAGGGCTGATTGATTACGCATAATTTGCAAATAAATTGTGAGCGATCAATCACGCGTTTGGGCGGTCTCCGCGGGAATGCGGTCTTCGGACGCTCCGCGTCCTTTTTTTCCGGCCTCGGAAGTCCGCCTGGAAACCGTGGGAGCGAGCCGATGAGTCCCTGGCGGGACTCCCGATTCGATCCCTCATCGGCGAGGGCGGTTTGATCAGGACCGTGTCGCGTCCGTGCGGCCCGAAATGCCGACGCGGAGCGTCGAGGGCGGCATTCCCACGGAGACCGTGGGAACGAGAAATGAACATGCCGTGAGCGCTGCTGAGGGGCGGTGGACGATGATGATGGGAGGTCGCCTCGACGCATATGTCGACCATGGGTGGCAGGGATTCTGGGGACGAGTCGTCGGCGATTGCGAACGTATGGGTGATGGATCGTTGTGGCCCCCCGCGGGCTCATGCGAGAGGCGAGCTTCCGACCCGGAGGACGCCGACGTCTGCCGCTGGCAACGTCGGCGTCTGCCGCTCAGAAGCCCGATTTCTCGGAAGAAATCGGGCTTCTGGGTGAACAATTATTTGAAGCCCTTGGCGGCGGCACCGCCCTGGCCTCCCTGGTTGTAGCGGTTCTGGAGCCGTTCGATCTGGCGCATCTGGTTCGCGCCGTTCTGCATCTGGATGTTTTGCTCAAGGCTTGGCGCGGGAGCGCCCGGCTTTTCGTTCGGTAACTGGGGCGCGGGGGCATTGGCTTCGGCCTTGGTCGCTTGCCCCACGTGGGTGGTGCCGCGGTAGAAGGCGTACTGGGCCGTGCCTCGGCGGGCGACGGCGGTGACTTCTCCCTGGACGCCTTCGGCGACGAAGACGCCGCGGAGGTCGGTCTCGCCCGAGAAGAAGGTATGGTTCTCGTCGCCGATGACCTTGACCTGGACCTTGGTCGCGGGATCCTTGGTCAGGGCGTCGCGGACCATGACGCGGACCCGTCCGGCCTCGGCCTCCTCGAGGACCTCGAGCTCGAGGGGAGAGACCAGGATGATCCCGGAGGCGTACAGGTCGCCGCCCCGGGTCATGACGAGGTAGGCCCCTTCCTTCTCCAGCGGGAGGTCGATCGCCTTGAGCTTGTCGGCGTAGTCTTCGCCCTTGCCCAGGGGGATGCTCCGCTCGAGGAGCGGGGTGATCCCGGCGAGGTCGATCCCGGCGATCGCGTCGAGGTTGCGTCGGGTGAGGTACAGCCGCATCAGGTCGACCGGGTAGACCTTGACGTCGGCCTCGGCGATGTTGCGATAGCCGAGCTCGACCCCCGGCTTGGCCAACGCCTTCGGGGCGGTCGGTGCCACGGCGCGGAGGCCGGGGGCTGCGGCGACGTTGGGCTTCGACTCGGGGCGGACGACGGTGACTTCGGGGAGCTTCAGATCCTTGCGTGTATAGGCCTTGATGGCTCCCGCGGCGTCGGTGAACTGCTCGGCCACGGCCTCGTAGTAGCCGATCGCCTTGCCGGGCCGCTGCCTCGCGTCGTAGATCTGGCCGAGGATGTACAGGGCCTGCCACTTGTTCGGGCTCGGCTGGTCGACCCCGTTCGGATCTTTATAAGTGGCCTTGGCGATGGCCTCGGCGACCTCGATCGCACGGTCGAAGCGCCCGAGGTGGAACTGGCCGAGGGCCTCGCTGTACTGGAAGCTGTCGAGGAACGAGCTCTTGGGATAGAGCTTCGCGAATCGCGCCGAGAGCTTGACGACGGCGTCGTAATCCTCGAGCTCGAGGAACGAGCCGACCAGGGCGAGGCTCGCCTCGTCGGCGAGCGGGCCGGCCGGCGACCGGGCGAGGAACGACTGGGTGAGCCGGATCGACTGGAGGAGCAGCTCGGAGCGGGTCACGCCGGCCGAGGCGAGCTCGTGCCGGGTCGCGGGGTCGGTCGTCGCGACCGTGGCCCGCTGCGCGATGACCTGGGAGAGGCCGAACATGTCGGCCTCGATCGACGCGGTACCGGGGTATTCTCGCCAAAGTCCGAGGAGGTAGGCGATCGCCTCGAGCGTCTTGCCGCGATTGCGGAGCGTCTCCCCGACCTTCGCATCCTCGAGGTAGCTCGCCTCGACGACCCCGCGCCAGACGAGGGAGGCCCGCTCGAACTCGCCGATGTCGCGGTAGGCCTTCCCGACGACGAGGAGGTCGTCGAAGGCGATCACGAGCTCGGGGACCTTCTCCTTGACGACCTCGAAGTACTGGACGACGAGGCGGGCATTGTATCGCTTGATGTGGATCAGGAGCAGCATCCGGGCGGCGTCCTTGGCGACGTCGTCGCGGAGCGTGTACGCGGAGAAGAGCGACCCGAGCGACTCGCCGGCTTCGGCCAGGCGGCCGGCGTCGAAGTCGGCCTTGCCGCGGGCGTAGAGCTCGTCCGGCGTGGCCTTGTACGGGTCGTTATTCGGCTCGCCGGGGGCGAGCACCCGGAGGTCGCCGGTCTGGCCGAGGTGGCTCCGGCCCGGTTCATAGGCGCTCCGGATCGACGCGGGGAGGGCCCGATAGCGGCCCGGCAGGTAGCCGTGGACGTCGTAACGGATCCCCCCCGGCCACTGGTCGGGCGCGAAGTAGAACGTCAGCACGCCGTCGGCGAGCGTGTACGAGCTGGCCGACGACTGGACCGAGTCTTCGATCAGGGTCGTGCCCGCGGGCAGGTGCTCCTCGACGACGAGTGCGTCGCGTTCCCAGTCGGGTTGGACCGCGGGGGTGATCCGGTAGGCGTCGAGCTGGACCTGGGCCCGCCCGCCGAGGGCCACCTGGCTCGCCAGGTTCTCGAAGCCCTGGGCGTTGACGGCGACCTGGAACCCCGTGGGGAGGACCTTGCCGTCGAGCTCGGGGCTGGCCGGGAGGTAGACCCGCCGGTTCACGATCGCGGTCCGATCGGCCCGGTCCTGGTCCGCGGCGAGGTCGCGGGTGAAGCCGGTCATCGTGACGGAGTAACCGAAGGTCCCTCGCCCGTCGACGTCGAACCGGACCCGGTTCTTCGCGCCCGCCTTGAGGGCCCGACGCGGGACGAGGACGGCCTTGCCCGCGGTCGCCCCGGCGACGTCGAGCGTCGCCACCTGGGTGTCATTCACCGTGACGACGAGCTTGTAGCGGTCCTCGGCGCGCTCGGCCTTGCGGTAGTAGGCGGCCAGCGCGGCCAGGGCGGGCCCTTTGGCCTTGTGGGGCTGCCAGCCGACGCCTTGTCGGTGCGTCTGGAGCCATTCGACCGCCCCGGCGATCACCGGGGACTGGGGACGTGCCTTCGCGAACGCGAGGGCGGCGAGCGCGGTGGCCTCGACCGGGCCTCGGTTGAAGGGCAGCGAGCTCTTACCTTCCCAGTACGTCCGCCGCGGCTGCCCGGCCGCGACCGCCTCGGTCTTCGCGCGGGGCGAGAGGACGTCGAGCACCTCGCCCGCGAGCGAGGCGCGGTCGAGGTTGACCAGGCTCAGCGCGAGATACCCGAGGGCCGCGTCGGAGAGCCCCTGCCGGACCCGGTTCAGGCTGTTGGCCTGCTCGAACGTCGCCTTGCGTCGCGTGCTCAGGGCGTGCAGGAGGAGGGCTCGGGTGTCCCGGTCTCCTTCACCCGCCTTCGCGTACTCTTGCGCGAGGTAGTTGGTGGCGTTCTCGAGCGCTTGTGGGTCGGTGAGGAGCCCGAGCGGTTCGGCCGAAGCCAGGGCCCAGACGGTCCGGGCCGAGGTCGCCCGGTCGCTCGGATTGATCGTGACGTTCTGGTCGGGGAGTCGCTTCCGGCTGACCACCCAGGGCCAGCCGCCGTCCTCGTTCTGGAGCGCGGTCAGTTCGGAGACGAGCCCCTGGATCTTCGTCGTCAGGCGCGAGGCCTCGGCGGCCGACGGTGCACTGCCCGAGGCGCGAAGGTAGGCCAACGCCTCCGTCGCCGCGAGCAGGTCCCCCGCGCGGTCGGCCGTCGTATAAGGGGTTGGAGGGAAAATGCACGTGTTGACGCGAGTGTCCAGCGGGTAGAATTCCTGCCCGAGGGCCAGCTCGATCAGCATCCGACGCAGCGTCGGCGAGACGACCACGAGCATCTCGGCGCTTTCATACGACCGGCCGGTCGGCAGGCCTACGAAGACGGTCGCGTCGTCGCTCGACGTCCCCGAGGCCGAGGCGAACGATTGCACGCCCCAAGGCCGGATCGGTACCTCCGTCACGAGCCGGTCGGTACGCTCGCCGAGCGTCGCGGTCAGAGTGAGTCGCACCGACTCGCCGTCGGGGACCTCGAACGGCTCGAACAGGATCTCCTCGACCCCGTCACCCTTGATCTCGACCTCCTTCGGGTCGGTCGACTCCTTGCCCCCAGCATACGCTTCGAGCTTCAGCGCGAGCTTGCCGACGAGCCCGAGGTGGTGGACCTGGGCGACGAACCGCGGCTGGTCCCCTTGGGTCAAGGCGGCCGGGACCTTCAGGTCGACGAAGAAGTCCTTCCGTACCGAGATCGACGCCGACGATTGGCCGACGAGCGTGTCGGCCCCCGAGGTCCCTCGGGCCGAAAATTGATAGGCCGAGAGGGCGAGCGGGGCGCGGAATTTCACCTTGGCCTTCCCCTGGGTGTCGGTGACGACCGAGGGGTTCCAGTAGGCGGTCTCGACGAAGCGTTGCCGAGTCGACAACGGCTTCGGCGCTTCCAATCGGAGGCCGCTTTCGTCCTTCCTCTTCCGGTTGGCCGACGGTCCGTCGGCGTCACGGGCATCGAAGGCGAGATCTTCGAATTCACTCCCTTCCTTGGCAAATCCTCCTCCTCCCATCTGTCCACCACGCCCGAGCGCACTCCTTGACTTCTGGTAGAGCCGACGCGACGCCTGAGCCTGCCCGGCCTCGGCGGGCGCGGCCGGCGCCGGGGCGGGCATGGCCATCGGGGCCTGGGGCATCACCTGGTCCTGGGCCTTCTCGATCGCCCCCAGCCTTGCGGCTTCGTTGGCCGCGACCGCGTTGGCTCGCTCGTTCTCCTCGACGACCGCGTCGGAGACCGGCGTGGTCGTCGGGGTGTACTTGAAGGTGTTGCTCGACTGGGTCGCAAACGCGCCGGTGCGAGTCTGGTCGTAGAAGAACGAGGTGATCGGCGGGAGCGTGTCGTTGAAGAGCCGCAGGAGCGAGCGATCGACCATGGCGAGCGAAACCTCGGCGGAGACGGGCTTCCCGAGCTGGTCTTCGGTCGAGACCTCGACTTCGATCTCATCGCCGGGCCCGACGGCCTCCTTTGTCGGCTTGACCGAGACGCGGAGGTCACGCTCCACGCGGACGTCGAGGCGAGCCTCGTCGAATTTCGTCTCGGCCATCCGCGACGCGGCGAGTGTGAAGTTCGGGAATTGCGGCCCGTCGACCGTCCAGGAGAGGGCGTTGTCCCCTTCCTGGAGCTGGACGACCTTGTAGGTCAGGATCCGATCGGCCTCCCAGGTCAGCAGCGCGGTGCCGGCCTTACCTCGGCTGTGGAGGTTGACCTTCGCGTCCTCGCCCAATTTGTAGGCCTGGCGTTCGGCGAGGATCCGCAGCCGTGTCTCGTCCTTCTTGCCGGAGACCGTCAGGACGCGGTCGGCCACGACGGGATTGCCGAAACGGTCGGTGCCCGAGGCTCTGATGATGTAACGACCCCCCTGCTCGTCCTCGACTTTCATTGAGGCCGACCCTCGGCCCGTCTTCGGGTCGGTCTTGAGCTCCTGCCTGGCGACTTCACGTTCGGAGATCCGTCCCGCCTGCTCGACCTGCTTGAGCACCGAGACGGCGAGCGACTCGCCGCTCGGCCCCCCTTGCGCGTCGGCGGTCTCGGCGTTGACCACGAACGACTCGCCGTCGAGGTAGACGTCGCGGGTCGTCGCCAGCTCGATGGAGAAGGCCCGCACCGCGAGCGTCACTCGAGCGATCGCGGCGACGTTGTCCTGCGGCAGGCGGGCAATGAGCCGGAGCGACTGGACCTCGGCGAACCCCTCGGTCGGGAACTCGACGTGATATTTGCCTTCGGCGTCGGTCGTCCCGTGCACGACCCGGCCGTCGGGGAGCTGCACGTCGATCGGTCGGTTCGCGACCGGAGAACCGTACTGGTAGCGGGCGACGACTTCGGCTCGGATCGTCTCGCCGCGGAAGTAGACCGTCTTCTTCAGGTCGAAGGCGAGGTCGACCTTCTCCAACTGGTACGACTGGACCTCGAACTGCCCGGTGAAGTCGCTCTTGCCCGGCTGATACACCCGGACTCGATACGTCCCGATGGGCGCCCCTTCGTCGAGCGGTAGCGCCTCGTGGAACGTGCCGAACTCCGAGAGTTTGACCGGCCTGGCGACGAGCTGTCGGCCTCGGCTATCCGCCACCTCCAACCGATAGACGGCGCCCGGTGTGTTGGCATACTGGCCGTCGACGACTTCGCGGACCACGCCCCGGATCTCGACCCGGTGGCCCGGCCGATACGCGGGGCGATCGGTGTAGAGATAAGCACGCGGGGTGAGCCCCTGCGCCACCTTGTCGGGCACGCCGAGCCCCGAGCCGGCGATGTCGGGCCCGTCGAGCACGAGATACCGAAGCGCCGAATTCCCTTCGCGAGGCTTGTCCCAGGGCTTCAGCAGCACCCCGTCGTCGCCGGTCTTCGCCTCGAGGACGACCTTGCCCCCCTCGGTGATGAGGACCCGCGCGCCGGGCCGTCCCTTGCCGGTCTTCATGTCCTGGGCGAATACTAGCAATTGTTCACGCGAAACTTTGACGATCGCGTCCAGGTCGCTGCCGAGCACCAGCGTCGTCGCCTGGAGCGTCTTCTCGTCGGTCACCTTGACCACGAAGACGCCGGGGACCTTCAACGGCTCGAGCTCGTACTCCTTCTCCACCGGCTTGTACTTGGCGTAGCCCGGGACGGCGGCCGTCCACTCGGCGTCGGGCTGCACGAGGCCGATGTCGAGCGACTCGACCCCTTCGAGCGCCTGCTTCTTCCGGAAGTAGGCTTCGGCGTCGAGCTTGTACGCGGTGAAGGTGAGCTTCTCCAGGTTCCTCGACCCGATCTTGAGCCGAGGGCGTTCGCCCGAGCGATAGGCCCTGGGGGTGATGACGGTGAGCGACTTCGCCTCCATCACGGCGATCCGCTGGGCCGCCTGCGAGTGCCAGGGTTCGCCGGCGATCTTCTTGAAACGCTCGATGGCGGCGGCGGGATCCCCCTTCTCGTCCTCGAAGATCGCGGCGATCAGGAACTGGGCGTGCCAGGCGGGATCGCTCTGGGGGAATTTGCTCAGCAGCGGCTCCCAGGCCGCGATCGCCTTATCCGCCTCCTTCTCCTGGAGGTAGCTTTCGCCCAGTTGGAAGAGGACCTCGGGGACGCGGGCGTCGAGCGGGTTCTGGCTCACGAACGCCTGATACGCCGCGCGGGCCTCGGAGAACCGCCGGTGGGCCAGGTGGTCGGCGGCGATCTGGATCTGGGTGTCGAGGATCGCCCGCTGGGCGTCGGCCGACTGGGGGCCGTTCGGGTACTTGGCCAGGTAGCCTTTCCACGCGGCGATCGCCTCGTCAAATTGCTGCTGCCCCTGGAGGACCTGGCCGACCTGGTAGGTGGCCGTCATCGAGAGTTGGGCGAGGTCACGCTTGGCCTCGTCGGTCTCGGCGCGGAAGCCGTCCTCCTTGATGAAAGACTTGAGGGCCTCGAGGGCCTCCTGGCTCTTCCCCCGGGACAGGTACGAGGCGCCGATCTCGTAACTCGCCGTGACGGACGACGAGTGGGCCGGGTAGGCGGCGAGGAACCGACGGAGGGCGGCGACGCCGAGCCCGAGGCTGGTGTCGTCCGGAGGCGCCGGGATCCCATAAGTCCTCGCGATCTCGAAGAGGGACTTGGCCCTCGTGTCGTCCTCGCTCGGCGTGAGGGGGCGTTTGAGGGCCCCGAGATCCCTGGCCAGGTCGGCCCAGGCCAGCCGGGCCGGGACGACCTGCCCAAGCCCGCGCAACGCCTCGCCGTGGCGGAAGCGGGCCTCGGCCCGGTCCGGACCGTTCGGGAACTCCTTCAGGTAGACGGCGAGATCCTGGATCGCCCTCGCGTGGTTCCCCGCCGCCTGGCTGGCGCGGACCATCGCGAGCAGGAGTCGGGCCCGGAGCCCTTCCCCCTTCGCGAGCCCGCGCGCCTGGCCGAGCAGCTCATAGGCGCCGTTGGGGTCGGGCGGGGTGACCGGGTCCGCGGGCTTCAGGAGCGTGCGGGCGAAGTCCTGGTAGACCTCCGCGAGCCGGTCCTTCCGGGCGGGGTCGAGCAACGCCTCGGCCTCGGCCCTGGCGAGTGTCTCGGCGTCCTCGAACCGCCCCGCGGCGAGCTCGACGGTGGCGAGCTCGAACCGGATCTTCGCCGTCCAGGTTCCCCGAGGGTTCGCCTTCAGGGCCGCTGCCAGGGTCTCCTTGGCTGCGTCCCCCCGGCGGTCGAGCCGCAGGGCGATGCCTCGGACCCAGGCATAGTAGGCCGCCTCGTCCCCCGACTTGGCCGCTTGCGCGAGCTTTCCAAGCGCCACCTCGGCGTCGGCGTAACGCCCCTCCTGCATCGCGGCGACGACTTCGGCCGAGAGCGTCGGTGTCGGCGGCGTGATGGCGTCCCTGGCCGCGATCGGCCTCGGCTTCGCAGGTTCGGGGGTCGCGGCTACGCAGAGGCCCAGGGCCAGGAGTCCGGCGAAGACTCCTCCCAGCCAAACAAGACCTTGGCCGTTGCGAGGGATCATGGGGATGACCTCCGAGTCGAGACGTCGGGTGAACGAGGGGGAACACATCGTCAGATCGAAGGGAAAGGCGGTGCGCACGACGACCGCTCTTTTGACGATATCAAGGGGATCTCCGTTCCAGGCTGTCAAACGGATTCCTTGCGACGCCGTGACGGATCGGGAAGGCGAGATCACCCCCCCATCCCGGCATCTGCCGTCCTTCACGGCCGGGAAGAGGAAATCTTAGGCGAGGCCGTCGATTCGAGCGACGCCGACTGTAGAAGATGCCTCCCGCCGAAAACCCCCTCGATTCGATCCCTTGCGACGGGGGTGACAGGGCGTCGTAACCCGCCAGGGTTGGGGTGGATTTTTGATAACGCCTGGTCGTTGAAGTGGTTGTGTTGAGAAATCTCGGGTCGACGAGCGGCCGTTTGAAAAATGCTGTCGGGAGTTGGCGGCGAATCTCGTTAAACTACGATAGCGGTGCCTGAACCCTCGGGGTCCGGCCGGGGTTTCAGGTTCTGCGGCCATGCGATGATCGCATGTCGGGTGTCGTCAACCGGTGCCACGGATGCTCAACGTGCTCGAAGGACTGGCCTCGTTGTCGATCCGAGATTGGGCCAAGGGCCTGCGCCGGTCCCCTTGCGCCTCCGTCCGCCGGACTCGGCCCCGCGCCTCCTACCGCGTCGAAGCCCTGGAACCGCGCTGGCTGCTCGCCTCGTCGGGGACGACGTTCGTGGGCCCCCAGCCGCCGGGAGCCCTGTCCGCCTCGGTCATCGTCCCGGAGACGCCGACCCCGCTGCCCGTCGCCGGACCGATCTCGCCGAACGATCTCAACGCCACGACCAGCTCCTCGGTCGCCCCCCAAGGGCCCCTCCTCTGGGGTCAACATTGGGGCGGGGGCACTGGCAGTGGAAATAATGGGCCGCTGATCCCGGGCTGGTTCGCGCTCGATCCCTTATTCTTCGACGCCTTGCATGGTGCGAGCGACTCGGGCCGGATGCTCGCGGTCGGTGCGGTGACGTCGGCCCACACCCTCTCGGCCCCCGACTTTGCCCTCACGGATCAAGCGAGCCCGAGCGCGGGGACCGTCGCGTACCCTGACGGTGCCGACTCCGTCGCTGGCGACCCGGGTACCCCCCGATCGGACCTTGTGACCGGCGGCTCGATCGCGTTCCGGTCGCTGAGCAGCGCGATGCCCCTGCCGGACGTCGACAACCTCCGGGTCGAAGACTCGCTCGTGCCGGGGCAGTCCTCGAACCTCTACCGGATCCCCATCGACTCCACCACGCACCGGCTCGGGATCGACATCCAGTCGCTCTCGACGGACAGCTCGGTCACCGAGACCGTGAGCGTGTACGACCCTTCGGGGCGTGTTTATCTGTCCGGGCACATTTATCAGGATCCGGCGACCGGCATCAAGACGCTCGTCCTGAACGTCTCGGGGGATGGAGATAAGGCACAGCCTCCTACGATGCTCTACGTGGAGGTGAGCCTCCTCGGCAGCGACGACGACTCGACGACGAAGACATACGTCATGTCGGCCGAGCCGTACGTCATGAGGGTCATGAGGAACCCGATCGTCCTCGGCGAGTCGACGACGCCGGGCACCACCTTCGGCTACGTCCTCCCCGCGTCGTTGCCCCTGCTCGACGTCACGGTCAACCGCTCGGGATCCGATGGCTACTGGTTCACGGTGTCGACGGTCGGCCAGTCGGTCGTCACGTCGAACTCGCCCAACCAGGGGACGACGCCGGTCGGGACGACCCCCCTGCCCTCGCCCCCTCCGGCGACCGCGGCCGACGAGGTCGACTTGTCGCTCACGGCGAACGTCTCGCAACCGAACGTCTCGATCCTCAACAACCCGACGCCGGTCCTGGTCGCCACCGGCCCCTTGCCGGCCCGCTCGGCCGCGCCTTTGGGAGGCATCCTCGCCGACGGCGACCCGGTCCCCCCCGTCGACCCCCACGGCCTCGCGCTCGCCGACTTCGCGCTCGACGAACTCGTGCCCGGGGCCGAAGGGGGCGGAGCCGCACCGCCTAATGAAGAGGGGGCGGTCGTCGCGGTCCGGGGCCCGGGCGGGTTCCCGCTCCTGGCCACCGCCCTGATCGCCGACACGTTCACCTCGTCCTCCGTCGGAGAGGGTCCGCTCTCGCCAAGCGACGCCGCGACCGTGGCCTCCGGATGCGCCTCCCCGGCCAACCAACCGGCGTCCGACTCCTCGAAGTCGACCCGCCAACGGACCGCGACCCGTTCCCGCGTCTTCCCCGCCCTGACCTTCGCCCTCGCGATGGGCATCGGCCTGATGCTCCCCGACTTCGTCGCCGCCTTCCAAACCCCCTCGCCCAAAGGCCCCCGCCTCCGCCTCGGGATGCTCCGCCGGATGTCCGGCGGGCGATCGTCGCGAAGGGGTCCCCCCTTTTCCTAGGGCGCGTCGCGGTCGATCGGCACACAGGTTTCGCGGAGTGGGGCGTCGTCCCCTTCCCACAAACGAAAAGGGGACGACAAACGAAAAGGGGACGTAACGAATTGAGTCGCATTGTTCTTGAGCGAGCGAGAGCAGCGGCGTTCCTGGGTGGACCGGGGCCAACCCACGGGCGATGGGCCTGGAGGCTCAAGGAAGCCGTAGGTAGGCCCAGGCTTGAGTCGATGTTTCGAACCCGTGGATCAACCGATGAACGTCGACGTTAATTCGTTATGTCTCCTTTTGTGTTTTTATATTTAACAGAAGAAGTCAGATGATAGGCTCCGTCCTCTTAATTCAAGTTTCGAGGATTTCAGGTAGCTCGAATTCGCACTAATGAATTTAAATTTCGTAGACTTCGTGACGGATTACGACCGGACCGAGGGGTGATTTTCCTCCCGGAGACCCGATCCCGCAAGAGTATTGGCAGCGGTAGGCCAGGCGTGCGGTAGGCTTACCCGGCGCGGCTGAGGAACTCGGTCAGTTGGGCAATCCAGGTTTTCAGCCCACACTGTTTCGGCAGCAGTTGCTCGGTCTTCTCGTCGTAGCCGACTCGCCTCAGGGTCGTCAGGATGTCGGCGAAGGAGGGTTCTGTCTTCCCGCGATACCACGGCCGCAAGGGAAAACGTACGAGGCGGTGGCCGACTCGGTGAAACCATACCACGGTGATACTGAAGAAGAAGAAGAATGCCATCGGCGCGGTTCGCTCTACGGCCTTAGGCAGACGGTTGAGAATGAAAAGAGGACGTAACGAATATTGGCATACTTCCAATATTCGTTACGTCCCCTTTTTTGCCTCCCTCGCGTCGAAGCCTTCGCCTCGGAGTGCGTGGGCGATCAATCCTCCGTCGCACTCGAAGTCTGTTCCGAGCCCGCCACCGCCTTTAGTGCGTGAGCTAATTGTGGGGGCAGGCTTTTCCCCCTTTTCGCGGCTCGGCGTAAGATCCCTGAGCAGGCCTTCCGGCTCAAAAAGTACCGTCGCGGGAGGTCGCCAGTCTCCAAGATATCCGACAACGAACACACGCCTGCGTCTTTGTGGCACTCCGAAAAAATTGTGCGTCAAGAACCCGGTAGGCGAACCCATACCCGCATTCCGCCAGCCCCCCGAGGAAGGAGTCAAACGCCCGTCCTCCGTCGATTGACAAGACACCGGGGACATTTTCCCAAACCAACCAGCGGGGCTTGAGCCTCTGAGCCAGCCGAATAAACTCAAGTGTGAGGTTGCCTCGCTCGTCAGCAAAGCCTTTGCGAAGTCCCGCGACCGAGAAGGCTTGGCAAGGGGTTCCTCCGACGAGAAGATCGATAGCTGCATAGTCGTTTTCCTTTATGGTTGTGAAGTCGCCGTGGCACGGGACAGTGGGGTAATGGTGGGCGAGAACCGCACGTGGGAAGGCGTCGATTTCGCTGAAGAAGGCTGGCTTCCAGTTCAGAGAGTGCCAGGCGGCCGTGGCCGCTTCTATGCCCGAGCACACGGAACCGTAGACGATGGGCGGGGGATTTGACAATATTTCCCGAGGTGGTATCTGATGAGTCATAATCGCTAACTCCATTTAGCGGTTTAGGGGCGGGCGGAGGCCGTAACACCTTCGCCCTCTCTGTCTAGCACTTTCACGTTATTTAGCAAGCACTTTCACGACGTATCTGGCGGCCGCATCCTCCCCTGCTCCATCTCCTTCAGCAGCCAGTCGGCAAAGGCGTCGAGCACCTGCTCCTCCCAGAATTCGTCGGTCAGTTGCTCCGGCGGGTATGAGCTGTCAAACACGAGCTTCATGCCCCGTCCTCCCCTGCTCCGCTGTGAACCGGCACCTAATCGCCCTGGGCCCGGAGGCGATTCCGCTCGGCGAACCATCGCAGGTAATCGAGGGTGCCGCCCTCGGCGAGGTAGCGTTCGTAATCGCACCGGTTTTTGAATTGGATGAAATCGTCGATCATGGCGTTCACTCCTCTGCCTTGAGGGCCCAGCCCTGCCGGATGAAAGTGACGGCGAGGGCGTGGGTGACGTCGTAGGTGTCGCCCTTGAGGAACCGGCGGACGGTGAAGCCATCCTCGGTGCCCCTACGGGTTTCGAGCATGGTGATTTTCATGGGGGCTACTCCTTCGGTTGGTAGGCGTTGAGGGCGTTGACGATCAGCTTGGCGTCGGCTTCGGCCTCTGTCTCGCGCTCCCAGAAGTGGATCGCCACGAGCATTTCTCCGTCGCCGTCCAGGATGTCGAATGTCTTATCGCAGCCGTCGGTGCCTCTCGAATAGGTGTAGGGTTTGGTCATGGTGTTTCTCCGTGAGTTGGTAATGAAGGTATGGTGCGAACCATACCTTCTGCCACGTGGCGAACGGCGGGGGGAGCTGTCAAGCCTGGGCAGACGGCTAATTTGGAGCGAAGCGTCCGCGAGGAATCCGCGAAGCGGAGGGGAAATTAGTCGGCTGACCACCCGAAGGGCTCGGGCTTGACTGCGATGGGGCGGCAGCCCCTTACTTGCGATAGCGGGGTGGAAGGCGGCAAAGCCGGTCCGAAGGACGGGAGCGAAGCGGACCCTGGAAGCACGCGGGCCGAAGGCATCGCCCACACTGTTTAGCATCTCACTGCCTTGTGCTATCCTCATTCGGATGTCAATCATCACATACACCAAGGGCGATGCGACTCAGCCTCAGGGCAACGGGAACAAGATCATCGCCCACATCTGCAACGACCTGGGCGGCTGGGGAAAGGGCTTCGTCGTCGCCATCTCGAAGCGTTGGGATGAACCGGAAGCCTCTTACCGCGAGTGGCACCGCTCGAAGAACGACTTCGACCTCGGGTCAATCCAGTTCGTCAAGGTCGAGCCCGACGTATGGGTTGCCAACATGATCGCCCAGCGGGGCATGAGGAACAGTGCTAAGGGACCGCCGATCCGCTACGAAGCCGTGCGTGCCTGCTTGAAGAAGCTGGCAGTCGGGGCGAAGTCGTTGAAGGCGGGCGTCCACATGCCCCGGATCGGATGCGGCTTGGCCGGTGGCCGATGGGAGGAAATCGAGCCGATCATCGCCGAGGAATTGACCGGGATTGACGTGACTGTTTATGACTTTGGTTGATCTGGCGAGCTTGGAAAGAATCGACCCCGAAGGGCATCGCCCATCCCCGACTTGGCGTCCACTCTCCACTCCGATAGGATTGGGGGACGGAGGCTGATCCGCTGCCCCGCTACCGATTTGGTCCGAGTTTGAGGGATGGCATGACACGCAACCGACTCAAGTGGATGCTCCCCGTCTTGGCGTGCCTACTCGCAGGATGCCGGCCAACCCCGGACCACTCTCCGCAACCATTTCTCGGGAAAACTAAACTTACAAAAGTCCAGGCATTAGACCTTGCGAAAAAGGCCGCATTGAAACATGGCATCAATCTGTCAAAATATGACAATTCGGACGCCAGCATCGATGAGTCTGGGAAATCCTGGTTCATCTTTTTTCAGCCTAACGGGCCGGCGATCGCGGTAGGAGATCACTTCGGAATCGAAGTTGATGACTCGTCCGGGGCGATAGTGTTCTTCCCAGGGAGATAGCCGTTCGTTCTTTGACAGAACTCAAACAGGTCATGAGTGGTCAGGTGGCCGAGCCACTGGCACGGGGTGGTGTCAGGTGCGAGAATGTCATCGGGAACCGCGACCATCGGGGGCTCAGGCAGTGTGGTAACCGCAGTCGGCCAAATCGGGCCGGCCCTCGCCTGGCGGTCGGTAGACGAGGGCCGCGAAAGTTTCGAGGTATCAGTCATGGGGGCAGACTCAACGCGCATCTTTTACGGCATCCGCTATGCCACACCCGAGGGGGAGCACGAACTTCTGGAGTCGAAGAGCGACCCCCGTCAACAATTGGCTCGCCACTGCCAACTCGACTCGTGGTGGGGGCGTTTCGCCTCAGAGAACGGCGAGGAGGTGTACTACCTGTTCGTCGGGGCGACGCTGGGAAGCATCGGCTACGAAGGCCAATTCGAGATATGCCTGAGCCACGACGACCTCAAGGCGACGATGGAGCGGGTCGGGGAGAAACTCAAGCGGTCGGGCACCGAGGAAGAGCCAAGGTTCTACGTTCAGTTCTGCCCGGACTATTGACCGGGCACCATTGTCCTCGACCTAGGCTTTCGGTACCCACGCCACCTTCGAACCTTCGTAGCGCAGATAGGCGTTATCGGTTTCGCGGCTCAAATCGGCAGTGATTTCGATGATATCGGAGGCAAAAAGGGGACGTAACGAATATTGGAAGTATGCCAATATTCGTTACGTCCCCTTTTTATTGTTTAGACGAAATTGATAGTTCTGTATTTAGTGAGCAAACTTTGAATAGAGCGACATTGGGGCTTCCACTGTCTAAGGAACAATCGCTGCAAGAGGGTAGTTTAAAGCTCCATCTTTAAGACAAAGACCAAGGGTTTGGGATCGTAAATCGACGGAAAGAATTCTCCACAGACTAAGAGGCTATCCGGTAACTTTTTCCTCAATTTCCCGGAATTTAAAGGCCGCACGCTTCCTCTTCTCATCCTTTTTTAATAGTCTGAGCATTCGATGAATTGAACTGATTTTGATCATTGCCTCGCTCGACTCCGTACGCACCTCGTAGTCGCGGCTATGCCTACGATATCGACCCAGCCACGCAAACGTCCGCTCCACCGTATACCTCTGCGGCTGTTCCACGAAACCTTTGCTACCCAACGGACGACTCACGACCTCCACCACATAACCCGCACCCGTGTCCACCAGCCAACGCTGAAGCGTCTTGTTCC